>NZ_LR701611.1 GCF_902498805.1 Imperialibacter sp. EC-SDR9 | reverse complement strand
ATGCTCAAAGCCTAAATATCAATTTTACCCACTTCGTTAATCTTCAGGCTATGATGCAAAGCCGTAGAATTAGACCTGAAAGAACCCAGGCCGCACTTTTTTATTGCCGAAAATAGCCAAACTCAAGTGGGCTGTCAGGGGACAGCCCAGGGTCAGAGGACGACCCAAGGTGTGGAAGTCTGAAAGAGGTGGGAGGGGTCATCAGGCATTTGTTGAAATGTCAAAAATCAACCTCAAATAAGCAGTTGAGCTGGTATAAGGAAATCCCAAATAACAAAAGGACAAATCTCAAATAAGCTCCAAGGCACAAAATGAGAAACCTCGAAAACAACCTCCAACTCCGTGGTCTGTCCCCCGACGGACCTTAACGAAAGTCTTTTGCGATGTGTTTGGGCTGTCAGGGGACAGGCCAAGGTCAGAGGACGGCCCAAGCGACGGCGGATCTGGTGGCGTAGAAGGTTTCGAATTTCGCTTATTCGAATTTGAGATTTATTTGCCTTTTGGCGCTTGTTATTTGGGTTTTGTCTTCAATAAAAGTGCTATTCTCTCAGCTTCAGCGCTTTCACTTCCTCAATATTCTTGCAACCAGCCAAGCCCATATTGAGCTCAAAATCTGCCGCCATGTTCCTGATCACGTCATACACCCCTTGCTCTCCGGCAATGGCAAGTCCAAACGCATAACTTCTTGCCATGCAAACGGCTGAAGCACCCAGTGCCAGTGCTTTCATCATATCCGCCCCTGAGCGTACGCCCGAATCGAGCAAAATGGGGAAGTTTTCACCAACGGCTTTTTTCACTTCTGGCAACATTTCAATAGTGCTGACAGCACCGTCCACTTGCCTGCCCCCGTGGTTAGAAAGTATAATGCCATCCATTTCATGCTCCATGGCCATTTTCGCATCTTCGGGGTGCAGAATGCCCTTCAACAGTATGGGTAGCTTGGTTCTTTTTCTCAGAAATGCGAGATCTCGCCACGTAAGGGAGGGCCGGGAGTAGATGTTGATAAATTGTCGGACGGCTGCCAGTGGCTCGCCTGAAAAGGCGTTTTTAAAGAAGTTGCCTGGGTAGTTGTTTAATAATTGAATAAGGGACAGAAAGGTAGTTGGCCTGATTTTCCTTTCAACAGGAGTTTCCTCGCCGATGGCTTTCTCTTTTAGCAGGCGCATAAACACCGGATCGCTTGTGTATTGTGCAATGCCCCTGGCTTTCAGGAAGGGGAGGAAGGCCAGGTCGAGGTCCCTGGTTCTCCAGCCGAGCATGGAGGTGTCGAGCGTTACGACGATGGCCGAACAGCCACAATTCTCGGCCCTTTTCACCAGGCTTTCCACCAGCTCATTCGACTTGCTCCAGTAGAGTTGAAACCACCTTGGGCTGTCGCCCATGGCCCTGGCAACCGTTTCCATAGGCACAGAAGCCTGATTGGAAAAGATAAAGGGAATACCAGCTTTTGCAGCAGCCTTTCCCACCGCCAGGTCGGCTTTTTTGTGCACCATTTCGAGCACGCCCACTGGAGAGAGCAGCAGTGGTAGGGGAAGCTTTTGGCCAAAGAGGGTAGTAGAAGTGTCTCTTCGTGATACATCGTTGAGCATGCGGGGAACAATCTTCCATTTTTTGAAGCCTGAGAGGTTTTCAGCCATCGTAGTCGCCCGACCTGCGCCACCAGCAATATAGGCCCAGGCCTCTTTGCTCATTTTCTTTTTGGCGGCTTTCTGAAGTTTGGCAAAGTCGACAGGTACCTTCGGTAAAATACCAGCCATGCCGTCAAGGTAAATCTTCTTTTGCCAACTGAGGGCATCCATGGGTTCGCTCATGTGTGTGTTGTTGTTATGCAAAATGCCCATCAACCATTTGCTTTTCGGGCGTTCAGCATAGCTATTAAAAAATCAAACTAGCGTCATATCAATCTAATGCAAAAGACGCACATTCTCAACTGATCACACCTCAATCCCGTCGACAGTAAGGCGTCCTTCCTGCCAGTCATTGTTGAGGAGCACCATCACTTGCGTGAGGCCGGCACTGATCAACTGCTCGGCTGTTTCGATGAAAAATCCAGTCATTTCCTGCGTATGATGGCTGTCGGAGTTTATCATGATGGGAATCGACATGTCCTTCAGGTAGCGAAAAACCCACGGTGAGGGGTAGCTCGTTGTGGTTTTCTTTTTATATAAACCTCTGGTGTTAATTTCCAGCATCAGCCCTTTTTCTTTCACCGCTTCCAGCGTTTCAATAATCTCCTTTTGGTACCACCTGTCGTTTTCATTGAAGAGAAGCCCATTGCCATTCTGCATTTTGATTTTATCGAGGTGCCCAACGATGGTGGGCGGAGCTTCTTGTATCATTTGTCGGGTAAGGGCGAAATATCTTTGAACAGCAGCTTTTGCATCACCACCAAAAATAGATTGTAATCCATACTCAAAAACTTTCGATGCTCCGTCTATTTCCCAGGGCGTGCCATCCTCAAAGGCATCGACAAAATGAACCGAGCCTATGCTGTAGTCCAGATCGGCGTCTATGATCCAGTCGCTGTTTACCGACACAACGCCAGGTATAAAGTCAACCTCAAGACTGCTGTATACATCAATAATCCCAAGGTATTTCGCTTTGCAGTCTTGTATCTCAGTGAAATAGTCGGACATGGCCTCCTTTTTCATCGTCCACGGCCAGGTAAATGGCGTGGGTGCGTGCGATGAAATGCCATAAGAAATCATGCCAAGCGCAACCGCCCGGCTGATATACTCTTCTGCTGTGCCCTTGCCGTCGCAGTAGTGCGTATGGCTGTGGTAGTTTGTCCAACCCTTCATTTACACAATTTGCAAAAAAGAAGCGGCGTTTTTAGAAAAAATGTGATGAACGAAATGTTATGCGTACCTCAAAAAATAGAGATGAAAAATTTGTTGATGACGATAACCACCAGGAGGGAGAAAAACAATGTTACCTCAACGATTAAAAGGACTTTGCTCCAGGTCTTTCCAATTTTCATTGAACTTAGGGGAAGTAGGTTTCTATTTCAATATTAACAATTCTTCACCTTTCATAAACGATTGTTAATCAGAAGTTTTCCACAATCCGACAACAATTTTGTTGATAACCTGGCCTGGTGTTTCGTATCTTCATGCGAAAATAGACAATCATGCGTAAACTATTCTATATAGGTATTTCAGCATTGCTGCTGACTGCCTGCCAGCAAAAGGAAGTGAAAAATGAGCAAGCTGTTGTTGCTGAAGAGGCGGTCTACGAAAGCTTTGGTGCCACTATATCCGACGATCAGGCCGCACCGGTAGCCGAACTTATAGCGATGCCGGGTGATTCAGCCTACACCAAAGTGAGAGGGACTATTGTTGAGGTGTGCCAGGCAAAAGGATGTTGGATGAAGCTGGATCTTGGCAACAACGAAACCATGAGGGTAACATTCAAAGACTATGGCTTCTTTGTACCAAAAGACGCCAAAGGCAGGGAGGTAGTAATAGAAGGAGTGGCATTGAAATCGCTGACGCCTGTTGAAGAACTGCAACACTATGCCAAAGATGCCGGAAAGACAGCCGAAGAAATCGCCGCTATCATTGAGCCCGTTCAGGAATTATCCTTCGAGGCCGTTGGGGTATTAATGAGATAAGGGAGAATGACCCACATCCGTTCGGCATGTGGGCACTCAGGCTTTAAATTTTGTTGTACGACGTTATGATTCCTTTGATCAGCGCCGAACTGAAGCCCTGATGTTCCATTTCATTCAAGCCAGCAATAGTACATCCCTGCGGTGTAGTTACTTTGTCAATCTCATATTCAGGGTGTCGCCCGCCTTCAAGCAATAGGCTCGCCGCTCCTTTTACTGTTTGCGTGGCGATTAGCTGCGCTACTTTGGCACTAAATCCAATTTCGATGCCGCCCTGAGAAGCTGCTCTGATGAACCTGAGCGCATAGGCAATGCCGCAGGCGCCAAGAATAGTAGATGCATTCATCAGCTCCTCCTGAATGTAGATAGCAGAGCCAAGCTGTGAAAAAAGCTTCAGAACTGCCTCCGAGGCATCTTTGTTGCTCTCGTCTCCTGCCAGGCAGGTCATCGACTCGCAAATGGCGATGGCGGTATTGGGCATGGCCCTATAAACTAAGGCCTGTGCTCCCAGTATGGCCTTCATGTCCTGAATAAGTACGCCAGTAACTACCGACACAACGATAGGTCCCTTCTTTTCTACTGCGAACTTGATTTGCTGCAACACCTCTTTGGTTTGCTTGGGCTTGATGGCAAGAATCACCATGTCGGCCGACTCGGTGGCCTGCACATTATCGGCGCTGATGTTCACACCCTTTTCGGCCAGGTGATCCAGCAACTGGACGTTTCGACGGGTAACGGTAATGTCTTCCGCTTTAGCGTACTTCTTTTTAATTATCCCTTCGGCAATCGCCACCCCCAGGTTGCCACCACCTATTATCGAAATCTTCATAAAGCGTCTGTTAATTGAATGTTTATCTAAGCGAGCGCAAAGGTTAATGAAAATTTGGTCAAGAAGGAAATACGCAGCTCATTTCTGCTAAAAATCCCCCTGTTTCACCTCGAAAGAGAGAAATTGGCAGGTCACTTACTTTGGTTTGTGCATAGCGGTTTGATGATGATTTCGATGGCATTGCAGGCGGTGCTCAGGAATAAAAAAAAGGAGGCTCCATCACCAGGAACCTCCTTTTATAAAGCCATTTGAGCCGTCTTTTACTTGAAAGCAGGAATTCCCGTGATATGATTTCCCAAAATCAGCAGGTGGATGTCGTGCGTGCCTTCGTAGGTCAACACCGATTCCAGGTTCATCATGTGGCGCATCATAGGGTACTCTCCGGTGATGCCCATACCGCCGTGTATTTGTCTGGCTTCTCTTGCTATGTCCAGCGCCGTTGCCACGCTGTTTCTCTTGGCCATCGAAATCTGTGGTGTGGTGGCCTTGCCTTCGTTCATCATTTTGCCGAGCTTCCAGTTAACCAGCTGTGCTTTCGTAATTTCCGTAAGCATTTCCGCCAGTTTTTTCTGAATCAGCTGGAAGCTTCCGATTGGCTTGTCGAACTGAATACGCTCCAGAGAATACCTGCGGGCTGCATCGTAGCAATCCATAGCCGCACCAATCGCTCCCCAGGCAATGCCGTAGCGGGCGCTGTCGAGGCACTTCATGGGAGCGCCAAGGCCGCTTTTGCCGGGCAGTAGGTTTTCCTTAGGCACTTTTACATTGTCAAACACCAATTCGCCGGTGCAGCTGGCTCTCAGCGACCATTTGCCGTGAGTTTCCGGCGTAGAAAAGCCTTCCATGCCCCGCTCTACTACCAGGCCATGGATCCGGCCTTCTTCGTTTTTGGCCCACACCACGGCGATGTCTGCTTTAGGAGCGTTTGAAATCCACATTTTGGCTCCATTGAGGAGGTAGTGGTCGCCCATGTCTTTGAAGTTAGTTTTCATGCCTGACGGGTTCGAGCCGAAATCAGGTTCCGTCAAGCCAAAGCAGCCAAGCATTTCGCCACTTGCCAGTTTGGGCAGGTACTTCATTTTTTGCTCCTCGTTGCCATAGCTATAGATAGGATACATGACCAGAGACCCCTGCACAGAGGCGGTAGAGCGCATGCCCGAGTCACCTCTTTCTATTTCCTGCATAATCAGGCCATAAGAAATATAATCCAGCCCGCCTCCGCCATACTCTGTAGGAATGGTGGGGCCAAAGGCGCCAACTTCTCCGAATTTCCGAACGATCTCATAGGGAAAATGGTTATTTTCGGCCCAATGTTCGATATAGGGAGTGATTTCTTTCTTGACAAAATCCCTTACTGAACTCCTGATCAGTAGATGTTCCTCAGTTAGCAGGTCATCGATTTCATAAAAATCGGGAGATTCGAATAGGTCTTGTTTTTGATTTTTAATGGCTTGGGTGCCTGGGGTTAATGTATTTACGGACATGCTATTTTTTGGTTAAATCCCTTTAAACATTCAAATTTACAACTAAAACAATTAATTCCTTTGTTTGATGAGCAATTCGGAAAAAGATCAGAAGATCGTATCTCAGATCAGAAAATTGGAGGAGAAGTATGAGGCGATGGGACAAGATCTGTCATCGTATCTCGACGGTCTTTTGCATGCTGATTACCTTACCTACTGGGACTATATTCACCTCGATACCCTGCTGAGTTTGCAGACGCCGAGAACCGGTTTTCCTGATGAAAAGATATTCATCCTTTATCACCAAATTACGGAGCTCTACTTTCAGCTGATAAGAAACGAAATGAAGCAGCTGTCGTTCGACGACGCCGATGATATTGGCCTTTTTAAAATGAGGATCAAAAGAATCCTTCGCTACTGGAAACACCTGGTGGATTCTTTCGAGGTAATGATCGATGGCATGGAGCCTTCACAGTTTCTGAAGTTCAGAATGGCGCTGCTGCCTGCAAGCGGATTTCAGTCTGCCCAATACCGACTGATAGAAATCGGATCGACATCATTGATCAACCTGACGGATAAGGCCTACCGGGAGAGTGTGCACGGCGAACCTTCGGTGGAGTTACTTATCGACAATCTGTACTGGAAAAGAGGGGCAACGGAGCTGGCTACATCAAAAAAGACGCTGACACTTCGCCAGTTTGAGGATAAATATCATCGT
The DNA here is from genome assembly GCF_902498805.1 of Imperialibacter sp. EC-SDR9. Taxonomy (GTDB): domain Bacteria; phylum Bacteroidota; class Bacteroidia; order Cytophagales; family Cyclobacteriaceae; genus Imperialibacter. Next base: position 48,155 of record NZ_LR701611.1, on the reverse strand, counting down.
GAGTTCATTCAATTTGGTGAGGAGATCAAGCACCGAACGATTTGGGACGTTTATCAGCAGCAGTACGAAAAGCACCTGGATGAAGAGCTTATAGAATTAATGAGGGCTTTAGATCAGGAGGCGAACGTTAAGTGGCCGCTTTCGCACTTTAAGTCGGCCACCAGGTACCTGCAAAGAGAGCCTGATGTAATTGCTGCTACAGGTGGCACCAACTGGCAAAAATACTTGCCACCCCGCTTTCAAATGGTTACATTCTTCCCTGGTCTTTGGAGTGAAGCCGAGCTGGATCGATGGGGGAAGTCAACCGGTGTAGTTGCAGCGCCAAGTCAATAACTAAATGGTAGCGACGGTCTTTAAACAGGTGTTCTTGCTGGCCTTTGGCCTTTTATGTGTCGTTCAGTCGTTGAAGGCGCAGGAGGAGAAGTCTGTTTACTATGACCAGGAAAAAAAGTACCTGAAGGAAAAATACCACGTTTCCTATGCCAACCCCAGAGAGCTGCAGGGACTTTACGAATCCTACTACGTGACTGGCAACAAGCAGATGATGGGCAACTACAGCCGGGGAACAGCTACGGGGCTGTGGGAGTACTATTATGAGAGTGGTGGGATAAAAATGAAGGGATATCTCGAAAATGGAATCCCCTTCGGAAAATGGGAATACTTCTACGAAAGTGGCAAAAAGAGCATGCAGGGAAGCCTCTATGGCGAAGTGCGGGGAGGCAACTGGACGTTTTACTTTGAGCATGGAGACATAAAGAGTGAGGGGGCATTCAAAAATGGGGAACGCCAGGGTATTTGGAATTACTTCTACGAAGACGGAACGCTGAAGGCTCAGGCGTTTTATGAAAACGGAACAGGTATATATAAAGAGTTTTATCCATCAGGACAGCTAAAAGCACAGGGCTTGAATAAAGGCGGAAAAAGTGAAGGCAAGTGGGTGTACTATTTTGAAGATGGAAGCAAGCAGGCTGAAGGCATGTTCAGGGAGGGTGAACGAGTAGGGGATTGGAAATATTTCCATACCAATGGAGAGATTTCTGCAGAGGGGGCGTTTGAAGCCGGGACGAAGGAAGGCAACTGGAAGTATTACCATGAGGATGGAACGGTTAGTGCTGAGGGCAATCTGGCAGACGGCAAGAAAGATGGCTCTTGGAAGTTGTTTGAAAGAGATGGGCAGACGAAGGGGAGTGTTCTTTACCAGGACGGCTTTGGCACCTACACTGAGTACTTCGAGAGCGGTAAAATAAAGGTGAAAGGCGACTTGAAGGATGACGTGAAAGTTGGCCAGTGGTACTATTATTTTGAAAGCGGGGTGCTGGAGGGAGAATGCTTTTTTACCGATGGTGTGGGCATTTTTCGTGGCTATTATGAGAATGGTACCCTAAAAATGGAGGGAGAAGTTCGAAATGGCGATAGAGTAGGCGAGTGGAAGCTCTACCACGAAGATGGTAGCCTGGCAGGCCTTTATAGACCTATTTACGAGGATGATAAACCGGTGTTCAGGCTTTCGGAAACTGAAAACCTTGTGCCTGACAAGGTGCCATATAACAAACCAGAGTATAAATTTAAGAATCGAAACTCCCGGTATTTTACACCACGGGTGGGTGAGTACAAGGGGTGGATTTTTGCCACTAACCCCGTTGCACCTTTACTTGGGGGCTTGCCGGTGTCTGTCGAACACTATTCGCAGGAGAGGCTGGGCTACGAATTTCAGTTTATTTATCTGAAGCAACCATTTTTCAAAGGATCCTCCTCTGTGCTGGACAATAAACTCTTTCTGCAAGGAAGCAGAATTAAGCTGCGCCAAAAGTTCTACGATAGCGATAACCTGTTTGGGATGTTCTACTTTGGCCAGGAGGTGGCATTTACTTCTATTGACCACCGGGCCCATATCATCGATTCGACGGGAGTGAACAACCGCCGCATTACAATAGGCACACAGGAGCAGAAAATTGAATACGGACTATTTATTGGCAACCGGTGGCTGAGCGACCCGGGAGGTAGTGGGTTCACCGTGGACGCTTATATTGGAGCAGGTATCGGCTATAGACTCCTTAGAAAGAATTATCAGGAAACGGCTGAACGAAATAATGTGTTTTCTGATTTAAACCAGAGCAACATTTCATTTCCAATAATAATAGGGGTGAATATAGGATTCTTAGTTGGGCCCAAAAATGGCCCCGGTTTTTTTGTTAACTAAATGAGTAAAAAGACAGTAATACTAGGCGCTACCACCAATCCTGAGCGGTATGCCTATATCGCAGCTGACAGACTTTTGAAGGCAGGCCACGAAATTGTTCCCGTAGGCATCAAAAAGGGAGAGGTCTTTGGTCATAAAATTTTAGACGTAACATCCTCGCCAATAGTCGATGAGGTAGACACAATTACAATGTACGTCGGCCCTCAGCATCAGAAGAGCCTTTACGACTATATTACCCAACTGCACCCAAAGAGAGTAGTGTTCAACCCAGGCAGTGAGAACCCTGAGCTTGAGGAACTGCTTCGTAGTGAAGGAGTAGAGGTAGTTGAAGGATGTACACTCGTTATGCTTTCCACCAATCAATACTGAAAAAGGCTGATTTCGAATTTTCGGGATTTCGGTTCATCTAAGGATAAGCATAGTTGGGCGAAACCGTATCCTGCTTAGTCGAGTCTTCAACACCTGTGTGATTTGGCGCCGTACTTTTAGGAAGATTTAAGAATTTCTAAGAGTACGGCTATGAAGAATGTATTAGTTTATTTTACCATTTTATCAGGAATATTTACCACAGCGCAGGGGCAGTCAGTAATCAATGCCTATGCTAAAGTCACCAACGTTTCTGGTGCCAACCTTTCACTATCAAACGTAAATGAGACTTACGCCACTTTCGAAGCGGGTGAGAAAGTTCTCATTATGCAAATGCAGGACAATGTTATCGGCTCTAACACTGGTAACAATGCAAACTTCGGAAACATATCAACAATAGGTAGTGCCGGGCTATATGAAGAGGCGACGATTCAGTCTGTTACCGAGTCGGCGGGTACTCCCACATCAGTTATACTAACTTCGTCACTCACCAACTCATACGTGGTGGGTACAAATAGCTCAATTCAAATTATCTCATTCCCCGAATACGTCAACTACACTACCTCAGCTAACCTTACTGCCCTTCCCTGGAATGGGAATGTAGGTGGTGTTTTTGCTATCGACGTGAATAACACGCTGACCCTTGCAAATAACATTTCTGTGAACGCTCAGGGTTTCACTGGTGGGCTTCCAAACCCCACAGGCGACGGAACAGGCTGTGATGCAGCTACCTATATTACTAACTCGAATAGCTACGCCAGAAAAGGCGAGAGCATTTATAAAGTAACATCTACTAACTATCGTGCTGCCAGAGGCAAGGTTGCCAACGGCGGCGGTGGGGGCAACTTCCACAATGCAGGCGGGGGTGGTGGTGGCAACTACACTACAGGTGGTGCCGGTGGCCCGGGTTGGGACGGTTCTACAGGCGGATGTACCCCCACATCCGGTGGCCTTGGAGGGCTGGACCTTAGCTCTTATATCAATGCCTCACGGGTGTTCCTTGGCGGCGGAGGTGGCGGTGGTCAGCAAAACAACGGTGCGTCTCTCACAGGCGGAGCAGGTGGAGGAATCATCATCATCAGGGCTTCAACTGTTCAAACCAATGGGGGTTGTGGCGGCTTGTCAATCACAGCTAATGGAGCAAGCAAAGGCCTTACCGGAAACGACGGAGGTGCTGGTGCTGGTGCCGGAGGATCGATCGTCTTCCAGGTAAACAACTGGAGCCTGAGCTGTGCTGTTGCTACAGAGGCCAAAGGAGGAAACGGAAGTTCTGTCAACGACGGTAATACGCATGGCGGTGGCGGTGGCGGCGGCAAAGGAGTGATTATTTTCTCCGGAACAGTGCCGGCAACCAATTTTTCTACAAGCAATGCGCAGGGTACTGGTGGTGCCAATGGAACCAACGGAGGTGCTGGAACTGCCGTTGCCGGAGGCACAACTCCTTCGAGTGCAACGGCTGATGCTGATGGTGTTATGGAGTCTTCTTCAGGTGTGTTGCCGGTTGAGCTGCTTAACTGGAACGGAAAGGAAGTTGACAATCAGGTTTTACTAACCTGGACTACCGCCGCCGAAAAGAACAATCATTACTTCACTATTGAAAGATCTTCTGATGCCAAAAATTGGGAAGTCTTTGAAATAGTAGAAGGCGCTGGCACCACTGACCGCAAAATGTATTACGACCTGATGGATGAAGAGCCAATGCCTTCAACCAACTATTACAGGCTGTCGCAAACTGACTATGATGGAACCACAGAAGTGTTTGAAATAGTGTCGGTGAAGCTCGACCTTTTTGCTACGAACTTGCTGCTATACCCCAATCCAAGCAACGGATTGTTCAAAATCAAGCTACCCGACGTATTGCTGGAGGCCGACTATGCCATACAGATGTTTGATGTGAATGGAAGGGCGGTTGAGGCCAACGTAAGCCAGGAGTGGGGAGAAGTTGTTGTGGACGCAACCTCGTTGTCAACTGGATACTACTTTGTAAAAGTGGCCGTCGGCAGCTATATCCAAAACATCAAAGTAATTATCGATTGATAGCTTAGTTATATCTGAATATCAGCCAGTTATGTCTGATTATAAAAGCTCTACTTGTTCGGTGGTTGCTACGATGGAAAGTTTAAAAGTAAGGTGTCTTACCAACGATCGAAATTCTGGACTGTATGCAAGTTGGCTCTCGATTCCCGTTGCCGGCCGCTGGTTGGATCGTACCGGGCACGACGGGCAGCCGCTGAAATTTGGTCTGAGAAATGATAATGTTCGACGAATTTTTCCGGGAGTTAGTCGACACTTTCCATTTCACATCTTATTGATACCTATATTCATTTCACCTAAATAACAGTGCCATGAAGTCAACGCTCATTTTTCTCGCCTTTTTATCCGTGGCACTTCTAAGTGCCGAAGGAAAAGCCACCACTGATGGAACGAAATTAGTTAATAACGAGACTGAGGTTAACAACCTGGAGGTGACCAACCATGCTCGGTCTCAAGACAACTGGAGGTTGGACTTTGAGGGCGAATTGCTGGATATTATGTTCGAAGTTAGCCCGGAACATTGGCCAATTGCAGACGATGAGACAGAGGCCATTGTGGGTGATAACGTTAGCCGAGGTGCACATGCCTTATTTCCAGAGGCTTCTAAATTGAGCTTACGTGGCTGGACTGCCAGTGCCACTAATGGTCACGTGGAACTTTCCTGGGTTACAACCAGCGAAAACAACAACAAGTACTTCACAATAGAAAAGTCGTCTGATGCCCTCAACTGGTATGTTTTAGGCATCGTAAAGGCAGCTTGCACAAAACCCAGTGAAACGCAATACAAGTTTGAGGATAAAAACCCACTGCCGGCTGCCACTTATTATCGTCTGTCGCAGACAAGCAGCGAGGGTGTCACGGAGATGTTTGACGTGCGAAAAGTAGCGTTTGATTTTGTTGACCGCAAACCTGCCGTTCGCAAAGCCAAAGAGCAAAAAGCTTTTGAAATCAGGCTGGAAGATCCTTTGTACGATCTGGAATACGCAACAACTGTGCTTGATCACAATGGCACTCCCGTTGAATTTAGTATGAGGCAGGAATCAGACGGAATCTTTTTTGATGTTTCGTCCCTTGCTCCAGGTCAATACTCAGTGCAGTTTGATATTGGCGACTACGATGAGCAGTTCGACGTAGTAATTGACTGATCGGTGCGTATTATGCAGCTAACCCCTTAGCTGGTTATTGTTCGAGCGTTGAAGCGCACCATCTAGTTGGCCATTGCTTTATAATCAATAAGGATGTCATTGGCCGTCATGTATTTTTTTAGGAATTCCACTGTGTCCGCTTCTTTACCTGTGAAATCCCTTATGAGCTCATTGTTAAAAAAGAAAACCTTGAGCTTATCGAGTTTTGTTACCTCCCTCGGAAAATCCCTGATATCATTGTTAGATACTTTTAGCTCTCTTAATTTTTTCAAAGTCAGAACAAACAAAGGAAACGTACTGAGATAATTGTTGTTGACGTGGAATATTTCCAGATTATTCAGTTTCCCAAATTCTTCCGGCAGGTAGCTAAGCCGGTTGTGGTGAAGGTACAGGGCTTTGAGATGAGCCAGGTCTGCTATTTCGGCAGGAACAGAATAGAGCTTGTTGTAAGAAGTATACAGTATTTCCAACTCACTAAAATTGTTGATAGCGGGATCAATCACCTCAAGCTCATTGTGATAAATGTCGATCACTTTAAGCTTTCTCAGATTGTAGAAACTTGCAGGTAGTTGGCTGATCCTGTTTTTGTACATTGAAAAAGCCTCCAGTTGTTCAAAGCCATCGATCCAGTCTGGAATATCAAGAATCGCATTATTGTTGAACTGCAGGTTGTTGAGTCCTTTTAGTGCCAGGAGATTTGGCGTGAGGTAGTTGATGTCGTTGTTGTCCAAATTCAATAGCTGCAGGCGCCGTAGAGGTCGCAGGTTTTGTCCGTCTGTCTGAATGCAGTTGTTCTCCAGCTTCATGGCCCTAAGTGTTCTGATGCGGCCGGTTCTCGATGGGAGCCTCGTTAATTCATTATTCATGATTACCAGTTCTTCAATTCTCCGAAGCCTGTTTATCTGCTTCGGCACTTCAGTAAGATTGTTTTGATTCAAATAGATCTTACTGATTCGCCAATTCCATCCTGCCGTCAATCCCAGGCTGTCTAGCCGATTGTGCGAGAGGTCAACTATTTCCAGCTGTTTGAGCTTTCGCAGTTTGCCTGGAATCCTGTCAATAAAATTGCTTCTCAGGTCAAGAGACTCTAGTTGCTTTAACCGGAAAACAAAAGCCGGTATTTCCCGCAGACTATTGCCTGACAAATCAAGTCTTTTCAGAGAATCGAGCTTAATACCAGGCAGCTCATCGGGATTAAAAAGCGTGCTGTTTAGACTTAAACTGGTAATATGAGGATAGCTATTCAGGATGATGCCTAAACTATCTGTTCTACAGTGCGAAAGATTGAGAAATTTAATTGTGTCTTTTCGACTGTTAGCAACAGCGTTTCGCCAATTAAATTCCCCCATTTCAATGGAGAACTTGCTCCTCATTTCGTTGCCCCTTTTTACTTCAGATGACTGTTGAGCCAACAAAAAAACAGGGAAAATAATGATTAAAAACGATAACGCTGCATATTTGCTTTTCATACCTTAAAACTAAGAACTTAGTTAATTATTTCCTACTGTTAAACATGTATAAGAGTGATAATTATACTATTTTTGACGAGCTTAAAACTGAAAGATGAGTGACGAAAAAGGAAGTAGCAAAAGCAACAATTATTCAGCACAAAATATCCAGGTCCTTGAAGGACTAGAGGCCGTAAGAAAGAGGCCAGCCATGTATATAGGTGACGTGGGCATCAGAGGCCTTCACCACATGGTTTGGGAAGTAGTAGACAACTCCATTGACGAAGCGCTGGCAGGCTATTGTGACCTTATCAAGGTGACAATTGAAACTGATAATTCCATTCTTGTCGAAGACAACGGTAGGGGTATTCCCACTGATATCATGGAGAAAGAACAGAAGTCTGCCCTGGAGGTAGTAATGACTGTACTCCATGCCGGCGGTAAGTTTGACAAAGACACTTACAAGGTATCGGGAGGTCTCCACGGAGTGGGTGTTTCTTGTGTGAATGCGTTATCGACGCAATTGATTGCCACTGTTCATAGAAATGGTAAGATTTATCAGCAGGAGTTCGCTAAGGGTATACCCCAAACCAAGGTAAGCGAAATTGGCGAAACAGATCAGCGTGGTACTACGATTCATTTCAAACCCGACGGAAGTATCTTCACTTCGCTGGAGTACAACTATGAGACAGTTGCCAGCCGGTTAAGGGAGCTGTCTTACCTCAACGCCGGTATACACATCACGTTGACAGACAAGCGGAACCTCGACGACAATGGTCTTCCCACCACTGACGATTTTCATTCGGAAGGAGGGCTTGCCGAATTTGTTGAATACCTTGATTCCACCCGGGAGAAGCTCATTCCAGCACCCATCTATATCGATGGTGAAAAGGGAGATATCCCTGTTCAGGTAGCAATGAACTATAATACCTCTTATTCTGAGAATGTGGTGTCGTACGTGAACAACATCAATACCATTGAAGGAGGTACCCATGTGGCCGGCTTCAGAAGGGCGCTGACACGTACATTGAAGGCTTATGCCGACAAGTCAGGGCTTCTTGACAAGGTGAAGATGGAAATTGCCGGTGATGACTTCAGAGAAGGACTTACGGCCGTCATTTCGGTGAAAGTAGCTGAGCCTCAGTTTGAAGGACAAACCAAGACTAAACTTGGCAACTCCGATGTAATGGGCGCTGTTGATACCACTGTTTCGGAGATGCTTCAATATTACCTCGAAGAGCATCCGAAGGAAGCGAAAATGATCGTTTCTAAGGTGATTCTTGCTGCTCAGGCACGTCACGCAGCTCGCAAGGCCCGTGAAATGGTGCAGCGCAAGAACGTATTGTCAGGAACAGGCCTTCCTGGTAAGCTGGCCGACTGCTCGGACAAAGATCCCGCAGCATGTGAATTGTATCTAGTGGAAGGTGACTCTGCCGGTGGTTCGGCCAAGCAGGGCAGAGACAGGAAATTCCAGGCCATTTTGCCTTTAAGAGGTAAGATTCTAAACGTTGAAAAAGCACAAGAGCATAGGATATACGACAACGAGGAGATCAAGAATATGATCACAGCGCTTGGCGTGAGCTTTGGCACTGAGGACGATGAGAAAGGCCTCAACATGGAGAAGCTTCGCTATCACAAGGTGATCATTATGACGGATGCGGACATTGACGGAAGTCATATACGCACGCTTATCCTGACATTCTTCTTCCGTTACATGAGATCCTTGATTGAAAAGGGCTACCTCTACATCGCACTACCGCCTTTGTACCTTTTGAAAAAGGGCAAGGAAGAGCGTTATGCCTGGTCGGAAGACGACAGGATAAGAACAGCCAAGGAAATGGCAGGTGATGGCAAAGAAGATTCTATTGGCTTGCAGCGTTACAAAGGTCTCGGTGAAATGAACCCTGAGCAGCTATGGTCTACTACGATGAATCCTGAGTTCAGGAGCTTGAAACAGGTGACCATAGAGTCGGCTGCGGAGGCCGATCACCTTTTCAGTATGCTTATGGGCGATGAAGTGGCTCCAAGGCGTGAATTCATTGAAAAGAATGCCAAGTATGCTAAGGTAGATGTTTAAATAATCGAATCGGAAAAGCTAATTTAGGGTTCGACATTGTCGAACCCTTTTTTGTTTACAAATATATACTTACATGAGCGACCTGATCCTTAAAGACCGCTATTCAACACAAATAGACAATAGTCAATACATTAGCCGGGATTTGAGCTGGCTGAAGTTTAATCATCGGGTGCTTGATCAGGCCAAAAAGGAAGGCAGACCCTTGCTCGACCGACTGAAGTTTCTTGCCATTACGGCTTCCAATGCTGATGAATTTTTCATGATCAGAATGGGGTCGCTGTACAACTACCTGGACTATGGGAAGGAAAGAGTGGATCTCTCCGGACTCAAGGCAATTCCGTTCAAACGCAGGCTCTTAAGTGAGTTCAAGATATTTACCAAAGAGCAAACAGACTACTTCGTTGAGCACCTTTTGCCAGAGCTCCCAAAGAATGGTATAAAGATTACTCATGTAGAAAACCTGCAAAAGAAGGAGCAGGAAAGGGTTAAAAACTACTTTCAAAAAGTGGTTCACCCCATGCTCACTCCAATGGTATTCGACTCCTTTCATACGTTTCCTATCCTGGTCAACAACGTGCTCATATTCGGTGTGGTTACCAGAAGCAGGGAGGAGCATGAGGAGAAAAGGAAGATGTCTTTTATTCAGATTCCCACTAACCTTCCCAGGTTTTATGAGATAGAACGGAACGATACTTTTTATTTCGTGCCGATAGAAGACATCGTCAGAACATATATCGACTCTTTTTTCAAGAACGTCGAAATAATTTCTGAGACCTTGTTTAGGGTAACGAGGAATGGTGATTTTACTTTGGAGGAATCGGAAGACCTGGAGGCCAACTTTATCGATGAGCTAAAGAGTAAGCTGAAAACAAGGAAAACAGGAAGGGTCGTTCGGATTGAGGTGGAGGATAAGTACGATAAGTGGCTCATAAAGCAATTGAAGCTGAGGTGGGAGCTGGACGAAGAAAACGTTATCACTGTGCACAAACCCGGCTTGATGGACTACACCGGCCTCTGGCAGATCGTGAAACATCCTGAGTTTTCGCACCTCTGCACGCCTATTCCAGCTCCGGTTCAGCCGGTCAGTATCAGTCAGGATGCCGACGAAAACATCTTCAAGATATTGAAGCGCAGAGATATCATGCTTCATCACCCATACAACTCGTTTGAGCCGCTGATGAACCTGCTTGAAAAGGCAGCAGAGGATCCTCATGTATTGTCGATTAAGCTTACCATTTACCGGCTGGCCAAAAATAGCCGAATTATAGAAGCTTTGTTAAATGCAGCTGAAAACGGGAAGCACGTGTCTGTGCTTTTTGAAGTCAAAGCACGATTTGACGAAGAGAACAACATGCGGGAGGCCAAGCGCCTGCAAAAGGCGGGGTGCTTTGTGATCTATGGTGTGGGACTATTAAAAACCCACACAAAGCTGATGCTGATTGTGCGTAAGGAGGGGGAGAAGGTTACCCGCTATGTGCACCTCGCCAGCGGCAACTACAATGAGGCCACTGCCAGATTGTATACTGACGTAGGTATCCTAAGCACCAACGAGGTATATGCCAGCGACGTGTCGGAGTTTTTTAACGCCATTACCGGACATTCTTACCCTGAAAAATATGAGAACCTGATCACAGCACCGAGGGAAATGAGAAACTCATTGATAGAGCTCATTCTCAATGAAGCGAAGAACGCCACCTCAGGCTTACCCAGTGGCATAGTCATCAAAATCAACTCGTTGCAAGACATCGATGTAATCAATGCCCTCTACCAGGCTTCGCAGGCTGGTGTCCAAATAAAGCTGACAGTTCGGGGTATTTGTTGCCTTCGTCCTGGCAGAGCCGGGCTAAGCGAGAATATTACTGTGAGCTCGATTGTAGGAGAGTATTTGGAGCATTCCCGTATCTTTTACTTCCACAACAATGGCGAGCCAAAAGTGTATGCAGGCAGCGCCGACATTATGGTAAGGAGTTTTGATCGCCGCCTGGAATCACTTTTTCTGATTAATGACCCATTCCTTAAAAAGCAGGCCATCAATATTCTGAAGTTCAACCAGAAGGATAACTACAACAAGTATGTAATGCAGGAAGACGGTAGCTACGAAGCTGTTCAACCTGGGGAAAATGAACCGATCTTCAACATCCACAAAGAGTTTTACCGGGTAACGAGGGACATGATTGAGAATGCCAGCTTGTTTTAAACTTTCGGCTGGGTGGCTGGAAAACTCCACAATGCTCCGCCATCACAAGGCATTGTCTTGAATGATAGTCTGAAGTTGCTCGTTATACTCGTTTAGTCTGGAGAGCAGTCTTTCTTTCGATTTGTCACTATCTAGTTCTATTTTTTGACCATCGTCAAACTTGATGTACGCCTGGCAGCTCTGCGACTGGAAATCAAATTTTGCTCCGCTTCGGCTCACCATCCTTTCTGATTCCACTATTTTGTTGATGAAAATCTTCTCGATGCCAGTATAGTTCTTCCAGGTACCGCTTTGAAACCAAAGCAGCGATACGAATTCTTTGTATTGCTTTTGAGAGGTGTCAATAGACAGCCCATATCTGGCAGTAAGCATAAGTGCGCCTAAAAAGATCGAAGCGGAAGAAACCAGAAAGCCGAACAGGTTGATGTGTTGTGTGAAAAATATGATGGCAAAGATTAAGGCGAGTATGCCAAAGAACCTGAATTGCTTTGGCAGCACATAGTCGTGCATGATATTGAGAGGCTCCATGGCGCTAAGTTTTTGGATAGATGAAATTACGATTCAATGGATAACAAAAAAAGCCACCTCGCTGGAAGTGGCTTTTGTAAATTCGGTTTTGACTTTGTTAGTGTGCGGCCTCAACGGCAGGCTTCTTGCCTTTCTGCCAGAAGAAGAAGATGGTGAATGCCACTATCAGGATGCCTGGGAAGAATAACATGGTAGTCAACGTCTCTTGTCCTGCAGCTAATTCCAGTGCATCTCCGGTAAGGCCCTGCGACAGCGCTTCAGCTCTGGCATCGTCAATCCATCCGCCAATTATTGGCTGCCAGATAGAAGTAGAAAACATACCTACACCACCGACGATAGACATACCGAGAGCACCACTAAGGGGAGCTCTTTGCGCAACGGCTCCAACCATAACTGGCCAGAAGTAGCAAACGCCAATGGCAAATATAACGGCTGCAGCGTAGGCCATAGGGCCGGTAACGGTACTGAATAGGTAGATTCCAATGAAAGTAAAAATAGCTCCTCCGAGTAAAACCCCGGTTTGGCCGAGAGCTTTTACAACCGGGCCGGCGAAGAATCGGCCTACTGCCATTACACCTGTGGTTAACGCCAATAGTACCATTCCGCTAACGCCACTGCTATTGAGTACAATGTTTACCCACTGCTGAGGGCCAAATTCTGAAATGGCTGTAAAGGCCATGAATACAAAGAGGAAAATGTAAACTGGTGAGATCATCGCCTTGAAGTTTTCAGCCAATGAGGACTGGCCTTCAATCTTAGGTTTAGGGAATGTTTGTCCCCAGAACAAATAGGCATACACAAGGGTAGGGATGATAAGCACCCAAATTTGAGACTGCCAGGTCATGCCGGCGTCGGTCATGAACTTTGAAATAAGGCTACCAATAACAATACCCCCAGGGAACCACATATGGAACCTGTTTAGCATTTTATTCATCGTTGTACCCGAATAGGAGTCAGCAATCATTGGGTTACACGCTGCTTCAGTACAGCCGTTGCCAAAGCCAATGAAAAGTGTCGAGATGATCAGGGTCCAGTAACCACCTGCATAGATGGTGAGCAGAATACCTATAGCATGTGACAAGAGGGCCACCTGCATGATAACTTTAGGGCCTACTGAGTAGTAAACCAGCCCACCAATGATCATGGAGATGGGAAAGCCCAAAAACCACATTGAATTGATGAAGCCGAGTTGTTCGGCAGTCAGGTTGAATTCCTGGCCCAGCTGGGGTAAAATTCCCGCCCGAATCGAAAAGGTGAAGGCAGTGGTGATCAGAGCAAAGCAACTGCCATAAAATAGCCTGTTCTTGTTATCTGTTTCAGACATGTGTAGTGTAGTTTAAGTGGTTCATAGAATTCCCTGAAATTATCATTATTTAAATTTTTTTAATATCCCTTTCACGTAAAAATACTTTTTACTAAATTTATTGTCATAAAAGCTAAATATTATGGAGTTAAGAGCTTTAAGCGACAATAATGTTAGTATGAGTAGTGTCTCGTCTTATGATTCGAGCCATTTCGATGACCAATATAAGATAAAGATCACTTCGAAGAAGCTTCACTCGGGAAGATGCCAGGTAAAATTTTATGCCAGTATTGCTGATCGCAAACAACTGTATGGCTATGTGCTGGTGAATGCTGAGGAAACACTTAAAAAAGTGATCGAGAGAATCCGTATGCGGCTTGATCGGATGAATACCAGTGATTCATTTCACCACATTAATTTGTACAGCATCGGCAAAAAGGATGCTGACGACCTTAACTTTATTATTTTTGACGCTTGATAACGCTATTGATATGGTTAATATAAACGAAAATATACGTTTTTTGAGAAAGCAGAAGGGCCTTACTCAGGAACAGTTTGCTGAGAAAGTCGGCATCAAGCGATCTGTGGTAGGAGCGTACGAGGAGGGGAGGGCATCGCCACCACTTGAAACGTTGCTTAAGATGGCTGAGCTTTTTCAAATCACAGCGGACGATTTTATCAGCAAAAACCTGAGTAAGGGAGAGACGGCATCGCCAATTGGAACTGGTGGAAGCTCACCACAGTTCAAGGTGTTGTCCATTACTGTGGACAAAGATGACAATGAGAACATAGAACTCGTGCCACAAAAAGCTTCTGCCGGCTATCTGAATGGATTTGCTGATCCGGAGTATATCGAAGAACTGCCACGTTTTCAATTGCCAGTGCTTCCAAAAAATGCTACTTACAGGGCATTTGAGATTAGCGGTGATTCCATGTTGCCCCTTGAAAGCGGCACGATTATCATAGGCCAATACCTGGAGAGTTCGGATCACATAAAGAATGGGAAAACCTATGTGCTTGTAACTAGCAAAGAGGGCGTTGTATACAAAAGGGTATTTAATTACCTGAAGGACAACGGCAAGCTATACCTGGTGTCCGACAATGCCGTTTACACACCTTATGAAATTCAGGGAAGTGATGTGCTGGAGATTTGGGAGGCGAAGGCTTTTATTAGCTTCAAGTTTCCTGATGACGGAAAGTCATCAGAGCTGAGCCTGGAAAAGCTTACACAAATAGTATTGGAGTTACAACAAGAGGTTGTTAAGCTGAAGGACCGCTAATAAGGTCTTCAAATGAAGCTTCCAGCTTGCTGAGCCATTCTTTCTTTTTACTGATATGGAGGTTGGTCTTTGACAGGTTGAACCATTGACCACCCCCAATATTCAGGAAGGTATCTCCCTTGGTATTATAGTTTGGTTGCACGTCCTCCGGGTAGTATTCGGCGATATAAATTTGCTTTAACACCTTTCCAAGCTTTTCCCAGGGGATTTTTTTATTGACAACCAATCCACCAAGCCGCTCTTCAATGAAGGCTTCTCTTTTTTCAAACGAACCTTTCAATGAAAGCTTTCTTTCGCCTTTCACAAAGTCCATCTCAAGTGGCTTTTCAACCTTAGCAGTTTCGATGCAGGCTTGCTGCAACTCCTGAAGCCAATATTCCCAGCTACCTGTGTTGGCAGGATATTTTGCCTCGTCTCCCGCAAGGGTCACTTTTATTTTGCACCGACTCAGTTTGTCAGCCTTGCCACTCCAGCTAGTTTTTTTGATTAGGTCTTCCAGCGATTCGTTCCATACGCCGGGAAGTGAGCCAGACCAGTTGATGTCATCATCTCCAGTGAATCCTTCGTTTAGTATTTCATCTTCCTCAAGCGCTTCTCTGTCTGTATATGTGAGGCTAAAAGAAACCGATACACTGTCAGCGGGTGCTAGCTCTGCATGAATATGAAAAGAATATGGAGCAGGAATGTTCTGTGTGAAATAGTCAATGGAGATTGTGTTGGTCATGTAGTTGTGCTTCAAAGGACAAATTTAAGACAAAACTGAATCAACTGTTTTCAATTTGTCGACTTTGCCGGACGATGTTTTTATAAAGTGCTCTAAAAAATAAATATGCTTCGGGGCATGATAGGCTGGGAGCTTGGCCTTTAAAGTTTCAATCAGACCAGAGACCTCGATGTTTTGAGCCGACTCAATGCAGAGAACTAACCTTTGGCCCAATTTTTCGTCAGGCACCCCAGATGTGAAGAACTGTGCGCCGGGCACCACAGCTTCGAGTTCGGAGGCAATGAGTTTGTCCACTTCTTCAGGGAATATTTTAATGCCCCCTGAATTCACGACATTGTCATAGCGGCCTTTCCATAAGAAGGTGGAAGGACTTGTTAGTTCCACAATATCGTTGGTGGTCACCGGTTCGTTCCCGGTTACCCCCCCGCTAACTACAAGGCATTCACGCTCGTCAGTTGCTAGTTCAATGCCGGGCAACGATTTAAATTCGTCGGAGATGTCTTCACCGTTTAGGAGTTTTAAGGCCACGTGGGAGATAGTCTCCGTCATTCCATACGTATGGTACACAGGAGGGGTAGTCAAGGTTAATTTTGTCAGATAGATTGCCTGAACAGGCGCTCCTCCGATGAGTATGGCACTGGCCTTGTTCAAAATTTGCGGTGCGGCGTCGAGCAAGTTGTATAATTGAACAGGAACCAGGGATATTAAACCCAAAGAAGGCAGCGCCTCAAGGTGATTCATTAATTGTGTTGTTGGGCTAATGATCTGCAAGGGCAGGTCATGGATAAGTGCTCGCACCAGTTGCATTTTTCCTCCAATATATCGGGCATCTATGCAAACCGTGACCGGTGTTCCCGGTGCAATCTTCAGAAAATTTATAGTTGCCTTGGCGCTGGCAATCATCTGGTTTCTGGTCACTTGAATTTCTTTTGGAATGCCAGTGGATCCAGATGTGTGGAGGGTGAAACTATTTGCGCCTGACAGCCATTGTTTGATGAATAGGAGAATTCCCTGTTCGTAGTTGTCGAATGTACTCAGGTTGTTAGCTGACGTCAAATCAACTTTTTTGTCGTTTAACCAGATGGTGCTATTGTAGGTCAATCAGTGGACAGTATTTAATGTTAATGATCAAATGAGGGCAAATAATAGATTTGTTGGACTGAATTTATATTTTTGATTTTCCATCAAATATAAGTTGATAACAATACTAGAACTTGGCAGAGTCTGATTTTTTACTGGTTGAGCGGTTACGCAATAAGGAAGAAGGGGCATTTGAGATTGTTTTCAACTCGTTCTACTCGATTCTTTGCAGCTATGCTAACAAATACCTGAATGACCCGGAGTCGGCAGAGGAAATTGTGCAGGATGTATTTGTTAAGTTTTGGGAGAAGTGTGAGTCACTGGCGCCCGACTCATCAGTTAAATCTTACTTGTTCAGGTCAGTACACAACACTTGCCTTAATCACCTGAAGCATTTGAAGGTAAGGGATGCCTATAAGCAATATGTTGTCAACTACCTTGAAAAAGAATCAACCTACGCCTATGGGATTCACGAAGAGCCGGATTTGGAACAGAGAATTGAGGTGGCAATAAGCTCGCTGCCCCCACAATGTCAGCGAATTTTTAGAATGAGCAGGTTTGACGGGCTGAAATACCAGGAAATAGCCGACCATATTGGTATTTCCGTAAAGACCGTTGAAGTGCAGATGGGTAAGGCACTTAGACTGCTGCGTGAAAAGCTGAAAGATTTTTTGAAAGACAATTGACAGTTGTTTTTTTGAATTAGCCCGCCAAATTTCAGAACTTAGGAAGCTATTGATACATAGCTTGATCCACTGCTAATGAACCGCATGCACATATGAAATCGCATAGATTTCATTTTTTGTTTTCAATACTGCTGTTAGGCTATTGCTGTACTGTGAGTGCGCAAAGTCAGAAGTCTGTGTTGGACAGGGTAATTGACGTTCAGGTTTGGGAGGTAAATCTGGACTCTGCAATTATCAGGGTGTCGGAGGTTTCTGGTATTTTTTTCTCTTACAACGCTGATATCGTACCCATCAAACAGAAATTCACATTAGCTGAGTCCAATAAGTCAGTCAAGTATGTGCTGAGCAAGCTTCTTACCGGCACTGGCCTGGAATATAAGCTCATCGGCGATCAGGTCATTATATTCAAGCCTCAGGTGACTGTTGAGGAGGCCAAGTTTAAGGAGCATGTGATGCTTTTTGGTACGGTAACCGACGACGCCACCGGCGTTCCTATTGAAGGGGTGAATGTTTTTGTTGCAAAGTCAATGTTGGGAGACGGCACTGATCAGAATGGCTTTTTTAGTATTGACCATCTGCCTTTGGGTACCTATGAGGTCACTTTTTCACATGTGGCCTATCAGCTGGGAGTAAAGAAAATCAACATTCAGGACACTACCGACATTGCGCTGCGGATAGCTTTGATTTCGAAGCTGGGTCAACTTGAAAGCATTGAGGTTATCTCCACCAGAGACAAAAGCTGGGAGAGGCACTTGCGAGCTTTTCAAACAGCCTTTCTGGGCTCTACACCTAATGCTTCCCGCTGTGTGATAACAAACGACCATGTACTGGACTTTCAATACTACGGAAACGACGACCTGCTCATAGGCTACGCCAGTGAGCCATTGATCATAGAGAACTGGGCCCTGGGTTACAGGATTTACTATGTGCTGGAGTTGTTTGAGCAACGGGGAGGAACGACGAGGTATGTAGGAAAATCCAGGTTTGAAGAGCTGACCCCTTCTGACGAGGGAGAGCTAAAGCGGTGGAACAAGAACCGTTTGCGAGCCTACCGTGGTTCGCTGGAACACTTTATCCGATCCTTAACGGCTAACAGGTTGCGAAAAGAAGGGTTTCTTGTTTATAAAGTATACGATTTGCCGACTTCCGGTCCTGTGCCATTTTACGAGGTTACTATCAATAACATACTAAAAAATGGATCACATTCGTATGAGAAAAAGTTGTCGTTTAAGGACTACCTCCAGGTAATGTACCTTCGGGAAACAGAGCCAATGTCGTACCTTGAGGAAAAGCAGAAGCTTCTTAGTAATAACCTGGCCTCACCGGCAGGACTTAATTACAGGATGGCTGGAGAGTCAGGAGGAAGCAGGCAGGTGTCCTACTTGCAGTTGAACATTCCAACGGTGTCGGTAGATAGACGAGGATTTATTTACGACCCATTGGCCGTTACAACTTTGGGGTACTGGTCATGGGAAAGGTTGGCGGAAAGTCTGCCGATTGAATATGAGCCCGAAACCCGACCTCGCAAATAAGTTTTCTGTGTATCTTTGCACGTTTATTGTATAATTGGATAAGGGTCGGGTAAGCAGATAGTGTTACAAGACTAGATATTTCTAATAGGTCGAAAATGATAGAATTGTTGGCTAAATACCTCTCAGGTAATGCCAGTTTAGAAGAGCAGCAGCAAGTTGAAGAATGGAGAAACGAAAATCAAGAAGAGTTTCTTTCGTTCTCAGAAGCATGGTCTGCTACTGACGTAAAGTCCTTTGATGTTGAGAAGGCAAGGGGCTCCGTTATGGGGAGAATTTCCACCCAAAAGAATTTTGCTCAGGTAAGAGAGCCAGCTAGCGGCTTCTCCGGGAAGATATGGGCTGTAGCAGCATCTATTGTTGTGCTGCTGGGTATAGGATACTTTCTTTTTGTGGGTAGCGGTGCTAACACCAGTGACGAAATAACCGTTGACGGATGGGTGGTAGTAGAAACCGATGCTGGTGAGTCTAAGGATGTTAAGCTGTCTGATGGGTCTGTGGTTGCTATGAGCGAGATGTCACGGCTTAGTTACCCCACTCAATTTGCAGATGAAAGAAGAGTTGTGTTCAATGGCAAGGCATTTTTTGACATAACGCCTGATCCTGACCATGCGTTCAAGGTAGAAACTATCGAGGCGCTGGTAACTGTTGTTGGTACTTCGTTTCAGGTGAAGACCGAAAGTGAAGCGAAGTATTCGGAGGTAATTGTTGAAACTGGCGTAGTGAGCCTGACTAAAAAACCACAGCCCAATGTGGCTGAGAGGCCGATAAAGGTCGAGCTGTTTCCAGGTGAAACAGGTGTGGTTAGAAGGGAAGGTCAGGGCGTGTCCAAGTCGAAGAACATGAACCAAAACTACCTGGCATGGAAGACCAATAAGATGGTGTTCAAGCAGACAAGCATGAAGGAGGTGGTGAATACGCTTAACGAAGTTTACAAAGCCGACATCAGGCTGGCTAATAAGGATATTGGCGATTGCCGATTGACAGCTACTTTTGATGGCAAACCTATCAGCGAGGTGATGGAAGTAATCAGCCAGACGTTTTCTTTTGAAGTGACTGGTTCTAAGAATAAGTATGAAATAGACGGAAAAGCCTGTAGGTAGGCTTGTCTGGCAAGAAATAAAAAAAGGGTGCGCTAGCTCCCTTTTTTCGTTTATGGAAACTTTGGAAATTTCTTGAAGTCAGGTGCTCTTTTTTCAAGGAAGGCATTTTTTCCTTCCTGAGCTTCCTCAGTGAAATAATAGAGCAAAGTTGCATTGCCTGCCAGTTCCTGAATACCAGCCTGCCCATCCAGTTCAGCGTTGAGACCCATTTTGATCATTCTCAAAGCCATAGGACTGCGCTGCATCATGATCCTGCACCATTCCACTGTAGTCTCCTCCAGCTGATCCAGCGGCACAACTTTGTTGACCATGCCCATGTCTTCAGCTTCTTTGGCGCTGTATTGCTGACAAAGAAACCAGATTTCACGGGCCTTCTTTTGCCCTACATGGCGAGCCAGGTAGCTCGAACCAAAGCCAGCATCGAAACTTCCCACTTTAGGGCCTGTTTGCCCGAAAATGGCATTTTCTGAAGCAATGGTTAGGTCGCAAACCACGTGAAGCACGTGACCACCACCAATGGCGAAGCCATTGACCATGGCTACCACAGGCTTAGGCAGTGACCGTATTTTCTTTTGCAGGTCAAGCACATTCAGGCGGGGAACACCGTCTTTGCCCACATATCCGCCAATGCCTTTTACGTTTTGATCGCCACCGCTACAAAAAGCCTTGTCGCCTTCTCCGGTAAGCACAACCACGTAAACGTCCGGGTCTTCCCGGCAGTAGTCCATTGCCTCCGACATTTCATTGACTGTTTGCGGTCTGAATGCGTTGCGTACTTCCGGGCGGTTGATAGTTATTTTGGCTATTCCTTCCAGGAATTCAAAGCGAATGTCTTCGTACTCCTTTATCGTTTGCCATTCAAATTTTGATACCATGTCAGGTGTTTATATGAGATTTGAAATGATTAAAGAACAACTGATTGTTTTCCTTGTTTGTTTCAACTTCAAAGATAGCCCGATTCTCATCTTCCATAAATGAGATCAGCTGGCTATTGAAATCTTCCTCGCCAGTACTTTTGAAATAGCTAAAACCAAATTCCTCTGCCATTCTCACGGCAGTTCTCGGTTGTTGCGTTTCAAAAAGTTCTTCTAGTTCTGGCTGCTGGGAAGGCCCGGGAATAAGCCGGAAAATCCCGCCACCGTGATTGTTTAAGAGTAAGATCTTGAAATTGGCGGGCAGGTAATTGTGCCAAAAGGCATTGATATCGTAGAAGAAAGACACATCCCCTGTAATCAGATAGTTGGGGACAGCACAAGTGAGAGTAATGCCGACAGCGGTGCTGGTGCTGCCATCTATACCGCTGGTGCCTCTGTTCGCATGCACCGAAATATTGTTTTGCTGGGAACTGAGGCCTACAAAATTGGCATATCTCACCGCCATGCTATTGGCGAGGTGCAATTTGGCTTCTCCTGAAATGCTTTTGATAAACCTGTATGCTGCCTGAAATTCGTTGAAAGGTTGGTGAGTAAAAATGCTGTTAAAATTCTCCTTCACTTTCTCATCGGGACTTCTCCAGCTTTCCATGAATTCTGGAGATTTTGGTGCGACACCCGTGTCAAGTAGTTGTTTGAAAAAGTGAGGAGGACTCATCCTAACAATTCGTGTAAGTGATTGCATCGGATCCGGAACGTTGTCGGCCTGGGCAATGTGCCAGTGGGCAATGGCCTGGTGCTGCCTGAGAAACAGTTTGAGGTTCTTGCTGATCACCGACTGCCCTAAAGTGATCAGAAGCTCAGGCTTTAAACTAGCAGAGGCTTTTGGTAAAAAAGCATCCGAATGCCTGATAGTGCCTGCAAAGCCATGCAGGTTGGCAATGATGTCGGCCACGACAGGAATATTGAGCTTAAGCGATACAATCGAAAGAGCGTCGATAAGCGACTTGTCGGGTTTGTGCTGCCCAACGACTATGACAATTTTGGCATACTGGCTTAATTCTTCCGATAGGCGCAAAAGTGTGTCTTTGCCTGGGGAGTTTTCAAATGCAGGTTCGTCTATGAGCTTTATCGCTTTGTCAAAGACCAGTTTTTCGCCTTTTTCAGGGTAGAAAGGCTCCCTCAAGGGTACATTAATATGCACCGGGCCATTCCCGAGCGACCTGGAACAGTTGATGGCCTCGTTCACCAACCGATGTGAGAACCATAAGGCATCCTTATGTTCGAAACTGTCGGGAAAGCTGAAAGACTTTTTTATATGAGGCTCAAATATTGCCTTCTGATTGATTGTTTGGCCATCCCATTGTTCAAGCCATTCTGGTGGCCGGTCGGCTGTTAATACCAGCAAGGGGATGTTTCGGTAGTAAGCCTCAGTGACCGCTGGGGCATAGTTAAGTACAGCGGTGCCTGATGTGCAGATAAGTATCGTTGGAGTTTCTGTTCGCTCAGCCATGCCCAATGCGATAAACGCAGCTGCCCGTTCATCGGGAATTGTGTATATGTTGAAGTCGCCGTGCCGGTTAAAGGCAAGCGTAAGAGGTGCACAACGTGAGCCGGGAGAAAGCACGACATTACGCAGTCCTTTCAGGTAACAAATGCTGGCTATATCGTTGATTGCTTTGATAACCATGTTGTGGCTTAGAACAGACACATAAGCGTTTGAAGTTTCAGTTCGGTTTCTTCAAATTCTTTCTCCGCTATCGAATCTTCGGTAACTCCAGCTCCAGCAAATAACCTGGCCCTATCTGAAAGTAGTTTCATGGACCTCAAGTTAACATAAAGCTGGGTGCTGCCTTGCATATTTAAGGGGCCCAGATAGCCCGTGTAAAATTCCCTGTCGAAGCCTTCAAACTCCTTAAGGAATTGCAGCGATGGCTCCAGTGGCATGCCACAAACTGCCGAGGTGGGGTGGAGTAAATCCAGCATCACGCTACCTAACTGCGGGAAATTGACGGCCTCCATGTCCACGTAGAACTCTGTTTTCAGGTGGGCCAGATTACCTGCCTTCACAGACTTGGGGCCCTTTTCTTCATACTCCCTTAATCGTATTTTTTTAAAGCAGTTGATAATGTACCGGCAAACCAAGGCTTGTTCTTCAATTTCCTTTTGGGTCCAGGCTACCTGGGAAAGATCGCCTGACTCGGGAATTTTTTGAGTGCCGGCTAAAGCCACACTCTTGAACCACCTGCCATCTACTATGCTGAGCAAAAGCTCCGGAGTCGCTCCCATCCATATGCCAACACCGGGAATGCCGAAAATATAGACGAAGGCGTTGGGGTATAGCTGGTGAAGCTTTTCAAAGGCGGATATAAAGTCCCAGCCTGTTGGGTAGTAAACCTCGGAAAATCGGGAAGGCACCACTTTATGAAATACTTCCGCTTTTATGTTTTCCTTTGCTTTGTTTACAATGTCTATAAACTGGGCTTTTTCACTATTGGCGGTGTTGCCCGTGGTTGGGAAGTACGATTCGAGTGATGCTGGGCCTAGCGGTTCAGATGAATCCTTGATAAATGAGTCAGTGTGCTCATTAATTACACCAACAGCCGGGTTTACCTGGAAGCCGGAACTATTGTCGGTCGGAGTAAATACAAGATCCGCATTGATTTTGATATTTTTTTTTCTACCCTCGTTCAGGAAAGGGCTTACAATAAAACCAGGGCTGGCTTCTTCTAAGTCTCCCTTGTCTGTTGATGGTTGCTCGCCCAGGTCAACGATTCCCTGGAGTTGGGGTTGACCTTGTTTTTTCCAAAAAGCGAACGATTTCTTTCCATTAATGGCTCCCGAAATGGTCTCCCTGATGTGAAGCTCTCTGATCTCTGTTTCCGTACTGCTCTTCTCCTTCAAAAAAGTGGTCGTTTATGAATGGTGTCGAAATTTAGCACTGAATGAATTACCCGCAAAACAGCCTGTTGAATTAAAATGTTTATAGGGGGACATATTTATTCTTTACTCGTAATTTTGTGGCTCATTTGACAACTAGAGCGTGAAGCAGTTATACATCGTTAGGCATGGGGAAACCCAGTTTAACAGGGAAAAGAAGGTACAGGGGCGAGGAGTGAATGCCCCGCTGAACCAAACAGGACAAGAGCAAGCCAGGGCATTTTTCAATCATTACAAAGATGAAAAGTTCAATAAGGT
Source organism: Imperialibacter sp. EC-SDR9 (assembly GCF_902498805.1). Classification (GTDB taxonomy): domain Bacteria; phylum Bacteroidota; class Bacteroidia; order Cytophagales; family Cyclobacteriaceae; genus Imperialibacter. The sequence continues at coordinate 24,385 of NZ_LR701611.1, read as the reverse complement.
ATACGTGTCTTCGTTGATTCGTACCTATCAGTCAGTGGAATCATTTATTAATCAGGGTATACCCCACGAGAAACTTGAAGGACTGGATGAGATTAGCTGGGGGAATAAAGAGGGACTTGCCTTTGAACCAGACATCCACAGTCATTACCTGACCACACTTGAGGCATGGCAACGAGGTGAGCTTGATCAGCGGATAGATGGGGGAGAGTCGCCGATTGAGGTCATGGAAAGGCAGAAGCAGGCAATGAATTATATTCTAAGCAAATCAGATGAAGAAAAAGTGCTGATATGTATGCACGGACGAGCTATTCGAATTCTCGTTTGCTGGATGCTCGGTTATCCGCTTCAGCTAATGGAGAGCTTTGGCCATTCAAACCTTGGTTTGTACGTTTTCAACTACACCGGGGGGCAGCTTTCGATGGTGACGTCCAATGATGTCAGCCATCTCGTAGGTGTGGAACTAATCTGAAGTCAGCCGGGCTAGCTCTCTTTCAGCGCTCGAATCGATGCTGGCTTTGTAAGGATGGTTATCGAATGCCATTGCTTTTTCAAAATACCCTTTTGCTTCTTTGGCTTTCCCAGCATTCTTCATAATAAGCCCAAGCTGTAAAGCAGCATTAGCACCCATGTACCACGGCTGCCGTTCGGAGAGCTTCAAGGCCTGTTGGTAATGAGGGATAGCTTCAAAATTTTCTCCTTGCAAATGATAGAGCCTCGCCAAGCGATAATAGTATTCACATAGCCACTTTCCATCAAGTTCCGATGGTTTTGCAACGGACAGTTGCCCCTGAGCTTCTTTCCAATAACCTCCGTCAGTTAAAAGTCTGGCCTTTAGCAGCGGGATCGGATATTGGTTTATTTCTGTTAGAAATACATCCGCATTTCTGTCTGGTTCAGTGGTGCTTCGCTGCATTTTTGCAGCCTTTTCGCTCCAGCTATTTGCACTGGGTGTGTCGTTTTCCAGGTAATAGGAGGCCGCTATTTTGCTCATTGCATCTTTCTTGAAGCTCTCGCCATTACACGATTGGATGAACATGGCGTAGTACTCCCGGGCTTTTGCCATATCCATTTTTTCAAGATACAGGTCGCCAAAAAGGTAATATACTGGAGCGAGTTTTTTTTGTTGACCTGCTGGTATTTTCGATAAGATCGCCAGTGCCTGTTCACCCTTGTGCGCTTTGTTGAGAGAAGTGGCCAGCATAAAATGGGCAAGGGTGCTGTTGGGCTGCTTTTCGAGGGTTTGCAAAAACAGGGCAGTTGCTTTTGCTGGCTCATGGAGTGGGTAGGCATAGAAGTATCCAAGGATGATGAGGGCCTCGTCAGCCAACGGACTGTTGCTGGATGAAAGCCTAGTGAGTTGTTCAATTCCCCTGGCGATATCGCCCTGAAGACCAATCAATCGGATGGCCCATTCGTACTTTTCGGGCGTGAGACCAATGAGGATGTTGATGACACCAGATGACTTTAAGAACGGGAGGATTTTGTCATCACGGTTTTGAAGCTCATCTATTTGGTTGTGGACCTGCATCAAACTGTAAAGCCCCGACAGGTAGTCCCCAAATTTGATTTTAAATAGCGCCTCCTGCAATTTCATATCTGCCAAATAGAATGCTTTTCTGGCATCGCCGTCCGATAGTTCCTCAATCCAAGTTCTTCTCTCATGGAGATTGCTGAGGTAGTTTTCGTAGAAGCTGTCGTCCTCAGTGTAGATCATCTGAAGAAAGTCGCTGAGGTTAAGGAGGTAGGCTTTTTCTGGTGAGCTGGGGAGAGTTGCCAGGAGGGGCTTGGCCTCAGAGAGCCTGTATTGTAGAATTAGTTCGTGGGTTGCTACCACAGAGGGCTCCCATCCAAGCTCGGTTTGCATGGCGGAAGTGTGAAAAAATGAGAGGAGGGCAAACAAAAACAGGCGAACCTTGAGGCTCACCTGCTTATATGGGATACAAACGAATGGCAAGAAATTACTTTCTCGTCCGTTTTGTTGTTTTGCCTTTTGTGTCTTCTTCTTCAATCTCGTCATCAACTCCAGCTAATATACGACCGCAGTGTTCACATACGATGAGTTTTTTCTTCTCTCTGATGTCAGCTTGTCTTTGAGGAGGAACAATGTTGAAACACCCACCACATGCGCCTCTGCGCACAGGAACAACAGCTAAGCCGTTTACTGCGTTAGCCCTTGTTTTGTCGTAGGATTTGAGCAAACGCTCTTCGATCTTCGCTGCTGCGGCTTCACGCTTTTTGCTAAGTGCTTTTTCGTCGTCTTCGCTTTCTTTCACGATGACGTCAAGCTCTTTTTTCTTGCTTTCAAGGTCTTTGCTGCGTTCGCTAAGAACGTCCTTCGTTCCTTGTATTTCTTCTTTTTTGGTATCGATCTTTACGTAAGCCTCTTTGATCCTTTTTTCAAGAATTTGTATTTCAAGCTGCTGTAATTCAATCTCCTTGGTGATTGCGTCGTACTCACGATTGTTGCGGACATTCATTTGCTGCTCACCGTACTTTTTGATGAGTTTTTCTGCGTCCTTAATTGCGGTCTTGTTGTCTGAAATAGAGCCTTCAAGTTCTTCCAAATCCTGGTTGAACTTCTGAACCCTGGTCTCATAACCGGCAATTTCATCCTCAAGGTCCATCACTTCTTCTGGAAGTGCTCCCCTGATTTTTTTTATTTCGTCGAGGTTTGAATCAATTTCTTGGAGGTTGCTGAGCGATTCTAATTTTTGTGCTACGGTGCTTTCCATTCAGTTCTATAAGTAATATCTGACGGGGTTTGTGTTTGCTTTAGACAAACGGAGTGCAATATTAGTGAATTTTTGTTTTAATTTCCTATGAAGCAGGTTTTTTGTAGAGACCTCACTTTCATAGTGCCCAATATCTGCCACGAGTACCCTGCCTTCGGCATCAAAATACTCGTGATATTTGAAGTCGGACGTCACAAATGCGTCGGCCGATTGCTTTTTGGCGCTTTCAAGTAAGAAGCTTCCAGCCCCGCCGCAAACTGCTACGGTATGTATCTTCTTGTTGACCGGTGTATATTTTATTACCTGAAGGTCGAAAACTTCCTTAAGATGGGCCAGAAATTTATCGGGTTGCATGGGTTCGGGCAGGGTGCCAATCATTCCCGATCCAACTTCCTGATATTGGTTTTGCAGCGAAGTGAGGTAATAGGCTACTTCTTCATATGGGTGGGCAGTTTGAAGTGTGTTTACGATCAATTGACTCAAATGCGATGGGAAGATTAGCTCCAGGCGATCTTCATGTACTTGCTCAAGCTGGTGAGGGGTACCTATGTGCGGGTTTGCCTTGTCGTTTGGACGGAAGCTGCCTGTGCCCGCCACCCGAAAACTACAGTGGTCATAGTTGCCGATGTGTCCGGCGCCCGCTTCGTGCAAGGCCGCCAGAACCTCACCGGTATTGTCTTTTGGACAAAATGTAACAATTTTGGAAAGGATTCCTGATTTTGGAGCCAGTATTCTCTGATTTTTCAGTCCTATGATGTTGGCAATTTCGGCGTTGACACCGTCAAGTACATTGTCAAGATTTGTGTGGATGGCGTAAATAGCAACGTCGTGTTGGATAGCCTTGATCACTGTTCGCTCCACATAGTTGCTTCCGGTGAGTGTCTTAAGTCCCTTGAAGACAATAGGGTGATGGGCAACAATAAGACTACAGCCGGTGGCAATAGCCTCATCAACAATTTCTTCTGTGGCATCAAGCGAAATGAGTACTCCTGAGACATGATTCGAAGAATTGCCTACTATCAAGCCAGCGTTGTCGTAACTCTCCTGATACGCCCTTGGAGCCAGAGTCTCCAGGTACGAGATTATTTCTTTGATCCTTATTTCTTCTTTGCTCATTCGCTTCTCCTTATCGCAAGTATACTATCTTTAGGCCCACAATACAATTGACTAATGCAACTACTTAGGGTTCTTCTTGCGGCACCATTTTCCTTTGCCTGGCTATGCATTACGAATATCAGAAATACTTTCTATGACCTGGAGGTGTTAAAGAGCACTGGTTTCAGCATACCTGTAATTTGTGTTGGCAACCTCTCAGTAGGGGGCACAGGCAAAACACCAACCATCAATTACCTTGTCGATTACTTGTTGTCGATGGGTAAGAATGTGGCGGTGATCAGCCGGGGATATGGCCGAGTTACAAAAGGTTTTTTAGTTGTCGATGAGCTGTCTGGTGCTGCGTCAGTCGGTGATGAGCCACTTTTGTTTTTCAAAAGGTGGTCTGGAAAAGTTGTTGTGGCAGTGGGTGAGAAAAGGGTGACGGCTATCAAAAGTATAAGGGAGAAATACCCAAAACTGGATGTGATTCTCATGGACGATGGTTTCCAGCACCGGGCTGTGCGACCATCTACTTCAATACTTCTCACTTCATTCCAAAACCCTTTTTATCGAGACTTTATAATGCCATCTGGGTCTTTAAGAGAAGGGCGAAGGTGGGCCAGAAGAGCTGATATTATTGTAGTGACAAAATCGCCTGAGAAAATGTCTCAAGGGAAGAAGGACGAAATGAGAGCAAAGATTCAAACATACGCACAGGTAGGCACACCTGTCTTTTTTTGTTCTATACAATACGGACGCCCCGTGTCGTTTGGGAAAAAAGGTGAGTGGAATAAGAGAGTGTTTTTGATTACAGGTATTGCCAGCCCGGCGCCATTATTGGATTATTTGAAAATTGAGGGAATTGAGGTGGTAACGCATTGGGAAAGGGCTGATCACTTTGCCTACAGTGATCAGGAAATGGAAAAGATCATCGGTGAATATCAAAACATCGGCAATTGCGTTATTCTTACCACAGAAAAGGATTATGTAAAAATGAGCAATCCGAAGTTTCAGCAGTATTTGGACAGTGCGCCATTTTTTTATATCCCGATAGAGTTTTCCTTTTCAAAAGAAAAAGAAAACTTTGAGGCTGTAATAGCAGAGAAGGTAACTAAAAACCTGGGCAAGTCAATTTGAAGATCACACTAAAAATTGCGGTAATTGGATGTTTCGCCACGGGGCTTGCTCCGAGTGTTTCCCATGCACAGATGCTGGACGATTCAACAAAAAATGTTTATTCCTCCAGAACAACGTTTTGGTTTTCAGAAGCTGACGTAAAAGCATTATCTGATTCACTCCATGTGCTAGATACCCTGCTCTATGGGCTGGAGAATTTTGACGCAGTTGATGTTTCAAACCATACCCTGGTTGACCTGGGCAACAATGGAACAGCCACCAGGTCTTTGTACTACTTGTTCCCGTCGACAATAGGAGCGACGTTAGGTATCAATGCCTACGACCCCTACTTTATACCCTCCTCTGAGATAAAATACTTTGATACAAAATCGCCCTGGATCAAAATAAAAACTGTCGTGGGCGGCTCAGGAAGAAGCGTGGTGGACGTTGGTTACTCAAGAAACATCAATCCACGGTGGAATTTAGGGGTAGATTTTAAATTGCTAACATCGGATAAGCAGATTGGTTCTTCTTCCAGTCGGGGTGACCGAAATGTGAACAGCACGACCTGGGATTTGTACACCAGCTATAAGTCAAAAAATGAGAAGTATCAACTGCTTTTTAACGTTGACCGGATCAAACACCAGGTGCTTGAAACTGGGGGTATCGATGTGAGTGAAGATGCTTCAACCGCTGAGCTTTTTCAATACCTTGATTCTCCTATCAAGCTCACAGGGGTGAAAGCTTACGACTATAAGATCAACTTCCACCTTTTTCAGAAATACAAAATCACTGATGAGCTTCAGGTTTACTATCTGCTCGACAAAGGAAGGCACGACAATAGTTTTGAAGACCCTACGCCAACCAGCAACGCCTCGGCCTATCCAAATATCTTAATCACCAGCGACAGCACGGCAGATCTGATTCAGATGAGAGCGCTGCTTAATGAAGCCGGGGTGCTGGGGAAAATAGGCGGGTTGAGTTATAATTTTTACCTGAAGCAGAGGTATGTGACTTACAATGACCGCTTCTCGTCTCCTTTTGGCCGCCAGTCAGAGAGCTATGGAGGGGCAAAAATCAATGTAAGGTTGTTTGACATATGGGACACAGATGCCAAAGTTGAATACCTTCAGGGAGGACTTTTTGATATTGAGGGGAGGACTACTTTGCCATTTCTCAATTTGTGGTTGCGAAGCATGAGGTACAAGCCAGGCTACCAGCAGCTCTATTATTTTGGAAATCACTATAGCTGGGTTAATGACTTCGAACCACAAAGAGCTGATAGATTGGGGGGTGAGTTGAATGTTAAGCTTGGCCCCGTCACACTCAAGCCTGGGCTTAATCTGACCAGGGTGGCCAACTATGTTTACTTTGGTGCAGACTCTCTTCCACATCAATCCCTATCAGCTGCCGGACAGTTGCTGGTTAATCCCAGTGCTGCGGCGGAGCTTACCATTGGCAAAGGCTTTCACCTGAACCCTCAAGTGATTTACACTGCTGTTACTGGTACTGACTCAGAGATTTGGAGGATGCCTGAGTGGCTGATCAATACGAGGTTCTACTATGAAGGGGTATGGTTCAACGACTACCTGCCTGTGCAACTTGGCGTTGACCTGAACTGGAAATCGACTTACTATGGACATGCTTACAATCCCGTTATTCAGCAGTTTTACATCCAGAATAGCTTTGCCATCGATTCGTATTTGACTGTAGATGTATTCCTGAACTTCAAAGTAGGCAATGCACGATATTTTGCCAAGATGACGCACGCAAACCAACCCGGCACCGCCGATGGCTATTTCATTTCGCCCTATTACCCGGGACAGCGCCGGGTATTTGACCTCGGTGTCACCTGGTATTTCTTTGACTAAATAACTGCCTCAATGGAAGCAAAGAGTAAAACCACACTTGGCCTGGAGCTGCCTACCGATCCCCGCTGGACAGATATCGCCAATATGCAGATTGAGGATATTCTCGTCGATCATGCTTATTGTGAGCAAAAGGCGGCTTCTTCATGCATTTCACTCATCATGCTCTATCCTGAACGAGAGAAGTTGTTGGAAGTGTTGGTGCCTGTGGTGGCAGAGGAGTGGAGTCACTTTGAAAGAGTGATAGAGCAACTTAAGAAAAGAGGCTTCGGCTTGGGGAGACAACGGAAGGACGAGTATGTGGCCAGGCTTAATGAGGTAGTGAGAAAGGGTGGCTCCCGCAACCAGCAGTTGGTGGAAAAGCTATTGCTGAATGCGCTGATTGAAGCCAGAAGCTGCGAGAGGTTCAAACTGCTGCACAAGCATATTGCGGATGAAGAGTTGAAAAAGTTCTATTATGAATTGATGGTTTCAGAAGCTGGCCACTATCATAATTTCATTGAGCTGGCGGAAGAATACATGCCAAAGGATTATGTGAAAGTTAGATGGAGCGAGTTCTTAGAAGCTGAGGCCGCAATAATGAAATCGCTTACTGTGAGAGGAGACAGGATGCATTGACGAACCAGGAATATATAAAGCAAAAAAGGTTTAGGAGTCTCCCCTAAACCTTTTTGTTAATGCAGAATTGAAACTAGCCAAGTTTTATCTGCTGTTGCATAAATGGCTGCTTATAGAAACGCTGTCCGGTAGCTTTGTACATAGCGTTGGCCAGCGCACCTCCTGCCGGTGGCAACGATGGTTCGCCGAGACCCGTAGGGTCATTCGTGTTTTTGACAAAGTGACATTCAATAACCGGAGGCGCTTCTCCCATTCTGATCAGCCTGTAGTTGTTGAAGTTGCTTGCCTGTGGCGCACCATTCACAAAGGTCATGTCGCCATACATAGCGTGCCCGATACCGTCGATGATGCCACCTTCAATCTGGTTTTTGGCAGCTATTGGGTTGATCACTATCCCGCAATCAACAGCGCAGGTTACTTTTCTTGTGCTCGGCTGGCCTTTTTTGTTGACAACCTCGGCCACCATCGCCACATAAGAATTGTGCGAGTAGTAAGCACTGAAGCCCTTGCTCACTCCATCTTCAGTAGTTGACCAGTTGGCTTTTTCGGCAGCAAGCCTGATCGCACCAATCATTTTCTCTGGCTCGAAGTCTACCGTGCCAACGGGATCAGATTTAGCCTTTTCGAGTAAATCAAGTCTCAATTGCACAGCATCAACTCCCATCTCCTCGGCCACTTCGTCGATAAAGCTTTGTTCGGCATAAGCCAGGAAGTTGGTGATGGGTGCACGCCAGGCGCCTGTGGTAATGTTGCTGTCCTGTCCATACGACTCCACCCTGTAGTTAGGAATGGATCCAGCCGGAAACCAGTTTTCACGAGTCCAGCCGTTACCGTTGATGCCGGTGCCAACTAAATGGTATGCCACCAGCTTGCCGTCTTTTACACCGGCTTTGAATTTGTATTTGGAAGCCGGGCGATAAATGCCCGCTGTCATGTCGTCTTCTCTTGTGTACACCAGCTTGATGGGCGTGTTGGATAGTTTTGAAATTTCGGCTACTTCCAGCACAAAATCACCATAAAGCCTGCGGCCGAAACCGCCGCCCATACGGGTCATGTCGATGAAGATTTCCGTTTCGGGCCGTCCTAATAGCTCAGACACCTGGCGTCTTGTTCTCTCGGGTGTTTGTATAGGGCCAATGAGATCAACCTTGGCTGCCGTCACATGTCCGTAGAAATTCATGGGCTCCATGGGATTGTGCGGCAGAAAAGGGCCTTCGAAAGTTTTCTCAATTACTTTGTCGGCGGTTTTGAAGGCGGCGTCCACATCGCCATCGTTTCTTCTGGGCTCTCCATTTTTTGTGCCCAGCAAGGCCATCATTTGCTTGTCATGATATTCCGTGCTCTCGGCAGGTGTTTCTTGTTCCCACTCAGCTTTCAGCGCTTTCTTGCCTTTCATAGCTGCCCAGGTTGTGTTGCCCAGTACCGCTACTTTGTTGCCAAACTGGATAACATCAGAAACACCGGTTACCTTTCTGGTTTCGCTGTCGTCGAACGACTTTAGTTTGGCACCAAAAGAAGGGGGGCGTAGCACGACCGCTACTTGCATTCCTTCTTTCTTCAAATCCATGCCATACTGTGGCTTGCCGGTAATGATTTTTTCTATGTCAACGTTTTTGGTGTCGGTGCCAATGATTTTGAAGGCAGATGGGTCTTTCAACTCCACCTCTTCAGGCACGGTTACGGATGCAGCAGCGGAGGCTATTTGTCCATAGGTGAGTGTTTCACCTTTTACGTTTTTGATGACTCCCTCAGAAGTAGTCAGGGTTGAGGCATCTACTTGCCACTGTTTGGCAGCCGCTTCCATCAGCATCTTTCTGGCCGTAGCTCCCGCCATTCTCAGCCCTTTCCATGAACTTCTCAGCGACTGACTGCCGCCAGCCACTTGTCTCACAAACTTCTCGGTGTCGAGCGGGGCTTGCTCAACAACGACGTCTTTCCAGGCCACATCCAGCTCTTCAGCCACTATCATCGGCATTGAAGTTTTGATGTTTTGGCCTACTTCCGGGTTTGGCGACATGATGGTAACGAGGCCGTTCTCGCCTATCTTGAGATAAGCATTTACATTGAACCACTCTTTAGGCGCTCCTTTTATCGCAGTTTCAGCGCTGGGACTGCACGATACCAGCCAGTTGAAGCCTATCACTAAGCCACCACTACCAGCCGCTGACACTTTCAGAAAGGATCTTCTGTTGTATGATGTTTTTATTAAAGTCATGATTTCGGATTTTTGGAATAGACTTAAACGCTTGCGGAAGCCGTCTTGATGGCTGCCTTGATACGGTTGTAAGTAGCACAACGGCAAATATTGCCATTCATGGCGCTTTCTATTTCCTCGTCCGTTGGAGAGGCATTTTTCGACAGCAGGGCTGCGGCGTTCATGATCTGACCTGCCTGACAATAACCACACTGGGGTACGTCGTGCTCTCTCCAGGCGTTCTGAAGAGGGTGAGAGGCATCGGCAGATAAGCCTTCAATGGTCACCACAGACTTGTCTCCCAGCGTTGAAATCGGCATAGAGCAAGACCGGACAGCATCGCCATCAACATGAACCGTGCATGCACCACACATAGCTATTCCACAGCCAAATTTGGTGCCTACCAAATCGAGGTTGTCACGAAGCACCCAAAGCAGTGGGGTGTCCGCATCTACATCAACCTGGTGTTCTTTTCCATTAACTTTTAGATTAAACTGGGCCATAATGTAAGAGTTGATTTACTGAATACTTTCAAAGTACCAATAATTGGTCAGATTTCATAGACGTCTGGGATGGCTGGAAAAATGCAGTTGTAAAGTGTTTCGAATACCATGCTATCCAGTCACTTACGAAATCATAAAGCCGTGCAGGAAGCTATGAGCGTTCTTCACTTTTCTGCGTGTAAATCGCTTTGGTCTGGTCTTTTTAGTTTGATAAAAGCAACCGAAATAGCTGCAAGTATTAACAGCGTGCCAGCCAGCCTGATAGCATTTACCGGACTATTGCCAAGCCACGATGAGTAGTACATTGGTATTGTGAACGTTTCGAGCAACATAGGAGTGACGATAAACATGTTGAAAATGCCCATATATACGCCCGTTCTTTCCGGCGGAATACTGCCTGCAAGCATGACATAGGGGTTTCCCATCATGCTTGCCCAGGATAGCCCCATACCAATGATAGGAATGAAGACCATGCCAGGAGTGTTTAGCTCCGGAATCAAGAGCAAGCCAGCACCGGCCAGAAACATACATGCGCCGTGAATCCACTTTGGGCCATATTTTTGTGCCAGCATAGCTAACCCGAAAGCCGCAAAAAAGGCAATGAAATTGTAAAAAGCCCCAATTTGCCCCACCAGCAGGTCAGCTTTTCTGAAGCCAGGGTCAAGCACATCAGTTGTGCCAAAAAGCGATTTTGATAGCGACTTGGCTATGTACTGCCAGTAAATGAACATAGCATACCAGCTAAACAGCATCATGGGCAGCATCTGCTTCATCGTGAGAGGCATTTCTTTGAAAGCCGTCGCAATTTCAGCAATGGTCGAGCCTATGCCCTTGGGTTGGCTTCTGATGTGGGCCTTTTCTTCCTCCGAAATAGGGATTTCTTTCGTGGTTTTCAACGTCCACAGGATAGAGCCTATGGACACCACAGCGCCAATCATGAAAGCGATGATTGTTGTGACAGGGATACCGCTGTCATTTTTTGCAAGTTCACTGACGCCGAAAAAAATAAGTAGAGTGGGGGTGAGGTATGAGAGGGTTTGTCCAAGACCGGTGAAAGCACTTTGGGTTAAAAAGCCCAGGGAATGTTGCTCCTTGGGCAGTTTGTCGCTAACAAACGCCCGGTAGGGCTCCTGAGTGATATTATTGGCCGCATCTAGGATCCAAAGCACGCTTGCTGCCATCCACACAGTGCTGCTATATGGCATCACGAGCAGACTAAGACTACAGAATATAGCGCCTATGAGAAAATACGGAGTCCGGCGGCCCCATTTGGTGATGGTTTTGTCGCTTATGGCTCCGATGATGGGCTGAACGATGAGCCCGGTCATAGGGCCTGCCAGCCACAGGAGGGGGAGCTCACTTTCTTCAGCCCCCAAGTATGAGTAAATGGGGCTCATGTTGGCTTGCTGCAGGCCGAAGCTGTACTGGAGCCCGAAAAAGCCAAAATTCATGTTGATGATTTGCCAGAATTTGAGTGTAGGCTTGCCCATAAAAAACTCTGATTACTAACCTGGTTGTTGTCAGGAAGGTAATAACGTGCAGAAAATTGTTTTTGCAATGGAATTCCCACCTTTTAACTGCCACTCGCAAAAATTGTTTGCATCCACTGTAAGCCGTTTCTATAACAGCATTCCAAAAGCTGCTACAACTGTCATTGCTATTATAAACCACCGATACTGCTTCTCAGGAATTTTCTTAATGATGGCCACTCCGATGAGGGCGCCAAGACCAATCGCCGGTAAGGTGACAAGGTCAAAAAGGAAGGAGTCTACCGTGATGGTGTGCCAGCTGAAGATGTGAAAAGGCAGCTTGAACCAATTGAGAACCATAAAGAACCAGGCTGCCGTACCGATGAATGAATTTTTTGGCAAGTGTACGGAGAGCAGGTAAAGGGCCATAACAGACCCTGCGAGGTTACCAACCATTGAGGTAAACCCGCCTGCAACGCCCATGAGTGCTGCAAACCAAAAGTAAGCCGGCACCTTTTCTTCATTTTTTTTCCTCTTCTCCAGCCAAATCATTAGGCCGACCGAAACAAAAATGATGATGGCCATGATGAGCTTGAAGGCCTCGTCGTCGATATAGTTGCCCACCCAGGTGCCGAGCAAGGTTCCTGCTGCCGCCCAGGGAAAGAGCTTCCAGAGGTGATCCCACGCAGCATGCCGGTGGTAGTACACCACTCCAAAAATATCAGCAAGGCACAAAATAGGCAGGAGGAAGCCGCTCGACTGCTTGCCACCAAACACAGCAGCCAGCAGCGGCACCGCTATCATTCCTGCCCCATGAACGCCTGTTTTGGACATGCCAATGAGCACTGACACCGAAAGTATCATCCACAAATCAGAGTGGGAAAGCTCATAGGAGAAAAGTTCTATCAACTAAGAATGAGGTTTGGCGGTGGTCAGTTTCTATCAATAAAATTGAAGGTGAAACTAGTCAAGGCCAAATTAATAACCGAAATTTTTTAAGCCGGACAGTTTAAAAGATCAGGTTTTCTGCTTTTTCTTTTTTGCAGCCGGGAAAAGTATGTTGTTGAGAATCAGCCGGTAGCCAGGGGAATTGGGGTGTAGATTGAGGTCGGTAGGGGGGTCGCCCACAAGGTGTTGGTAATCTTCAGGGTCGTGGCCACCGTAGAAAGTATAAAAGCCCTTGCCAAATATGCCATGAAGATACCGCACTTCGCCAATGCTCTTGTTTTCTCCCATTACCACTACATCGGGCTTAACGGTTGCATTTCTAAAAGCAGTTGTTTGTCCCATAAAACCTTTGATGATCCGTTCATGGTTCTGGGTGAGCATGGTGGGAATGGGATCCCACTTGGCGCTGAACTCAAACAAATTGAAGTAATCGTTTCTTTCAATGACTCCCCGCTCGTTGGGCTGCATGTCGATGTTCGAGTATTCGTATTCAAGTGGCCGGCGTTCCAGCAGGAAGTCGCCGAAAGCAAATGTTTTACTAAAATCCAGCTTTTGCTGTGCCCGTGGGTCGGCCGGATCGCCGTCGTACATGCTTTCGCAGATGTCGATACCCTCCGCAGCCAGGGCAATGTCGTAGGAGTCGGTAGCCGAGCACATGGCAAAAAGGAAGCCGCCGCTACCCACAAAGTCTCTGATTTTTTTCGCCACGCCCAGTTTCATTTGCGATACTTTCATGAAGCCGTGCTTTCTGGCCATTTCTTCATAGTCCCTTTGCTGCTCTATGTACCAGGGGTAGTTGCCATAGGCCCGGTAAAACTTTCCATACTGGCCTGTAAAATCTTCGTGATGCAAATGCAGCCAGTCATACTTGGGTAGCTCGTTGTACAGGATTTCTTCATCAAAAATGACGTCGTATGGGATTTCAGCGTAAGACAGCACCATGGTTACAGCATCGTCCCAGGGTAGCTTACTTTTTGGTGAGTAAACGGCAATTTTTGGGTATTTTTCCAGCCGCATGGCGTCCATATTGGAGGAGGGGCTTGCAATCACTTCAAGTATCTGGCCGGCTTCGGCATCGGAAATTACCTCATAGCTTACGCCCCGGATAATCAGCTCATTCTCAAAAGCCTGGTAATATTTGAACATAAAACTACCGCCCCGGTAGTTGAGTAGCCAGTCTATCTCAATATCCTTTGAAAGCACCCAATAGGCCACACCGTACGACTTCAGGTGGTTCGTTTGGCTGTTGTCCATGGGAATAAGGATAGAAGACGAGAATGCCTTACCACCAATAAACAGAAAGATACACAGGAGAAATATAATGCGTTTCATCTACTCAAAATTTTTAAATTGAACCCGGCTGATCGGAGCCACCTTCTTGCTCCTGAAGTTCAACTTTGTCCATTAAATCTAACAGAACTAACGTTAAATTCAATGAGTCGTTTCCTCCTGGCGGAAAGTTGAGCAATTTGGTCACTTTCAATAAAGTTGGGAACAGTTTTCAGGCAAAGTTAATTCTCTTTTAAGCATGATAGCGTTAGAAATTATTTTCCTGTAGCACTTCTGCTCTCTTTTTTAGCCTCTGCACTGCCCGGTTGGCGGGATCAAGTTCCAACGCCTTGTTGATATATTTGTAAGCACTTTCCAGGTCGCCTTTTTGAAGGTAAATATCGCCAAGAACAACATAGGGCTTTGGTACTTTCTTGTCTTTGAAGCATTTCTTGAGCTTGAAGGCAAGTTCGAGTGCGTTATCATAGTTGCCAAGGGCTGCTTCCAGCGTTGACTCGTAGCCAATGAGGAAAGGGGCAGGTTTTTTAAGCGATAAATTATAGCTCTTGAGAGTGTCGAGTGCTTTTTTTGGCCCGTATAAGTAGTTTACGATCTCGAAATATTCGGAGATAAAGTATACCTCTTCAGGGTATTTTTGGCCAATCAAGCCGAAGTTTTTCAAGCCGGTCTGTAAAGCAATAGCAATCTTTTCTGCCGTTTTTGCGCTGTCCATTTCTTCCCTGGCGTTCAGGAATTCTATCAACATCACCGACACATCTGCCACTAGCTGCTCGTCCTCTGTAGCAAGATGTTTTTTTGTATTTATCTTTTCAAGTATTTCGTAGCGTTCCTTAATGTCGGGTGATATCCGGCCAACAAGGCTCTGGCCCAAGATAAATTCAGGGTCAAATGCTATGGATTTCCGGTATGACTGCTCAGCTTTTGTGTAGTCGGCATAGTCCATGATCTGCTTCCACCCAAGGTAATAATAGTGTTTAGCGGAGTCAGATGCGGTGCTCAGGGGCAATAACTGTGCTTTGGCTTGAATAAAAAACGTAAAGAGTGTAATAAAAAGTAATAAAACCCTACTCATTAACTGCATGTTGATAGCTTCTCAAAATGTAAAGCTATGCAAGTGAAGACGACCGCACAACAGGGCTTGGTATGAATGGCAAATGTAGTCGGTTCTGAGGTCAATGATTTCTCATAATGGGGTTTTGAAGTGCGCTTTACGTGCTGCAAAATACATTTAATAGAGATACACCATTAGTTATAGAAGGCGTTAGGAAACTGTTTTGACAGTACATTTATTAGATTTGCGAAGAATTTAAATTTCTTATGATCATCTTAGAAAACATCCGGGAAGGTATCAAGGCTGTGCAAACGAACACCCTGAGGTCAGTTCTTACAGCGATGATCATTGCGATAGGCATTACATCTCTGGTGGGTATTCTAACAGCCATAGAAGGTATACAGGCGTCTATCAACAATAGCTTATCTGATTTAGGAGCTAACACCTTTGATGTCAGAACCAAGCGATACGATAATCGCCGGTCGAGCGGAGTGGAAGAGAAACGATACCCGGCCATCAACTACCGTGAGGCCCGAAGGTTCCTTGACTTGTACAACTCTTATGGCACCCCCTCTCTAACTACCTGGGTAACCGGAGTAGCCGAGTTGAGCAGAGGGTCGAAGGTAACCAACCCAAACATGCGAATTGTGGGAGGAGATGCCAATATTCTGGTCGTTGAAGGTGGCGAGTTGTCGCAGGGGCGTAATTTTTCTCAAATTGAAGCCCAAAACGGGGCTAACGTCGTCATTATTGGCGACGAGGTGTATAGTAATTTGTTCGAAAAGAACGAAAATCCCGTCAATCAATTCATTACCGCCTATGGGATCAGGTTCAGAGTGATTGGAGTGCTTGAAAAACAAGGTAATATTGGCGGCGATAGTGGGCTGGATCGGTATTTTTTGGTGCCGTTGGAAACAGCAAGAAGGGTGGATCCACGACGAAACCTTCAATATACTATCACCGTAGCCATCAACGACCCTACCCAAATGGAATATGCGATGGGCCAGGCCACAGGTCTCATGCGATCTATTCGCAGAGACCCTTTAGGTGAGCCCGATTCATTTGATGTCGCCAGAAACCAGTCGTTGGCAGAGAGCCTTGAAGAGATTACCGGATACCTCCGAATAGGTGGCTTTGGAATCGGGTTCATCACACTTTTGGGGGCTTCCATTGGGCTTATGAATATCATGCTGGTTTCAGTAACGGAACGAACCCGGGAGATAGGCGTGCGAAAAGCACTTGGTGCCTCACCGACTAAAATCAGACAGCAGTTTCTCATAGAGGCCATAGTTATCACGCAAATGGGTGGTATAGGTGGTATTATATTGGGTATTCTGGTAGGCAACCTCATTGCTAAATTGCTGGAAGCCGATGGTTTTGTTATCCCCTGGTTTTGGATGATGGTCGGTTTGCTCATCGGCATGTTTGTAGGGATACTCAGCGGCTACCTTCCAGCCTACAAAGCCTCAAAGCTTGATCCCATCGAATCTCTCCGATTCGAATAATTGCCATGTAGTGGTAACAATTTCGTAAATTGTGCTTTCTTGCTTTTAAAGAATTCTGTTTCCGTGCAAGTACAATTTATGTTATCGACTACCTGGAAGTGCTTGTGGATTTTTTTCGGGCTAATTTTCCTATCCTTTTTTGCAAGGGGGCAGGAGATCGCCATCACCGGGGTTTACCAGGGCAAATCTTTATTTATTCAAAACCCACTCTCTGAGGGTGTAGAGAAGTTTTGTGTAAGGGAGGTATTGCTCAATGGACGAACATTGAATCTCAATCTGAAACTTTCAGCGCTTGAGATTGACTTCAAAGGACTCGACTTATACACGCCGGTTTCGATAAGAGTGCTGCACGATACCATTTGTTCTCCGAAGATTGTGAACCCGCAGGCCATTTTCTGGCATAGCTCCTTTCGGTTTAATAGCATTGTTTTCATTGAAGAGGAAATCAAGTGGAACACCAGAGGAGAGAGAGAAAGAGCATCTTATATTATAGAAAGACTGGGAGGGGAAGACTGGATAGAAATAAACGAAATTCCTTCACAGGGGCAGTTTGCGTCCAGTGATTATTCATACTTTCCCGAATTGACTGAAGGCTCGAATAAATTCCGGGTGAAGTACAGGGCGAGTGCTAACAACTATCTGTATTCTGATGAGGTTGAGTTTGTTTACTACAAGGTGCCCATCACCTTCACGCCAAAGGTGGTGTCAGACAAAATGACGCTATCGAGGGCAACTGCTTTCGAAATCCTAAATGAAAAGGAAGAGGTAATCCTGACAGGGAACGCCAAAGAAATCCCTCTTCGCCTTTTGAAACCCGGCAACTATTACATCATTCTCGACGGTTTTAAGGAGTCGTTTGTTAAGAAGTGATTGGTGATGCTGGTTGCTAAACCAATGCTATTCCAAAGAACCTGTCCAAAACAGTCAAGACGAAGATAATACCCAACACAATCGGACAGAAGTAGCTTACCATGATGTTGATGAATTTTTCAACGAAGGAGCCGTGATAGTTAGGATAACCCTGGGCAATTTCTTCATTGAGATTGTGTTTTTTCCATACATAGGCACCGAAAAACGAAATCAGGCAGCCGCCCAGTGGCAGCAGGCTATCATTAGCAATGTCCGACACCAGCGTCATGAAATCGGTGGGATTGTCGTTACCCATATAAGTAATAAAAGAAGAGAAGAAAGAAGAATAGCCATTGGCCATCAGCGATGGGATACCTACGATAAAAATGATGGCAGCTATAAGCCAAACAGCCTTTTTTCTATCTATTTTGAGTTCATCTACTGCATAGGCCACGGGTACCTCTAGAAGCGATACGGTGCTGGTGAGAGCTGCAAAAGAAAGCAAAAGGAAGAAAGAGGCTCCGACCACAATGCCGAGAATTGGGCCAAATGACTCAAAAACGCCAGGAAGTGTGGCAAAAATAAGGCCCGGACCACCGGTGACCTCGTGCAAGTTTCCCTCACTCATGTAGGCAACGAATGGAAACATCATCAAACCTGCCAAAAATGCCACGGAAATATCTGTGAGGGTGATCAGAGCTGCGGAAGAGATGATGTTCTCTTCTTTGGACACGTAGCTGCCGTAGGTAATGAGTGCTCCCATACCTAAAGAAAGAGAAAAGAATGCCTGACCAAGTGCACTGTATACTACTTCAAAATTGATTTCGGAAAAGTCGGGTACGAGGTAAAACTTAACTCCCTCCATGGCGTGTGGTAGGGTCATGGCGTATGCTACCAGGGAAATAATAAGAATGAGGAGGGTAGGCATCAGAATTTTGGAAGCCTTTTCGATGCCACCAGACACACCTTTTGAAACGATAAAAGCTGTAGAGAACATAAACACGGCACCGTAGGCGCCAATTTTAACCACATCTTTGATGTAATCTCCAAACTGCCCTCCGATGGCAAAGTTGCCCATTAACATTTCGAGAAAGTAGCCAAAGGCCCAACCGGCCACCACGTTATAGAAAGAAAGGATAAGCACACCGGCTAGCACCCCCATTTTCCCAAGAAACTTCCATTTTGGAAATCCGAGCGCCCCAAATGCTCCAACTGGGTCTTTTTGGGTTTTTCGGCCGATGGCAATTTCAGTCACCATCACCGGAAAACATAGAATGAAGCAAAAGCCGAGGTACATCAACACAAAGGCTGCTCCTCCACCGTCAGCCACTTCAAATGGGAATTTCCAGATGTTGCCCAAACCAACAGCCGAACCAGCTGCTGCCGCAATGAAACCGATCTTACTATTGAAATTCCCTCTAGAAGCCATTTGGTAGTTAGGTTAAGTTTGTTTCCAACACGCAATCTATCAAATGCGATGAAAAATCTTCGTTCGACAGTCTGAGAATTATTTCTACGGTTAATCATGCGATGTGTGTAAGTGATTTAACAGATACAATCCATGATTGGATATCAGCTAGTTAACCCGGATGAGCGCCTCTTTGTGGAGAGACTGGTGGATGTTCAGTTTCATCCCATGTAAGGTTAGCATCCTAAGTCATTTATCGGGGATGGGGTATTTTGCGAAGTCAATGTAATTCCTTTTTGTCTTCAGCTTAAGTGTATTTGTTTTTATGGAGAGATTATTTAGCGAAAGTGAGTAACCAAAGCTGATTATTTACATCTGAAGGTGGCAAAATTCAATTTTTTCCGGTGTGGTGAACTAGCTGAGTGAATAGAGACGAGGTACTGGTTGTAGTCCACACTTACACGTGTATTAATTCGAAAGAGATTGACAAACAGGCTACTTGGACGATTTTTATATTTGAAAAATGCTGGGGTTGCATTTCGTGCGAACTCGAAATGACGTGACTACTTATAAATAAGTATTTATTATCAGCCAAATTAAATTGATATGAATATTATTGGTATTAATTATATAATTCCTATGTTTATGCCTCAATTGTATTTTTACAGGTTGTTGCACCGCTACTGAGAGATTTTATAGGTTAAGTTGTATGAATAATTTGATGTTGACCAATCCCACAAAAACTATAAAATAGAATAATAGCCAACTTTAGTTTTTCTTTAGGTAACCCCGAATTTTCATCAGCTATTCCTGGATTATTAGGATCATAACTTGATCTGAGGTCAGTGGTGTTTAGCTAGTCGTTCAACAATCTTTTAGTTCAAACACCTCTTATCTTCGACGAAACTTTTTGTAATAGCTCAGGTTCTTTGCTATTTGTATCGTCAATAGTTATGACTTTTTGACAAAAATAGTGTAATTATAAATCAGTGTTTTTTTCATCTGATCAAAATATGAATTGGACCATTTCTAACCTTAGCCGGTCATGAAGATAAATTTGGCAAAAATCAAACTGGCAATAATAGTTTGCCTTATTCCTTTTTTTGGTGCCAGGGCTCAGGAGTTCTCAGTGGGTGTTAACACTCTTACTCCCAACAGTAACGCTGTTTTGCATCTGGTTTCCCCAAATAGTAACCAGGGATTCCTTGTTCCGCAAGTTTCCACCAGTCAGAGGCAGTCTATGATTCCGATACTTGCTAGCGGAACGACAAACAATGGACTGATTGTGTACGACGGTGATGAAAACAGTTTCTACTACTGGGCCAATGGAGCCTGGCGCAAAGGATTAGGTGTGTTTGAAGGGGCTGTGGCTGGAGGAGATTTGACCGGGACGTTCCCGAACCCTGTCTTGAAGCCTTCCATTGTTACCTTCGATAAGCTTGCGCCTTTTAGTGTAATCGGCGAGAAGATAGCGCCCGGTGCTGTAACGACTGACAAAATTGAAAATGGTGCTGTTACCTCTGATAAATTGGCGGTAAGCGGAGCTACGGCAGGCACATTTGGCAATGAGACAACCGTGTCGCAAGTGACGGTGAACGACCGTGGCATTATCACGAGTGTGGCTAATGTGGCCATATCTATTGTGTCAGACAATATAGTTGATGGGAGCATTATTAATATTGACCTGGCTGACAATACTATTACTATTAATAAGATTGACGCCGAAGGGACGGTCTCCTCTGTATTGGGGACGGATTCAGCAGGTGCCCCAACCTGGATACCGCTGAGCAATTTTGCGAGCTCTACTTTAGCTACAAGCAATGTTTTTATTGGCAACGACACGGGGACGGCCTCTGCTCAACCCGTTATCGGTGATGCCACCCTTACCTACACAGCTTCAGGTGCCGACTTACAACTGGCAGCAGATGCGGTAACGGCCAACGAAATTGCTACAGATGCTGTCACTAGTAATGAAATTTTGGATGGAGCGGTACAGACCGCCGATATAGCTGATCAGAATGTTACAACAGTAAAAATTGTTGACGACGGTGTAACCGCTACCAAAATCAATGCTGATGTGGCTGGAGCGGGCCTAAGCTCCAATGGTACCACTGGTGCCCTGGATGTAAATGCAGGTAACGGATTAACCATCAATGGCGATGATCTGGAAGCGGACATTGCTCAGTTGGCTGGCCAGGGCCTGGGTGCAAACACAGGAACTGGGGCAGTAGATATTAAAGTAGACGGTACGTCGCTGGAAATTGCCTCGGATATTGTGCAGGTAGCGAGTGGGGGAATTAGCAATGCAAAGCTTGCCACTGATGCTGTTACTTCCGATAAAATTGCTGATGGCAGCGTGAGTGCAGCCGACATAGCGACCGGAGCCGTTAGTACCGATGAGATTTTGGATCTTACCATTACCACGGCGGACATAGCCAACGACGCAGTAACTAAAGATAAAATTAATGCTGATGTAGTAGGTGATGGCCTTGAACAATTTACCGATGGAACGCTAAGGGTGAAAGTAGGGAGTGGACTCTCATTCGATCCTGATAAAAAGTTACAGCTGGCGATTGTGCCTAACGATGACGAATTTTTGATTGGTACATCATCGGGTTTTGAGGGAACCACGGTTGTAGGAGACGTTAGTATGACTTACAACTCTGGTACAGACCGAATTGACTCCAAAATACAGCCAGATAAAGTGACTGCCACAGAAATCGCCACGGATGCGGTTGGGAGTGCTGAAATTCTAGCCGGGGCCGTAAACATCTCCGAGCTTGCCGATGGCGCTGTGACCAATCCGAAATTAGGTGCCGGTGCAGTGACCTCCGACAAAATAGCTGATGGTACTATTCAGGCAGTTGACATAGTGGATTTGGGCGTAACCAACCCCAAGATTGGTGACAATGCCATCACCACTGGTAAAATTGCAGACGGCCAGGTGCAGACATTGGATATTGCTAATGCAAATGTCACGACTGCAAAGATTGCCGATGGAAACGTGACAACAGCCAAAATAGCTGATGACAATGTTACGGCTGCCAAACTAAATCCTGATGTAGCCGGTGAGGGATTGCTTCCAAATGGGACTTCAGGGGCGCTTGATATTGGGGAGGGGAATGGAATCAAAGTAAACGCAAATGACATAGAAGTTGATCTGGGTGATATTGCGGGGGAGGCGCTGGCCGAAAACGTCGGTACAGGCGAGCTTGATGTTCAGTACGATGATGTGAGTATTGGATTGAATGCAAATAATCTGGAAGTTAAGGTCGATGGTATTACTACTCCAAGAATAAAAGATTTGGCAGTTACGGAGGATAAGTTGGCTGCCGGTTCAGTGTCGACAGGTAAAATACTTGATGGCACGATTCAAACAGGCGACCTTGGTGATAATATCATTACTGAAATAAAGTTGGTTGACAACTCAGTTACTACAGACAAAATAAGAGACGGTCACGTGCAAACTGCTGACATTGCCGATGACAATGTGACAACAATAAAAATTGCCGATGGCAATGTGACAACCGCAAAAATCAATGACGATGCGGTAAACGCTGCTAAACTCAATGCAGATGTAGCTGGGGCTGGTCTTATTCAAAATGGAACTACAGGCGCTATAGATATAGGCGCTGGCAGCGGGATCATAGTTAATGCGGACGACATTCAGATTGATATTTCCGGGATAGCTGGCACGGCCCTGTCTGATGATGACAGCGACGGAACCCTGGACGTGCAGGTAGATGGAAGTACAATTGGGGTAAATGGGAATGACCTTTACGTACCAGCTTCCGGTATTACAACCACACAACTTGCTGATGACGCAGTTACCACAGCTAAAATAGATGATGATGCTGTCACTACATCCAAAATTCTGGATGCCAATGTTACAACAGCCAAGCTCAACAACGACGCTGTTACAGCCGCTAAGCTCAATGCCGATGTTGCCGGAGCTGGTCTTATTCCGAACGGAACAACTGGAGCGATGGATATTGGCGTCGGAAATGGTATTATAGTCAATGCAGATAATATTCAGGTCGATATTTCGGGGATAGCGGGGACTGCACTCGCCGACGATGGAGCCGATGGAACCCTCGATGTGCAAGTGGACAATAGTACTATTGGATATAATGGCACTAGTTTGGAAGTAAAGGATGCTGGCATTACTACTACCCAACTTGCCGACAATTCTGTGACAAATGCTCAGATGGCAGACAATGCCATTAGCAATGCTGAGATGGCTGATAATGCCGTTGGGACTGCTGAAATAGCAGACGGTGCAATAACGACTGCTAAGATATTAGATGGAGAAGTACAAACTGGTGATATAGCGGATGGCACCATCCAAACAATAGATATTGGAGATAATCAAGTGACAGTTGGCAAACTCCAGAATGGGACACCAGGCAATACCCAGTTGATAGTTGCAGATCAAACTACTGGAGAGCCGGGTTATGTAAATCTATCAACGGTAATTGGGGATTTGGCAGGTAACGGGCTGGTAGGGAATGTGGAAAAGATCGATGCAAACGTCGATGATGTTACCATTGAAGTGGTAACTGATAAATTGCAGTTGAAGGATGGGGGAATTACCAATCCCAAGATAGCCAGTAGAACTATTACATTTGACAAGTTGGTTGGTACTACAGGCTTAGAAAATTCATTTTTAGTTAATAACTCGTCTAATTTTCCAAATTGGAATCAGCCAGGGCCTAATGCGGTTATTATTACAAATTCAGGAGGTGTGATTGGTTCTAAGCCGATTGGTGATTTTGCCACTAATAACCTCTCCTATGGAAGTATTTTTATCGGAAATTCGTTGGGAATAGCGACCCAGTTGAGTGTTAGTAATGATGGTAGTTTAATTATCGGTAATGGATCGTCAGCTGCGTCGCTGCCCTTGACTGGGGATATTAACCTAAATAGTGCTGGTGCGACGACAATTCAAAACAATGCTGTTCAGGGTGATGATATTGATGTGACCTCCGGTAACTTCGTTGTAGCTGGAGCCAATCAAGTACAGTTGAATAACGCAAACGGCCTTCAAGTAGCTAATGCCACTGATTTGAACGGTAGCCTCACGATGGATGGCTCAACTTTCAGTTTGGATGCAACCGGCGCATCGAATGTATCTACTTCTGGAGGCGCTTTAACACTGCAAGGTGCCGGTGGAGTGAATATCGGAGCCAACGGCGTGCTAACTGATGTGGTCGGTGGCTTGAATGTGACACAGGATGCTGACATTGACGGGAATGCTACTTTAAATGGTAATGTCACGCTCGGTAATGCTGCGATAGACGGCGTTACTGTGACAGGTGAAATACTGGGAGCGACACCGTTTAATTTTGAAGGGTCGGCTAATAATGACGTTTATACAAGCTTTGCAATCACTAACCCAACTTCTGCCCGCACGATCAGTTTTCCGGATGCGAGTGGTACGGTTGTCTTGTCAAGCGGTTTGTCGTTAGCCAATAATATGGCCTTAACTTCCGACAACAATGGTCAAATTGCTACAGCTGTCGATCTTCTGCCGTTCACGGTTGAAAGTAATGATATTAATATAGGAGATGACGCCGGTGATCAGATAGATTTCATTGGTCAGGTAGATTTTGCAGGCAATGTAGATGCGAACAATGGTTTGGATGTAAGTGGAGCTGATTTGACAGTAGCTACGAATGCATCGATTACAGGTAATACGACAGTGACTGGTAATACGAGAGTAGACGGCACCTTCCAGTT
>NZ_LR701610.1 GCF_902498805.1 Imperialibacter sp. EC-SDR9 | reverse complement strand
ATCTTTGTTGGAAACCCCATATCTAAATATCTAGTCATATAACTAGATATAAAAATCACAAAAAATAAACTCAAAATCAAAATATTGAGCTTATTTATTGCTTATCTAGTAAAAGGCCAAAGTCGAGAAGGCCGCTTACAGCGGCCTTTTTTTGTTTCATAGCACACCGACAGCCTTTGAAGCCGTATTCCTTTGGTAGCAGTTATTTCGAGTCAAAAAGATAGATTTCTATGCTTTTTTGCTGTTGAATATTTTTTTATCCAATTGTCAGTCCTATTTTTCATACCTTATCAATATCCATATTTGTCGCAATCTATCGACTGTAGCAAGAAATGGATGGCACTGATAACTCACAACGCTTAAATGTAGATAAAATAATTGCGATGCATAAAAGAAAAATACTGTGTTGTCTGGCAATGGGTCTTTGCCTGTCTTTGATTTGGACGACTGACACATATGCTCAAAAGATCTCAGCGGGCGCTAACCATGCCTTGTTGATAAAGAAAGACGGAAGCCTTTGGACTTGGGGCAGCAATGCCAACGGTCAGCTTGGTACTGACTCGAACGACGATGAATCCACCCCAACAAGGATTGGCAGTGATAACAACTGGTTCGAGATTGAAGCAGGCGAATCACATTCCCTGGCTATCAAAACGAACGGCACAATGTGGGCTTGGGGCAAGAACGAATTTGGCCGACTGGGGGATGGAACTACCGACGATAACCTTACTCCAACTCAAGTTGGGGCAGACTCAAATTGGAAGGCGATAAGTGCAGGCAAAGAGCATTCGCTTGCTATCAAGGCGGATGGCACATTGTGGGCATGGGGTAGAAATGAATTTGGCCAACTGGGTGATGGAAGCCTGGATGATAAATCCGAACCCATTCAAGTAGGTGCCGATACTGACTGGGCAAGTGTAAGCGCTGGGTACTATCATTCAGCCGCCATAAAAACCGATGGTACGTTATGGATTTGGGGAGATAACCGACACAACTTCCTTGGTGATGAGGCAACTGTTAACTGTACAGAACCGTCGATTTCAAACCCAACAGGGGATTATGTAATTAACTTTGAGGACGATTACGGTGATGGCTGGAATGGCGCTTCTATAAAAGTCATAATAGACGGAAACGAATCTCTTTACACGCTGGATGATGGCTTTGAAGGATCGGAGGTAGTTTCAATGCCTAATGGTGCAGTTAGCCTCTCGTTCGAGTTTGTTTCTGGTGACTGGGATTCCGAAATAACCTTCACAATAGTAAACCCCGCTGGTTCAACTATTTCTTCGGAAGGCCTGGAACCTTTGCCGGGCCCTATTACGCTTTATCTATGTGCGGAAGGGAAGGTGGGAAAAAGGAAGTCACCCATTAGAGTTAACGGAGACACCAACTGGTCGCTTGTGACCACAGGCAATTCAAACACCATGGCAATTAAGTCAGATGGTACTTTATGGGCCTGGGGTGCTAATTCGACTGGTCAACTTGGAGACGGTTCGACAAACGATTTGTTGACACCTTTCCAGGTAGGATCAGACGATAACTGGAAAGCCGTCGTGGAAGGGGATGATCATACATTAGCCACTAAAAGCAATGGTACTTTGTGGGCAGTCGGCGGGAATATCAACGGCCAACTAGGAGTTGGAACGTCAAACTCAGTTTTAAATCTTGTTCAAGTCGGCTCCGAAACATCATGGACAACAATTTCGGCCGGTTATTGGCATTCGTTGGGAGTAAAGAATGATGGAACTGTATTGGCCTGGGGAACAAATCGTAATGGTGAAGCCGGTGAGGGGACAGGCAGCTTGCAAATAGTGCCAGGGAAAACAAACGACGAGTTGAATTGGACAAAAGTATATGCAGGTACTTCTACTTCGTTGGGCGTAAAAACAGATGGAACTATATGGGGCTGGGGGAGTAATTCGTTAGGCCAATTTGGTACTGGGTTATTAAATTATGAATCTGTTCCAGTTCAGGTATCTGAAGGGGAAAGCTGGGAGTCAATTAGCATTAGAAGAAGTCACGTGTTGGCATTGAAGTCGGATGGGACTCTATGGTCTTGGGGGTGGAATTCAAACGGTCAGTTGGGTGATGGTACAACAACTAATAGATCCTTGCCCGTCCAAGTCGGAACAGATGTTGATTGGAAAAGTGTTTTTGCTGGGCATTACTCGTCATTTGCAATCAAAGACGACGGGTCACTTTGGGCGTGGGGTAATAACCCCTATGGTGGCCTGGGGGATGGAACTACTATCTATAAAACTAGTCCGACACAGGTCGGTTCGGATACTGACTGGGCTTTTGTAAGCGAAGGAAGGTATCACACAATAGCGCTAAAGGAAGATGGTACCCTTTGGTCTTGGGGCTTCAACGACTACGGCCAACTGGGAGACGGAACCAATACTAGTACCAACACCCCTGCCCAAGTTGGGACTGATAGCGACTGGTCAATAGTTCGATGTGGGTTTTACAATTCATTTGGGGTAAAAATTGATGGAACATTATGGGCCTGGGGCTACAACTTTGCCGGTCAGTTAGGGGATGGAACAACCGAAGATAGATCAAGTCCAGTGCAAATTGGCACTGATAGTGATTGGACAAATATTGAGCCAGGCTTTTATCACAATACCGCATTAAAGAACGATGGTACGTTGTGGGCCTGGGGTGAAAATGGCGGTGCAATAGGCGATGGCACGACGACTGATAGAAGCTCTCCTACCCAAGTAGGTGATGCGACCGATTGGGTAGAAACTGTTGCCGGAAATGGTTATTCAATGGCAATTAAGTCAGATGGAACTCTTTGGGCTTGGGGCGGAAATTTGAGCGGCCAATTGGGAAATGGTGCAGCATTTAAAAAATCTCCCCAACAAGTCAAAACAGTGATGGATCTTCAACTTTCCGCCAATGAAATTCCTGAAGCCCACACAAATGGCACAGAAGTGGGTGTGCTTTCTATCATAAATGAAAGTGGTGAGTACATGCCAACGTTGTCTCTTGCAGCAGGGGTAGGAAGCGCTGACAACGCAAGTTTTACCATTTCCGGAAGTAGTCTTGTGACTGCCACAATGCTCGATTTACAGGCCAAGCCGGTTTACTCTGTCAGAATTCAGGCAACCGATGAGTATGGTAATACCTTTGCCAAGGCCTTCACAATTAACAGGGTGAATAGTGCACCAACGGCGTTGGCGCTTGATGGTACCGAAATCGCAGAAAACCTGCCAGAAAACACCAAGGTAGGCCTCCTTTCTTCGACAGACTCTGATGAAGGAGATACTCATACATATACACTGGTTGCAGGCGAAGGAAGCACTGACAATGCCAGCTTCGTTATTCAAGGAAATGAGCTACAAACAGCAGCGGTGCTTGACTTCGAAGCAAAAGCCAGCCTCAGCGTAAGAATTCAGACAAGGGATGAAGTTGGGGCTGTGGTCAGCGATGCTTTCGTTATTACTATCATCGATGCCAACGATGCACCTACGGCCATTTCACTTAGCGCCAGTGAATTTACTGAGAACCTCCCTATTGGCAGTGAGTTGGCTACATTGAGCGTCAACGATCAGGATGAAACCGACAACCATACTTACACCCTGGTTACTGGTGAAGGTGACACCGACAACGCTAGTTTTACCATTAGTGGCGACAAACTGTTGGCCAGTACAGTACTTGATTTTGAAACGAAGTCTGCCTATACAATCAGAGTGCAAAGCGAGGATAGCGACGGCAAGAGCTTCAGCCAGGCTTTTGCACTGACTATTATCAATGCTAGTGACCTCCCATCAGACATCCTTCTTTCTGCCAGCGAGATTACCGAACAGATAGTTGGGGGATTCCAGATTGGTCTTCTAAGCACGACTGATCAGGATGAAGGCGATACACACACGTATGAATTAGTCACTGGCGACGGTAGCACCGACAATTCCTTGTTTAGCATTGCTGACAACAAGCTGCTAACGAATGAAGCAATAGCCGATAACAAAAAGGAAGCCTATTCTGTCAGAATTCAATCAAAGGATGCCTCAGAAGGAGTATTTAGCAAAGCGTTTTCTATTTCTACGGCTAACCTGAAAAGTGAACAGACCATTACTTTTGATCTACCTTCCAGCGTATACCCCGACCAGTCACCTCTCATGCTTTCTGCAACTGCCTCGTCGGGTTTGCCTGTCAGCTTTGAACTAGTTAGTGGATCGGCAAGCTTTGATGGAAACCAGCTAACCTTTACTGGCCCAGGAGAACTGTCAGTTAAGGCTCTTCAGGCAGGCGATGCCACTAATCTGCCAGCCAGTATCAGTAAAACGCTGTTGGTAAAACCATTTCTGTCAATTACACTCATGGTCAATAAAGCCGAAGGAGTGGTGCTCGAGACAGGAACCGCAACCCTATTAACAACTGAGGGTGCAGTAGCTGGTGAGGAATCCATCAGCGAGGGCTCTTTAGAAATTGGTGGATTGAAGGAAGGAAATTATGTACTGCAAGTTAGCCCACTCCAGTCAGAAGCAAGTTTGTTCTCTATCACTTATTATCCGTCGGCGCTCACTTTTGAAGAGGCAGAGACCATTAATCTTACCGAGGATATTTCGCTGACTATGACGATGGTGGGAAAGGAAGAAGTAGTGCAGGGACTGGAAGCAGAGTTCAGTTCATTGCAAATGTATCCAAACCCTGTAAGTGACCAATTAACAATCTCGCTCAACTCTGAGAGAATCCAAATGCTTCAATACATTGAAGTTTATTCCATGAGCGGACAGCAAATCATAGAGATTTCGTTTGAGAAGGCACAAACTCAGTTGCACCTCAATTTGAATAAACTGCAATCAGGAGTTTACTTTTTGAAGTTGGAGTTTACAGACGGCATTAGTGTTGGCAGGTTCGTGAAGCAGTGAGCGGCAGGCCAATTGAGGCACCAAGAAGAGAAGCCGATCAATTTCGGCTTCTCTTTTATTTTTCAATCGTCAAATACCTCACCTCCCTCACCGGCGTATTGTCCTCTGTCATGCCTTCCACTACAATTCTGTAAACTGTAGGTGTGTCGGCGGCATAAAAGGAAAACTCGGCTTTACCTGTTTCACTATCGGTGGTGAGGGAAGGATTCCAATAAATGGTCGAGCGGGTGTCAGGCTCGTTATGACTTTCCTTTGGTTGAGAATAGTCTGGTGCTTTGAATTTCCGGGCTGGGGCGTAGCCTTTTATCGTGTACAGGCTGAAGCCGTCTTTATTGAAAATGGTGGGTGTTTCGTCTGCCTTTCTTTCCGTGCGCTTTGTTTCAATCATGATCACGCCGCCGGATCCTGTCATGCCAAAAATGGTTGCGCCGTAAGTGTACACATTGATGCTTTTGATCATGTCAACTGTCAGCGACTCCAGGTATTGCCATGGCGTTTCTCCGTAGATTCCACCATATCTCGATCCATCAATGATAACAAGAGGCGGTGCTGCCTTGATGCCCCAATTGTGCCGTTGGAAGCTAGTTCGCCCAGTGCCATTTCTTCCAAGGAATTCAAATACGGTGAGTTGGGGATTTTTTTCAAAATCTTTTTCCGTAAAAGTCTTGTCGCCAGCGCCGTAGCCGTATTGACTTTCCGACATCGGTTCAATAGGTGTGTCCTCTACCACTATCTCCTGCAACAGCGTGTACTCATCTTCATCTGGCAAAACGAAAATGCGTTGAGGTATCGCAGTTTCTTTTATGTTCAGGTGCATCACAGGCAGAGAGTCTGGTGCCCTAAGCGGGACTTTTTCATCGATTGTTACCGAGCCGAAAGGACGTCCCTTGGCATCTATTACCCCGAAGGCCACCTGAGCGCTATCTTCAAACTGCAGCCCGCTGGCCCAAAACCTCCCGGCGCTGTCTGTTTCAACAATGCCATAGTCCTCATACTCTCCCTGCACAATGGTAACCGATGCCTGCTCCGGTAGTTTCTTTTTGTTTCTGAATTCTCCGCTTACACTAATGCCATATTCTATTTGATAGTCGGGTGGGCTTTTGGGCTGAGCGCTGGAGGCCTGATAGGTCCATTCATATGCGTCTTCCAGGGTAGTGGAGGACGGCACTGAAGCCACGTGCAAGGTGTCAGTTACGGCAACAGACAAATTCGCCATCAATGGGACTCCATCAGAATCGGTGACAACAGCTTGTACAGCGATTTTTTCTCTTGGTTTGTAAACCACCTTCTCCGTGTTTAAAGAGACCATTATATCTGGGTTCTTTATTCTTGAAGGTCTTGCTTCAGTGTTTTGCACCTGTTCGTAAAGGTTGAGCACAGGGATTGATCGATAAAAAATGTCCTTATCATCAAAATTGCGCATCCAGTTCGTGTAGGATCGAAGGGTGTACTGGCTGGGAGTCAGATTACCGGGGAGTTGTAGTTGTCCATGACTAACTCCATCCTTGATCGGCAAGGCACTGCTTTGAATGATGGCTTTGTCTGAGTTCAACAGGTCGACGTAAACGACTCTGCTCAAAGTGTCGGTCATAAGGGGGTTTTGAAAAAGCATCTGGGTTTTGAACCAGATGGTTTCCCCCGGATAATAGTAAGGTTTATCAGTTTGAACATACGGGCGTTCCCGCAGGGCATTGTATTTAATGCCCCTGACGGCAATCTCAGAAGGCTCGGGGTCGAATGAAGTATAACTTTTATCGGGGGTGAAATTGTAAGGTAACATTCGGGCCACCCGGTCTCTGGCCATATAGCCCGCAATTATCAACTCACTCGGGTCATACGGCGCACCTTTGATGCTTACTGCAACCGTCGAGTCTTTGAAAGTGAGCCAGCTTACCGGATAGTAGGCATCGGCATAGACAAGGTTGGGCCATATTTTTTTGAAATAATGAACTTCCAGAGGGGGTTGTGACCGAACCTTATAGTCTCCTATTCGGTCTCCGGGCTTTAGCATTTTGGACCTCGAAATGGTGTCGAGCATAAACTCCTTATCAACTTCCAGCCGCTTTGTTCTTACATGATGCTTGCCCTCTGGTTTCACAGTGTAAACCTCGAATCCTTCATGCTTTAACCGGTCGTTGATAAGTGCTTTGAACATGTGCCTCACCGAGCCGAGGTATACCTCTTGCCTGTTAGTATCCCATGTCTTCGACATAGCTTCGGTGGAATCCATTTCTATAAATTGTATGGGACCCTCATAGTTAAAACCACTTCTCGTTTGCTGAAAACCCTCCAGGTGATAGATGATTTTGTAGCCCAGGCCGGTGTTTTCAATTTCGAGTGGTAGATAGCAGGTAGCGGCGAGGTACCTCTGCCCACCTTTGAGTTTGCCCTCGTCAAAATCCAGCACCCATGGATTTAGTATTTTTGTTTGCGAAGACAAAGGGTCGTTGTAGGAGCCAATAAAAACCTCTTCGAACCTTTTTAACTGCCTCTCCCACTTCTTGTCTCTTTTTGACTTGAGTTCTACTTCATT
Organism: Imperialibacter sp. EC-SDR9; assembly: GCF_902498805.1. Taxonomy (GTDB): domain Bacteria; phylum Bacteroidota; class Bacteroidia; order Cytophagales; family Cyclobacteriaceae; genus Imperialibacter. The sequence continues at coordinate 41,723 of NZ_LR701610.1, read as the reverse complement.
GAGTTGCTTTTCAAGAGGTTCGAGCGCAAAGGATATTTTTACATGTTGATTGCCGCTAACCATTACCTTCTCGTAACTGGTGACGTAGCCAACAAAGGAAGCAACTACTTCAATGTATCCCGGGCCAGGAATGGGGATGCTGAACTTTCCTTCACCATTACTGACGGCACCGCTTGTGGTGTTGTTGATAAACACATTGGCAAAAGGAAGGGGTTTATTGGTGGATTTGTCATACACAGTGCCGTATAAGACGAAGCTCTGGGCAACAGAATTTAATGACAGGAGGAGCCCGAAAAGCAGAAGTGGTGCTATTTTCGATAGGTGTTTCAAAAGTAATGACGGCACCATTTTTTAATATTTTGAAGGATATTTTGTGCCATTATTTGCTGACTTGTAAGTACCTCACTTCCCTCACCGGCGTATTATCCTCCGTCATTCCTTCCACTACAATCCGGTAAACCGTTGGAGAGTCGGCGGCATAAAAAGAAAATCCGGCTTTACCTGTTTCACTGTCTGTTGTGAGTGCAGGGTTCCAGTAAATGGTGGTGCGGGTGTCAGGCTCGCTATGGCTTTCCTTTCGCTGAGAATAATTGGGTGCTCTGAATTCCTGTGCTGGAGTGTAACCTTTTATCGTGTAAAGACTGAAGCCGTCTTTGTTGAAGATGGTGGGTTTTTCATTCTGTTTTCTTTCTCCTCCAAGGTTAGTTTCTACCATAATAACTCCGTCAAACCCAGCCATACCAAAGACTCCGGCGTTGTAGGTGTAGACTGTGACGCTTTTAATATCAGCGGGATTGAGCCGGTCTAAATAATCAACTCCGGTATTGCCTGGCTCCGGAGGTGCCTGTTCCTGAAATCGCTGACCATCGATAATGACCAACGGCGTAGGATAATAGTTTCCTCTGGCTGTTCCATAGTTTTTCCGATACATGCCATTTCTATTAAAACCAGGCATGCCTCTTTCAATAATAGACATCACTCCCTGCCCGGAAGATCTCTGAATATCCTCCTGGGTAAAAGTTTTATCGCCAGGGCCAAAGCCATAGTTCCTTTCTGACAGAGGTTCAATCTTGGAGCTTTCTACCACCACTTCATTGAGCAATGTATAGTCGACATCGTTGGGGAGAGAAAAGATGGGCTGCGGCAGCTCCTGTTCTTTAACAGTCAGGTTGAGGTTGGTAAGCTGTGCTTTTACTTCTGGTACAGCTTGCTTTGCCAGCACCACCGATCCGTATGGTCTGCCCTTTTCATTGATCGCAGCCATCGCCATGGCTGAGCTGTCGTTGAATTGCAAGCCACTTGCCCAAAACTTGCCGGTCGAGTCGGCTGCTACCACCCCATAGTCTTCGTATTCGCCTTGCACGATGGTAATATTGGCGGCTTCAGGTTCTCCTTTTTTGTTGAGAAACTGTCCACTCACACTGACGCCATATTCGATTTGATGTTGCGGTTGGGTAAAGTAGGGGGTAGGTCGTCCGTTGAGCACCCAGTTATAGGCTTGCTGTAGCGTTGGGCTTGTTGGGACCGAGGCTACCCGAAGTGTGTCAGTAATCGACACAGTCAGATTGGAGGAGATAGCCCCTCCGTCAGCGTCCATTACGCTCAGAGACACTTGCACTTTGTCGCGGGGTCGGTAACGGTCTTTGTCAGTGCTGATGGTGATCAGTAAATCAGGATCGGTCATGTTAGCGCCGAGCACCGTTGTATTTTCTACCGTCTCGTAAAGATTAATTATTGGCAATGGCTGGTAAGTGATGTCGCTCGAAGGGAAGTTCTGCATCCATCGTGTGTAGGCCCTTAGGTTGTAATCGCCGGCTTGTATATATGACGGAAGAGCTAGTTGTCCGGTGACTTTACCATTCTCAATCGGAAATACCTCCGTTTTTACTATCTGGCGGAATGGGTTGATCACATCAACATAAAGCACCCGGCTCAGGGTGTCGGCCATCAGGGCGTTCTGGTACAGCATTTGGCCACTGAACCAAATAGTTTCGCCAGGGTAATAGTACGGCTTGTCCGTAATCAGATGGGGTTTCTCACGAAGGCTATTCTGCTTGTATTGCTGCTGGGCGATCATGATTTCCTCCGTCGAACTAAATGCCGACACTGTGTCGCCCGGGGTGTAATTGTGAGGGAGCAAATGAGCTACCCTGGCCCTGGCCATGTGCCCCGAGATGACAATATCTGAGGGATCGAGAGGCACGCCTTTACTCGTCACCTCGGTGGAGCCCCCCTTAAGGGTGATCCAGCTAATGGGATGGTAAACGTCGTGATAATAGGTGTTTGGCCACGACATGCCAGTGTAGTGCACCTCCAAACGTTTGGAAGAAACGATCTTGAACTCGCCAATTTGCTGTCCTGGCCTGATGGCCCTGTCCAAAGAGAAAGCCTCAATGGAATTGCCTCTTTCGTAGTCGAAACTATTGGTTCGGATATATGTAAGCCCGAAACTTTTTGATTGATAAATATCAAAATGTTGTGCGCTGAGGTCGTTTCTTATCATCGACTTGAAGAGATGCCGCAATGAAGACTGATAGGCTTTTTGCCTGTTGTCCACCCATTTTTTTGACAGGTCTTCGAAGAGGGTGTCCATCTCAATAAACTGTACCGGGCCTTGATACAAGGTACCGTTTCGGGTTTGGCTAAACACATTCAAATGATAAATCAGCTTGTAACCCAGGGCCAGGTTTTCAACTTCCAAAGGCTGGTTGAAGGTGGCGGAAAAATAGCGCATCCCATTGCTGGTTTTTCCTTCTTCGAAGTCAATGGCCCAGGGGTTCAGAATTTTGGTTTTATTTACCAGTGGGTCGTATCTGCTGCCGATAAATACTTCTTCAAACCTTTCCAGTTGTTTTTCCCACTTTCTATCCCTTCTCGAAGTAAGCTCTACCTCGTCGAGCTGTTTTTCCTGAGGAGTCAGGGAGAAGTCCTTCTGTAGTGGCTCTCCTTCTTTGAGGTCAATCGATACCGCCTTGGTAATATAGCCAACGAAGGAAGCAGCCAAAGTCATTTTGCCAGGGCTGACTCCTTTCAAAACGTACTTGCCGTCGGCGTCGGTTACTGTGCCTATGGTAGTGTTGTCGACAAATACATTCGCAAAGGGGAGGGGGCTTCCGGTGGCACTGTCAATCACCACGCCCGTGATACTTTGAGCTGGTGAAATGAAGAAATTCAACAATAAATATAAAACCAGAATTAATTCTTTTGTCCGGTACAAAGCAGGTGTTGTCAAGTTCTATTCGTCGGTTGATAAACAGAGAATGAATATAAGCGAATTAAATTCAGCTAACTAAAATAAATATGCTGAAATAAGTTACGTCATATGCCCATTTTCACAAATAGGCTGAAATAATCCTCCAGTTTTTCAACAGCCACTTCGACTTTGCCATTCCTTACTTCCACTTTGCATTCTCCCTGCGATTTCATCACCTCGAATTTTTTCAAAGAACTTCCGGGGAGGTTGAGAACAACTTTAATTTCATTTACAGGCACCAGTCGCCTGACCGGCCTACCCTGGCCGGAAGTAGTGTTTACTAGCGAGAGTATATACTCACCTTCCGTTTTGGCCGACTTTGTGAGCCCCAGATGAACACTCTCAGGGGCATTTGTGGTCACTGGCAGGTTCGCTTCTCCGGCAAGGTATTGAATGCCCCTCAGTATAAGGTTGCTCATGTCGGGGTGCCCCATGGCGTGGGTAACCTGGTCTGGTTGGTTAGCAAAATAGATCACCTTTCCTTTTTGATAGTCATGCTCCAGAACAGTGGGGAGTTCTTTTGCCCACTCATTCGTCCAGGCCTTTTCCGGGGGCTGGTTGTGCACCAAAGGGGTATATGTGCAAATTTTCTTAGCACTTGGTTCCGCCTCGCACAAAAGGGTAAACCCAGCGTTGATAAGCAGTTCAGTTTTACCACTATCGGGACTTACTATCGGGTGACTGGGGTCGTTAATGTATTGATAGCAGTCTTTTCTTGTGTTCACTTTCTTCCCGGTAAAATGGCAACCAAAAGCATCCGCTAGCCCGAAGTCTTTTTTTGGTAATCCATCCTCGCTGTAAAGGCTGGTTTCGTACGTAGCCAGAAGCTTTCCGCCTCCGGCTACAAAGTTTTGAAGGAGTGCTACTTCATTTTCGGAAAGACATTTGACGTCGGGCATGATAATGGCCTTGTACTTTTTCAGTCGGTCAGTGCTTATCTGGTCGTCCGGAATAAAATGATAGGGGATGTGATTTTCTGCCAGCACCCTTTCTATTCCCTTGATGGCTTCATCGAAGCTGTCTCCTTCTGGTGGCTTGTTTCTGTAAAATAGCCTTGTGGGCCTGGAGTAGTAAATGCCCACATTGGCCACCGGCACCTGATGAGCAAGCAAATGCTCGTACTTTTTTATAAAGCTGTAAGTGTCCTGGTGGTTGTAGGCGTTCCTTCTGTCGTGTGTGGCGTCGGGGTACTGGCCGGTGAAACTACAGTTCCAAAACCTGCCTCCGGCTGACAATCCCTCCCAAAGCCAGATTTTCAAATCCTGTGGAGGATCCATCACATAGCGGTGCGCCGTGCCATTGCCACCGTATAGAATCACAGCCTCTTTTTCCGGTGCCATTGATTTAAGGAACCTGACGATGGTATTGGCATAGTTCAGGTCTTCGTAATGAATGTGCTCCGAATTTTCCGTGAGAAAAGCCACGCTCACAAGGTAATCAAAATGCTCCCTGGCGTTGTAGAGGTCAATCCCGGAGTCGACCTTCCCGCCCGACTCAAACATGCTGAAAACTTCAGCCGAATAGGCCTTTTCTTTTCCAAAAGCCTTTACCGTTTCTTTCATTCGTCGCATGTGTTGGTCGGCCACCTCTGATTTCCAAACCATATATTGTTTCAAATCTTCGTCTGAGGCAGTAGCATAAACCGGCAGATCGGCTCCTGTCTTTGCCTTGTATGCCGCCTTGCAGCGGGAGCAATGGCAGATGCCACCCACGCCAATGCTGTTGTGCCAAATGCCGTCAATATCATATTCCCCGACGATGTATTTGATGAACTTTTCGGCATGTTCATTCCGGTGGTAGCTGGTGTAGCAGGAGGCATAAAGCTGAGGCTTTGTGTAGCCAAGCTGTATAGGTTTGCCTGTTTCCTCATAGCTGAACCAGTCGGGAAATTGCCGGAATATCTTTTCCTCTACTCCACGAAAGTCGACACGACCTATCACTTTGATTCCTGCACTATGACAGGCATTTGTGATGTCTCTCAGGATGTCGTTCTTACCCATGAACGTGTTAATGTTGGCAGCGGGCAGTGGGTTCTGGAAGAAATCGACGATGCCACCGGCGTTTACCACCAGGGTGTTGCAGTCAGTTTTGAGCATATAGTCCACCACTGCCTGCGCATTGTAGTTGGTGGCATCAGGCTCACGGAGCACCGTTTGCAGCATTCGAAGAGGCCTTTGGTACCACATGGGCTCATCGGCCAATTCACTTTGTGCTGTAACGGTTTTTGGAGAGGCATAGCCAACAAGTGGTGTAAGGGCTACGCCTCCTGTTATAATAGCGCCCTGCTGAAGAAAATTTCTTCGGTTGATGTTTTTGTGCGGCATGGTGTTGTTTGTATTTCCCAGAGAATAGTCAGCAAATATTTGTTCAGTATCAAGCAAAAAGGGATGGCAGGTGTGCGGCACGCAGGAGTGGGAGACAACGCCCAGGCCATTTAAATTGGCGAAAAGCAATTGTGTTTCGTTATCAAAAACAATTAGAGGCGCTGGCGTATAGCGAACTTTTAATACGCTATATTTGTACCCTTATTTGCAAAATATGAATTCCGGGGCCGACTGGTTTTGACAGTAAGGACGGATTTTGTGCTTGCGTGCCGGGTGATGAGTGTACATCCGTGAGCAATTCACTCAAACAACAATTGGCGAATCTAATTACGCCATGGCTGCTTAATCTTAACTTAACGTTGAGGTAAAGGCTTAAAGGGTTGAGTCTCTAGCGAGATTCCCCAGCCACATCCACCAGTGCCTCGTTCTTCCGGTGCTGATTTTGGGTGTCGACATGGTTGAACTAGTGGGTGCGAGGCTACTAAGCACCTGCGAAATTAAGTGGCTAAGCTGTGCGTTGGTATGTTGCCTACCGGCAAGCAGTCGAAAATTCAATCGGTAACTATGCATGTAGACGGTACATTTTTCCCTTATCTGGACGAGGGTTCGACTCCCTCCGGCTCCACTGTAGAAATGTTTGTTTTTGGGCTTTTGGGCCTGATTTTATGGTTTTTTGAAACGGATGGGGCAGCTTTTGTGGCAGCTGTCCCATTATTTAACATCGCTCCACTGGAGCGATTCTTAACGCTCAGTCCTCTCCGGCGCCACTCCGGGGAGCTGATGGATGGAAAGCGGCAGTGCGCCTGACAGTGGCGGCGTTTACGGGCCTTATCGGCTTGTCCCGGCCTCTCTTATCTCGGTCGGCATATGGGCTAAAATGCATTCTCGAGAGTCTTTGGAGCTTTGCAAAAGTTTAATACAACGTTCTGTGAAATCTGAAATCTTGAAGTGTCGAGACACCACTGGGTGCAGCCCTTTATTATTAAATATAGAAATAACGGACTCATATTCTCCGTTCATTACGATTTTGTCTAAAAGTTCAATGCGTGCCTTATACCACTTGTTTACATCCACTCTTTCAGTAAATTTTTTGAAATTACTCTCTACCTCTTCAAGTCTATTACCTCTTGAGACGTGTGAATCCTTAAAATAGTAATTTATCTTGGTGCTGATATAGTGAGCAGTTTGAGTTTCTTTTAGCTTATTAAACTCTGCTATAATATCATGCTTTATGTTTTGAACTAAATCTTTGTCAACTAATAGCTGAGCAGCCATCAACTTCAAAAACTTCTCGTCTAGGAACAAGTTTTCAACCTCAGCGACTTTGAGTGAAAAGACTTTATCGCTAACCAACTTGACTAACCGTGTTTGATCATGATGATCCGAATCTATGATGCCAAAAGCTCGAGTATTCACGTTTCGCAAGCTGTTAAAAGCCTTTGTATGATTGATCACTTCAAAGCAAGATCCAACTGGCATTACAGTAAATTCAGGTAAAATTATCGACAACACTTTTTCATCAATACTACCCTTTTGGCCTTCACAGAATAGTATATTTTTTCTACTACCAAGCAGTTCAAATAGTAGAGTTTCTGGAATTTCATTTTCAGGAATATCTTCTATTTCCCATCTATCAGGATGACTAAACGACTTTATCCATATTTTTTTTGCTGTGGATCTGCTCGTGGCAAAATCAAGATCGTGCGTTAAATAGATGAAAAGGCAATCCTGCCGCTCTGCTTCAAGCGTATCCCAAAGTTTTTTTAATATAGTCTTATGGAGATACATCTCCGGCTCATCTATGACGATAAACCCATTGGCTGGTGCCTGCAAAACTTGGGCAATGAGATACAGCATAACCTTTTCTCCATCGCTCATTTGAACGGCAGGGTAATCTTTGCCCTCTTGAGGCTTGGCGGTTATGTTCATTCCGTCAGCACAGTCAATAATTCTGTGTTCAATTAAAGTATTCCAAATAGTAAATGTCTTGTCAAGATTGGTCGGGGTTGGTTCCCTGATAGCACCACCCTCCTCTGACAATTCGAATGCTCTTTTCCTGTAAGCAGTGGCAGCTGATATATTATCAGCCAGTAGATTTTTTAATAAAATTGCAAACTCATTTTGTAAGTGGCCAAATTCACCATGGTGCTTGTTGGTTTTATCACGTGCTTGTGAGTCTCTTAGCTCATTTGCGGTATAAGTGGGATTCGATATGGAATCGAAATTGGGTACCAAAAGAATTCTTTGTGCTGAAATAACGACCCCATTGTCTCCGAGGTAGGTTTTAAATAAGTTTGACAAAGTAGTTTTACCGCTGCCATTTGCACCGATAGCTACTATGTGACCACTCAGATACCCAATTTTTTCAAAGAAGGCTAGGTTGAAATTTAATTGTTGAAGTTGAAAAGATATCTGCGCACTAGCTTGTTGAATTAACTTCTTAGCATCATTTTTCCAGTCGTCATCTTGTTGGCGAACGAAACTTGAATCAGGTTGTCCCCTGAATCGAAGCGCACCTTGGATGGAGCTAATATTGGGATGAAACTGGTTGACGTGGTTTATTTTTAGATGCCCGATCGTAAATTTTTCCTCAACAATGCCTGACGCAAATATAGCCTCATCTAAAATCTGAAGCGCTGCTTCGGAGCACCCAACTTCGAAAGCAACCTCTCGCTCGAGATTTAGATCTCTTTTTGCACTGGAAAAAAAATCAATGAAAGGCTTCAGTTCTTCTTTCATAGTTGTATTTGAGTCGCTTGTTATAATTGATTTGACAACATGAACCGCTTGCGATATCCTTTGAATATTTTAAATCAATCTAAAGCATTTCTATGTATCAGAAAAGTGTATTTAAGTGCTATGTGATTTTCTCCAATGGTTTTCGCTCAATTACGTTCTGCTAATAGCTGTATGTCTCGCAAATCTTGCGATTTAATTTTGAGAGGCATTGCTCAAGGCTTTAAAAAGCCTTGTTTTTCTAAACGGTAAAAGTCACATTTCTGTCAGAACAATTGGTCAATTAAGATGCAGAACATGCGGACGGTTATATTCTAAGCTTCATCACAGGCGTAATAAGAGCGATGCTGTTAGTGCAATTTGTTAATTCAGCCAATATTTAAGTGGCTCTAATTGTGGATAACTTTTCTCCTCCTCCCTTATATTAACTCCTCTTTCATTTCATTTAATTTCCGATTCAGGATAAATTGCCTGCTCGATAGAGAGTGCCCCATGGAAAGCTTTGTAGTATCAGCAAGAAAATATCGTCCCCTTGGTTTTGATGAGGTTGTAGGTCAGGAGCATATCACCACCACCCTTAAAAACGCCATCGACCAGAATCATCTGGCCCAGGCATTGCTGTTTTGCGGGCCCAGAGGCGTAGGCAAAACTACCTGCGCCCGTATTGTCGCCCGTATGATCAACGGATTCGACAACGCTAATCCGCTGGCTACTGGCAACAACCTGAACATTTACGAACTTGATGCCGCTTCCAACAACTCGGTCGACGACATCAGGAACCTGATCGATCAGGTGCGGTACCCACCCCAGCAGGGCAACTACAAAGTATATATCATCGATGAGGTGCACATGCTCTCCACCCAGGCCTTCAATGCGTTTTTGAAGACCCTGGAGGAGCCACCGTCTTATGCCATTTTTATTTTGGCTACCACAGAGAAGCACAAAGTGATCCCCACCATCCTTTCCCGTTGTCAGATTTATGATTTCAACCGGATTGAGATTTCGGACATTACGACTCAGTTGCAAAAAATTGCCAAGAATGAAGGGATTGAGGCTGAAGAAGAAGCGCTGCACCTGATCTCGCAGAAAGCAGATGGTGCTCTAAGAGATGCACTTTCCATTTTCGACCTGATTGTCACCTTTTCGTCTGGCAACAAAATCACCTATCAGGACACCATCAAGAACCTCCACATTCTTGACTACGACTATTATTTTAAGGTTGTAGATTTCTTTTTGGAAGAAAACCTGTCAGGCGTACTGCTCATTTTTGATGAAATAATCAGAAGCGGCTTTGATGGGCACAATTTTATCAATGGGCTCAGCGAGCATCTTCGCAATTTGATGGTTTGCAAAGACAAGGAAACGATTTCACTCTTGCAGGTGGCGCAGAGCATCAAAACAAAATATAGCGACCAATCTTCGAAAACCTCTCTTTCTTTCCTGCTCTCGGGGCTGAACATTTTGAGCCAGTGCGACATACAATATAAGGCCAGCAAAAACCAACGCCTTCACGTGGAGCTGGCGCTTATGAAGCTGACGCATTTGAACGCAGCGTTTTCTCTAGCCAGCTTGCCCGCCCCTGAAAATGGGGCAAAAAAAAAAGTGAGCTAACAGCTGAAAAGCCCATCGAAACCAATGGTGTAGTAGGAACAGCTGCACCTCGTCCGGTTGTAACCACCTACAAGAGCGGCACGGAGAAGAAAGAAACCCCGAGCATTTTTCCCGTCAAGGCGGAAAGGAAGGAAGTAGTGCAGGAAGCGAAGCCGGATGACGCCCACGAGGCTGAGGCTGTTAGTCAGCATCCTTCGTCCGATTACACGCTAGACCAACTCGCCGAAGCCTGGCAGAAATTTGCGCTGCAGAAATCAGCGGGCAAAATTTCCGACTCACTGAAGATGATTTTCAAGAAGCCATTGCTGAAGAGAGAGGAGTCGGTGGTTGAAATAGAGCTGTCTACAGACATTGAACGTAAATTTTTGAAAGTAGAGGAAACTGAGCTAGTTCAGTTTTTGAGAAAGGAGCTTTCGAACCCAACTATCACACTGCGGATAACGATTAAAGAGGCAGAATTAAAGCAGAGACTCTATACTGACAAGGAGAAGTTCAACTACCTGGCCGAGAAGCAGCCTTTGCTGCTTAAACTGAAAGAAAAGCTTTATTTAGATACCGATTTTTAGGCCTCTGTGGCGGCCAGCTCCATCAGGGCTTTTTCACTCAATGGCTTGGAAATAAACTGGTGAACAAACCTGTTGTTCAAAAACTGGTTGATGTCCCTTTTGTTGTTGGAACTTGACAATACGACCACTTTGATTTTTTCGTGTAGCTGAGGGGGGAAGTTTTCATACTCATAAAGGAACACGAAGCCATCCACAATGGGCATATTGATATCAAGGAAAATGATGTCGGGTATTTTTTCGGGGTCGTTCTGGTTTTGGTGTAGGTATTCAAGTGCGCTTTTCCCCGTATTTTTTATCAGTATGTTTTCGGAAAAATTGACATGCTCCATTATCTTCTTACTGAGAAAATTGTCTGTGTCATTGTCATCCACCAGCATGACAAGGTTCACTTTCGGGGTATTATTTAGTTCAAATTCTTCCACTTAATAAAAGCTCTGGGCTAAACTGTCAGGTTGTGTGATAAAAAGAAACGAGTAACAAAATGAAAAAGCTGACTGACTGAGATTTTAACTTTAAATTTACGCTGTTAAGGGGAGAAAAAAAATCAATCAGTAACTTTTAGGTTTTCACCAATCGAAAGGACAAAATTTGATTTATCGTTCATTTTCATCAGTTTTTCTATAGCGATATCGTATTTTCTGGCAATGGAATACATCGTTTCGCCGGGTTGCACCACATGCACCGTCACCCTGTTGGCTGGTAGCACCGACGGATTTAAAACCTCCTTTACATCACTGGTGTCTCGCTTGATCAACAGAAGCTCTTGTCCTATCGAAAGTATACTGTTGTCGGAAAGGTCATTCCATTGCTGTAGCTCAGCTTTGGTGACTCCATAGTGCCGGGCAATACCGTACAGGGTTTCACCCTTGTTTACAACATGAATATCCCGGGCGGCTTCGTTGGCAGGAGTCAAAACCCGCTCCTCTTGCTTTTCTTGTTCAACACTTGAGGCATTGAGAACAGGTTCGGGCTCTTTTTGATCTTCGAACGTCAGCTCTTCCGTCGCCAAAGCGGGCTCCTCATCAAAAGGCTCTACGGCCTCTGTCACTTGTATTTCTTCCTCCCGCACCACTACCGCTGGTTCCCTGCGTGGGGGCGGTGCAGGCTCACTTTTGACAATGGCCGGCAAATAGTCTTCACTGTTATCTTTTATCTCTACATCCACTGAAGAGGGTCGTCTTTGCCTGAGCCAAAGCACCCGGCCCACCTCAGGTTTGTCGATGGTAAACATTCTATTTTTTCTTGCCAGTTGATTGAGCTTAATGCCGTACTCCTGCGAGACCTCCCAGAGCGTTTCTCCTTGCCTAACGGTATGATAGTAAATGTTAGACCTCCAATGTTTGTTTTTCAGGTAATAGACCTGCCCTTCTTCAAGGGCCTGGTTTGGACGCAAGTCATTGAACTTCTCAAGCTTTGTCACGTCCACCCCCGATTTGGCCGCCAGCGTTTTCAGGTCATCACGTTTTGTAGCGATAATGGCCGGAATCCCATTTATTTCCACTATGAATGAAGCAATACGACTGTCGATGGTTTTTTTCAAATCAGGGTACTTTTCCTGAATCAAGATGGCATTTTCGTCCGGCGCCACTATTTCCTCGCTATCGGCAGAAGGTGAGGCTGCCGGGCTTTGCTTTTGCTCATTTTTGGCAATGAGATCCACTTTATCGCCTTTTTGCACAGGAATGATCACCGAGTATTCCTTTTCACTGGGTACCGGGCCTCTCTTTAACCATTTGTTGTATTGAAATACCAGTGCCTCGTCTGCCTTCAGCTCTTTCGATATTTTGTCAAGCGGCTTGTCCGCTCCCTTCGTATATTCTCTCAACTCCAGGCCCGATGAAGGACGTCCGCCCAATTCGTCCTGAAAGGCGATCATGTGAGCCAGAAAAGTCTTAAAATACCAGTGTGTGTCCTTATCAATGGTCATCTTGTCGGCGCCGAAATTGGATTTGTTCACGTGCTTTTCAGCGCCGGTCTTCCCTGTATTGTGTGCTATCACCGAGTAAACCCAGTTATTAAAGAAGAAGTTATGCCGCTTAATGTACTTACAGGCTCCTCTGGTAGAGGAAACAATATTGAGCCGTTCGTCCACATACTTGTCGATGCGTAGGCCCACTTCCCGGCCTGCTGGCTCTTTGAACATCCAGAACCCAACCGCATTGGAAGAAGAAACCGCATCAGAAACCAGGCCGCTCTCCTGTATCACCAGGTATTTAATATCGTCGGGCAGGTTTTCTTCCTTCATTACTCTTTCGATAATGGGGAAGTACAGCAACACCAAATCAAGCCTTAAGCGGAAGTATCTGTCGGAAGCCCTCAGGGCGTCTACTTGCTGCTGGATATCAGACCGTGCTGCATCTGTAATTTTGAGCTTCATGCCAGCAAAGTCCATTTGAGATGGAACCCTTGGTGCGGCGGTATCGGCCAGCCCATCAATTGCCGGGAAGAAGATAATAATTAGGAGAAGGAATCGAAAATGGCACTTTGCCAGCATACACCAGTTGGGAAATATTCGAAACAAAGTTACAAATGAATAGCCAATTCCAAAGTAAGCTACTAGTATTCAGGTAGTTATCGTCAAACATCGAAGTATATCTTGCTGGACTCCAACTCATTACATTGCCCACAGCAAAGTAATAGTTAAAGCAACTATATCTTCCTGAGCATCATAAGGCCATCTCTGATTGGAAGCAATACGTTTTGCACCCGGGGATCGTCGGCCACTTTTTTGTTAAATGCCAGAATAGTGAGCGTATCGGGGTCATCCTTTTTTCTGTTCTTCTCCAGTACTTTGCCGCTCCAGAGCACGTTGTCGGCCATTATGTATCCGCCTGGCTTCACTTTGTCAATCACCAGGTCAAAGTAGTTAGTATAGTTTGCTTTGTCAGCATCAATGAATACAAGGTCAAAAGTCGCATCCAGTTTTGGAACCTCTACCATGGCATCACCAATAATATACTTGATTTGCTCTCCGTATGGCGAATCGCCTATGAATCTCCTTACAATGCTTTCAAGCTCCCCATTAATATCTATGGTGGTCAGCTTTCCATTTTGCTGTAGCCCCTCGGCAAGGCAAATGGCCGAATAGCCGGTGTAGGTACCAATTTCAAGAATTGATGTGGGTTTGATCATGTGTGAAAACATTGAGAGCACCCGGCCCTGGAAGTGCCCCGAAAGCATTCGTGGCCTGAGCACATTAAGATGTGTATGCCTGTTCAATCTTCCGAGCAGCTCTGGCTCGGGTTCAGTGTGCCCTTCAATATAGCGGAAGAGGTCAGCATCTATGAAATCCATAATACGGCTGTAAAATATTTGCTAGCGTAACAATTAATTCAAAAGTAGGCTTTCGAGATCGTTTTACATGATTTTTTCAATAATAGCGAGGGAGTTGGTTGCTCGTTTTAACAATGGAACTCAAGCCTTGAATAATTCACATTTTCATTGCCAAATAGTTATGTGAGATTTTTTTGGGAATATCGGAAAAGTATAAAATCTGTTTTATATTGATCCCCGAAATAAATCTGGGAGCGGATTTAAGGAATAATTAGTCGAAAACGGTTACGCAAACGATTTAAACGGATTTCCCGCAATCGATTGCAGTCAAATTTTCTTGGGAAAACTTGACACGTTAACAAATAATTTCTTTAAATTCGACAATTGCTCAGAACAATACCTACTTAAATTATTTGTTTTATGGTTCTTAGTTACAAGTGCCCCAAACGCTGTGCGCCATTTCCGAGTGCACCTTCTGCGACAGTTCCAGGCGCAAGCTTTTCCATTTCACTTTCAGTACCTCTTTGTTCGTAACTGACTATTGGTTTGTTCAGATGCAGTAGAATGTATCTGAGCTGAAATGGCTTGCCCGAATTCAACGATGCCTTTTTCAAACAATTATATACAACTTCACTTAAACTACATTTTTATGAAAAAAGGATTACTGAAGTACATTTTTCCTTTGATCTGCCTGGCTCTGCTAGCAGTGGCTCCTGATGCCTCTGCACAGAACAGACAAGTAACAGGAAAGATAACAGATTCCGAAACTGGGGAAGGTTTCCCTGGTGTGAGCGTATTGGAAGTAGGAACTTCCAATGGTACAGTGACTGACCTTAACGGAAACTATTCCCTTTCGGTTGGCTCTGGTGCGAGACTTTCTTTCTCCTTCATTGGGTACGTTACCCAGGAAGTGGAAGTAGGGTCAAGAAGTGTGATTGATGTTCCTCTTGCGCTCGACGTAAAGCAGCTTCAGGAACTGGTAATCACTGGTTACACAGTTGATAACCGCCGTGAAACTTCCGGTTCTATCTCAACTGTAAAGCCGAAAGACATCGCAGTTATCCCAACGGGTAACGTAGAGCAGTCATTGGCTGGTCGTATTGCCGGTGTAAACGTAATTACCAATGGTCAGCCTGGTTCAACCAGCCAGATCAGGGTAAGGGGTTTCGGCGCATTCGGTGGTAACGCTCCTCTTTACGTAGTAGACGGTGTTCCTGTAGGAGACACCAACTTCCTTAGCCCTGATGACATCGAGTCAACTACGGTTTTGAAAGATGCGGCTGCTGCTTCTATCTATGGTGCAAGAGCGGCTAATGGTGTAATTGTATACACTACCAAGAAAGGCTCTAAGACAGCTAAGAAGATCAGTATTGATTACAACAGCATGTTTGGTATGACATTTCCTGGAAAGGGAATTGAAATGATGAACCCTGCTGACTTTGCTGAGTGGACATGGAATGCTGAGCGCAACCAGGCACGCATTGAAAGCCGTGAGCCAGTTTTCAGCCATCCTCAGTTTGGTACTGGTTCTTCACCAGTATTGCCTGATTTCTTGAGCGTTGGTGGTGAGTCTGGCCGTATAGGCACCTATACCGCCGCAGAAGCTGCAATGTACAATGTGGATCCCGCTGCGGGTTCTGTTTATCAGATCACAAGAGCGGCTACTGGCGCAGGAACTGACTGGTATGATGCCATTACAAGAGTAGCGCCACTTCAAAGACAAACTTTGGGATTGCATGGTGGTACCGACAGAAGCCGTTTCTACTTCTCTTTGAGTGCACAGGATCAGGCTGGTATCGTAACGTACAACCAATTCAAAAGATATTCCTTCAGGGCTAACTCTGAGTTTGACCTGCTTCCTAATCTGCGTTTTGGTGAAAACATGCAGTTCACTTATCGTTCGGTGCTTGCTCAGCAAGGAAATGAAGGCGGACAAGGCGTAGCGGATGATGAAAACGATATCCTTTCAGCTTTCCGTATGCCAACCATCATCCCTGTATATGACGAGTTCGGCGGCTATGCTGGTACTGCTTCTAAAGGTTTCAACAACCCACGTAACCCTGTAGCAACAAGAGACGGTCAGAAAAACAACAGAGGCTTCAATGGAAGCGGCTTTGGTAACGTCTATCTTGAGTACGATCCGATTCCAGGCTTGACACTGAGAACCAACGTAGGTGGTCAGTATGGAGCAGGTTATAGCTGGGGCTATGGCCGTCGTCAGTATGAGAACTCTGAGAACAACTCAGCATTTAGCTACAGTGAAAGTGCTAACTGGGGTTTTCAGTGGAACTTTACCAACACGGCAAACTATAAGAAGACATTCGGTGTACACAATATAGACCTCTTGGTAGGTCAGGAAGCATTGAACACTGGCAGATCTCGTGGTATGAGCGCTGACGGTTTGAATCCATTTTCTCAGGATCCAGATTTCGTGACGATTTCCACACTAGGATCAAGGAACCCACCCAATAGTTACTATGACAAGGGGGTTAACTTCTCTTCTTATTTTGGTAGAGCGAATTATATCCTGAACGATAAGTATATCTTTAGTGCGGTGATTCGCCGTGATGGTTCTTCCCGCTTTGGTGCTGAAAACAGGTACGGTGTATTCCCTGCCTTTTCTGCAGCCTGGAGGCTTTCCTCTGAAAGCTTCATGTCATCACTTACCTTTATTGATGATTTGAAAATCAGAGGTGGTTACGGCACTATGGGTAACTCCAATAACGTGAACCCTAACAACCAGTACAGTTTGTATGCAACTACAATCGCCAACTCTTCTTATGATATTGCTGGATCTAACGGTAATGCAGCTGGTTTCTACAGAAGTAGAATTGGTAACGCTGCTGCCAAGTGGGAGACTTCCGTTACGCAAAACATTGGTATCGACGGTACATTGTTCGATGGCAAGTTGGACGTAATTGTTGACTTCTGGAGAAAAGACACCAAAGACCTTTTGTTCAACCTACCAGTACCACTTCCTTTAGGCGTTTATGCGGCTGCACCATCGGTTAACATTGGCGAAATGAGGAACCAGGGTATCGACTTGCAGTTGATCAACAGAGGCAACCTTACTTCAGACCTTACTTATGAAGTGAATGTGACAGGATCTCTTCTTAAGAATGAGATCGTGAAACTGGATGGTGACCTTCTGTTCTTTACTGATGGTACAACTACCTATAGAGGAATTGCTCCAATCCGTAACCCTGTTGGTTACACCTTGTCAAGCTTCTGGGGGTATGAGGTTGAAAGTTTGTGGCAGTCAGCTGCTGAAGTTACTTCAGCCAATTCACTTGACGGAGATGGAAGTACTGAATTTCAGGCTGGAGCAGCTCCAGGCCACTTCCGTTACAGAGATTTGGATGGTGATGGAAAAATCACAGAGGATGATAGAAAATTCCTGGGTAGTCCTGTTGCTCCGTTCACAGGAGGTCTTACTTTCTCTCTTGGATACAAAAACTTTGACCTTGCTGCCTATTTCTACACTTCTATAGGTAACGAGATTTGGAACCAGTCACGTTGGTTCACTGATTTCTATCCATCATTTGCAGGTGCAGCCATTGCTGAACGTGTAAAGGATAGCTGGAGCCCTACCAATACAGGTAGCAATCAGCCAGTGTTTGACAAGTCTTCAAACTTTAGCACCAACACTCAAGCCAATTCTTACTATGTAGAGAATGGATCGTACTTAAGATTGCAGAACATCACTCTAGGTTACAAAATGCCGGCTGACTTGTTGTCAAGGTTGAAAATGACTCAGTTGAGAGTGTTCGTTTCTGCTAACAACCTGATGACTATTACAGGGTATGAGGGACTTGATCCATCAGTTGGTGGTAACGCTGATATCAACTTTGGTGTTGATGTAGGAAACTATCCTATCACAAAGGGATTCACGGGCGGTATTCAACTCGGCTTCTAAAAACAATTTGATTAAACGATCAATTTAATATTGATGTTTTTGAAAAATATAAAAGAATGATGACCATGAAAAAAAACATAATAAAAGGAGCCGCAGGCCTGTTTGTTGCCTTAACGGTTCTGGTGATCGGTTGTAAGGACGAGTTTCTTGAAATTGCCCCTACGGGAACACTTTCAAGGGCTCAGCTTACTTCTGCCAAAGGCATAGATGGGTCTTTGATAGCTGCTTATTCACAGGTGAATGGCAGAAACCGTAGGATGGGGTCTGCTTCCAATTGGGTTTGGGGCAGCATCCGTGGTGGGGAACACAACAAGGGCACTGACCCTGGTGATTTCTCTGACATCAACCCAATTCAGCGGTATGAGTACCTTCCTACTCAGGGAGTAATCAATGAAGCATACACATCATGGTACGAAGGTGTGGCCAGATGCAACAATGTCATGGCGCTTCTTGCGGATGCTGACGAGGGGGTTTCTGATGAGTTCAAAACTAGTGTAGAGGCGCAGGCTCGGTTCTTGAGAGCTCATTTCTACTTTCAGTTGAAAATTAACTTTGATGACACACCCTACATTGATGAAACAATCGATTATGGTACCGGTATCGATGAAGTTGGAAATGATCAGAATCTTTATCCCAAGATTGTGGCTGACATGCAATTTGCTTACGATAACCTACCGGAAACGCAAGATCAGGCAGGTCGTGTAAACAAAACTGCCGCTGCTGCTTATTTGGGTAAAATCAACTTGTTTCAGAATAACCACGCAGCTGCTTTGGCTTTGTTCAATGAGGTAATTACAAGCGGTAAAACCAGCAATGGTAAAACTGTAGGTTTGGTGGCGTCGTTTCCAGATATCTTCAAAGCTGAAAATGACAATCACGAAGAGTCAATTTGGGCGTATCAGTCAGCTGCCAACACTGGTAGTGTGAACAATGCCAACCCTGAGTTTGACCTTAACTGGCCTTACAATACGGGTGCAAATGGTCCTGGCAACTGTTGTGGTTTTTTTGCTCCTACTTTCGAGCTAGCCAATCACTACAGAACTGACGCAATCGGTCTTCCCTTGTTCGACAGAGCATTTAATAGCCCTGCCAATGAGGTGAAAACTGATCAGGGCCTACAGTCTGATGAAGCATTTACTGAAGACGCAGGCAATCTTGATCCTAGAATTGACTTCACCATTGGTCGCCGTGGTATTCCTTACCTTGACTGGCAGGAGCACCCTGGGTTTGACTGGATTCGTAACCAGGCCAACGCTGGCCCTTACTCTCCTAAGAAGTATGTCTACTACAAGACAGACGTAGGAACATACCAGGACAACAGTTCATGGACACCAGGCTATGCTGCAATGAACATCAATATCATTCGTTTTGCTGACGTGCTGCTGATGGCTGCCGAGTGCGAAATTGAGGTAGGTAGCCTTGAAAAAGCACGTGAGTATGTGAACATGGTAAGAGAGAGAGCTGCGAACGACGCCTCTTGGGTGACTGAGTATGACGGTTCAGGCTTTGCTGCCAATTATGTAATTGGCACCTATGACACACCATGGACAGATAAGACTGCTGCAGAGAAGGCTGTGAGAATGGAGCGTAAGCTGGAACTTGCCGGCGAAGGACAAAGGTTCTATGACCTTGTTCGCTGGGGAATTGCAGCTCAAGACCTAAACGCATATCTCGCCTACGAAAGCAAAATCCTTATCAATGCTATGGGCGGAGCTTCGTTTGATCCTAAAGACGTTCTGCTTCCTCTTCCTCAGGGTCAAATTGACCTGATGAATGGTGTGCTTGTGCAGAATGACGGATACTAATTCGCATTAAATAATTTGAATAGATGAAAAGAGGTGGCGGTTATCGTCACCTCTTTTTTTTTGCAACCATTTCAAAGTGGTCTTTATTCTTAGCCAGCCATATTTTTTGTTCTCTTTTCACGCCTAAGTAACCGTTAAAAAATTACTCAAAATGACATTTAGCCCTAAATTTGCAATCAAGTAAAAAGTTCATCGATATGTTTAGAGCGCTTACAGTTATTGGTCTGACTTCTTTTCTTTTGGCCTCATGTGATACCCAGCCTGATACACTCTTCCGGGAGCTACAGGCAACCCATACCGGCATCGACTTTTCCAACACGATCATAGAATCGGACACCTTTAATATCCTCACCAACGAGTACATCTACAACGGGGGTGGAGTGGGGGCCGGCGACTTTAATAACGACGGTCTGACAGACCTTTTTTTTACAGGCAACCAAACCAGCAACAAGCTCTTCATTAACAAGGGAGGTCTGGCGTTCGATGATGTTTCTGCCGAAGCGGGAATAGGAGCGCCGGACAAGTGGAGCCAGGGCATCGCTTTAGTGGATATAAATGCCGACGGTTGGTTGGATATCTATGTGTGCGCCACCATGTACGGCGATTCTTTGAGGAGAGAGAACATGTTGTTTGTGAACCAGGGAGGCTCGCCGGGTGGCGTCCCTACTTTCAAAGAAATGGCCAGACAATATGGTGTTAACGACAATGGCTGGAGCACAAACGCTGCTTTTTTGGACTATGACAAAGACGGAGACCTTGACCTATACGTGCTTACCAATGTGCAAAGCGGGCGAATTCCAACCAACTACAGGCCCAAAATAGTGGACGGAACAGCACCGAACACTGACAGGTTCTACAAGAACAACGGCGATGGCACCTTTTCAATAGCCAACAAGGAAGCGGGCATCCTTTACGAGGGATTTGGCCTCGGGATAGCCATTGCCGATGTCAACAATGACTCGTGGCCTGATATTTATGTGTCAAACGACTTTTTGAGCAACGACCTGCTCTACATCAACAATGGCGATGGCACATTTACCAATAAGCTGGGTGAATATGTTAGGCACTCAAGCCAGTTTTCTATGGGCAATGACATTGCTGATATCAACAACGATGGTTGGGTCGACATAGTAACGCTCGATATGCTGCCAGAGACCAACTTTCGCAAGAAGACGACGATAGGAAAGAATGTTTATCAGGTATATGTGAACAATGAAAAGTTCGACTATGAGTACCAGCATGTGCGCAATATGTTGCAGCTCAATAATGGCGCAGGCATTCCTTTCAGCGAGATAGGATTCATGTCGGAAATATTTGAGACAGACTGGAGCTGGTCGCCATTGCTTGCTGATGTGGACAACGACGGCGACAGAGATCTTTTGATTACCAATGGCTTTCCCAAAGACATTACCGACAAGGATTTTGCGAGCTACCGGGCGGATGTAGGTAACATCGCAGGGCCGGATATGTTGGTCGATTCCATCCCGGTTGTAAAGATTTCAAACTTCGCTTTTGAGAACAATGGAGACCTGACCTTCTCCGATGCAACGAGAAAATGGGGGCTTTATAAACCCACTTTCTCCAATGGTGCAGCGTTTGCCGACCTGGACAATGACGGAGACCTTGATTACGTTGTAAACACCATTGACGACGTGGCCCTGGTGTACGAAAATACATTGAACAGCAAAGCCAATACGAAGCAGGATTCGATTCACTTTCTGCGAGTCAAACTTAAGGGCAATAAAGAGAATCAAGCAGGACTTGGCACGAAGATTACTTTAAAGTATGGCAATGGACAAATGCAATATCATGACCATTCAGTCTATAGAGGCTTTCTGTCTTCTGTAGAAGATATTGCTCATTTTGGGATGGGGAAAACGACGTCGGTCGACTCGGTTGTCGTCGATTGGTACGATGGCAAGTCCAGCGTCCTCACTAACGTGGCGGTCGACCAGGTGCTGACGGTAGATTACTCATCAGCTTCTGCAGGAGACAATCTTGCCAGGGAGATGCCCGCCTTAGGCGGTAAACCAACGGTACTTGCCGACGTGACAAAATCGCTACAGGTGGCTTTTACCCATGAAGAAGAAGATAAAATAGATTTTAACCTTCAAAGAACCCTGCCTCACAAGTTTACTCAATACGGGCCAGCAATAGCTGTAGGCGACATCAACGGGGATGGGCTTGAAGACTTTATTTCAGGTGGCTCAGCGAATCAGGGCATTCAGTTTTTTCTTCAAAAGCCAGACGGTTCGTTTCAGGAGAAGATTGGCGTCGAAAAGAAAGGGGTGGAGCAAAACGAGTACATGGGCCTTCTGCTATTTGACATCGATATTGATGGAGACCTCGATTTATATGCTGTTTCAGGTGGGGGTGAGTACGTATTCCCGTCTGACAAGTATGCCGATCACCTCTACTTGAACGACGGAAGAGGCAATTTCAAGCTGCAAGTAGACGGAGTTTCTTCGAAGCTTCAGTTCAGTGGGTCGATTGCCCGGGCAGCCGATTTTGACAAAGACGGTGACCTGGATGTTTTTGTTGGTGGCCGGGTAGTGCCGGCATCGTATCCTTATCCTTCTCAAAGCGTGCTTTTGGAGAATCAGGGCGGGCGTCTTGTTGATATTACGGCATCGAAGGCGCCTTTTCTTGCTGACGCAGGTATGATAACAGACATGCTCTGGACCGACTACAATGCGGACGGCCTGGTGGATATGGTGTTGGTTGGTGAGTTTATGCCAATCACTTTTGTGAAAAACGAGGATGGTGCCTACAAAGTTGATCTGAGCACAGGGCTTCTTGAGAAAAAGGGTTGGTGGAACAGTATTGTGTCCGGCGACTTTGACAAAGACGGTGATACCGACTATGTGGCGGGTAACCTTGGGGAAAACAACTACTACCGGGCAACAGCAGAGCAACCTTTGAGGGCTTATGCCAAAGACTTTGATGGCAATGCCAGCGTTGACTTGATTATGAGCTGCTACTTTAAAACTGACAATGGGGAGATGAAAGAGTTTCCTCTCCATTTCTGGGATGAGATGAACTCGCAGAGCCCCATGTTCCGCAAAATGTTCTCCAGGTACAAGCAATTTGGTAAAATCACCATGGCTGAGCTGTTTACGAAACAGCAGTTGGAAGGAGCCCTGATATTGGAGGCGAACTACATGAAATCAAGCTATATTGAAAACCTGGGCAATGGCACTTTCAAAATGACGGCGCTACCTATCCGGGCGCAGATAGCCCCTATCAATGGCATGGTAGCAACCGATGTCAATAGCGACGGTCATCTGGATGTGCTGATGGTTGGCAATGACTATGGCAACGAGGTATTTCCTGGTCGATACGACGCACTAACTGGGCTGCTGCTATTTGGAGACGGTAAGGGCAATTTCTCGCCAGTACTTTCAGCTAAGAGCGGCTTCTTAGTAGAGGGCGATGCTAAATCACTTGTGCGACTGAGCTCTGTTGCGGGCAACGATATTTTTGTTGCCAGTCAAAACCGGGGAGACCTGAAGGTATTTGGCTTGCCGAATGACGCATTCAAAGGCACAGTTGTAAAAACGAACCCAACTGACTTTTATGCTTTACTGAAGCATAGCGGTGGACAAACTGAGAGGGTCGAATTGACTTATGGATCAGGGTTTCTGTCGCAGTCTTCACGGACTATCAGGGTGCCTGAAGGGGTAACGCAAGTTGAAATATTTGATTTCAACGGCGATTCCAGGGTTGTTTCATCACCTAATCAATAAATACCGCTCAATGGGCATAATAATTGCATTGAATTGGTGATTCAATTCAATGCAATTATTATGAAAACTATACTAACTGCTCTGTTTCTTGTTTCATTTGCTATTTCAGCTTTCGCTCAGGGCGGACTAGCCTTTTTTTCCAGCGGAAGAGAGATAGCAGTAAGCACCAATTTCGAGAGGAAGATTTGGGGAGAATTTCGGTTAAGCACCAAGCCCTACTACACACTTTTTGAGGATGCTCGGGTAGCCGAGTATAAAGGAATACCTCAGGTGATAGGAAATGCTAACATCATGCACAACGATCAGGTAGCGTTATCCCTGGGTCTTGGACTCGGCTATAGTCCCTGGGAAGGCGGCGAAGGTGGGCTTGGGTTCGTTACTATTCCTTTGGGCATACGGACAGCTCCATTTAAGAATGCTCCTAATTTTTACCTGCTTGGGGAATTTTCGCCAAAAATTGTGCCTGATGGGGAGTGGTACTATGTGATACCGGCCGTGAGCTGGGGTATGAGGTATCAATTTCTCAAAGAGTAGGATAGTTGTTGCTAGTGGTTGACTTTGCCATTTTCTGGCACAAACACCAGTGTGCTCATGTCATCGTCAACCAGCATTTCATTGGCAAGTTCTATGATATGCTCCCTGGTGATCTTTCGAATGTCCTGAAACACATTTTCCAAACTGGGAACAGAGCCCATATCCAGCAGACTTTTGGCCATCATCAGCATCATGCTGCCATTGTTTTCTTCGCTCATGGCCAGTTGCCCCATGAGCTGCTCCCTGGCTTTGTGAAATTGTACCTCTCCGAGTTTTCTTTCTCTCAGCATGGCAAACTCTTTTTGGATCAGCTGGAAGCTTCTGGAAATATGCCTGGGGTCAGTGCCGAAGAATACTGAGAACAACCCTGTGTCGACATAAGGGTTATAGCTGGCGTCAATGGAATACACGTAGCCATACTTTTCTCTGAGCGACATATTCAGTCGGGAATTCATCCCGGGCCCTCCCAGAATATTGGCCAGCATGAAAAAGGGAATTCTTCGTTCGTCGGCTATTTTGTAGGCAGGTCGGCCTATGGCACATTGAGCCTGTGTGATGGGCTTCACTTCTGATAGAGACGATGGGCGATAAGGGCCAAACAACTTCCGCTGCTTAGAAGAACTAAAAGTTGGCGAGTCGTTGAGGTGTTTTCGCACCAGCCGTTCTATTTTCTTCAAAGAAAAATTGCCTACCGTGGAAACGACCATTCTTTCAGAGTCGAGGTTTTCTTCTAAAAACCTTCTGAAATCATTTTGACTGAACCCTCCGACGGTTTCCTGAGTGCCGAGTATATTGTGTCCCAGCGGGTGCTTTGCAAAAACAACCTCGTCAAAATCATCCATGATGGCGTCTTCCGGATTGTCTTTATACATCGACATTTCCTCCAGGATCACATTTCGTTCTTTTTCGATTTGCTTTTCGGGAAAGGTGGAGTTGAAAGTGATATCGGTAAGAAGCTCGAGCGCCTTTTCCAGGTGAAGGTCGAGGACGCTGGCATAAAAGCAAATCTTTTCTTTGGTGGTGTAGGCATTGAGCTCTCCTCCGAGAGAGTCGAGTCGGTTAAGGATGTGGAACGACTTCCTTTTTTTGGTGCCCTTAAAAGCCATATGCTCCCAGAAGTGGGCGATGCCGAGTTGGTCGGGCGACTCATCTCTGCTCCCAACGTCCAGCATGATGCCAACGTGAGCGATTTTTGTTGAAGCTACCTGCTTGTGGATTAATCTAATACCGTTAGGTAAAGTAATAAGGTCGAATTCAGCCATTTACATTTGTCAGCCTGCAAAACTAATGTTTTTCTCTTTATGAAGGTTAACGGTATCAACAATGCCGATGGAGTTATAATGCGTTTTATGAAAGAAAGTTCAAAAAAAATGGCCAGGAAGTTTCCTGGCCAAAAAAATTGCCGGTTCACACTACGCAAACATGCTCATTGATTTCCGACGTACAGACAAAAAAATGACGTTCTCTTATATTGATTTGAGATAAGCATAAATGGCTTTTAGCTCTGTTTCTGTATACTTTGAGGTAATGGGCCAGGGCATTTCTTTTGGATCAAGAGTTCTTCCTTCTGGAGTAATTCCGGTTCTTAGGGTATTCATGAACTGCTCTTCTGTCATTTGACCAGCTCTGCCTGTGGAGGTGATATCAGCAACAGGGGGCAATCCGGGAGCGATTGGTCCTCCCCCTTTGAGGTTCTCTCTGTGGCATCCGGTGCATACAGCTACCAGATACTTGCCAAAAGCAGCCGATACATTTTCCTCTACTTCTTTGGGCCAGCCCATGTTATGATCGATCATGTCGACGGGCAGCAACGGGACCTTATCAAAATGGGTGAGTATTCTTCCAAGAAAGCGGATGTCGTGTGTTGGCAGGTCGCTATCTACAGGTGGAATTGTCTGGAGGTATGACAAAATAGCGACTATGTCCGCTTTGCTAAGCTGAACGATTTCGTGCGATGGCATAAACAATAAAGGTTTGCCCTCCTTGTTTACTGCGTGCCTAAGCGCTTTGAGCCAATCAGCTACGCCGTAGTCCGACGGGCGACCGCCTTTACCGGATGTGAGGTTCGAGGAAACGATTCTCCCAAGTAATGGGTCGTCAATAAACACCTTGCCAGCCAAATCGGGTCCATGGCAATCGTCGCATGCTTTGATCGCCACCAGGTGGGCTCCTCTGGATAGTACAGCGGAGTCTGTAGACAGTGTAACAGGATCTTCCCGAAACGAATACTTTTTATTGAACCTCGCCTCGGTGCTCAAATAGATGTAAGCGTAAGCGATTATCAACAGCGAAAAAATGCAGGCCAGAACAATACCGACCCATTTAAATGTTTTCTTTAGCATAAAAAATTTGTTGTGACTAGGCGGTTAACGGGCAAACCTTTGCCATGGTGCTACGTAAAACGGAGGGTTTGCTACGCAAAAAGTATTTTTTATGCCATCCAATAATTTTTTGAAATTGGCTTATGCGGATGTATTTCCATTTGCCCCTGAGGCTGAGCCCAAAGTGCAATCTAGCCTCGATGTAGAGTTCAAGCTCAAGGCCGATTTTGGCAGCCACATTTGCACCAATCATTTTTTCGAAGGAATCCAAACTTCATTTTTGTTAGCTGAATTTTCCAGTGCATTGGAAATCTCTTATGAAGAGCCCAGGCGCACTTTTAGCTTTTGCTTTAATTTTGAAGGAAACGTAGCCTCCAGGCACTGTGGGCAACGCTATGACCTTG
This sequence comes from Imperialibacter sp. EC-SDR9, assembly GCF_902498805.1. Taxonomy (GTDB): domain Bacteria; phylum Bacteroidota; class Bacteroidia; order Cytophagales; family Cyclobacteriaceae; genus Imperialibacter. The sequence continues at coordinate 15,234 of NZ_LR701610.1, read as the reverse complement.
GGAAAGGGTACTACAACTTCTTTTTCGATCCGGATCCAGCCAAGGCTCATTATTTTAATAGCGGCAGCTCATACAACATTTTTCATATGACCATTGAGGCGGAAAAGTTACTTTCGCTGATCGGCGAGGGTGACCCGCTTTATGATCGTTTTGCGGATTGTATTTTAAAGGAAAATGGGATTCCTGGCTTTAGAACAAGTTTGCCTCTTACCGTGCAAGTAAAGTCAATTATTCAGTCCATCAGGTTTTGCTCGCTAAAGGGAGCTGCCAGGCGCTTGTTTATTGAGTCGAAGGTCTTCGAGTTGCTGGCTTTGCAAATTGAGGTTTGGCAAAGGGAGTATGAAACATCTGACTTTCACCAGCCTGCGGCCAAAGATGTTGAATTGATGCATGCCATACGAGAGTATCTTCAATTGCACTTCCAGGACGATTTAAGCTTGAAAGCGATTGGTAAGGAGTTTGGAATTAATGAATGTAAACTAAAAAGTGGGTTCAAAGCTCACTTCGGAAGGACTGTGTTTGGCTATATCCAGGAGCTTCGCATGGAGTTTGCACGGCAATTACTTTCACAAAAAAGCACCACCATAAGCCTTGTAGCGGATAAACTTGGTTATCGGAATGCCAATCACTTCTCCACTGCCTTCAAGAAATATTTTGGCGAAAGTCCTAGCAATGTGAGGAGTTAGTAATGTGACGTTGGTAAATTTGAGGCCTTTGTTACATTTTGCCATCAAAAGTGAAAGCATGAAGGCTTCGGTCATCTTCAGTACATACAACTCACCCGCCTGGCTTGAAAAGGTGCTATGGGGTTTTAGCGTGCAAACGACAAAAGACTTCGAAATAGTGATTGCCGACGATGGCTCGGGGCAGGAAACCAAAGAGTTGATTGAAAGGCTGCGCCCGGAAATGGGAGTGCCCGTCAAACATATTTGGCAGGAAGACGATGGCTTTCAGAAGTCACGGATTCTTAACAAGGCCATTGTGGCGGCTGAAGCCGACTATTTGATTTTCACCGATGGTGATTGCATTCCCAGAAAAGATTTTGTTGAGGTCCATTTAAAAAGGAGAAAGCAGGGTCATTTTTTGAGCGGGGGGTATTTTTTGCTTCCCATGCAAACGAGCATAACGATTGCGAAGGAAGATATTTTGACGCAAAGGTGCTTTAAAGTACGTTGGCTTAAGGCGCATGGCCTGAAGGGAAGCATCAAAACGCTGAAGCTATCGGCAAAGGGACTTTTTCGATACCTGTTAAACGGGTTGACTAGAACCAAACCTACCTGGAATGGTCATAATTCGTCTGGCTGGAAGAGTATCATTCTGGAAGCCAATGGGTTCGACGAAAGGATGCAGTATGGCGGCCAGGATCGGGAGCTTGGGGAAAGGCTTGTAAACATGGGGATAAGTGGTGTTCAAATAAGATACAGTGCGATTGTCGTTCACCTTGACCATAAAAGAGGTTATAGAACCCAGGAGTCGGTGTTGAAAAACAGAGCCATACGAAAGAATACCAGGGACTCCGGCAAGAAGAGGACTGAGTTTGGGATTGTCAGAGAAAATGTTTGACAAAACCTGTTAAATTGATAGCTAGTAAACCGAAACCCTCCACTTCAATATAGAAAATGAGAATTTGTATCGCTCGCTCCCATAAGAATGTCTTAACCCAGACATTCATTAGAAATCAGATCAAGGGACTGTCAGAGCGAGCTGAAGTATTTCCTATTTATTCGGGCAGACTTCCGCAGCGTTCCGACGATGGAAAGCTGCTGTCGCCATATCCATTTTGGCTCATTCATCAGGTTTATAAGTGGATTACCGGGCATCAAAGCAACTATTTTGGAAATTATGGGATATCAAGGCTTTTGAAGATTAATAAAATTCAGGTGGTGCTGGTCAATTTTGGAACAACGGCTTCACACTTTGTTCCTGTTTGTAAGCAAGCAAACATTCCTCTAGTCGCTCATTTTCACGGAAGAGATGCTTCCAAGAGCAAGGTTTTCAAGCAGTATGCATATGGCTACCAGCGGTTGTTCAAGTATGCCGCTGCCATTGTCGCCGTATCTACCGAGATGAAGAAAAAGTTGATAGAGGTGGGAGCCAGTGCCGACAAGATTTACATCATACCCTATGGCGTTGATTTGTCCATTTTCAAGCCATCGGACAAACCCAAAACTGACCGGCCAGTATTCCTGACTGTTGGGAGATTTGTTGAAAAGAAGTCTCCACAATCCACGATCAAAGCCTTTACAATCGTGCTTAAGTCAATGCCAGAGTGTCAGTTAATAATGGTAGGCGACAAGTCAGGAGAATTCGACAAATGTGTTCAGCTTATTGATGAACTAGGCATTCAAGAGTCAGTAGTATTTGCCGGGGGCATGCCTCATGCGGAGATTATCGATTTCATGAACAGGGCAACAGTATTTGTCCAACATTCTGTCCAGTCCGGAGACGGCGACATGGAAGGTACGCCCAATAGCATTCTTGAAGCAGGGGCGTGTGGACTTCCGGTAGTTAGTACTTTACATGGAGGAATTAAGGACGCCGTAGTTGAAGGTGAGACAGGCTATTTGGTGGCAGAGCATGATATTGAGGGAATGGCCAGACAAATGCTGAGGCTCGCACAAGATTCAGATTTGGCCGCTGAGATGGGGAGAAAGGCCCGTCTGCGCATAGAACAGGACTACAATATTCACACTCAGGCTGATAAGCTCTTCCATCTCCTACAGACTGTGGCAGACGAATCCAAGTAAGCTCACACCTACCTATTTCTCTCGCTACTCGGCGCTAAACGCAAAAGCCGGTATTGATGAAGCTCACTGAACACGGAACAGTCTTGTAAGCTTAAGTATTTTTATTAATATGCTATGTAATGGTTTAATGGGAAAGTATGGTCATTCTTCGTAATCTTAAAAATTTATGCCTTCGTATTCACTACAGTATAGGTCTGGGAAATCAGGTCTAATACAATTTCTTCTCCATACACGTAATAGGTTAATCAGAAAGGTGAAAAGAGACCTTGAGCTACCATGGATGAAGCAAAAAGAAATAGAAGTGTTGTGGGAAATCTTGAAAAACAGAAGACCTGAAAATAGCCTCGAATGGGGCTGCGGTTATAGTACTTCATACTTCACGGGGCTGTTAAAAGGGTCTTTTAAGTGGACAAGTATTGAACATATTGAGGAGTGGGCAGCTGTGGTTAGAAAAAAGAATAAAGGAGATAATGTTGAAATAAGATATGTACCTTCAGACGTTCCTGGTGCTAAGGGAGAAGGAACGTTTGATCAATACAAGAGTTATATAGAATCGCCTGAGAAAGGAAAACCTTATGATTTTATACTTATTGACGGAAGAGCCCGAAAACACTGCGCCAAAAAGGCGTTTGAGATGATCGCAGATGATGGCGTTGTGGTTATTCACGATGCCAATAGGGAGTCTTACCTCAAGTACATGCGGGATATTCCACATCAACTTTTGTTGCAAGACTATCGCACCAAGGAGGGCGGAATGTGGATTGGATCTAAAGCACTGCCTCTGGAATCTGTCATTGATATTGAACACCACAAAAAGGCATGGAAAGTGCAAACTACGATTTCGAGGGTCGTGCAGTTGAGATTTATTTCAGATCGCTTTCGCAGTAACAAACCTGAAAAAGGGTGGAAACCAGCAGACTAATCCCCACAGTAAGTACTAGCCAGAAAAATCTCACCCTAGTTTTAACTATCAGTGGTAGTTGAAAATAAATCCAATGCCATCCATAACGTGAAACTTCTCAATGTCGACAAGCTTTGTGTCCGGTTCAATAAACGCTAGTTCGCTATTCCCGTAAAATGAACCCCACATCGTATATGTGCTTGGAGGCCCAATTAGATAATCACATTTAGCAAAGGAGTATGGGTCTTCAATTAGATTGCCGGCCCCTAAAAAAGCATCATATCCTTGAAAAAAGTTTTCATCAAGCGCTTCGTCTGAACAAACCAAAAACTGAACTTCTTTTCCTTTGCTTGCAAAGTGGGACTGTAGATAGGCCATGTTTGAAAGATAAATATCATCCGTATAAAAGAATATTCCCTTTCTGAATGTTCTGTAGTCATATTTGCGCATATGCACTCCTATCAAGACTTTTTTGTGATTTCTGTACTTAGAAAATAGGGCGTCGATATTTTGCAGGTATCGATCCTCTGGCTGAAAAATTTTAAGAATTTCCTTCTTATGCTTATTCAGGTTTCTATCATCCTGATAGCGAAAACCACCGTTTCTGACTATTACTTGTTTTCTTCCTACCAGTTGCAAGTAGGTTTCAGAGTTCAAATCAAGGAACTCATGCTTGGCCAGGTGATAAATAAAGTGCTTTTTACCTTCGGGCTTAATGCGAACTAAAATCTCAATTTTGGCTTGCATAAACCAATACCAAAGGGTGTCTACAAGCTTAAGTTTGTGAAGTGTAGTTTTGATAGGATAGCCTAAAAAGTCATTTTCCTTACAACTCGGGAAGTGTTTGATGTATTCGTCGAAATTTCTGTATATCAATGAATACTTATACTCTATGGCGTTCGATACAAAATAACTGAAAATCCATAGTCGGTTGGCTAGGCGGCCATATTTTTTGCCAAGAATTACCATGAAGTGAGGAAAGCTTTGGGCTATTTGAAGTTTGTAATCTTTTTTTAAAAGTATAAATATTTTCCGAGTAGCACATTTTATTTAAAAAAGATTGAATGAAAAATTGCTTCAAGATATTGAGTTGGACTAGAGAGGTACATCACTTACTTTGGTGGAGATTTGTGATGGCGTGACCCTTGGTTATTGACAAGTACAGTCGCAGCCAGCTCTTCCAAAAACTTTAGTTTGTCAAAACTAACTATACTCAATGAACCTCAAGTCAGCAGAACGAACCATAAAAAGAGTACTCAATAATATAGATGTAAAAAGCCATCGAAGATACCGATCGTTGATGCTCAATCGGTCAATAACTGGAATAGATGAACAATCTCATGATGGGCGGGCGGTTGTAATCAATTATAAAAGTGAGTATTGGCATTATGACAGAGGTAGGTATGCCTACTTATTGTTCATAGCTCTGAAAAGAGCGGGTTTCAAAGTTTACTTGAGCAACAACTTTTCGTTCCTGTCGAGACTGACGAAGTATAAAGAGTTGCTTTTGGCAGAAGACTTCGGAATTGTAAGCAACCTGCCTTTCGATAGAGATGCGCTGTGGTTCCCCTTTACGAAGCAGACAATTATTATAGTTAACCTCGGAACTAGATCAAAAAATAAGTCATTAGGCGAGAACTATTTGCCGTTTCCTTATATGATGCATCCACAGATTTATGCGAATGAGATAGATTTGGGATTGATTGATCTTCGACAAAATGAGAAAGTTGGCCGAATTATTTTTGCGGGGAATGTGAATAAAAAGCAGTACTCTTCAGGAAGAGTGGACTCTTATTTTGGTAAAGTGCCGAGATACGAGTTGTTATCTTTCCTCGAAAGTACTTTGATGCAGAATGAGCTAAGAATTATTAATAAAGATAAGGAAGTATTGTCGAGTGATGGTTTTTCAAACGCACTTACTATTGCAAGGAGCGAGGCGGTTTTTATTCCTTTTGTGGAGTGGTTACCGGGGCTTAGTCGTTTTGATTTTTTTCTAGCCTGTCCGGGTGCGCACATGCCGATGTGTCACAATGTTATTGAAGCCATGGCGGTTGGCGTGATTCCAATACTTGAATACCCTGAATATTTTCATCCATCACTTACTCCAGGCGTTAATTGTATCACCTTCGAGGGAACGGAGAATGTGCATACAAAAATCAGGGAGGTTCTTAATTTTTCGGAAAGCAAGATTGATGAATTACGAAAAGGAGTGATTGAATACTATGATCGATTTCTAGCACCAGAAAGTTGGGTTTCTAGAATGAAAACTCAGTCAATTCATACCGAAGGAAATTTGTCATTTAATTCTTGGGCCGTCAATGACAGCATCATCTCCTAGTTTATGTACAAATTAATTATGCGACATAATGTTTAAAAAATTTTTGATCTGCACCCTGGCTGGTAGATGACTACTACTGAATTTTTTTCTTCGCTTCATTTCCTTTTCTAGACCAATAATTGATTTAATTTTTCAAGTTTTCAGCTTCTTATCCTTCTTGTAGGACGTTCCCTCGTCATTACATTAACCTCCTTTTTGGCCATATCAAGCCAATTCCTAGGTTTTGGCGTCTAGTAAGACTCTATCACTAGCTATTTAGCTAACACTATTATGGGTAGCATGCTGGCTAAATTAGCTTGAATAGAGGCAATTTAAAGGCCTGAACTTAGCAGATTTTATAAATAGGTTTTAAATGATAAAAAGTGCAAAGAATCCTGTCCGCTATCAAATTGGGAGGACTTTGTTTGTAGCATTTAACGATTCGAAGTTCTAGATGAAGAAAAAAAGACCACGGTCGGGTTTGCAAAGGTTACAGAAATATTAATTCAGCGACATCTGATGCTTCATTTTATAAGGGAAAGCTTGGTCTTGCGAAAAGCGCTCAAACTTCTTTTTGAGATGTCTACTACTGCAAAAGGCTGCTCTTCATCGGGTGATGGCCAGAAAATACAGGATTTAGCAAACCGCAGCTTGATTAATTATGGCCGAGGTAAGAAAGGTGATGGCCAGTAGCGTCCAGTTCACAATAACTGGTACCTGTGAATTAGACGAAATACTCATTGGTGGCCGGCCGGAAGGAAGATAAGCCGGACAGAGGAGCTGTAGGCAAGAAAAGAGTGTAGTTATTGAAAAGGTACTAAAGCAGGGATTAAAAGGGCGTATGTGGTTGAGGTAGCTGGTTTTTCCAACTCCTTGCTGCGAAAAAAGAGGGCATCGATACTTTGAAGGCAATCTTACACAACATGACCAAGAAGATGAAATGGTTGCTAACTCGCCCGTGCTTAATCTGCACTTAACTATATTCAAGTTATAGTTGGAAGGTTGTTATCAGTTAAAAATTTTTTATTAAGAGGTATAGTATATGCCATTTATTGCATATATAATTGTAAAATTTTAACTAAAGAACAGCTATATGAAAAACTATTTAATGTTAGTATTAATGGGGTTGGTGTTTGTATCTTGTCATGTCGATGACGATTTTGCTGAAATTGAAATCGAGGAAATAGACACAGAATTCAGAATAAGAGATATTAATGGTGAACTTGTTAAGGCACTCCCTGTTGATTTACTTAAATCAATAGAAATTGATTTGATAGGCAAGGGCAAGTTGGCAAAAGCCAGTCAAGTCTTCAAACTTTATGACGCTTCAACTGGTCAGCTAAACAGTGCCTATTTACCAAAAGGTGAGAGTAATGGGAGAATGAATGATACGCAATACGGGCCTAATGATGTATTTGGATATTGTCATCAACAGGATTATGGAGACATTGGGCCCTTCAGCCAGGCTGAGTACTTAGGAGTTGAGCAGCCCACTCAATATGTTGGGCATACCGGTCAGTCAAAAAAGCTTGAGGGAATGTGGTTAACAACTTCGGCGGCTCTAGTTCCAACTCGACCAGCTGTTTACTATGCACTTAGGTATGGAGATTTGACATGGTCTGCAAATGCAACTTGGGGGCAGTTTACTGGCACCAGGGGGCAGTCCAAAGCAACTATTGGGCTTAAAATTTGGTCTACTAATCCGTCTTTTTCAACGTGGTACAAGGCACATAACGCTACTGTCGGATGGAATCAACCTTGGAAGAGCGATGGACAGTTTTCAGGTGTAACTAACAAAAGAATGGAAGCATTCGCATTCTATATATTACAATATTAATTACTGTCCGACGAACCTTTACTTTGAATAGAAAGAGGCTGAGATACGGTTTTTTTGGGGTGTTTTTAGGTTTCAAAAAAACACCCCTAACTCGACCACTCAATTTTCAATTACACTATCCGGCTGAAACCAATAACAGAGTGTGCTTCCGTGTTAATCTGGAATGCATAGAGTTTAGTATAGAGCGAAGGTTTTGCCGCTGCATGACCAACTTGCGAAAGTGTTCTGTCTGTTGATCATGCAGGGAAGCAGAGTGAAGAGTAAGTATAGTATCAATGAGACCCAAATTTTCGATTTGATACTGTTCTAACTGTTCGACAAAAGGCATTTGAGTTCAAATTAAGGTCTCGCCTGCCTAAAAAGAACTTCTATGACCAGCCAGCTCTGATATTGGAGGCCTATAGTCGTAAAAATATAGCCTACCAAACTGGAAAGAACTGTAATTTCTTACCTAAGCCAGGGTCACAACAGGGAGACATCGTAGTATTATTTCCTGGAAATTTTTAATCCATAATGTTTGAGAGCGGTCTTTAGATCTTTCAGCACGTTGATTAACTTAGCGATAGGTGATAAGTCCTTTGTGAAAGAAGAATATCGCCCTTTCGGGAGGTTGAGCACTTTTAGTAATGTGTTTTGGTTGGTAGAGGCCACCCTCAGCCAGATGAAGTTTGGTGCTCACTGCGATAAATTCGTTTTGTAAATACTTTTATGCCTGCTCTCTTTTACCACTTATCGGTCTATTTAAGCCACTCCACCTCCATCACCAGTTCGTGATCAACCACTACCGTGGTGAACTTTGAATTTTCAAACTGCTTCACCTGAAGGCTGTTTGCCTCGATGCTGAAAAACTCCTGTTTTATCACGTTGAACCTGTCCTTTTTATGATAAAGGACTATGCTCTTTTTGCCTTCGCTCTCTAGCCTAATTGACTTCTTCTTATTCGCTGATATTGGAGCGACGAACTGTGGTTCGGTCATCTCCGTCAGGCCCTGGGTAATTTTCGAGAGCAGCCAGTTTGAACTGGGCACACCAAAGCCAATATAATTGTTTGGAGCCCCGGCGAGGTGGCCAGATTGTAAAATAAGTGCTTTGAGGGCAGTATTTGTCAGAGCCGGAGACTTCTCCCACAAGCAGGCAGCCAGGCCGGTGATCACTGGTGCAGAAAACGACGTGCCGGATGAGGCAAAGCAGCTTATGTCGGGTTTTAAAAACTGGGTAAAGTCAGTACCCGTTGAGCTGAAGGGCATTTTTCGCCAGAACTTTAGATCGGTCGAGCCAACCGACAGCACACCTGGGGCATCTGCCGGTACGTCAACCACCTTCCAGTCGCTGTCGCCGTCGTTTCCCGCTGCCACCACAATGAGCATCCCTTCTTCTTCTGTTGCCCTTTGGCAGGCAAGGCTAGCCAATGCGGTTTTTCCGTCCATCATTGCAGGCGTGTAGTTTTCTGCCGGGTTGTCGTAGTTGGTATTGTAGCCCAACGAAATATTGACCAGCTTTACCTCCAGGCTGTCCATCCACTCCAGGGCTGCGATGAGGAAATCTTCTTCCTGCCGCTGCTCCCGGGCTCCGTGGTCTGTGCGGGCCAGGTAGTAGTCAGCACCCGTGGCCAGGCCAAACTGAATTCGCTTTTGAGCATTGTATCCGCCCGTCAGCTCCCACACCTCAGTGCCATGCTGATCATCCAAACTTCGGGAGCCACCGAACGGAATGGTATCTGACGGCTGTAGATAGTTGCGAAATGCTTTTAGCCTGCCATCTGCAATAATCGATGCCAGAGATGCATTCTCGTCAGCCCCCAGAAAGCCGCCATCGATGATGCCAATTTTAACACCTTTTCCGGTCAGTCCATCCTCGATAATCGCTTTGGCACCAATTTGCTCCAGGGCAAAGCCCAGCGCAGGCTCGTCAAATGAACTTCGCAGCAGTTTCAGCGGAGTCACGATTCTGCTGCTGTCTACGCCATCCACCACGTGACCAAGAGCTCCATGGGCCGACCATGCGTGAAACCACTTGCTCCAGGTCACCGGTTCCAGTTGGTGGTTTTCAAGTATTTTTCGGCTTTCAGTTTTCGAAATATCTTCGCTAAAGAAATACCAATACTTGTCTTGCGCACGAACAGGCAGGAATTCGAGCAGCAAAAGACCGATGAACGAGACTTTTAACAGCCCGTACCATCTTCTGAAATGTTTCCGATGTGCTATCTTTGAGTCAGACATTGTCCAATGATGAATTAAATCTAACTAATAGAATGAGATATCGCCCGGCAGGAAAGGAGCTTTTTACTTACAACAGAGAAAAGCTACAGAAAAGATTGAAGCCCAATAGTGTGGCTATTGTGAGAGCCAACGATATTATGCCAACCAATGCCGACGGCACCATGGGCTTCAGGCAAAACGCTGATCTCTTCTATCTTACCGGAATCGATCAGGAGGATACCATCGTGCTGCTCGCACCTGATTTCCCGGATGAGAGCCTCAGAGAGGTGCTCTTTCTACGGGAGACGAGCGAAGAGATAGCGATTTGGGAGGGGCACAAGTTTACAAAAGAGGAAGGCCGTGAGATTAGCGGTATCACAACGGTGAAATGGTCGCATGAATTTCATAAAGTGTTGTACACCATTCTGGCGGAGAGCACCAACATTTACCTGGAATCGAATGAGCATATAAGGGCAGCTTCAGAAGTAACCACCAGCAATCAGCGCTTTGTAAAATGGTGCATGGAGCACTATCCCTTGTACAACTACGAAAGACTTGCTCCGATACTATATGACTTGCGATGCATAAAATCAGAGAAGGAGATCGAAATCATCAAACACGCCTGTGATATCACCGCTAACACCTTTCGAAAAATGCTGGGGCTGATCAAGCCAGGTGTGTGGGAATACGAAGTGGAGGCGGAGTATATATATGAGTTTGTTCTTCATCGCTCCAGAGGCTTTGCCTATACCCCTATTATAGGAGGGGGCGCCAATTCATGTGTGTTGCACTACATCGAAAACAACCAGCAACTTAAATCCGGTGATGTGCTGTTGATGGACGTTGGCGCTGAATACGGCAACTATAATGCTGATCTTACCCGCACTGTGCCTGTAAGTGGTAAGTTTACTAAACGGCAAAGGGCGGTGTATGATGCGGTGCTGCGTGTCAAGAACGAGGCCATTGATATGTTGACGCCTGGTGGCGTGATACCTGAGTTCCATAAGGAGGTTGGGAAAATTATGGAGGGCGAACTTTTGGGGCTTGGTTTGCTCGACAAGACAGATATTAAGAACCAGAACCCTGAGTGGCCTGCTTATAAGAAATACTTTATGCATGGTACAAGCCACCATCTGGGTATCGATGTACACGACGTAGCCAGTATTTACAAGGTATTTGAACCGGGAATGGTTTTCACAGTTGAGCCGGGGATTTATATCCGTGAAGAAGGGCTTGGAATCAGAATTGAAGACAATATTGTGATCACCGGAGAGGGCCATATCAACTTGCTGGCAGGTGCGCCCTGCCATGCAGAGGAGATCGAGGATTTGATGAACAGGTCGTGAAAAATGCTTTCAACGCAGAAGGAGCTCCCGAACCGGTAGGGCTTTATCCACATGCCCGCAAGGTAGGAAACTTACTTTTTCTCTCTGGGGTGGGGCCCAGGAAAAAGGGGACGAAGGAAATCCCGGGCGTCGAACTAGACGAGGCCGGACATATAGTCTCCTACGACATTGAAGTGCAGTGCCGTTCGGTTTTTAACAATGTAAGACTGATTCTTGAATCATCGGGTAGCAAGTGGGAAAACCTGGTGGATGTGACTGTATTTCTCACCAACATGAAAGACGACTTTGCTGCCTACAACCGCCTTTACGCAGAATATTTCAAAGACAACCAGCCCTGCCGAACCACGGTGGAAGTAACTGCTTTGCCCACGCCTATTGCAATTGAGCTAAAGTGCATAGCCACTGTTGAATGAAAAAAGCCAGCACAATGGCTGGCCTTTTGTCGAGGTGAGAAGATTCGTACGGGGGCGCCCAGCCTTCCGACGTCTACGTCCCTGCAATAATTTGGCTTTTAAATAAAACAGAAAGGCCAGCATTTCTGCTGGCCTTTTGTCGAGGTGAGAAGATTCGTACGGGGGCGCCCAGCCTTCCGACGTCCACGTCCCTGCAATAATTTGGCTTTGAATAAAACAGAAAGGCCAGCATTTCTGCTGGCCTTTTGTCGAGGTGAGAAGATTCGAACTTCCGACCCCCACGTCCCTAACGTGGTGCGCTAACCGGGCTGCGCTACACCTCGATTCCCCAAAAGGGATTGCAATATTAGTAAAACACCCGTACATTCTAAAAGTCGACTCTCATTAAATTAGAGAAGAGGTGACAATTTTTCTCCCGGTATTGTATGATATCCTCCGGTGAGGCAACGCTTCTGTTGTTTTGACTGTAAGAAGTATAGTTTTTTTAGCAGGCAACCTTTTCAACTAGTTACCATGTACTGTTTATAAAGACCTCAACCACCGTCATTGAAAGATTCTGATCATAGCGAGCTGAAGCGAATTATTAAAGGCTGCATGAATGGAAGAAGGGCTCAGCAAAAAGAGCTCTATCAGTCATTCTACAGCTATGCTATGAATATTTGTGTACTCTACGCAGAAAGCAGGGAAGATGCGGTGGAAATTATGAATGACGGCTTTATGAAAATATTTAAGTACATCGGCAAGTTCGATCTTTCCAGGCCGTTCGTTCCCTGGCTGCGGAGGATCATGATCAATGCAGCCATCGACCGAACACGGAAGGATCTTCGATTTAATGAGATGAAGGACCTCGAAGAAGCGGAGTCGGCGGAAAGCGCTGACACGGTAATATCAGGTATTTCGCATGAAGAGATACTTGGGATATTGAAAAATCTCTCACCAGCGTATCGGACGGTGTTTAACTTATATGCCATTGAGGGCTACAAGCATGAGGAAATAGCCAGGCAGCTGGGGATATCTGTTGGAACGTCAAAATCTAACTATGCTAAAGCCAGAAAGAGACTTCAGGAACAATTGAAAAACTTCTTTGAATCGGAAAATGTCTGATAAGGAGCAAAATATCGAAAACTTTTTCAAGAAGAGACTTGGCCAAAAGGACTTTCCTTTCAGGGAAGAAGACTGGCTGCTGATGGAGGCCCGGCTCGACGCATCTGCTATTTCTACAGGAGGAGGAGGGAGTTCTTTTGTAGGGCTGAAGGCTGTTGCAGCAGTAGTAGTGCTTACCGTCATCGCTTTCTTATCAGGGTGGTTTCTTAAAGAGTATTTTGATAACCGGGAGAGCAAAAATGGAGAGATCGGAAGAGTAATCCAACCAAAAAATAGTGGCGCATCAACTCTTCAAATGGATAGCCCGGCAACAGAGGAAAGCGTAAGCAAGCCGAAAATTTTAAACGAGAATCAGCCAACGGAAACCGACGCCAAATTTCCCGGCATAGAGGAGCTGTCAGATAGAAACGGAGAAGTTTCGGCTTCGAGGGCAGCGGGTATTGCCAGTGAAGACCGGGCGGAGCAAAGAGGATCCTCTTCTCAGCAAACAAGAGCAAAAGAGCCAGCCGGAGCCATCTTTGATGCCGACAAGTCACAAGTATCAAATGGAAACAAAGTGGTGCCCCAAACACTGCAAACAGCAGATCACCCCGGTGTGGGAAACGTAAATGATTTTTCAGAAATAGGTCTCAAAGATGGAGAGCGTCCGGCGGTAATCACCCACCTGAGCAGCAAGCCATTGGCACATTCCCCGCTGGTCGGTTACAAGGCAGCCCTTAACCTGGCACCGCTGTATGCGCCCAATCCACCAGAGGCAATTCCTGACGAAGGTTTTTACCGGTTTGCGGTTGGACTGGCCGCCTCTCCGGATGTAAGCAGTATCGGCTTTCACCCTAGTTTGAAAGAAATAGGTAAGGGGTTTGGGTTTTTAGCTGAGTATAGCCCTGGCAGGCGATGGAAGCTATCCGGTGGTGTGTATAAGTTCGACAAGGTATATGCCGCCGGTGCAGGCGACTACAACCCACCGTTTGGGTCGGGCTGGCCCGGTGGGATAGAACCGATTCGCACAGACGCTTCGTGTAGTGTGCTGGACGTACCCATAACTGTCAGCTTGCAGGTGGTTAATATTGGCAGAACCCGGATTTGGGTGAGCGCAGGTATGTCATCTTACTGGATGCTGTCAGAAAACTATAGCTACGTCTACGAGGACGGCGTGGAGGGGCGCTACAAAGGTTGGTCCGGCGAAAATTGGAGCAACCATCCCCTCAGCGTGGTTTCAGCTTCATTCAGCATCGAGACCTATCTGACCAGGCATTTTTCAGTGCAGCTAGAGCCTTTTGTAAAAGCCCCGCTGGGTGGAGTTGGTTACGGTGATGTGCATTTGTTCACCACAGGAACCCTGGTCACAGCCAAATATCATTTTTTAAAAAAAACCATAAACTAAGACTATGAGAAGAAATTTACTTTTATTAACAGGACTCGCCGTATTTCTTTCCTCTTGCGGGGGAGGCGACGAAGATGCCACCCCAGACTGCACTGTCAGCGACCTTGTCGTATCCATTGCAGGGTCGTCAAACGATGTTTGCGGACAAGGAATAGGGGAAATAGAAGCAGCGGCAACTGATGGAGCCGGGAGCTATGAGTTTTCTATCGACGGGCAATCGTTTCAAAGCAGTGGGCTTTTTACCGGGTTAGAGGCAGGTGCCTACACAGTAACCGTGAGGGACGCCAATGACTGCATGAAGACTGTGACTGCAAGTCTCTCTGATGAAGGCGGCCTCACCATCGAAGCTACTTCCACTTCCTCGACCTGTGGGGCGTCGACTGGTGCAATTGCCGTTGAAGCCACGGGTGATGGTGGCAATTTCCAGTACAGGCTGGATGATGGTGCCTTCGGCAGCGCAAGTGAGTTCACCGGGGTTTCAAGCGGACTTCACATTGTCACAGTTAAGGATGAGATTGGTTGTGAAGAAGACAAAGAGGTTTTGGTGTTGTCAGGCGTGAGTTTCAAAGATCAGGTTTCTTCAATTATCTCCACCAATTGCGCCGTCGCCACATGCCATAATGGAACCGCCGGCATACCAAACTTCACTTCATTTGGAGCTATTCAGGAAAATGCTGCCACTATAAAGGTGAAAACGGGCAACAAAACAATGCCAAAGGTGGGTTCATTAACTGATTTGGAAATTCAAACAATAGCTTGCTGGGTCGACGACGGTGCCAAAGACAATTAAAATGGTGTTTTGCATTTTGATTTGCGACTGAAGCGTGTGTATTACTAAAAAAGGGGCCATTTGGCCCCCTCCTGACTTCCGCACTTTTTTATAAGATTATCGAAAATCCTCAATTAAGTTAAAATAGAGGGGTTTTTGACGGTGTCTTGGGTGTCCCAGAGAGGCTTTTGCTAGCTTTATGCATGTTCATACGCCAA
>NZ_LR701609.1 GCF_902498805.1 Imperialibacter sp. EC-SDR9 | reverse complement strand
CGGAAGGTCAACTCACGAACGAACCGCTGGCTTAGCTTTTCTTTTTTTTCATAACATTTGAAGTTTGATGATTCACTTCAAGATACGGATTTCGAAAAGCTACCTCCGTAAGGAGGTTTCGTTCAACACTTGGGTAACACGCACTAGTGCGTGTTATACCCATTATATTTTTTAGTTAATCTAGAGGATTTTTTATTGAAGAAAAAGCATTGACCGCCACATGGGTATAAATTTCTGTGGTTCGAAGCGAATTGTGTCCTAATAATATTTGAATATTTCTCAAATCGGTGCCGTTCTCCAGCAAGTGAGTGGCGAAACTGTGCCGCAACATGTGAGGTGTTATTCTTTTCATTACCTTAGCTTTCACTGCGGCACGCTGCAAAATGTGCTCAATACTTCGGCCATTGTATTTTCCACCTCCAGCACCCTCAAATAGGTAATTTTTAGGGCGCCACTTCACAAAATACTTTCTTAAGTCGTCTAGCACTGTCTGAGATAGTAACGTTAACCTGTCCTTATTTCCCTTCGCTCCTTCTACCCTTATCGTCATCCTGCCACTATCAATATCGCTGATCTTCAGGTTGATAAGCTCGCTTCTCCTTAATCCTGCTGAATACAAAAGTTCCACAATACACCGATGTTTGATATTTCCTGTGTTCGCTATGATGGCTTTCACCTCCTCTTTAGCCAGGACTTTTGGTAGTTTGTGCTCCTTGATTGGCCTTTCTATTTGATAATATCGACTGGGCATGTCCAGCACAATTTCATAATAGAATTTGATAGCATTCACCGCCTGATTTACTGCTGAGCCAGAGGCTTTGTTTTTGACCATTTCCTCCAAAAATGCCCTTATATGGGTTTCACATAGAGAATTTAACTGTTCGCTTTTGTAGTGATTAATGAATTTCTCAAAATAGTAAACGTAAGTACGTATGGTATTGGAAGAATACCTTTTGATAGAGAGCCTCTGAAGATATTCAGCAGGGCAAACCTTATAGCCGTCAGATACTTTCCTTTTTTCTACCCAGGAAATATCCCCATGTTCGTCGCTATGTATGTTAACAGGCCTGTCTTTAAAGAAATACTGACAATTTACCCACGCTACTCCCTTGAACTTATTGAATATCGCTGTAAGGTTTTGGGGAGTGTTTTTTACGTATACCATGCTGTGTTCGTGACTCCATTTGGGATCAGGCAATTCCTTGACAAGGGCATGGATAACCTTGTGAGCAAAGAATTGAAGACCAATACACTTGGTATTATCGATAATCAAATGCCTCAAAGTAATGTTTTGTAGCTTTTCCATGGGGGAGCAATAACGAGAGAAAGAAAAAATATATCGGTATATTATGCGTATATTAGTCGCATACTACACGTATAATATACTGATATGAGGACATGCCCGGTGTGCAGAGGCGCTGTAAAAGGCCGGGTCGACAAAATATACTGCTCTGTGCAGTGTAAATCTGTCGACCAGTATGAAAAAAAACTGAAAAGCGAGAAGTTTTACTTTCAGGTCGACAAACAGCTTAAAATCAATCGCAAGATTCTTAAAAAATACAACGTCAGCGGCCTTACCACCATTCGGCGGGAGACACTCCACAACGAAGGCTTCAACCCACACCTTTTTACCCACTTCTGGAAAAACCCAAACGGCGACACATACCTCTTTTGCTACGATTTCGGATTTTTGGGCATCACCCACAACAACAAGCAAAAATACCTCCTCGTCACCTGGCAGGAATATATGGGTGAAAAACTCGCACTCAATACCTGAAGTTGCCTTTAAACATCCGTTAATTGACTGCTCAAAGCAGCAGTAACGATATACCCAAATCTACGGCGGTGAATGGTTATCGCTTCTCTGCATGCTTTACGCCGGCCCGCTTGAGGGCATCGGCGTCGGCCTTTTCAAACTTTAGCCGCTCCACGCCCGATTTGATGTCGGGGCTAAAGCGGAGGTGTACCGTGGGTTTTTCAATATTGCGAAGTGGTGGGCAGTATGGGTGAGTGGTGCGCAGCAAGTAGGGTTTTGATGGGCTGCGGGGGAATCAGTGGAGTAGAGCGGCGAAATGCACGTCTCTTATGTTAATATACGAAAATCGGGCCAGATGGGTTTAGAAAGAGCAGTATCTTACCGTATCAGCGGAATGATACTATCTTTATGTATACTTTTTTAACCTATATGAACACTACCCCTCACCAGCTAACTGCCTCCGATGGTTACCAACTATCGGCTCAGCTATTCAAAGCATCGACTCCTTCTAAGGCCTTGGTGGTCATCGCCTCGGCCACCGGCGTGCCCAAGCCTTATTACAGCAAGTACGCCGCCTACCTGGCAGAAACAGGGCTGTTCAATGTGCTGACCTTCGACTATCGGGGTATTGGCGAATCACTGCAGGGGCCCATCAAAGGCTTTGATGCCAAAATGAGCGACTGGGGCCGACTCGACCTGCAGGCGGCGCTGGCCTGGGGATTCGATAATTATGAAAAGGTATTTGTGATCGGCCACAGCGTGGCGGGCCAGGTACTTCCGTTGGCGGAATTGAGCCCCCGAATAACTGCTGTCTGGTTTGTTGGATCCCAATGTGCGGCCAACCATTTGTGGGATGGCGTTTACAGATTTCTTGTTGATTTTTTCTGGAAAGTCTCCCTTCCGCTTAGCTCCAACGCTCTGGGTTATATGCCGGGCATTGTGGTGGGTGGAGGCCCACCACTACCAAAGGACGCAGCCCTCGAATGGAGGAGCTGGGGTTTGCATCCGCAGGGTATCTGGAAGGACGATAAGGCCGTGAAGGAAAAGTTCGAAGCTCTCACCATACCCATTCATTTTGTTAGTGTGCACGACGACCACATGATGGCACCCCCACGAGCCGTTAAGTTTTTGCAAACGCAGTACTCGAACGCCGAAACAACCCACCAGCAATTGAAGCCATCAGATTTCGGCTTGAAGGAGATCGGTCATTTTGGGTTTTTCCGAAGCAGGTTCAAAGACAAGCTTTGGCACCTGCCTGTCGACTTTTTTGAGCCCTATCTCTAGCTGAGCACGCCTAGCTTTTGCAGGTCTTCCCGAAGCTGAGCCGAGCTTTTGAAGTGGATGCCCGTTACTCCGAGCTGCTTTGAGGCTTCCACGTTATCATGGTTGTCGTCAATGAAAATGGCCGTCTCCGGATTCACCCTATAGCGATCAAAAACGATCTGGTAAATGTCGTGGTAAGGCTTCCTTGTTTTCTCCACGCCACTCACTACCACGCCTTCAAACCAATGCAAAAAAGGAAACGTGTCGAGCGCATAGGGCCAGCTTTCTGCCGACCAGTTAGTAAGGGCGTAGAGTCTGTGATCCGTTTTGTTTTTGAGGTGATCTAATATCTCCACCGTTTCCTGAATGGCACCGTTGAAGCTTTCCGTAAACCTGCCGTAGTAAGCCCTGATGGGCTCCTCCCACTCAGGATGTTTGGCTTCAAGCAGTTCTGTGGCGTCGGCAAAAGAGCGGCCGCCATCCTGTTCGATGTTCCAGGCACTGGTGCAAATATTGTCAAGAAACCAGGTGATCTCCTCTTCAGTTTTAAAAATCTTGCGGTACAGGTAACGGGGATTCCAGTCGATGAGTACGCCGCCCAGGTCAAAAATAATGGTGTCGATTTGTGGCATTGGAAAAGTTAAATATGATTTTGTGCGGCTAAGTTAAGCCTACTTTGATACATTCAAAAAACCTGAAGCATCGTACTCCGGCGGTTGACGGCTTGCAGCGCTCAACCCACTGCTGCCGTACCGACGCCTGCAATTTTGGTTTGCTTGCCGACCATTTGAATAGAAAGTGACTTTTAATACAGCAACTTTTGTTTCAAATAGTCATTTTGCGATTGTAAGCGTTATTTAATCAAAACCGTAAGCGTCAGATGGAATTATCCCTGGATATTTCGAGAAGTGCCATGCTACAGTACTTGCAGGATAGAAACTGGGTGGAACCCTACGAGGAGGTGCTCAGACTGGAAAAGCCCGGCGAAGGCAATATGAATGTGGTGGTAAGGGTAGTGGGAGACACCAGAAATCTTATTCTAAAGCAGTCCAGAGCTTTTGTTAACAAGTACCCGCAAATTGCCGCACCCATAGAAAGAATAGGCGTAGAGCGCCGGTTTTATGCCCTGGCGGCTTCACTGCCGGAGCTGAGGAAATACCTGCCCTGGGTAGTCGGCTTCGATGCTAAAAATCATTTGATGGTGTTGGAGGATCTTGGAAAAGGCGCTGATTACACATTTGTTTATAAGAAAGACGAACAGATGACAGCCGAAGAATTGACGGCCGCAGTGGATTTTCTAAAGATGCTGCATGGGCAAAAATTCGATGCTGAAACCATGAGCACATTCCCCGACAACCTGGCCCTTCGAAAGCTCAACCACGAGCACCTGTTTGTTTATCCTTATATGGAAGACAATGGCTTTGATCTTGATACAATACAGCCGGGTCTTCAGGCATTGGCAATGACCTATAAGAAGGACTCGGCCTTAAAGCAAAAAGTGTCGGCGCTTGGCGAGGTTTACCTGTCGGCTGGCAGCACCTTGCTGCACGGCGACTACTACCCGGGCAGCTGGCTCCGGGTCAATGCCCGCTTTAAGGTCATCGATCCGGAGTTTTGTTTCTTTGGCCCTGCTGAGTACGATCTGGGCGTGATGCTGGCACATCTGCGCATGGCGCAGCAGCCGGAAGCCGATATAGAGAAGGTGGTAGCACAATACGGCGGCAACGTGAATGCCGGCCTGGCCGGACAAATTGAAGGAATGGAGGTGCTGAGGAGAATCATTGGCCTGGCCCAACTTCCCCTCGATTTGTCGTTGGAAGAAAAAGAAGAGCTGCTAAAGCTGGCCGCTAAAAAGATAACATCAAATGCTTAAGATAAAACGTATAGCCTCCACTGCCTCGTTGGCCGTGATGATCGGGTTTCTGGCATGCCAGCAGAAAACGGAAAAGAAGGAACCCGCCTTCCCGTCACCGGCTGCACCTTCTGGTCAGGTCTCGGCCGACTGGCCAAAAGGTCTGACAAAGGAGCAGTATTACAACAAAGTGCTGGGCATGCTGGTAGGCTCGGCTATTGGCGACGCCATGGGGGCCCCAACAGAAATGTGGCACCGCAGCGGTATTCAGGCTCAGTTCGGTTTTGTCGACAGCCTTGATGCGGTAACCCGGGAGGGTTCACCAGAGGGGCCATGGGAAGATAACCTGGCTGCCGGTGGAACCACCGACGACACTCGCTGGAAATTGCTGATGGGGAACTACCTGATTGCACAAGAAGGCAACGATTCGCTGGATGCAAAGGCTTTTGCCAATCACATCATCAACCTGTACAAAGCAGAAATGCAACAGGTGAAAGAAATAGATGCCTTTGGGCCCGAAGCCATGGAACGCCAGCTGATGCACATGACCTGGCTACAGGAGTGGGCCAAGGTAGCCAAGCCATTTGCTGACGACGACTTGCAGGCCTATAGTTATGCTGTGAACAGGTTTTATGGGGGAGAAATGGCTTGTGCAGGCATGCTCTATTCGCCATCTATCGGTGGGTTTTATCCCGGGCAGCCTCAGAGAGCATATACAGAATCTTACAGGTTGGGTTTCTTTGATCATGGCTATGCTCGTGATATTACCGGGCTTACTGCAGCCTATGTGGCCAAAGCCATGGAGCCGGGTGTAAAACCGGAGCAAATCGCCTTGATAACCAGGGAGGTTGATCCACTGAGGTATTTCAACAGCCGACTGATAGGCCGCCTGGCCTATGCCAGCTACACCGCTTCACGAGAGATTACCCACACAGCCAAAGGCATGACGGAAAAAGATGTTGACCAGGCATTGAGAGTGCCCAAAAACTTTAAAGGAACTCGGCTGGAATATGCACAGCTATCAAAAGCTTATGAGCTGATGGACGCCAGGCTTCAGGACATTCCTTTTCATGCCGGAGAAATCCACTTCATCAACTTGGTGGCACTGGAGTATTCAGAAGGTGACTTCCAAAAGGCGATGGAGTTTGTGGTCAACTACGGCCGTGACAACGATACAGTAGCGGCGATCACGGGAGCGATTCTTGGGGCTTATTGGGGATACGACGGCTTGCCCAAAGGCTTGAAGGAAAAGTCATTAAAAGCAACGAAGGAGCTAGTGGGGATTGACCTGGAGGATTTGGCAAGAAGAACGACTGAAGCGGCTTACAGGGGGGACTAGTTTCAGCTAATTTTGCCAGTATACAAATCCCAAACCGGAAAAATCAAATCGTAATCCATCCAGTTAAGATTACCGTCAACTATCTCAAACTTCGTAAACAAATCCTTATTGAGATACCTTTTAACAGCGGGATGTTTGCTTTTGGTTAGAAATTCTTTGAAATCGACCACTTGAGTAGTGCGGTCGCTAAAATGAATCCGAATGGTGTAGTCATTCACATACTCCGCCATCGAAACGCTCACAATAGCCTGGCTGCTTTCTTTCGTATCGTCAGTGATAATCATGACAGCTTTGTTGTAATCTTCTCAAAACTAACATTTTTATGATACACAAAAAAGTCAACCCACTTTTCGACTATTTTCTCGGAGTAGTTCGATAGGAACAATTTGAAGTCTCTTAAATCACCACTTTTAAGACTTTTTCTGCCTTTGACTGCCGACAATTTTATCTCTGTGATTTCTCCATTCAAAAGGAAGAACTCGGCTTTGGTTTCATATTCACCTTTTTGAGCATGAACGTGTATTGGATCATGTTCATTTGAATAGAAAAAGATAATTATCCCAAAATACTCAAATATTTTTGGCACTTAATATTCGTTAACTAGTTTCAAACAATGAGGTGGGTTGACTAATTCTTGATGAAGTTACTGAATATGAGTGATGAGTAAAAGTTTTTAAAGTTGATGTTAGCACTCAAAAACTAGCCGACATCACACTATCAGTGCCGATTCTCAGGCTGCTCAGCCCGAAAGAATGGATGGTCATGCCGTCGTCTTCCGATTCTTTGAAAGTTAGCCATTTTGAGGTGCCAGCCAGCTGTGGTGCATCTGAAGGGATGTAGATGTCGAGCGTGACGCTTTCCCAGCGACTGAAAAGAAAGTTTTTCCAATGCTTGGCTTCAGGGTCGTCCAGTTTGATGTAGAGGGTTCCTTCCTCCGAGGAAAGGTTGAGCTTGTCGAGCAGGGCATTGTCGCCGATGATTTTGCCCTGGCCAACTCGTTGCGTATGTACCCTCACCTGGCAGGGAATATCAATAATCAACTCGGTAAAGGCAGGCAGCGGTCGCTCGAGAACCTTCTCACTATCGCTGACCATCAGATGGTTGCGCTCCACCACTATGCAATACAGGATTGCAAGTGTAAAAAGTAAATAGGCCGCTAACTCTCTTCTTTTCAAAATGAATTGATTTTGCTTATTAGATGTCTAATTTGGTGTCAGGGTTGCATCTTCGGAAAGAAAAATAATGGGAACGCCTCCAATTCGCCTTCACGATACCTACTACCACGACAACTTCCTCTATGTGCTGGCTCATGTAGAAAGACTATACGCTTCATTTTTAACTCCTTTTGAAACTGGCTTCCTTTCCGACTTTCGTGCCTTAAGCATCAGTGCTCAGTGCCTTTACATCCGGATGGCCAACCGCAAAGGTCGATTTTTTCGGCCAGCTAAACTTATTTATCCTGAGATAAAGGATACCGCCACTGCCTGGCAAGAGTTACACAAGAATGGGTTTATTTCTTCGCCCATTGTCAACGACGAATGGGATGCACTGGACTTGGTGAGGCTTTTCACAGTGGGCGAACTGAAAGAGGTGCTGAAAAGCGTGGGCGTCGAGGCCAAACAGGCAAAGAGAGAAGAGCTGATATTGCTGCT
This sequence comes from Imperialibacter sp. EC-SDR9, assembly GCF_902498805.1. Taxonomy (GTDB): domain Bacteria; phylum Bacteroidota; class Bacteroidia; order Cytophagales; family Cyclobacteriaceae; genus Imperialibacter. The sequence goes on along the minus strand of NZ_LR701609.1, from coordinate 48,347 downwards.
GTTTGAAACGTTTACATTGCCCAAAATGAGGGACAGGCTGCTTGCCCTGGAAGAAGTGGTGGAGATGGCAAAGCTGGAACAATTGGAGATGATCAGGCTTTTCTTCTTCGGGCATCCGTGGGGTGACATGTCGCAGTTCGTGATCAGGGACATTGGCAATGCTAAGTTTGAAACGTACGACGAAGAGCTGTTCAAGCCGCAATTCAGGAGCTACGACGAGGTGAGCCAGCTGTTCGATTTGCACCAGCAATACCGGTCGCTAAAAAGAGCTATGCTAGTGGAGGATGAAGCTTTAATTGATGAAGCTGTAGGTGCGCTGACCTATGTGCCTGAAAATCTGTCGCCGGTGGCGGAATCCATTGTAAAGAAATTCATCATGCGCACCGGCAAGTGGTATGAGCAAAATAAGTTGTTGGAAAGAGCCGCCATCACTTATTCGAGGCATTCGTTGCCGGAGTCGAGGGAGCGGCTGGTGCGGGTGCTCATAAGCCTCGGAAAAAAGGACGACGCAAAGGAAGTGCTGCAACGAATTGCAGCCGAGCCGGAAACGCACTCTGAGTGGCTTTTTGCCAGCGATCAACTGGTGAAGCTTTCCGGTAAAAAACAAGTACTCACCACCACAAAGGTAATGAAGGAGGCGCCGGAGCTGATTGTGCCAAAGCCCGATGGAAGCCTGAACATCGAAGAGCATGTTTTGATTACGCTGCGGGAGCAAGGCTTTGAAGGCGCCCACACCGAGAACTATATCTGGCGCAGTCTGTTTGGCCTGGTCTTTTGGGAAGAACTCTACAGCCAGGAACGGGCGCTCATTCACCAGCCTTTGCAGCGTGTGCCGGTTGACTTGCAGGATCGTCGTTATTTAAAAAGTCGTTACCAGGCCTTCGAGCATTTTTTGTCTGTTTTTGAGAGTAAACAACAGTTACAGGAAAAAGTCTACGTGACCATGCAGGCCAAGGAGAGTATTGTCAACCCCTGGGTCGGCTGGCATCCTGATTTGGCAGCCCACATGGAGGCGCTATTTCGGCACTTAAGCCTTGAGCAACTGAAGGAAATCTCGTTGGAAATGGCCCGCAATCCGCTGGAAAATGGCACTGGCCTGCCCGATCTGTTTGTGTGGAATAGTGATGACTATCACTTTTGGGAGGTGAAATCACCCACCGACCATCTATCGGCTCATCAGGTTTTTTGGATCAACTTTATGAAGGAGCATGGCGTGAAGGTAGAGGTGTTGAGAATCGTCTATAATTAATTCCTTTTTTACAGAACTTATCTACCACACTGATCCTTTCTTTTTTATATTGAAGCATAAATCCATTTGAATGAAGGTACTCATGCTTGGGTGGGAATACCCGCCCGAAATTTCCGGAGGATTAGGTGTTGCGTGTCATGGCTTGACCCTGGGGCTGAGTGAGCAGAACGTGTCGGTGGATTTTATACTTCCGAAGGTTACAGCGAAGAAATCGTGGAACAAAGTCTCGCTCAGGGAGGCTGAGGAAGTGGAATGGAAAAAGGTGTTGTCGGAAGAGCGGGAATGGTGGGAAGATGTGAAAGTGCTGGAAATAGGCTCCTATCTCTTGCCCTACTTGTCGGAAGAGCAGTTTGTTAAACAGCACGTCGTTCAAAAGCAAACAAAAGAAAAAACGGTATTAAAAGAAAAGCTTGAACCGCTTCGCAAGAAACTGAGAGGTGGCTACGGCCCTGATCTGTTCAATGAGGTGGTTAAGTATGCCATTATAGTTGGAGAGGAAGCCACAAAGTCAGATGCCGACGTTATCCATGCGCACGACTGGATGACATTCGAGGCAGGAGTAATGGCAAAGTCGGCTAGCGGCAAACCGCTGGTGGTGCACTGTCATAGCACCGAATTTGATAGAATGGGCGTGCATGTGAATCAGTACATCTACGATATCGAGCGCAAAGGATTCGAGGCAGCCGATGCGGTGATCACTGTTAGTCATCAAACGAAAGAGCTTATCCATCTTCACTATGGGATCAAGCTGTCCAAAATTCATGTCGTTCACAACGGTTATTTTCCTGTGGCAGCTGCGAAGCCCCACAAGAGAAATACTTTTAATGTTTCGTTTCTGGGGAGAATGGTTGGGCAAAAGGGACCGGAACATTTTGTGGATGTAGCCAGAGAGCTCCTTCGAATGGACGATGCTTACAGGTTTACCATGGCTGGCAGTGGCCATATGCTCGACGAGCTGAAAGAGAAGGTTTACAAAATGAATTTGTCTCACTATTTCAATTTCCCGGGTTTTCTGAACCAAAAGAAGTTGCCTCAGTTTTTTGCAGACACTGACGTTTTTCTGCTAACATCTAACTCCGACCCGTTTGGTATTGTGGCGCTGGAAGCCGTGAGCGCAGGCGTGCCGGCTGTTTTGTCTGCCAAAGCGGGCGTTACCGAAGTGCTCACCCATGCAGCGAAGTTTGACCCATGGGATACATTCTCCATCAAGAACTTCATCAGTGAGTTGAAGAGCGACCCAGCCAGGCTCAAAGCCTACACCAAAGCCCAGGAAAGCGACCTTAAAAAGGCTTCATGGCAAAGGATGGGTGAAGAGGTGGTAAGTCTTTACAAGAAACTCATTTCGCCTAAATAGGCATCTTCAAGAGCTTTTTTCCTAAAATCCCATCTCAATAAGGTATTCCCAGCTTCTTATAAATAAAGTGCATCAGCCAGGCTGGCCCGATAAGGAGGAACTGGAGGTCTTTGAAAAATGATGGCTTTTTCCCTTCCACCTTGTGTCCGTAGAACTGCCCGATCCACGCCACAACAAAGATGCCCAGCGAAATGGCCCACAGGGGCGTGGCAAAAGTTTGGCTCAGGTAATTGGCCGCCACACAACAAACAGCGGCCACTAGCAGCATGCCAAAGGAGAGGGGAATGGAAAGCGTGATGTAGTAGATCAGCGTGATTGCCAGCAGAAGAGTGGCCCAGTTCACGTAGGGATTGTCGCTGATAAAATTCTGCAAAAAGCCACTGGGGATAGACCAGATAAGCCCCACAATGCTAAAAAATATCAGTGGCACGCAAATCCAGTGAATGGCTTTATTGGTTCCGTTTTGGTGGCTTTCGCCATACTCCGAAAGAAGGGCGTCTATTTTTCTCATAATGATCATTAGGGTTATGTTCTTCTAAAATACATAATCCTTTTGATATTTTAAGCCCATTTATCAACAACAGGTGTCCGGCAATTGATTGATTCGTTAGCTTGCAGGCAAACAGAATACGCTATGTCATTAAGTTTTTGGGAAAGCCAATCGTTTCAAAACTGGGACTACATCGTCGTAGGCGGAGGTATTGTTGGGTTGAGTACTGCCATCAGTTTGCGGGAGAAAACGCCAGATGCCAGCATATTGCTTTTGGAACGTGGTCTGCTGCCATCAGGGGCTAGTACAAAGAATGCAGGTTTTGCCTGCTTTGGCAGCCTCACCGAGCTGGTGGAAGACATCAGGGTGCTGGGAGAGGAGGGCTGCCTGGCACTTGTGAAACGCAGGTGGGCCGGACTCCAGAAGCTCAGACAACGAGTGGGGGATGCCGGGCTGGGCTTTCAGCAAAATGGAGGCTATGAGTTGGTGTCGGAAGCTGAGGTAAAGTACCTGCCCGAAATCCCCAAAGTGAATGGGTTGCTGAAAAGCTTTTTCGGTATTGAAGTATTTCAGGAGGACGCACAGCTTGTTCAAAAATTCGGTTTCCACAAGTCGGTGGTGAAAACGGTCATTGTCAATCCCCTGGAGGGGCAGCTGCATACCGGCAACATGATGCGAAGCCTTTATCAAATCGCCGCAGCCAAAAAAATACACGTGCTTACTGGCTGCGAAGTAAAGCGGCACGAAGACCTGCAAAGCCATGTGGAGGTATCGGCTTTTTCATCTGCCACCAACACCGACATCACTTTCAAAGCCAAAAAACTGACTTTCTGCACGAACGCATTTGCCTCACAGTACTTCCCTGAGCTCGATATTAAGCCAGGCAGGGGGCTTGTTTTTGTGACCGAGCCAATGAAAAAGATTCCTTTTCGGGGTGCTTTTCATATGGATCAGGGCTTCTATTATTTCAGGAACGCTGGCGACCGGATTTTGCTGGGCGGCGGTAGGAACCTCGATTTTGATAAAGAAACTACCACCGACTTTGGCGTGAATGAGGTAATTTTGGCGGAGCTGAAACGACTGCTTGCTGAGGTGATTGTGCCGGGTTCTTCGTTGAAAATTGACCAGCAATGGTCTGGCATAATGGCGTTTGGGAAAACGAAGGAACCCATTGTAAAGAAGGTTTCGGATAACATAACCATTGGGGTGAGACTCGGTGGTATGGGCGTGGCTATTGGCACGCTGGTTGGCGAAGAGCTGGCGCAGTTGGCTGTTGATGAATAGTTGTACTTATCGAAGACAGAATCAAAACATTTCCGGTAAAATATTTATTGAAATGCAAAAGCAGGCCTCCCTTTTGATTTTTTACTATCTTCAAACCTTATTAAAATCGTTATAATCCGTTTTTATGCAAAAAACGAAAGAGCCAACCCTTTGGCACGCCTTTGTTCCCATCATTTTCCTTATTGTGCTGCTTTCTGTCAACGTTGTCATTTTTGGTGATGCCGCCCTGGATGGCTCCAACCAGATTGTATTGATTCTGGCAGCGGCTGTAGCAGCCATTGTGTCTTCGAGGCTGGGTATTTCCTGGGATGATATGATTGACGGCGTGGTGAAAAGTATCAGCTCTGCCATGTCTTCGATCTTGATTCTTTTGTTGATAGGGGCACTGGCAGGTACCTGGCTGCTAAGCGGTATTGTTCCTGCTATGATCTACTATGGCCTTCAAATTCTTAACCCCACCATCTTTTTGTTTGCCGCCTGCGTTGTTAGTGCTATAGTGTCTCTGGCAACGGGCAGTTCCTGGTCTACGATTGCTACCCTTGGTGTTGCTCTGCTCGGTATCGGGCAGGCACTCGGAATCTCCGAAGGGCTTGTAGCCGGGGCCATTATTTCAGGTGCTTATTTTGGCGATAAGATGTCACCTCTTTCTGATACAACTAACCTCGCCCCTGCGATGGCCGGTACTGATTTGTTTACACATATCAGGTACATGGTTTATACCACTGTTCCTTCGCTCACACTTACTTTGCTCATTTATATCGGAATTGGCGTATTCTCGTCATCCGACGGCACAGTAAATGATATTGCACCTATCCTGGCCTCGCTAAGTGATAAATTCGATATCAACGGATGGTTGTTCATAGTGCCCGTGGCTGTGATCTTTATGATTATCAGAAAAGTACCTGCTATTCCCGCCCTCCTGGCCGGTACCCTGCTGGGAGCTGTGTTTGCTTTCATTTTCCAGCCCAATATCATTTTGGAGGTGGCCGCCGTAGACGGGCCTCTTTGGAAACAAACATATGTGGGAGTGATGAAGGCGCTTTATACAGATATCAATGTGGTGACTGACAATGCGATGGTGAACGAATTGCTGTCAACTGGCGGCATGTCGGGCATGCTCAACACTATTTGGCTGATATTGTGCGCTATGGTGTTTGGAGGTATCATGGAAGCAGGTGGCTTGTTGAAAAAAATTGCTGCCGAGATTATTAAGCGGGTGAATTCTACCTGGTCGCTGATTACCTCAACATCCGCTACCTGCGTGTTTTTTAATATCACAGCTTCTGACCAGTACCTGGCCATTGTAGTGCCTGGAAGAATGTATGCGGATATTTACAGAGAAAGAGGACTGATGCCGGAAAACTTAAGCCGAACGCTGGAGGACAGCGGAACAGTGACGTCGGTGCTGGTGCCGTGGAATACCTGCGGAGCCACTCAGTCCAGCGTACTTGGTGTGAGCACCTTTATTTATGCACCGTATTGTTTTTTTAATATAATAAGCCCACTAATGACCATTGCTTTTGCTGTGTTTAATATCAAAATCAGAAGGTACAAGGAGCAGAAGGAGGCAGTAGCTTAATGACCTTTCCAAAGAAAATTACGAAAGAGGAAATACTGCAATTACCCGAGTTTCGATTTGAAGGTAAGGTGCATGTGATCTCGAATGAGGCAGACATTAAGGATGCCACCACTATACTAGCCAGAGAGAAGTTTTTAGGTTTCGACACCGAGACAAAGCCAGCGTTCAGAAAAGGCCAATATTTTCCGACAGCTCTGGTGCAGTTTGCTACTCAGGAAGAGGCCTTTCTCTTCAGAATCAACCACCTGGGGCCCCACTATCGAATCTATGACCTAATGGAGGACGTATCCATTACCAAAATAGGTGTGGCCTTGCGTGACGACCTGGTAGATTTGAACAAGATCAGACGCTTCGAACCCGATGGGTTTATTGACCTGAATGAGGTGGTGAAAGACCTTGAGTTTGAAAACATGGGTGCCAGAAATTTGACGGGCATGATTCTGGGCAAAAGAATTAACAAAGCCCAGCAGACCTCCAATTGGGAAAATGAAGAGCTCACCAAAGCGCAGATCCACTATGCGGCTACCGATGCCTGGGTGTGCCGGGAAATTTACCAGGTGCTGAACAGCAAGGGTTATTTGTATTAACGTTATGTGGCTTTGATGATGCGAACACTGGAAACTCCTGCCAGTGCAAGTTTCTCTTTGAGCGGTTCTCCAGTGCCAACCTCTATAAAGCCCCGAAGTGAGCACATTTCCTGAAATGTTTGCCCCTCTATTTCCAGGCCGAACTCTTTTGCAAGCCTCATCACATCGCTGGTCTGCTCGTAGGTGAAATCGATCAATACCTCGTCTTTGATGGTGGTTTCAATTACCTCAGCAGCATCCAGCGCCTCTTTTGCTGCTGTTTTGTAGGCTGCGATGAGCCCGGATACGCCCAGTTTTGTCCCACCAAAGTACCGAACCACCACCACAAGGGTGTTTGTCAGGTCTTTGGATCGGATTTGGCCAAGTATAGGGTCGCCTGCACTGTGGTTGGGTTCGCCGTCGTCATTGGCTCTGTATTTGTCACTTTTGTTGCCCAGGATGTAGGCGTAGCAGTGGTGCCGGGCATCATAGTATTGCTTTCTGAGCTCATCAAGCCGGTGCTTGATATCATCTTCCGTCCGCACTGGGAATGCAAATGCCAGAAACTTGCTGCCCTTTTCTTTGTAGAAACCTTCTGATGTGGCTTTAATGGATTGAAAAGAGGCCACTTCACTAATGTTTTAAATAACCTTTGGCTTCTTTTTCTACCTCCTCGGTAGTGGCCCATTCAATGGCCAGGTTAAACTGCCCGTCGGCAAGGTCGCTGTTGCCCTGCCTCCGAAAAATTCGGCCCAAGCCCAGGTAGGCCAGGCTTTTGTAGTATTCGCCCTTGAACTCAAATGTTGCTGATTCGCTCAGGGCTTTTTGGTAATAATAGGTTGCGTCACTTAAGTTTTGAGCTCTCTTTTCCTCCATGATGCCAAGAAATAAGTTGGCCGACATACGGTAGTAAGCGTCTGAATTCCCAAGTAGCTCATCAGCCAGTGGACCTACTTCCTTGTAACGCTCATTCATTACCAGCGCCTCAGCAAGCTTCGTTTGGAAAAAGGCATTTTTCGGATAGTCTTTATTAAGTCTTCTGAGGTATTTGAGGGCAGTTTCCGGATTGTTCTCATATCGTAAGTAGATGTACGAAGTGTAAAGATTGGCTTCAACCTTCGTCAGCACCCCTTGCCGACAGGCCTGGTCAAGCTGCTTAAGGCCGAGCTCTTTGTCTCCACTCTTAAAAAACCACAAAAATGGCTTGTAGATAGGATGCCTTTCAGGGTATGTCTCTCTGAAATAATTGTACAAGCCAACAGTAAACAGAAACTCCGGATTTTTGTCAGTTAGCTCGAAACCTTTTTTGATGAAATCATAAGTCTGTTTCGCCTCGCTGATGGCCCTCATGTAGCTGCCCTCGTCGGCGTAATATTCTGCCAGGAGTCCTCGGGCCGACATTTCAAAGAAAATGCCTTCTTCATTGTCAGTGTCCTCTTTCAATATTTTTTGCGACTTTTCAATTACCGCTTCAAGTTTGGCAATGTGGTTCTTGTAACCCGGGGAATGAACATTGAAAGGCATTTCCTGCCAGGAGATAAAAAAGGCATCGAGCATATCGATGGCCGGATGACCAGGCAAAGCAATTTTTATCTCTTTGTAAAGCACTCTGGCCTCATCAAATTCCATGTTGTAGATGTGGTCCACACACAGCTGCACTAATTTTATTTTACTCTTGCTGCTAAAAAGGGGAAGCCTTTCCTGCGATGTTGCGGTGTGAGGAGGAGAGAGGATGACGAACAATAGAACAATAACTAGCCCAAAGGTTGGTTTCATAGATGGCAGCAATAATCTTTCATTCAGTTGCAAAACTAAAAACTAAACGTTTAACTATGCATGAATTATGTTGTGAAGCTTTTTTTTCTTTAGCAATAAGATGGTCAACGGAGGCTGGCGTCAAACATGGGTAACCCAGGTTGTATGGAGGTAAATTTCTATCAGAATGGAAAGGGCCTGGAAAAAAGGCAGTGGGCGTTTAATCCGTTGCTATTTCAGTCTATGGCATTTATGGGAAACCAATTTCCTGAAGGGGGGTATGTGTCATTTACTTTGGAGAAGGGTGGGGAGATTTATGGGATCATTCACTTTTCTATTGATAATGGCGGTTGGGTGAGTATGCCAAAAAGTCCTTTTGGGGGGCTCTCGGTTGCGCAGGAAGTGGGCGAACAACACATTCAAGCCCTTGCCGCTCGGATAGTAGGTGAGTCTTCGGAGAACCACGTAACAGTTTATTTACCCTTCCCCGAACTTCCGACAACTGCCGGGAATATGTTTGTGAGGTGTCTGAAGGAGGCTGGGTTTTTTACACAATTCGCTGACTTGCATCAACACATCGCTGTAACGCCAGCGCACCGACTGAAAGAAAAAATGCATGACAGTCAGGTGCGGCGCTTAAACAAATGCCTCAATGCCGGGTTCATTTTTGCTGCCGAGCCATTTGAAAAACTCGGCGAGGTGTATTCATTTATTGAAGAGTGCAGGAGGGAGCAGGGTGTTGCCATCAATATCTCGGAGAGTGACCTTCGGCGTTCGTGGGTGAACCTGGAAGGGGTTTATCAGGCATTCACGGTCAGAGATGACCAACGCATCATTGCTGCATGTGTCACCACTCATGTGTCAAATGACGTGCTTTACTATTTTTTGCCAGCTGCCAGCACGGCTTTCAATAATTACAGCCCAATGGTGCTGCTGATCGTTCAGCTCTACACCTGGGCGGCTGAGCAAGGTTATACACTCATTGACATGGGCAAGTCGTCAGTGCGTGGTGAGTCTCAGAAAGGCTTGTTTAGTTTTAAGGAGAAGATGGGAGCTGAAGTGGGCTTTGCTGCTTGCCTAAGGTTACTACGCTGAGAACCCATCGACGACTTCTTTATAAAGAGCCCCCAACTGCTGCGTAATTACCTGTTTGGAGAAGTGGGTAAGAAAATACTCCCTGATCTTCAATGTTTCAAAAACAATATCCTTTTGAGAGAATTGTTTCATTGCCTCAAACAGCTTGCTCCTTGATGGATATGCCAGTGCGAGGCTCATCTTTGGTAGGGTACCACGACGGAATGACGAAAATGTTCTTGTGCAAATAGTAAAATGTATGAAACTCCTGATCAGCCTCGGCAGGTAAAATAGTTCGGCTAGCTTTTATTATTAGGTTTTTATCTAAGAAACTTGGTGTAGCGAGGCACACTGTAGCATCTCGTTTATTTAGAAACATGATTTTTCAACTCTTCACATTCTTTTTGGTAGCCGTAAGACTCAATATCATTTTTATAAACCTTGCTGGCTCTTTCGAATGATTTCAGGTCGTAAAAGTCCTTATAATCATAGTAACTGGTGACATTAAGCTTGCTAAACTCCCCCTCTTTTAATCCTAGGAATTGTGTTATTTTCTGACTGTCTTGTTCCAGCTTAAAGACTTTAATTTTGTTAACCCTCAGGTGTCTTAATACCGTCGTTTGTGGCTTAATATGGTCAAGCAAAAGAGGTTCTGGAATCATGAAAACACGTTCGACGAATTCGGAAAACGAATGTCTTTGTTGAAACAAACCAAAAAAATAACAGTCATACACGTAGTGGAAAGACTCACCTTCGAAGTAGCTGTTGAGGTAGGCGGATACCAGGCGGGTAAATGGGTTGCGGACAACAGTGAAGTATTTCAGGTCATGTTCTGCGAGCGGTATCCCTTGCTGATAGTAGTAATAGGCAGTCCACTCCACTGCTTCCAATGATCGCTTGTGGTCGCCAGGGGAAGGAGATAATGCCGAAGCAATCGAAGAGCTTCCTGATTTGTGAATTCTTATATAGCCGATTCCTTTTTCAAGGTTTGGGATTATTGTTGGCTTATAAAAGACACAGGATTTAAGAACAGATATATTTTGAACCACGGAGAATAGAAAGGGGATTTTGTTTACCCACCTGTTCGTTGGTTTGATGGGATATTCTCTTTGAAGTTTGCCGACATCCTCGGCTAACATTCCCGGTATGCGGCCTTCCCACCGTTCCTTAAAGTCAATCGTATTGAACTTGAAAGGAATTTGCAGTAGTAATCGTGCTAACTTCATTTTCTAGTGAAATTTTCAATTTTCTAATACTGTCCTCTGGGGGAAAAGCTAATGAATTTAATGAAGATTAAGAAAAGTACAATAGCGAGGTAGTTAAACCCCACCAAAGTCATGATGTTTGGCGGGGCTAAACAACCTACATCATGGATGAGAATGCAAATTAAGCGGTCAGCCCATACTTTGCCAGCTACTTTCCTTCTTACCTCGTGAAATTGTGGACTCCAGCGTAGCAGAGTACAAATGGAGCTACAAAGGCTAGTGCGGTTCGATTCTTTTATAGAAATTTGAAGAGCTCAGCTTACGGATGATAGTTGGACGTTATCACAAATTATAGTTTGATGAAATCTTACTTACAAAACAAATTACATAAGTCGTTATATAATAGGGCGTATTCACGGGCATTTTATACAATGATTGGGCTTTCGCTGAAAGAGATTCGCTGTGTTTTTAGTCAATTTTATACAATCAGATACCCATTTAGAAGCCTATTTAATATTATTGGTATTCTTTTTTCATCAACTACTCGATTGCTATTAGGAAGAATTACAAAATACAGTTTTGCATTTACAGGTGAAGACAGAATAATAGAAGGAATATTAAAACCAATAATATCCAATCCGTGCTTTTATGTGGATGTCGGCTGTAATCATCCTAAATTTCTTTCTAATACATATGGCTTATATAGAAAAGGCTGGAGAGGGATTTGTATAGACGCTAACGAGAAATTGATTGCAAAATACTGCTTGTACAGACCAAAAGATATAGCTATAGCTGAAGTCATTTCTAATTCAGTTCAACAAGTTGATTTTTATCAAATTGAAAATAATGTCCTGTCAACACTTGACAAAAACAATCTCAAAGAAGCAGTTAACTTAGGCTTATCTTACCAAACTAAAAATCGAGAAACCTTAACCTTAAATTCAATACTTAAAAAATATAATGTCCCAAATAAGTTTGATCTTTTATCTATAGATTGTGAGGAGCATGATCTTGAAGTTTTAACTTCTCTGGACTTTTCATCGTATCAGCCAAAACTGATAGTTGTCGAGGATGAAACCTTTGATTTTAAGGATTATAATAACAATAAGTTTGTTAAATTTTTGGTAGAAAGAGAATATAGTATGATAGGATATGTGCTAAAAAATGCTTATTTCTTGAAAAATTGATATTAAAACATAGTGTTTTAGAATGCTTCTATAAATCCGCATGTAATGACAATAACTCAAGGGGTCGGGGTGTACATGATGATTTGATATGCCAGCCAGTTTCTATTTCAGTTTGTGCTGCCGATGACTGTCATACGACCTAAGCATTGTCTTGCCCGGGAAGTCATCAGGTTGCCCTTCTATGTTCCTCTGGAGTCTTTCATTTTCTCCAAAACAGTCAAAAAAACTATCGGAGATAATGCTCAAATTAGCTCCTACTGAACTGGTTCAGATGGGGCGTTTTTTTTAACAATCGAATATGAGACCTCGTGTCAGGTCTGCCTGCCTTGCTGACTCTCATCTCCAACAATGACCACTAGCTTTTTTCAATGCGTTTGCTCTTGGAAGTAGTACCCGTTCTCAGCAGTCCAATGCAAAAAATCTTATTTTCACCATTTTTGTACATTTTGCAAACGATTTGAAAAAGGTATCCGTCATCTGTCTTTGCTATAACCAGGCACCCTACCTACAGGAGGCGCTGGAGTCGGTTTGGAACCAAACCTATCCTGATATTCAGGTGATCGTAGTAGACGATGCCAGCACGGACAACAGCGGTGAAGTTATCAAGTCTTTGTTGAAAGGTAAACCAGATGTTCCATTTATTGAGAATACGAAAAATCTGGGGAACTGTAGTTCGTTCAACAGTGCACTGAAGCTGGCAGAAGGTGACTACATCATCGATTTTTCGCTTGATGATGTGATGCGCCCTGACCGGGTCGCTGCCCAAGTCTCTTTTTTTGAAACACTGAATGAAAGCTTTGGAGTCATTTACCATAACGCTGAATACATTAACGAAAACGGCAATTTTCTGAAGCACCATTTTTTTACTTCCTTTCGTCAGCCGGAAGCAGACATTTACAAGCTGCTTATCTCCACCTATTTTATCGCTCCACCCACAATGATGTTCCGGAAGCAGGTGATTGACAATCTTGACGGATACGATGCCCGGCTCTCTTACGAAGATTTCGATTTTTGGGTGAGGTCTGCCAGAAAGTATAAATATGCCTATCAGCCTGAGGTGTTTACTTCGATCAGGAAGCATTCAGAATCCCTATCAACCCGGTGGTATAAAAAGGGCGACGAACAACTGCATTCTACCTATCTGGTTTGCTTGAAAATACAACAGATGAACCGGTCTGAAGAGGAGGATCACGCCCTTAGAAGAAGGCTCAGGTACGAAATACGTCAGTCGGTGTTCAGTGCCAACCACAAAGAAGCCACGTTGTTTTTGGATTTGCTTAAGGGGTATGGCCGCCTCCCCTTGATTTATCTTATTTTGGAGCTTCTCAACCGGCTTAAAATTGATCTTAGGTGGTTGCGAAACACTTACCATTGGCTGCAAGGCCACTTATTTGCGCCAAAATCTCATTTCAAGTGATATTCGGGTGGTTCTTCTGTTCTTGTTGACAGCCCCTCCATGAATAAGGTAGGGAGAAAACACCATCACATGGTTGATGCCCGGGTTTGGCCGCTCAAGAGCGATGGGTATTTGAGAGTCGATGACTCCGGGTACATTGAACTTCACACCATTCATCACGGCACCTTCCTTTGAGCGGGTAATTCTATGCTCAGGCCATAAATGGGAACCCGGAGCCAGCAATAGTGATGAGTTTTGATTGCTCCCTACAAGTGGCACATAAATATTGATGGCACCCTTATTTTCCTCCTGCCAGGCGTCTCTGTGCAACGGATTGAAGTCTGGCTCTCCTGGTCTCACCACCCGAAAATGGAAGACTCTCTCTCCGTTCATAGGCTTGACGGATCTCACTGGTATCGATACTATCTCTGAGACGATCTCCTCAATTATTGACACATGAATAGGTAAGTCATACCATTGAAGCAGTTTGGTTTGCTCTATTACTTTAAGGTGGAGATCATAATTACCTTTAACAAGCTCATGATAATTGCTTGACTTGAAATTTGGGTTGACTTCGATACCTGCCCGGGTAAGGCATTTGCGGAACAGTTCTTCCATGCCTCCATGAAATTGAAGGTAGGTGCCAGAAGGGAGGAACCTCTTTATTACATAGCCCTGTTTGTGCCAGTTTCTCCTTGCAGTAAGATCATCATCCAGCTTTGCCAGCACTTCATTCCTGCCAACGAAAGGCTCCCCTTCTACCTTGTAGTCAATTGATCCAAATCCTACGTTTGCCTTCATTTTTCTTAATTATATCTTTTGCTCTTTTCTTTTGGGGTAGGCGCTAACGGCGATTGTCCTCATCGTCGTACATCGACAAATAGCTGTTGTATCTGCTCGCTGGCACTTTCCCACTATCCAGCGCCTCAACTATCGCACACCCCGGCTCATGGGTATGCGTACAGTTGTGGTATTTGCATTGCCCGATAAGCTCTCTCATTTCAGGGAAATAATGGCTGAGCTCTTCTTCTTCAATCTCTGCCAAAGCTAGCTCCTTTATTCCTGGTGTATCAATTACAAAAGTATTTTTTTCAATTTCAAACATTTCTGCAAATGTGGTGGTGTGCACACCTTTGTTTGCAAAGTCAGATACTTCCTGTGTTTTTTGGGTGACGCTGCCGGTGAGCTTATTCAAAAGGGTCGATTTACCCACGCCGGAATGGCCTGAAAACAACGATGTTTTTCCGTGGAGTACTTCTCTTAGCTTTTGAACATCCACGTCGTCAAATGAAGACATTATGAGTGACGAATAGCCGATCGATTTGTACGTTTCCACCATTTCTTCGACAAAACTGTGTGCCTCGTCATCCCACAAGTCTTTCTTATTGAACAAAATAAGGGAAGGTATGCGGTAGGCTTCTGCAGTGACAAGGAATCTGTCGATAAAGCCTGTAGAAGTTTTTGGGTAAACGACGGAAGCGACCAGTACTGCCAGGTCGATATTAGAAGCCAGCAGGTGCCCATAGGCCATTTTTTTTGGCGACTTTCTAATGATGTAGTTGTCTCTTGGATAAATATCCGTAATGATGTACTCGGTGTCAGAACTTGGCTCAACAAGTATTTCCACCCAGTCTCCAACCGTCACCGGGTTGGTTACCTTCTGCTTGTCCAGTTTGAATTTTCCCCGGAGGCGGCAGTTCACAACGGATTCATTTTCCAGTAGCACTGAATACCATGACCCGGTCGACTTAATAACTCTGCCCTTCATGCTACTTAAGTTGTTTGGTCAGGTACTCAACTATGGTGTCGGTGGCTCCTGTTTTACTTTGGACGTAGTCTCCGGCTGCCTTACCCTTCGCCTTCCTAGTTTCTGCGTTTTCCACCAGATCGGCCAGTACCTTTGCAGCATCGGTAGAGCTGCCTATTGGCAGCCCTCCTCCAGAGTCGACAAGGCCTGCGATTTCCGCAAATCTTGCATTTGTTTCGCTGTCGCCCCACAGCACTGGAATGCCAAAGGCTGCTGGCTCCAGGGTGTTGTGAAGCCCTCCCCGAAAGCCACCACCCACAAAGGCGATTTCCCCGTAGCCATAAAGAGATGATAGCATGCCAATATTATCGATCAAGAGCAGTCGGTAGTTAGCGGCGTTTTCAGCGGTTGCTTTCGAAAAACGGACGGATGAGTGATTGAACTTCATTTCAATTTTAGTCAGAAAACCCGGCTCAATTTGATGAGGAGCAATAATGACTTTGACTTTTTTACCCAGAGCGTTGAGCGCCGGAAAGAGTACTTTCATGTCACTCTCCCACACACTTCCGAGCACAATGACCAACTCATCATCTTTAAATACCCTGGCTATCTCAATGTCCTTTGCTTGTTGCCTTATGGTGGTTACTCTGTCAAATCTGGTGTCACCAGCAACTGTTATTCTGTCAATATTGATGCTTTCAAGTAGTCGCTTGCTCGTTTCATTTTGCACAAAAAAGTGATCGAAATAATAGAGCGACTCTTTAAGAAACTTGCCATAGCTTTTGAAGTAAATCTGGGCTTCCCAAAAAATAGACGAAATGGAGAGCAGTGGGATGTTTCGGCTGTGTGCCTGGTCTATGTATTCCTTCCAAAACTCGTACTTAACAAACACAGCCAGCTTTGGATTGGTGAGATCATAGAACCGTTTAACGTTTTCTGCAGACTCAATGGGCAGATAGCAGATATAATCGACCATCGCATACCCTTTTCTCACCTCAAAGCCCGATGGAGAAAAGAAAGTGAGCAGAATTCTCACGTTTGGCAGCCTTCTTTTGAGTTCTTCGATCACGGGCCTTCCCTGCTCAAACTCTCCCAGTGAGGCGGCATGAAACCAAACAAGTGGTTCGCTGCTCGAAGGTAAATTGTCCTCAAGGTTACGAAACAGGTTCTTTCTCCCCTTATAAAAAAGGGCGGCTTTCGGGTTCACAACAGCAACAATTCTTATCAATGCAAAGTATATCCAGGCCCCTGCTTTATAAAGAAAGTAGATCATGCCGCAAATTAAGTAAAAAACGCACCACCATGCTGACCAACTTCGCTTCTTCGCAGGGAATGCTGGCTGACGCTTTTGGGCGGACTTTGTGTGCTCCCTTTTAAGTCAACGGGGAGCTATGCAAAATAAATACCCACTTTAGGGGATTGATGCCAACGCTCGAAAAAGTCAATTTTGAGAACATTTTGATAAATCTTGAGATGAATTGATTAAAATTACATTTTAATAGGTTTGACTAAATAATGAACCAATCTAAATCGTATAACGTATGAAGTCTGTTTTTACAAAAGTTTTTAGTTGTCTCGGGTTAGCCCTTTTTATTGTTGTTCTTTCTTCAAAGGAGTCAAGAGGTCAGGATTTCTCTGAAGTGTTGAAAGCGCAAGGTGACGATGCCGAAAAATTGCTGGAAAACTACGTGGGGCCTTTTTTTACTGGCTTTGGCGTAGGGATGGCCAATGGATGGTACAACACTGCTGCTCCTCACAAATTTCCGGGCTTTGATTTGACCGTTTCCGTGAATTTGGCCTCAGTTCCGCAAGAGGGACAGGTTTTTAAGTTCAATGCATCCGACTACAGTTCAATTTCTGGCGTGAGTCAAAATGGCGGCGCTGCCCAAAGCACTGCCGATGTGGAAACACTTTTCGGGCCAGGAGACACTGAATCAGAATTACAGTTAAGTTATCAAAGAGAATACCAGGGACAGACCTATACGGTAAATAGCGCTGTTGAGCTACCTTCAGGGTTTGGGTTTCCTTATGTACCAACGCCTGTAGCACAATTGGGCATAGGCTTGCCGAAAGGCACTGATTTGAAACTGAGGTTGATGCCAACCATTGCTTCAGAGGATTTTTCTATTAGCCTATTCGGTATTGGCGTCATGCACGACTTCAAACAATGGATTCCTGGAATGAAAGTGCTCCCGTTCGATGCCTCGGTACTTATTGGCTACACAAAGCTAAGTGCTGAAAACAGTTTTGCTGGTTCTGAAATCACTGATGATGGAACCGGAGAGATTTCCGTGAGCTCGCTGACTTATCAGATACTTGTATCCAAAAAGCTATCCATCCTTACCGTATACGGCGGGTTTGGTGCCAATTCGATTAAGTCGAACTTGAAAATGTTGGGTACTTACACAATCGAAGCTGAAGCTTCAAACGGTGCTTCTGCGGATATCGAATTGCAGGATCCTGTCGACTTGATGTTCAAGTCAGGAGGAGCAAGAGCCACCATCGGACTTCGTTTGAAATTGGCTATCCTCACCCTACATGGTGATTATACCGTGCAGAAGTACAATACAATTACTGCTGGCGTTGGATTCAGCGTGAGGTAATTCAAACAGAATCACATAAAAAAGAAGGCCATCGATGTTCCGATGGCCTTCTTTTTTATGTTCTTTAGAAGCAGGATGACTAACGAAAGTCAATCACCTCTACACCTTTGTGGGCAGCTATGTCAAACACAAACACTTTGTCGCTAAGTGTTGGCTGCTCAGTAAATTTCGTGATTGCGTAAGTGTATCTGTTACCCGATTTGTCGAAGATCTTAAAGCTGTTCAGGTTGTTTCCTGCGCTTGTAATGTCCATCCTTATCTTAAAGTAGTTCAGGTTTTTGTCATCGGGAACCAAGTCCACCGTCTTTTTGGTAGCAGTGGTCATATCATCCACCATCATGTATTTGTAACCTGTTTTATACAAGTCAAAGATATTGTTCAGGTTAATCTCAGCATCATCAGGGCTGTAGGTGTTGATCGTCACCTCATTGACTTCGCCAAGGTAAGTCCAAACTGTTTCGCCATCATTGATGATTTCCTGCCCTTCGAGCTCGAGCTTAAACTTTGCTCCCTTTACCGTAATTTTCCCTGCAAATTGTTCATTGAGACCTTCCTGCGGATTCTCAAGTGTGTAAGTAAAATCGGCTGTGAACGCTGGCACTTTGCGGTATTTATTGCTCATGGCGTCAAGCACTTCTCTTGCAGCCGGGTCTTGCTGTGCGTAAACAAAAGTGGTCAATACTAATGCTAATAAACTCAATACTCCTTTTAATGTCATTGCTTCTTTTTTAAAAACTATCATTTTCAACTTGTAAAACTACACCTTTTATCTCACCAATCTCTCAATAAAGTTTGAATGCTTCAGATTGTGGACGTCAGGTACCTGTTGTCCAAGTTTGGTGCCAAGTTTAATTATCAAGCCCTTTAAGGATAAATTCCAGCTCCATTTCGTCTTTCACCAGCACTTCTCTCGCCTTGCTGCCCTCAAATGGCCCTACTATTCCGGCTGCTTCCAGCTGGTCGATGAGTCTTCCCGCCCTGTTGTAGCCGAGTTTCATTTTTCTCTGGATCAGCGAAGTGCTGCCCTGCTGATGCATAACGATAAGCTTGGCTGCCTCGTCAAATAACGCATCCCGGTCGGATAGATCTACTTCACCAACTCCGCTTTCGCCGCCCTCATCTCCGTCAAATTCCGGAAGGATGTAGGCCGTGTCATAACCCCTTTGAGCTGCAATGAATTCGCACACCCTTTCTACCTCTGGCGTGTCAACAAAGGCGCATTGCAGTCTAATGATGTCGCTTCCTGTAGACAGCAGCATATCACCCATGCCCACCAACTGATCGGCGCCGCCAGCGTCGAGAATGGTGCGTGAGTCGATCTTGGAGGCTACCCTGAATGAAAGCCTTGCCGGGAAGTTCGCTTTGATTACACCCGTGATGACGTTCACAGAGGGGCGCTGTGTGGCGACCACCAGGTGAATGCCTATGGCCCTGGCTAGCTGCGCAAGTCGTGCAATGGGTGTTTCTATTTCCTTGCCGGCTGTCATCATCAGGTCGGCTAATTCGTCAATCACCACTACGATGTAGGGGAGGAACCGGTGCCCTTTGGTTGGAAGCAGTTTTCGGTTGACGAACTTTCCGTTGTATTCTTTGATGTTCCGGCAAGCCGCATCTTTCAGCAAATCGTAGCGCTGATCCATCTCAATACACAGAGAGTTCAGCGTGAATATCACTTTCTTGGTGTCGGTGATGATGGCTTCTTCACTGTTGGGTAGTTTCGCTAAAAAGTGCCGCTCGATGGTGTTGAATAGTGTTAGTTCTACCTTTTTCGGATCGACCAGCACAAACTTGAGCTGAGAAGGATGCTTTTTGTAGATCAGAGAGGTGAGCAGTACGTTGATACCCACTGACTTTCCCTGTCCGGTGGCACCTGCCATCAGCATGTGGGGCATTTTGGCCAGGTCAAGAACGAAGACCTCGTTGGAGATTGTTTTACCCAAAACCACGGGCAGTTCTTTGTCGCTTTTCATGAACTTCTCCGTCATGATCACCGACTTCATGTCCACCATTTCCCGGTTCTTGTTAGGCACTTCAATGCCTATGGTTCCTCTTCCCGGAATGGGGGCAATAATCCGTATCCCCAGAGCAGCCAGGCTTAGGGCAATATCATCTTCGAGGTTCTTGATCTTAGAAATCTTCACCCCAGCGTCCGGCACTATTTCATAGAGCGTAACAGTAGGGCCGATGGTTGCCTTAATGCTGGAAATGCCAATTTTGAAGTTGGTAAGGGTCTCTACAATCTTATCCTTGTTGGCCTCCAGCTCTTCTTTCGTCACTTTTACCTTGTTGTCGGGGTAGTCGTTCAGCAACTCAGGCGTAGGATACTTATATTTCGGCAGGTCAAGAGTGGGGTCGTAGTTGGCCAGCTTTCCGTCCACAACCTCTTCCTCGACTTCCTCCACCTCAAGGGCTACGTCTTCAGACACTGAGGGCTTGGGCGATGTGCTGAGGATTTTTTTGAGGGCTTTGTCTACTTCCTGCTCTGCCTCCAGATCTTCCTCATTGAGTAGCTCCAGCGGCACATTGCCGGTGCTTTTTTCTTTTACGGGTGGCTCCTTGTCAAGGGCTAGTTCTATCGGCTCTTCGTTTTCTTTCCCGCTCACAGTCCAGCTTTCGAGTTCTTCTTCGTCGGAAACTTCTTCTG
Organism: Imperialibacter sp. EC-SDR9; assembly: GCF_902498805.1. Classification (GTDB taxonomy): domain Bacteria; phylum Bacteroidota; class Bacteroidia; order Cytophagales; family Cyclobacteriaceae; genus Imperialibacter. The sequence goes on along the minus strand of NZ_LR701609.1, from coordinate 28,214 downwards.
TTTCTTCCGTAAATTCTCCCTCCCCAGCCTCATTTTTGACTACCGGAGCAGGAACTGTTTCAGTAAAAAGTTTAGTGATGTTGAAGAAATAGATATTGAAAGCCAGAAATGCGAACACCAGGAACAAGAAGGTGCCCCAGCCCATGAATTCGTTAAAAATCAGGGCCAGCTCGTAGCCGATGCCTCCACTAAGGAATCCGTATTCCGAAATCTCATTACTGGAAAGCAAAAAGAAGCCCAGCAGGAGGCTTGTCCAAAAGATGAAGAACAAAGAAAACGAAAGCACCCGAAAGGGTGGGAGCAGGTATTTGCCAAACAGTATTTTGAACCCAACGATGAATAGAAACGGGGGAACCAGCAGGCACGCAATACCAAACCACTTGAAAATAAAGAAATGTGAAGTGACGGCACCGAGGAGCCCAAGCCAGTTTTTGATTTCCGACCCCGAAGCCCTTATTCCCGTATCCATGAATGACTCCACCACACTTTGGTCGGCCTTACCCGAAAACAAGTAGGAGAAAAATGACACAAATAGGAAGATGGAAAGAATGAGCAAAAAGAAGCCGAAAACGAGGTGGGTTCTTTTGTCCTTGAAAAAATTGGGAAGGGGCGTGCTCTCCTTCTTTGGTTCTTCTTTTTTGTAATTATTTGTTTTGAAAGTGTTTTTTGCCATGTAGGAGGTTCTCCCAGGATGTATGAATAAGCCTCAAAAATAGTGATACCTCTTCAGCAATTCAACGAAAGACACAGGAGTTTCTTGTGGTCTCCGTTGAAGCCGCTGTATGCTTTATGCTGATAGCTTTGGCAGGATCAAAGCTCCTTGAGAATGTTCTTCACAATGGCTGGTCCCTCGTAAATAAAGCCTGAGTACACCTGCACCAGGGAGGCGCCAGCATCAAGTTTCTCCTTCGCATCGGCCGCTGTAGAGATGCCACCCACCCCAATAATGGGGATGCTTCCTCCGGTCTTTTCGTGCAGGTAGCGAATGACTTCGGTTGATCTTGATTTCAGAATCTTTCCACTGAGACCACCGGCGCCAATTTGTTCTACCTCTTGCTTGTCAGTAACAAGGCCATTTCTGCTGATAGTGGTGTTGGTGGCAATAATGCCAGCAATGCCGGTTTCAGTGACAATTTCCACTACGTCATCCAGCTGGCTGTTGGTCAAATCGGGAGCAATTTTCAGGAGGATAGGCTTAGGTGCTGGCTTGGAAAGGTTCACCGTTTGTAAACTGGACAGCAGCTGTTTCAAAGGCTCCTTTTCTTGCAGCGCCCGAAGGTTGGGCGTGTTGGGCGAGCTTACATTCACTACGAAATAGTCGACCACATCAAATAGCTTCAGGAAGTTGAGCACGTAGTCGTCGACAGCTTTCTCATTGGGGGTTACTTTGTTTTTGCCAATATTGCCACCCACAATGACTTTTGATTTTCTTTGACGAAGCCTTGCCACCGCAGCATCCACTCCCTGGTTGTTGAAGCCCATTCTGTTTATAAGCGACTCATCTTCGGGTAGTCTGAAAAGCCGTGGTTTCGGGTTTCCGTCCTGCGCTTTTGGCGTCAATGTGCCGATTTCAATAAAGCCAAAGCCCAGAGCATCCAGGCTGTCGATCCACTTGGCATCCTTATCAAATCCCGCTGCCAAGCCCACAGGATTGGGGAATTTGATGCCAAACACTTCTTTTTCCAGTGAAGGTCGCTTGTAGCGAAAGAGTGTTGATAGTAGCCACTTTCCACCAGGTATTTTGCAAACCAGCGAAAGCAAATCCATGGCCAGGTAGTGCGCTTTTTCGGGGGAAAGGAGGAAAAAGAGAGGTTTGAGGAGGTTTTTGTACATATTAGGCAAAAGTAGCTATAAAGCCCTGTATTTCCAGGTTTTTATTGGAAGGTAAGTAGTTGTGTGATTTGTAAGTGTATACCAAAGATTTTATTTTTTTGTTGACATTTTATTTTTCTGTTCTTTTTTTTGTACAAATTATGTTTAACTATAACTATTTAAAAAATGAAAAAAATCATTTATCTATCTGTTTTTTTGCTTTTTGGTAGCTGTAGCGAAAATTTTCAATTGGATAGCCCAGATATTAGTCTACCCTATATGCACGAACTTTCAAGAACCTATGATGGCGAACTATTTACCAATGTAGATGTAGAGGTCTTTAGCATGAGCAACAATGAGACGCTGATCGTAGTGTTTGATAACGGGTCCAGAACGCACTTTAGCAAAGCTTACGTACTCGCTTCGGAGGAGTATCGTAGTTTCGCAAACAACCCAATTTTTAGCGGAAACCTGCTACAACTGGATGGCGTCATTTTGTTGCAAAGTAATTCAGGGGACTTTATTACTTTGTCGGTTGATAGCGAAGTTTCCCAAGCGGTACTTAAAGACATAAAGCAGCGTGGCGTTAAAGAGTCAGCCATCAGAATGGGGTATGGACTCTCAGCCTTCAAAGGAGACTGGATAATCGACAGGACAAAGATGTCTTCCGAACTTACAGCGTTCGATGCAATTCGCTTATTTTCGACAAATAGCCTTGTCGAACCAGCACCCAATGGGAAGGTTTTGGGGTGTACGAGTGGAGGTGAGGGCTCTACCTCTTGTTCAATTGATGAGCCTTTTGGCCTTGGTGGCTGTTCCGTTGACTGCTCAGAGGGCTATTATGCGTGCTGCGATTCTAGTGCAGTAACCTGCAAGTGCGATAAAATAACAAATCACGAGCAATAGTGCAATTGATGTGGGAGCAGACAGCCAATAGTTCTGCTCCTGCTCTTAAGTGATTGAAAAAAACATGAGGATGAAAAAAGCAATAATTACGGCACTCACTTTTATCCTGTCTGCTAGAGCTTTTGGTCAGGATAACGTCCAGCTGAACTACCCTGCGCCGGATATTCGGCCGGACGCATGGATAGGTGAATCACAGTTTTCATCAGATCACTTCGACGGAAAAGTAGTAGTTATCGACTTTTGGTTTACCAGGTGTGCGCCTTGTATTTATACCATCCCGCATCTCAACGAACTGGCCGATAAATATCGGGACAGGGGTGTTGAGTTTGTTGCGATTTCCTTTGAGTCATCGGAAACTGTGTCACGCTTTTTAAGCAGGAGAACCATTCATGCCAAAATTGGGATAGACAGCACTGAGCATTTGACGCAAAAATTTGATGTCAAAAGCTATCCTACGACATACCTCATTGATCGGAAAGGAAGAGTTGTGTGGAGCGGATATCCCGGAAAGATTACGGAGGGAATGTTAGACTATTTGATTGGAGATCGATACCAGGCAGATGTAACGGAGGATGAGTCCGTTACCTATAATACTGGCGAGTTAAGGGGGGAAATCGCCTACAACATTGAAGTGGGGATAAACGATGACCAAAAAAGCGGCTCAGGTTTTCAATATGACCAAAGCCAGGTCAATATCGTCAATAAGTCGGTCGTTGAAATAGCCCAACTACTTTTAGGTTTATCAGGTTCAAGGATATCGGCAGCCTTGGGGCAATATCAGAACTATGATGTTCAGTTTTCCCTTGAGAGTGCAAGCAAAGGCATCGACATCAAAGCCACCACGTTCGAAGCAATTCTTGATGAACTGAATATCTCCTCCTCCTGGGAAGATAAGGAGGTAGAAGTTTTCGAAGTTAGCCTTGAAGACCCCTTGTTGTTGGTGGAAAATGCGCTAGATACTGCAACATCAACTGGAGGTATGAGTCGGGCGGTTTTTGAAGACTATGTTTTACTTAAGAATGCCCACATCACTCATTTAATAAACGAGTTGGAATCAATGTCCGACACTATTCTGATAGATGATACGGAATTAAATGGTTTTTTTGAATTCAAAATACCCAGGGGAAACCTTCTCCAAATAAGGGAATTTCTTCGACTTCAGTACGGTTTGGCACTTAATCCGGCTTACCGGCGTGTCAGAATCTTATCACTTCAAGAAAGGTGAATTAGTTAACTCCTCGGATGGTACTGCGTAATCACCTGCCTCAGGTAGTCTCTGTCGAGGTGGGTGTAAATCTCTGTGGTGGTGATCGACTCATGCCCCAGCATTTCCTGCACCGCCCTCAGGTCGGCACCTCCTTCTATCAGATGGGTGGCAAATGAATGGCGGAAAGTGTGCGGGCTGATTTTCTTTTTCAAGCCGATTTTGGCTGCCAGGTCTTTGATGACCATAAACACCATTACCCTGCTGAGCTTCGAGCCCCGCCTGTTTAGGAACACAAAGCTCTCATTGCCAGGTTTGATGGGAATATGCACCCGCACCTCGTTCATGTACATAGTGAGGTATTTCTTGGAGTCGGAGCCAAGCGGAACCAGCCTTTCTTTGCTGCCCTTGCCGAGCACCCTGAGAAAGTCGACATCCAGAAACACGTTTTCTCTTTTGAGACCGACTAATTCGGATACCCGAAGACCAGACCCGTAGAGCGTTTCAAGAATGGTTCTATTACGCATTCCCTCAGGTGTTGATAGGTCGATGGCAGCAAGAAGTTGCTCAATTTCGTTGTAATCTAGAGTGTCGGGCAGCTTGCGCCCAAGCTTGGGCGACTCAATCAGCACCATCGGATCTTTCTGTATGTCGCCCTCATTGAGCAAAAACCGGAAGTAGGCCTTAAGACCGGAGATGATCCGTGCCTGCGTGTGAGCTGCCAATCCAAGTTCATTCACATGTTCAAGAAAGTCGTGGATATGCTTGGGTTTTACTTCTTCCGGGCTTAGCGAAAGCCCGTTGATTTCCATGAATTGAGCAAACAGGCGCACATCGTGGAGGTAGGCATCGATAGAATTCTGAGCCAGAGAGCGCTCCAGTTTCAGGTAATTCTTAAATTGCTTGACGTAAAGTTCCCAGGCCATAGGCAGTAAATTTAGGGGAATTGTACTTGCCAATAGTCAAGGAACATTTACTTTACAAAATATTTAGATAACACAGGCTTAAGGTATGCAAATAAGTATCGTTAACGGACCAAATCTGAACTTGCTGGGAGTGAGGGAGAAAAGCATTTATGGTGCTCAGTCGTTTGAAACCTATTTCGAGGAACTCAAGAAAGCATTTCCGTCTGTCGATTTGCAGTATTTTCAGTCAAACCACGAAGGGGAGTTGTTGGACTACCTGCACAAGGTGGGTTTCTCATACAAAGGTATCGTGCTCAATGCAGGTGCGTTTACACATACCTCGGTGGCGCTTGCCGATGCCATCGCCGCTATCGAAACACCGGTTTTGGAAGTTCACATCTCCAATATTTATGCCCGTGAGGCTTTTCGCCATCACAGCTACCTGACAAAGAATTGTGTAGGCATCATCAGCGGACTGGGGCTTACAGGCTACAAACTAGGAGTTCAATATCTGCTTGATAATAAATGAGCCACATCTCCTTTTATCCGGGGCCGTCGAGGGTCAATGCAAAGGTGACTGAGTACTTCTATGATGCTTACATGGAAGGAATACTTTCCGAAAACCATCGGAGTGCTGCCTTTATGAAGCTCTTCAAAAAGACAAAGAAGCTGCTCAAACAAAAACTCGATGTGCCCGAAGACTACGAGATCATTTTCACTTCGTCAGCTACCGAATGTTGGGAGATTATTGCGCAGAGCTTGACAGCAAAAGCCAGTTTTCATGTGTATAACGGAGCGTTTGGTAATAAATGGTGTGAATATGCTGGAAAGCTTGGTATTGAAACCCATGCCGCTTCATTTGATATAGAAGATTCAATCCCCATAAAGTTACTTGCCGTTCCTGACGAGGCGGATGTTGTTTGCGTTACACAAAATGAAACCTCCAACGGCACGCAGGTAAGCGACGTAGAACTAACAATTTTACGGCGGCAGTTCGCCGACAGGCTCATTGCTGTGGATGCTACTTCCAGCATGGCGGCCACAACCCTGCCTTTCAAAATGGGCGACGTTTGGTTTGCCTCCGTTCAAAAGGGATTCGGATTGCCTTCAGGTATGGGGGTTATGATCTTATCGCCAGCTGCCGTGGCAAAGGCTGAGCAGCTGAATGAAAACGATCACTACAATAGCCTGCTCTTTTCTATTGCCAATAGCAGAAAAGACCAGACGCCCTACACTCCGAATATATTAGGTATTTACCTGCTCTATCGGCTAATGGAAGACAGAAGACCTATTGAAGAAATTAATAGAAAAGTCAAAAACAGGTTTCTCGACTGGATGGATTTTCTGGATAAGTTCGACTCATGGACGCCCCTTGTGGAGAATGAATCGGTGCGTTCTACGACCGTTATCCCATTGAAGGCTGCGCCGTCGGTGATAAAGGAGTTGCTAGAGAAGGCCTCCGATGCAGGGTTTACCCTCGGAAGCGGCTATGGTGAGTGGAAGGAAGACACTATACGAATTGCCAATTTTCCATCTATCAAGAAAAAAGAAATCCAATCTCTTCGGTTTTTCCTCAAGAAAAACTTTGATTAGCTGATTCAGAGAGCAAAATTTGCGCTCCCAATTTTTCATAAGGAAAATGTTCAGCTTCAAAGAAATCCTTTCAGTATCTCTTATCCTCTTTTCTGTTATCGATATCCTTGGTAGCATTCCCATCATTGTGTCGCTCAGGCAGAAGGTAGGGCATATCCAGTCAGAAAAGGCTACTTTGGCGTCGGGGGTTTTAATGATCGTTTTTCTTTTTCTTGGAGAAAAAATTCTCAGCCTTTTTGGGGTTGATATCAGCTCGTTTGCCATTGCCGGAGCACTGGTGATTTTCATTATTGGTTTGGAAATGATTCTTGGGGTAGAGTTCTTTAAACACGAGCAAATAGAGGGAGGAGCTACATCCAGCTCCATTGTGCCCATTGCTTTTCCGCTAATTGCCGGGGCAGGCACCATGACAACCCTTCTTTCACTGAGGGCCGAGTACTCGCTGCCGAATATTCTGGTGGGCATCGTGGTCAACCTTCTGTTCGTTTACCTGGTGTTAAAAACCACCAACTGGCTCGAACGTAAACTGGGGAAGGCCGGGCTCAACATCCTTCGCAAGGTATTTGGAATCATCTTGCTTTCGATAGCCATCAAACTGATTAAAACCAATCTGCTGACATGAAGGTAATCATGTACACCGACGGCGCAGCAAAAGGCAATCCAGGCCCTGGTGGCTACGGCACTGTGCTGCTGCACAAAGACCTGAGGAAGGAGCTAAGTGAAGGCTACAGGCTGACTACGAACAACAGAATGGAGCTGCTGGCTGTCATCAGAGGACTGCAGGCACTCAAAAGGCCGGGCGTGCAGGTGGATGTATATTCCGACTCACAGTATGTGGTGAATTCAGTGGAAAAAGGCTGGCTGGCAGGCTGGGTGAAAAAAGGGTTTAAGGGAAAGAAGAATCAGGATCTTTGGGAGGAGTATTTAAAAGCTTCATCACCTCATAAAGTGAAGTTTCACTGGGTGAAGGGCCATGCAGGTAACGTAGAGAATGAGAGGTGTGATCAGCTAGCAGTGCAAAGCGCTGAAGCTCCGCACTTACTAGTTGACCAAGGATTCGAGGATTCTACTACTTAAACTTACGACTACTAAAGTTTCTTGATTCTGATAAATTCCAGAGCCTCCTCGAAGCTGCTCTTGTTCAGTTTTAAGCTTAGATCTCCCTTCAGTGTTTCGATAGTGTCTGATGAAAGGCCTGTTTTTGAGCACAATTGCTGTGCGTTGTATCCTTTGGCCGATAGCTCCAAAATAGTCGACTCATCAGTTGTGAGCCATTGTGATGCAGCCCTCAGGTTGCTTTCCAGTCTTAAATTTTCAATGATCAGTTCCTCGATAAGCGAGGCCATTTCATGCTCTGAGAACATATCGCTTAGGATGTCATTCTCGTCCAGATCAATATAGAAGTCTTCGTGGCCCACTTTCAAATAGATATATTTTTTATCATCGTCGTCTTTTTCTACCAAACGAGCTTCAAACATTCCTTTTCTCTTGTAATTGGTAATCAGCCCTATTACAGATGAGCTTTTAAGATCATCCGCAATTGGTTTATCATTGTTGATTTCAGGTTGCATGGCCTCACGGGGGTTAGAAGTTAGTAGTTCGACATTTTCAGAAACCCCAATGATTGCTCAGGTCATTTTTCCGGGTGCTTTACTTTTTCTAAGTATCGCTTCCGAAGAGGATTTCTGCTGTCGTTTTTGTACTATCGAAGTACCCAAGAATAACACGGAGTTCTATACCTATTTTTAGGTATTTTTAACACCAGAAATCGTATTAACCTTCCAAATGAGGATTTTTATGGGCTACAAATGAGCGTGTCACTGGAAGGTGAGAGATTTTGAGGGCGATATTGTATGGGAAATAACTTTTTTCAATTCAAGCAATTCAGGATCAACCAGGAGGGTGCCGCCATGAAGGTGAGCACTGAGGGCTGCCTGCTGGGAGCGATTGCCACCTGCGGTGACGATCCCAGCGTGCTGGACATTGGCTCCGGCACGGGCTTGCTGGCTTTAATGATCGCTCAACGCACGAATGGGAAAATAACCTCTGTTGAAGCTGACGAGGAGGCAGCGATCCAGGCCCTTCTAAATGTGGAAAGCAGTCCGTGGAGTGAAAGAGTGAATATAGTCAACAGCACCATTCAGGTCTTTGCAGAACAAGCGAAGGAGCGTTTCGACTTGATCGTTTCCAATCCGCCATTTTACACCAACTACTTACCATCCGATGATGTCAGAAGAAAGCTGGCGATGCACACCTACAGCCTTTCGATGGAGGATCTTGCCGACGTTGTGAGCCAGTTGCTAAAGCCGGAAGGAAGATTCTACGTGATCTATCCTGCCTACGAGGCAGGCCTGTTTGCCCAAACGGCCAAATTAAAAGGGCTACATCCGTTGGAAAACCACATTATCAGGAACAAGGAAGGTGGCTCGATATTCAGAATGATCACGTGTTATGGTAAAACAGAAACTACGGCGACGCAAAGTGAACTGATCATACGAGATGACTCGAATGCCTATACCGCAGCCTTTGAAAAGCTGCTGGCGCCTTATTACTTGAATCTATGACAGTTTCTATCCTTTGGCTGTTTCCATCAAGTCTATTTCCCTTTCGCTGAATTCGAAGCCCATGGCTTCCAGTTCTTTCAGCACCGGCTTGTAAATTTCTCTTTTCGTAGGTATTTGCACGCCAGTCAGTTTGAATTCTCCCTTCAGAATCATCTTAGCGCCAATGCCAAGGGGTAGTCCCACTGTTTTGGCCATGGCCGTATCGTTGGCATTGTCACCCGTTACCACCATGTACGATTGGATTTCCCTGGCCTGCTCGCCATCTTTAAAATCAAACTTATGCCACATCACGATCATGTCCTTTTCGTCTTTGCGGGGCGTCCACTTTTTCTTCAGAATATGCTCCAGAACTTGTGCCGGGGTGCCTTCTTTTAAGCCCACCAACTCGTCATCGAACAGCCCCAGCCATTTCAGCTTGTACATTTCTTCCGACTCCATGTCAATGTTCAGGTAATGGGCCAGCTTCAATTCTACTGAGTCATGAGGGTTGAAATAAAGAAATGAGTTGATGAACTGGCGGTGTGTCATTTCGTCAACTTTTTCCATCTTAAAGGAATCATCAGTCGCTCCCAACTGGATAAAAATATCCCAGGCCTTACAGAATCCAGGCCTGCGCAACGTGCCCCGATAAAGGGTCTGGATATCCTGAAGCTCGTAGGAGTCGACATACTTCAGCGAGTCTCTGTTGGCGTATCCTTCAAAATAGCCATGTCCGGGTATGTGGATGACTTCTGTACGCCTGAATACCTTGTGATAGGGAATGTATTTAAACCGCCCTTCCTGAATAAATTTTACAATGCCTTGCCCCGCCAGCACCACGTTACGGGGGTTCCAGGTGAACTTGTACTGCCATGGATTGTCTTCGGTGGAGGGGGCAAGCAGCCCTCCGGTGAAGGTTTCGAACGCATGGAGTTTGTAGCCTTTGTCCTTGATCCGGTCAAGCACCTTCATGGCCGACATATGGTCGAGGCCGGGGTCGAGGCCCATTTCCATGACGCAAATGGCTCCTTTGGCCTTGAAGGTTTCATCAAGCGCTTTGATGTCGTCGGTAACATACGACGCCGTAATCATGTTGATGCCATGCTCAGCACACACTTCTGCCACCTGGATATGGAACTTGGCAGGAAGCATAGAAATCACTAAGTCGGACTGGGTTATTTCTTTGTTTTTTTGCTCCTGATTAAAAACGTCAAAGGAGATTACTTGCACATTCTCAACGGAGCCGAACTTTTCACTTAGAAAACCAACATCGAGATCGCCAATGCAAAGCTGCCAGTTGTTCTCTCTTAAGAGGCTAATGAGATAGTTGATTAAAGAGAAGGAAGATCTTCCGGCTCCGACTAACAGTATGCGCTTCGTCATGTATATTTTGGGTTAAATCGCTCGAAAATTAGCCGATTTGGTGGAGGCTTTAAAACTTTTTCAACAATAAATCAGTATAATGCTGTCCATCGAATATGTATACATGAGAAGAACGGGCAAAGTAGAAATCGATTATACAATCGTGTCATTAAAGGAGCTCAGCAAAGAAGAGGCAGCACTAATGGAAAGCGCCTTGCAGGCACGCTTCACTGCACACGCCCCTTATTCCAATTTTCAGGTGGGGGCGGCGGCATTGCTGGCTGACGGTACAGTTGTTGTCGGTTCCAATCAGGAAAATCGTTCCTTTCCTGCAGGGCTTTGCGCTGAGAGGGTTTGCCTGTATCATGCTTCCTCTAATTACCCCGACACACCTATTGAAATGCTGGCTGTTGTCGCTTTTCCTGCAAAGTTGGCGGTGGCCGAGCCGGCTCATCCGTGTGGAGGCTGCCGACAGGTAATGATGGAAATGCAGCATAAGCAACGCCGTCCGTTCAAGCTGCTATTGCTTTACCCCAACGAGGAAGTGCTGGTGCTCGAAAAAGCCAGTGACTTGATGCCGTTTCCCTTTGAGTCCGAAATTTGATCAAGACTCCCTGTGCACCATGGTGGCGCTTGCCTGGGCGGTCGGGAATAGCACGATGTCGCTGAGCAGCACATGAGGAGGCCGGGTAACCACGTACTTGATAACATCCGCCACGTCGTCGCCTGTCAGAGGTTTCATGCCTTTGTATACCTGCTTGGCTTTCTCTTCGTCGCCTTTGAAGCGAACTAGTGAGAATTCAGTTTCCACCAGGCCGGGATGAATGCCCGTTACTCTAATGCCGTAAGGGTTAAGGTCTAGTCTCATTCCGTTGGTGATGGCATCTACGGCATGCTTGCTGGCGCAATACACATTGCCTTTTGGGTACACCTCTTTTCCGGCAATTGACCCAATGTTTACAATAAAGCCAGATTTTTTCTCAACCATGCCGGGGATAACGGCCTTGCTTACATAAAGCAGCCCTTTCACATTAATGTCAATCATGTCGTCCCAGTCCTTCGTGCTGCCCTCATGAATAACATCCATGCCATGCGCATTGCCGGCGTTGTTGATCAGCACATCGATGTCTTTCCAGTTTGATGGCAGCGATTCAATGGCTTCATTTACAGCACGCTGGTCTCTTACATCAAAGTTGAGAATATGCACGTCAGTTTCGGTTCGCAGGTTGTGTGCCAGCTCCTCCAGCTTGTCTCTTCGCCTTCCGCAAATGATCAGGTAAAACTGGTCGGCAAGGTAGTGAGCGGTTGATTTTCCAATGCCTGAGGTGGCACCTGTGATGAGGGCAATTTTTTTCATGGAGCTAAAATGCTTTGGTGAGTAAACAGCAGCAATTAAAGATATCGTGACCTAAACTTCAACCAAATGGCGCATAGCCTGCCACAATCAGTGGACAAATAGTCGCTGAAGGTTGAGAATGGTCATCGGCAGAATTAAGATGGACCGCCTTCGAAGGTGATGTAAAGGGTCAGGTTGTGAGGCGAAACCCGCTTTAGCGGATCGTTGTACTTGTTGACGTCGTTAGTCAGGATATTGGAGATCCCCCAGGAGTAGCGGATTTCAGGGGCGAACTTGAACAGCGGGTAGTAGAGGTCGAAGCCAACACCTGCCTCCAGCGCCACAGAAGTGCTTTTCGTGAGCAAACGCTCGCTGGCGTCAGCTTTGTCGTCTTTTCCACGGGCCTCAATAGTGGGAGTGATGCCGCCTATCAGGTACATGCCAATATTATCACGCCTCACTGATCGGTATTTGAGTAGCATAGGCAACTCCACCGTGGTGGCGTCAACCAGCTGCTCCAGCGTGTTTCCTGTCACCGACCGATACAATAGTTTGTTTTCGTAGAAACCAACGGTAATGAGAAACCGGAAGTCGAGGTATTGCAGCACCCTCATGTTGGAGATAAAGCCAATTTTGAAACCGCCCAGGCTGTGTGGAACAATAGAATGGAGCGTGTCGTCGTCAGCAAAGGCATCGGAATATTGAATGGCATATCGGGAACTGTGCAGGCCCATGCCAAATCCGTAATGAAGAAACTTTTCAGTGTAGTTGGGCAGGTTGATAACAGTGCTGTGCTGCGCTATGGATGGCGAAGCAAGGCCAAGCAGCAAAACGATTGTTGCTACTTGATGCCGGTATAAATGGAGCAAATGCCGAAGGTTTGTGGTTTGCATATTGTTTTTTTGAACCCAACCCGATCCAGTATGTTAGTAAACAGCGCCCCGTCGGGAAACGCTTTTACCGACTCGGGAAGGTATGTATATGCCGCCCGGTCTTTAGAGATCATTCTGCCGATAATAGGCAATATGTACTTAAAATAAAAGCTATAAAGCTGCTTCATGGGAAAGCGGGTGGGTTTTGAAAACTCCAGCACCACCACTTTTCCTCCTGGTTTCAGCACCCGCCACATATCGGCCAGCCCTTTTTCCAGGTTTTCGAAGTTCCTTACCCCAAAGGCAACGATCACCGCATCGAAGGTATTGTCATCGAAGAGCAACTTTTCTGAATCGCCCATCTGAAGTTCAACTTTGTCTTCCAGCTTCATCCGGGCGATTTTCTTCTTGCCCATGGCCAGCATGCCCTCCGAAATGTCGACACCAATTACTTTGTCGGGTTTCAACGAAAGGGCTTCAATAGCGAAATCGCCGGTGCCCGTAGCGATGTCGAGTATTTGCTTTGGTTGTATCTCTTTGAGCTCCCGAACAGCTTTTTTTCTCCAAACGATATCGATGCCAAGGCTGAGGAAGTGATTGAGGAAATCGTACCGGCGGCTAATGTTGTTAAACATTTCAGCCACCTGGGCTTTCTTGCTTCCTTCCTTTTCTTTGTAGGGTACTACGGTCATCTAATGCAAATAATTGTCAATAAAACCAGTAAAAGGGCAATGAATGAGGGAACTGGTGTGCGAAACTTTTCGCAAGTATACTGCAAACCTTGCGTTTTTAAAATTTGTTCTCGGCAGGGTTTGTATCTTTGCCAAAATTTCAAAAAATGCGAATTGATACAGCCACTTTTCTGGCAAGCTATGCCAACGTTAATACCTGCCCCGAATCCGAGCTGCCGGAGTATGCTTTCATTGGGCGCAGTAATGTCGGCAAGTCGTCGTTGATTAACATGCTGACCAATCACAGTAAGTTGGCTAAAACATCCTCAAAGCCAGGAAAGACACAGTTGCTCAACCAATTTCTGATCAATGATTCGTGGCTGCTGATGGACATGCCAGGGTATGGCTGGGCCAAAGTTAGCAAGACTGAAAAAGCCAAGTGGGAGATCATGAACCAGCAATACCTGCTGGAAAGAAAGAACCTGTGCAACCTGTTTGTCCTTATCGATTCGAGGCTCCCTCCGCAAAAAATTGACCTGGAGTTTCTTAACTGGGCTGGGGAGAACGAAATACCTTTGTCGATAGTGTTCACAAAAGCCGACAAACAATCAAAAAACCATACCCAATCTTCCGTGGCGGCCTTTATGAGGGAATTGAAGAAGTATTGGATTTTTCTGCCTCCATCCTTCGTAACTTCTGCTGAAGACAAGCGGGGCAAGGAAGAATTGCTCGGCTATATAGAAGAAGCCAATGGGCTTTTTATGGAAAAAAGTGATTAAGCGTTGAATGGTGAGATTAAAATATCTAAAATTGCGCCCACAAACTGACAAATATGGAGTTTAAAGAAATTGCAACAGTGTCTGGCAAAGGCGGACTTTACAAAGTTCTCAATCCTACCCGCTCAGGCGTCATACTGGAATCGTTAGATGAGAAGAAGTCCAAACTGATAGTCAACGCTAACTCCAAAGTGTCTATCCTTCATGAGATTTCTATTTACACCACCGACAATGAAGGCACGGTGGCGTTGGAGGACGTGATGCGCAAGGTGCACAAGGAATTTGCCGGCGACACTGGTCTAACCAAAAACTCTGATAACGAGGAGCTGAAGTCATTTCTGAAGCATGTGTTGCCCACTTACGATGCCGACAGGGTATACGTGTCCGACATTAAGAAGCTGGTGAACTGGTACAGCATTTTGGTGGAGGTGGCCCCTGAGGTTTTCGACGAGCCCAAAGAAGAGGTGAAGGAAGAAAAGCTAGCTAAGGCAAAGGCACCTAAAGAAGCGGCTGCTACGAAGACTCCTGCTGCCAAGGCTGCTGAAAAGCAACCTAAAGAGGAAAAATCCAAGGCCAAGCCCGCTGCCAAAAAGAAGTCCGCAGGCAAGTAATGGCCGAGCGTGATCTTGCCAACAGGGCACTGGAATTGCTGAACAAGCATTTCGAGGTGCCTGAAAGCGTTGAGAACACCGCAGCCAATGATGAAGACAAAGCCAGGAGTTTGCTTATAGAAGTGCTGACTCCTGTCATTCGTCGAATGCTTGATCAATCCTTTGAACAGCTACTGAACATCCTCTACCGGATCGACCTACCCGAGCCTAAATTGATATCCTTGCTGGAAGAGAGCGCACCCGAACAGGTGGCGGCCAATCTTACCGCTGCCATTGTTGATCGGCAGCTGGAGAAAATCAAACTAAGGGAGAGGTATCGGCAGTCGCCAGACTGAACGACTCTGCCATTTCCATCATTTCGCTGGATCCGATGAAAAAGGGTGTTCTCTGGTGAAACTCGTTGGGTAGTAAGTCAAGAATTCGTTTTCCTTTTCCGTCTGTGGCTTTTCCGCCTGCTTGCTCAATGATATAGGCCAGTGCATTGCATTCGTAAAGCAGTCTCAATTTCCCATTGGGAGCTTTCGGAGTGGTCGGGTAGATGTAAATGCCGCCTTTCAGCATGTTTCGGTGAAAGTCGCCGACCAATGAGCCGATATAGCGGGCGGTGAGTTGGTTTTCTTTGCAGTGCTGAATATACTGCTGAACACCAGGATCGAAAAGCTGACTCGACCCTTCGTTGATGGAGTAAATATTGCCAATGGTTGGAGTTTTCATGTTGGGGTGCGACAGAAAGAACTCTCCCAGCGACGGATCATAAGTAAATCCATTCACGCCATGCCCTGTGCTGTATACCAGCATGGTGGAGGAGCCATAGAGCAGATAGCCTGCAGCCACCTGGTCGTCACCTTTTTGCAGAACATCCTCCCGCAGGGCAGGGCCGCCTACAGGCGATAATCTTCGGTAAACGGAAAAAATAGTACCAATGGATACATTGACGTCAATGTTGGAAGAGCCGTCGAGTGGGTCGATGGCCACAATGTAGCGACCATGCGGATTGTTGAGGTCGATGATGCCGTCGTCTTCTTCCGATACGATGGCACACACCTCGCCGCCGTTTCTCAGGGCTCTTTTGAAACGGATATTGGCAATGACATCAAGCTTTTGTTGATTTTCACCCTGGATGTTCTGCTCACCGACTGAGCCTCCCAGGTCCACCAGGCCGGCACGGCTGATCTCTCTATTGATGATTTTGCCTGCCAGCCCGATGTCTCTCAGAATTTGGGATAATTCCCCGGTAGCAAAAGAAAATTCGTCTTGTTTGTTTTTAATAAAACGATCAAGCGTTGTGCCAACGGGTTGGCCCAATTTGCTTTTGTCTACCATCCGCTTAAACTTTGGGTTAACGTCTAAAACAGGCCTAAAACTACATCTAAATCGATTGCACCAGCAAGAAAACTGCTGGAAATATTTTAAATATACCTGGAAAGTGTTCGCTCAACGGCTGCGAGATAGGAGGTGCCAAACAGGTTGACGTGCACCATCAGAGGGTAGAGGTTACAGAGATCGATTCTCTCTTTCCAGCCAGGCTGCAGGGGGAAGGATTCGTGGTAGGCGGAATAGAAGGAGGCATCAAATCCTCCAAACAGCTGGGTAAAGGCCAGATCCATTTCCCGGTGTCCGAAATAAACTGCAGGGTCAATGAGCCAGACATGTCCGCCGGGCCCTATGTGCACATTGCCACTCCAAAGGTCGCCATGGAGCAGGGAAGGGCGCTCTTCAGGAAAAAGAGCGGGCAGCTTAGCGTAGAAGGCTTCAAATCGCAACACCGTATCGTTTGCGATGAGGCCATTGTAAGCAGCCAGACCCACCTGTGGTTTCAACCGACACTCGATAAAGAAATCGATCCACGATGGTCTCGTTTCATTTTTTTGAGGGAGTCGGCCAATGTAATTGTCGTGATCGAGGCCAAAGCTGGTGGAGGAGTTTTGGTGAAGGGCGGCCAGTTCCCTTCCAAGTGTTTCCGCCTGGTTGGCAGCCCGCCTGCCCGGCTCCAGGAATTCGAGTAATAAATAATCTTTCCCTTCAATGTTACCCCTGTTGATTATTTCCGGCACCCCCACGGCTCCTGTGTCTTGCAAGAGCTTCAGCCCTTTGGCTTCTGCTTCGAACATGCCTGCTGGTGCGCTTTCGTTCCATTTCAGAAAGAACACACCTGCCTTGCAGCTTAATTTGACTGTGTTGTTGATGCAGCCACCGGCCACAAAGCTAAAATCGATCTCTTCTGTTTCTACACCCGTACTTTGGAAGATGACCTTTTCGAAGAACGATTTAAAATGCTCATCAAACATTTAGAGGTTATTTTCCCTGGCAATGCTGTCAATCAGTTTGTCGCTTGCCCGCCACAGCATGTCGTACACTTGCTGAAAGCCGTCCATGCCTCCGAAGTAGGGATCGGGCACATCGAGGCTGTCTCGTCGCTCATCGAACTCTCGCATCAAGTGAAAGTGTGGATGCTCCTTTTTGAAAACCGACGCAATGTCTCTGTAGTTGTTTTGATCCATAGCGAGGACATAATCAAACTCGTGAAAGTCTTCAATACGAACCTGCCTGGCTTTGTGGTCAATGGGGGTATTGTTGGTGATGGAACAGTCGATGGTACGTGGATCGGGGTCGGCCCCGATGTGGTACCGTGAAGTTCCAGCTGAATCGGACGCTATCTGGTCGGACAGCCCCCGCTCTTTGAGCTGCCTGTTGAAAATTGCTTCCGCCATAGGTGACCGGCAAATATTTCCCAGGCACACAAAAAGTACTTTTACCATGCTCAAATATCAGGTTTTAAAATAAAATGAAAAAAAGTAAATTATTTTCTGGGGGAGGTGGTTACTTAATGGGTATGTCACGTATATACCTTTACATAACACAAATTTATTCATACACCTGTTTAACAGTAAAGAAAGCCTCTTGATCTTCAGGAGGCTTTTCTTCTTTTACAGCCTTCGACATATCATCATTATTTGTCACCGGCGAGAAAAAGCTCGACGATCCGGTCACCCACATTTCCATACTTTGTAACAGAAGAGTTTGATAAAAGCACGAGGA
The DNA here is from genome assembly GCF_902498805.1 of Imperialibacter sp. EC-SDR9. Taxonomy (GTDB): domain Bacteria; phylum Bacteroidota; class Bacteroidia; order Cytophagales; family Cyclobacteriaceae; genus Imperialibacter. The sequence goes on along the minus strand of NZ_LR701609.1, from coordinate 10,584 downwards.
TCAAGCCTTCTTTGGGGTAGACCCGGAAATCTGTTATTCCTCCCACCGAGCCGCCGGTGTGGCCAAAGCCCTTTCTGCCGTTCTTTTCCCAAACACCCCAACCAACCCCGTAACCAGTTGGGTTGCCGTCTGCCAGCACTTGAGAGGTGAGCAAAATGGAACGACTGCTATCGCTCAGGAAAGTTCCTGTTCTGTAGGCTTCACCAAATTTTATCAGGTCGGTGGTGCAGGAAATAAATCCGCCGCCAGCCCATTTGTAGCTGTTGTCAACATAAGTTGCGTTCACGATGCTTCCCAGACTGTCGAGGTCGTAGAAAGAGGTGCGCCCCTGGATGATGTCATGGTTGACATCTGGTGTAGTACGATCCATGTGCAGGGCGTCAAACACATTCTTTTGCACAAAAGGTAGAAAATCTTCCCCACTGGCGCCTTCTACCACGGCACTCAGAAGGTTGAAGCCATAGCTCGAATAAGAATACTGGGTGCCGGGCGCAAATAATAGCGTGTCGTCTTTAAAGATATTGAGCCCCTCCGAAACCGATGAGTAATAGCTGCTATTTAGCATTTCATTTCCCCTGTAGTGCCTGATGCCTGCAATATGGCCGCCCACTTGCTTCACGGTTACGGGATACCTCTTTGCAGGGAAACTGGGTACGTAAGTTTGAACAGGTTGTGTGAGGTCAAGTTTACCTTCATCCATCAGCCATGCAGCGGCGGATGCGGCTATTGGCTTTGAAACACTACCTATCCTGAAAAGTGTGTAACCTGCTTTGACGGGAACTTGGTGCTCCAGATCGGCATAGCCAAAGCCCTGTGACCAGACAATCTCCCCGTTGATGGCAATAGCTGCGTCGATGCCAGGCACTTTCTCAGCAGTCATTAGCGAATCTATCATGCGACTACTTTCAGCAATGGCAGCTTCGTAGGGAGTAGAGGACTTTTCAGGTTGCTGGCAACTGAAGGCGAAACAGACGACAGCCAGGAAGGTCAGGTGCATTTTTTTCATTACACAATATAGCCAAATTTGAAAGCATGAGCCACCGTTCACGTCAACCATTTGGCTATTTGCAAGAAATGCTTCGAATTCCCGGGACAAATGGGTATCTTGATTGAAACCTATTTAAACAGATATGCAGAGAAGATCATTTGTAGCTACTACCGGAGCGGCTGTTGCGGGCTCCATGCTTGTGAATCCCATGAATGCTTTCGCCAAAAGGGCAAAAAGAAAAGTTGTCATGGTGGGTACAGGGTCAAGGGGAATTGGCTTTTGGGGAAAAAGGGTTGTGAGCAGCTATGGCGACGACCTTGAGTTTGTTGGGCTGCATGACGTGAACAAAGGACGGATGGACCTGGCCAAAAACGAATTTGCACCAAATGCCAAGATGTTCGACAACTTCGACGACATGCTTGACAAAACAAAGCCCGATCTGGTGATTGTTACCACCATGGATTCTACGCACCATGAGTTTGTTATCAAATCGCTGAATAAAGGCTATAACGTGCTGACGGAAAAGCCCATGACGACCGATGATGTGAAATGCCAGGCGATACTGGATGCCGAGCGCAAGTCGGGCAAAAAGGTGATTGTGGGCTTTAACTACAGGTACTCTACTTTGGCCACCGCCATCAAACAGCAACTGGCAGACAATGTAGCCGGTAAACTCACCTCTGTAGATTTTCACTGGTACCTGAACGTGTATCACGGGGCGGATTACTTCCGTCGCTGGCACCGGTTGGTTGAGAACAGCGGTAGCCTTTGGGTGCACAAGGCCAGCCACCACTTTGACCTGCTCAACTGGTGGATAGACTCTGATCCTATTGAAGTGGTAGCGTTTGGCGAGTTGGAGCACTACGGCAATAACCATACTGAATTCAAGCACACCAACTGTCGGCCGTGCCCGCACAAAAGCAACTGCAAGTTTTACTGGGACATGACCAAAAGTAAAAACCTGATGAGCCTGTACGCCGACAATGAAAAATATGATGGTTACCTGAGAGACGGCTGCGTATGGAAAGACGATATCAATATCTATGATAAAATGAGTGCCCAGATCAAATATGCCAATGGGGTGGTAGTGAACTACTCGTTGACTACGTATTCGCCTTACGAAGGCTGGAGAGTGGCATTCAATGGCATGGAAGGCAGGCTGGATAGCTGGGAGGACATTCCATGGCAGCAGGGGAAGGATGAGGTAGATCAGGCCAACCGCCATGAGCTGGAAATGACGCAAGGCAAAAAGGAAGAAGCTGAGGAGTTTGATCAGATGATGGTGATGAAGAATTTTGCCGACTACCAGCAGATCAAAGTGCCGAGAGTGCGAGCTGGCCATGGGGGAGGTGATAGCCGACTGCAGGACAGAATTTTTAAGGACCCCAATGCGCCTGATCCGCTACGCCATGCGGCCGGTAGCCGGGATGGCGCTATGGCGGTGCTGATTGGTGTGGCAGCCCGAAAAAGCATTGAACAAGGCAATAAGAAGATCAAGATTGCCGACCTGACGGATTTGAAACCCAGCGTAAAGCGACTTTAATTGCTAATGTAACGTGAGTTCGATATAAGAATGTCGTCATTCCGGAAAATATTGGCCTAAAATCAAAATAGGCCAATATTTATCCCAGGCGGGCAGCCCGGAATCTCATATGTCTTGAGGCGGAGATTGCGCCGACGTGGAACGGATAATTTTCTTCAGATAAGAAAAATATCTGAAGAAAATTTCCGCAATGACGCCCCTCGGTGATGTTTTGTTACATTCTTATATCGAACTCACGTTAATGTATGAAGGCGGGGCTTACGCTGTAAGCCTTGCCTTAAAAATCGGCCTGATGGCAAGCCAAATCAGCGGAGGCAGCCCTGCGCTTAATATCACTGCAATGGTAGGATTCTCTGTCCCCGCACTTCCGATAAAGGCAAAAACAAACCCCATGGGTATGGCACTACTGGCCAGCGCCAGGTGAAAGTGTGTAGCGTTCATGCGCACCATGCCAGCCATGCACGAAATCACCTCAGGAAATACCGGCAGCCAGCGGGAAAGCACCACTACCCAGCCCCCTATTTTGCCGGAAAGCTTTTTGCCCTTTTCATAGTCCTTTTCACCCAGCAGCTTGATGGCAGCTTTCTCGCCCATGAGTCGGCACAGCCAGTAACCGAAGGAGCTAGTGATAAAAGAACCTGCTGCGCTGATAAGTCCCCCAACGACAGGCCCATAAATATAGCCCAACGCAGACATGACAAGCGTGGCTGGGAGCGGTAATAACAGGTCGCCCATCAGCAGCACAATGCCCATGGCCCAGGCCCAGCTGCCATACTGACTCAGCCAGTTAACCGAGCCTTCCATAGAGAAAGTCTCCATGAGCGGATCGCCCCAGATGAAGAAGGAGATCAGCACTATGGCTGCCAGGGCCAGGAAAAGGTAAAGAAGACGCATGAACGAAGGTATTCAGGAGACGTAATTTAACCAACAGTGGGATGGTTTTTATCCTGCTGTTTTTCAAAGGAAACAGTTAATTTTAGCTCAATAAGAAAAGAGAACTATGCCGAAGCCTACTCCAGAACCTATCGACCCTGCCAAAGTACCACAGCTTGCAGCCGAGCTTGTGAAAAAAGTGAAGTTCCCTGTGCTGGCTACCATCGACAACGGTCAGCCCAGGGTGCGGCCCGTGTCGCCGGTGCGCACAGACGGTTTTACGGTGTATGTGGCCAACCTGAAGAGCTACGGGAAAACAGCGGAGATTGCTGCCAATCCAAAAGTAGAGCTTTGCTATGTAGACGAAGAGCACAACCAGGTGCGCATTACGGGCGTGGCAGAGGTGGTCAATGAAAGGGCCTTGCTGGAAGACATCTGGAACAGCAACCGCCTGTTGCAGCACTACCTGGGCAGCGTTGATAATCCCCAGCTAATCGTGTACAAGATCGTGCCCAACAGGGTGAGGTTCATGCTGGAGTGGGCACTGGAGTATCATGAGGTGCCGCTAACGTAAGTCGTTGAACCGCTATACATAGCGTTAAGAAGTGCTTTAAAATTAGAATAGCCTGCTTAAGCGAACATCAGCTTTCCTTTGGGAGTTGGTATATTTCGTCCGTTCGCAACGGCAGTTTCTATCCATTCCTCTATCACCACTTCGACATTTGCCAAGGCCGCCTGATATGTTTCTCCATCTGCGGCACACCCAGCCAGTTCTGGTACCTCAGCGACAAATGCATCGTCTTCTTTGCTCCAGTAAATAATTATTTCGTACCTGGGTTTATTATTCATTCTCTCTCAAGTTAATCTGATATTTCACAATGATATTCCTTACTTGCTTAACCTGGTATGGTTTGGCTTTGCCCGAAGTTTCTTGAATATTCAAGATTTCGCTAATACCATCTTTCCACAGAATGTGAGGCTTCCCTTTATTCTTTCTTCAAACCCTAAGTGCAGGAGCAATTTTCTGAATTCCTCAAACCCGATATTTTTATCGGAAGTTCCACGTAGAATTTTGATTAATAGTTTTTCGTGCCTGCCCTGCAAGGTGAAATTAATAATTAACCGTTTACTGTCGGGCCAATTTACAAATAAATTCATCCGGCATCTCAAACGATAGATAAGTCAATCGGGTCGTTTTCCACCAACTTTCCCTGGGGTTTCAAAGGGCTCCAGGATAGGTAATAGCGGGGAGTCTCCGACTCGGTTTATATCAAACTGTGACAGATCTTTCGTAGCTTCTTTGGTGGAAAGAGTCAAAGACTCAATGCATTTAAATACACAATAGCGCTGTGTCACTCAAATGTAAAAAGAGGTGATTGACAGGGCCTTGCTGGAAGACATCTGGAACGGCAACCGCCTGTTGCAGCACTACCTGGGCAGCGTTGATAATCCCCAGCTAATCATGTACAAGATCGTGCCCAACAGGGTGAGGCTCATGCTTGGAGTGGGCACTGGAGTATCATGAGGTGCAGCTAGCCTAGCCTCTTGCCAGCGACGACTCGGTATACCGATGTTTCCGCCAACAATTTCCCCATTCAACACTTTTGCTTTGTGATCTTCATAGCCAGGTAGTAACTTATAGTACGTTCCATGTATTGGAAAAACTATAGAACGCTCAAACTACTTAAACTATGGCACCAGCAAGAAAAATCAACCGGCGGGAGTTCGTTGGATCTGCTGCTTTGGCGTCGATGGCATTTACCATTGTTCCGAGGCACGTTGTGGGCGGCACAGGCTATGTTGCTCCCAGCGACAAACTCAACCTGGCCTACATTGGCTGCGGCACCCAGGGCATGCGGGAAATGGTTGGCCTTATTGCCAACCCCAAGCTACAGATCACCTCCGTTTGCGATCCCAATAAGCTAAGCACCAATTACATCGACTGGTCACCCTACGGCATAAGGAATAGCATCCGAAAGGCGCTGGGCGACGACTCATGGGGTGCCAACTTCAATGGGATTATGGGCGGAAGGGATGTAGGTCACGATTTTGTAACGAGATACTACGCTAAGAACAAGCCATCCGGAAAGTACAAAGGCTGCCAGTCTTATGAAGACTTCCGGGAGCTGCTTGAAAAGGAAACAGACATTGATGCGGTGAAGGTGATGACGCCCGATCATCTGCACGCCACCGTGTCGATAGCAGCCATGAAAAAAGGCAAGCATGTGGTGATTCATAAGCCCATTGCCAACAGGATGTACGAAACCAAATTGACGATAGACACAGCCAGGAAAACCGGCACAAGCACCCACCTGCTGGCCTGGAGCAAGCGAAGTGGTAATGATCTGGTGAAAAAATGGATTGATGAAGGGGCCATTGGCAACCTGAAAGAAATTCACAACTGGTCGTACCGCCCGGTGTGGCAGCAATGGACGCAAAACCCTACGGAGACGCAGCCTGTGCCCGATGGCTTCAACTGGGACCTGTGGCTCGGCCCCGTGCCTGACCGCCCTTATCACCAAAACTACACACATTGTGTGTTCCGGGGCTGGTACGATTTCGGTGGAGGCAGCATAGCCGATATGGGGCATTATAGCCTGTGGCCGCTGTTTCTGACACTGGGAGTGAAGACACCCGCCTACAGTGCGGAAGCCTATGGCACTACTACCAGAACAACTGTGGATGGGGTAAGCAAAGCGGTGGTAAACGACGTCGCATTCCCCTATTCCAGCATCGTTCGGTTCAAGTTTGCCAAACAGGAAGCGCTCCCTGCCTTCGACCTTTTCTGGTACGACGGTGGTATGAAACCCCCGACACCTGAGGAGCTTGAGGTGGATGGCAAAGACATGCCTCAGGAGGGTATGATGTTCGTGGGTGATAAGGGAAAGATTTTGGCGGAGTTCAGGTGTGAGAACCCAGTACTGCTGCCCGAAGCAAGGATGAAAAGCTACCTGGTAGGGAAGCCAGCACCGGAAGAGACCACAGTGAGAGGCGACGATGTTTGGATTGATGCTTTTCAGAGCAAAACGCAGTCGCCCGGAAGCTTCCTTTATGCAGGGGCTATTTCTGAAACGATCAACCTTGGGGCTGTGGCCCTTCGAGCAGGCAAACGGGTGGTGTATGACTCGGCGAAGATGGAAATTACGAATGATGCCGAAGCGAACAAGTTCCTGAGAAGGGAGTACCGGAAAGGATGGGAGTTATAGCAAAAGGATGGCTGACGTCGTGCCCACAACTTGTTGGTGGCACGACCTGCACCGACAAGACTAACCAAAAGAAGAATTAAACACCTACAACATGAACAGAAGAGAATTTATGGGAAAGACAGCGGCTGTTGGGGCTGCCTCCCTGGTGGGGCCTGCTGCCTTTGCGGCCTCCAAAACGAAAACGTCAACCCCTATCATTATGAAAGATGACATTTCGCTTGCACAGTGGTCGCTGGTGGATGAGGTCAGAGAAGGAAAATGGAAGACCGTCGATTTTGCCAAAGTGGCCAGGGAAGACTTTGGTCTTAACGGGATAGAATATGTGAACACGCTCATGGAAGTGCCTCACGAAAACTACCTGAAACAGCTTAACAAGAATGCCGCCGACCACGGTGTAAAAAATGTGCTCATTATGGTGGATGCCGAAGGCGACGGAGCCTCCGATACCAAAGAGGGCCGTAAGCAGTTTGTGATCAATCACCGCAAGTGGATCGACATCGCCCAGTATCTCGGCTGTCATGCCATTCGCACCAACTGCAGAGGGCCAGAGGGAGCCAACAAAGACGAAGCGCTTAAATGGGCAGTGGAATCGTACAATATGCTGCTGGAGTATGCCATGGAAGCCGGTATCAAGGTGGTGATCGAAAATCATGGTGGCGTGTCGAACGACGGCGACTGGATGGTGAGGCTGATGCAGGAGGTCAACAACCTGTACTTTGGCACGTACCCCGACTGGCGCCGCCCGATGGATGACTTTGACAATGTAAGCTACCTGGAGAAGACGCTGCCTTATGCGCACGGCATGAGCTACCGCAACCAGCCAACGGAGGAGCTGACAGCCAAAATGATCAACATGGCCAAGGAATCGGGCTACAGTGGCTGGTATGGCATTGAGTCGAGCGGTCGAGCGGAAATCAAAAAAGGGAAAGAGCTGCTGAATAAGTACCTGTTCGGTAAAAAGTAAAATTTGGTGTGTGTGAAAAGCTTTCGGCTGGCTTGTGCCGGCCGAAAGCTTTCAAGCGCTTCGCTATCGCTGATTCATGAAGGCAAAGCCCCATGTGAAGTTCAGGTAGAAGCCCGTGTAGGGCCTGGAGCCTATTTCTGCTGTAAACACGCTGTTCATCAGGCGCTTATAGTCACCATCATGCGGATCGAGGTACCACTGAAAGCCGCCACGCCAGCCAACAAATTTGTCTTTCTTTAGTTCGGGTGCGATAGCCTCGTCGCTTAAGCTTCTTACCGGAAAGAGCATCACATCTATGAAGTACCGGCCAAAGCCAGCGCCAATTCTGTCAACGTCATCGTTGATTTTTGTTTTCACATAAGCCTGCGACGTTTTTTGAACCCCAATGTAGGGGCCCACAAGAGACAGGTTTCCTACTGCCGCAGCCGCTCTGATACCATCGCTTTCAACACTCATTCCACGGGTGTAGATACCACCCCTTACGCCGTACTGGTCTTTGTAGTCCATATTCGGAATGTTGAGGTATTTGGTTTCCTCTATGTTGTAGCTTTTGCCGTTCTCGTATTTGGTGCCTGCGTAGGGGTTGTAGCTCAGGATCACCGGCACGTCTTTGATTTTGGTCTTTGTTTTCAGGGGAAGGAAAACGCCGCCTTCCAGGTGATAGCCCAGGCCTTTACCATTCAACTGGTAGACATCCAATTGGGCATCGCCTTCAAAAGTTAGTTTATCAGAAATACCCATGCGGGCATTGGCACCGACCAGTATGCTTATGTTAGCTCCGGAATACTCTGAGCCAAATTCTGGCGCTATGAACTTGGTGTAAGCCTTTTCAGGGTTGTTTTCAAGAACGGTGTAAGAATAACTCTGTGCTTTGAGTTGGCTCAGCGTGACGACAACTACGAATAGGGTAAGTGCTAATTTGCGCATAGGTTTTTTTTGCACAAATATCTTGCGTAGCATCGGTCGGGGGTATCAGTGCCGTGTGGCAAATCGTATCAGGGGAAGAGGGTATTTGTGGCGGCAATCGGCGGGTGAAGACACCACACCTGAACGATTTGATGGCGATGCCCTCCGCTGCCCCCTTACCGGTAATTACGAAGCTGCCTCAATATTTGATCATTGTGTGTGAAATCTCGTGACGGCAGCTGTGTTTCCCCGTCACGGGCAATCTGCCAGGTAAGGTACGATTCCCCAAGCGGCAGATTGCCACGGCAAATCAATAATGTAGCACAATAAGTGATTGAGTTTGTGCCTCGCAATAACCGGTGGGTCGGGGGTTTGGTGCTTTGGGATTACTCGGCAGCCATGGGCTGTCCCCTGACAGCACACTTCATTATTCCCGTCTGTCGGGGGACAGACCAGGGTGCGGTAAAGAAAGGGTTTGTTAAAAAGTAAAGAGGGCGCTCTTGTGCTGGCGGATAGAACGACCTCTTTACTCGTTACCCTTTCTCCTCTACCTTCCCATCGGCGTGGATAGCGAACCTGCCTTTTTCTCTCGCATGCACGTGCTCGTGGTTGGGCCACGGCCAGCCGCCAAACTGCGTGCGCTGATACTCCCGTACCCGTGTGCTGTCCCCTGACAGCACACTTCATTATTCCCATCTGTCGGGGGACAGACCACGGTGCGGTTAGCAAGAACAAAAAGTAAAGAGGGCGCTCTTGCTGGATGGCCAGAGCGACCTCTTTACTGATTACCCTTTCTCCTCTACCTTCCCATCAGCGTGGATGGCGAACCTGCCTTTTTCTCTCGCATGCACATGCTCGTGGTTGGGCCAGGGCCAGCCGCCAAACTGCGTACGCTGGTACTCCTGCATCGCCTGCTGTATCTCAGCCTGGTTGTTCATCACAAACGGGCCGTACTGTGCCACTGGCTCCCCAATCGGTTTGCCCTGTAGCATCAGGATAAAGCCTGGCTCTTTGCCATTCACTAATACTGCTTCCTGGTCGGCATGCAGCTCCACAGCCTTGTAGGCATTGATGCTTTGGTCTTCCACCTGTAGCAGCTCCCCTTTGTAGAAGTAGATCGACCTTTTGGCTCCCTTCGAAGCTTTAGGCAGCGTAAACGTAGCGCCCGGCTCCATTTTGATCGTCCAGATGGCAACGTCATGGTCGGCTTCGTTGGCCCAGGAGTGGGGTGGGGGCGTTGGAGCGGTCTTGTCGCCCAGCTTACCGGCCACGACCATTACCTCGGTGGCCTTGCCATTGGCGTCTTTTACCACTTCCCGGGGAATGGTTTCATTCCAAAGCATGCCAAAGTGGGGAGGCACCAGCTTGTGCTTCTGGGGCAGGTTGAGCCAGATCTGGAACAGCTCCAGCGGATTGCCGTTCTCCTTGCTTAGCAGCGGAAACATTTCCGAGTGCTGCACGCCTTTGCCGGCTGTCATCCACTGCACGTCGCCATTGCCGAAGCGAGCGGCGGCACCGAGAGAATCAGAGTGGTCGATCAGGCCTTTGGTGGCAATGGTCACTGTTTCGAAGCCACGGTGAGGGTGGGCCGGGAAACCGGGCACCTTGGAGCCGTGGTACATTCTCCAGCCGTCTTTGATGGTGAAGTCGTTGCCAATGGCTCTTCCAGCCAGGGAAGCATCGGGGCCCATGTGGTCGTTGCCCTTAGGATAGGCATCGGCGTGGTGCACACAGAAGAGGAAGGGATCCTGGGTTTCCCAGGGGAAGCCCAGCGGTTTTATTTTGATAATGGCTGACATATGTGTTCCTTTCAGTTAATTATATGTATATACATGTAACTAACGATTCCAGTTAAAATTAGTTTTGATGGGCAAGGTAAAAAAATAGAGGAAGCGTGATGCGTCAAAGCTGCCCTCCTCTTTGTTTCTTTTTATCACATGATTCCCAAATATTTCAGCGACATGATTTGTTTTTGACCAATAGCGTCCTAAACGATATGAAGTTAGGATAAATAAGTTGTCATAGAGAGTTCTATGGTGAATTTGGGTTCCAATTGGGGAACAAGCCCCCCTGGTCAACTATTTTGGGTTTGTATAGGGGTAGA
>NZ_LR701608.1 GCF_902498805.1 Imperialibacter sp. EC-SDR9 | reverse complement strand
TCTACCCCTATACAAACCCAAAATAGTTGACCAGGGGGGCTTGTTCCCCAATTGGAACCCAAATTCACCATAGAACTCTCTATGACAACTTATTTATCCTAACTTCATATCGTTTAGGACGCTATTGACTTCAAAGGTAAATATTTGGCGTTCACAATTGGAGCAAAAAAAAGCTTTTGTTATATTTGCCGTCCGATTTAGGAATCAGTTCCTTAAAAGACTTTCAAAATGAGAAAAGACATACATCCAGAATACAGAGAAGTGGTATTTCAGGACACTTCAAGCGACTATTCTTTTATTACTCGCTCGACAATGAACTCTGAGGAGACCATTAAGTGGGAAGATGGTAAAACATACCCGGTAGTGAAAGTGGAAGTGAGCTCAGCTTCACACCCTTTTTACACAGGTAAGAAACTGTTTGTGGATACTGCTGGCCGTGTTGAGAAATTCAACAAGCGCTATGTAAATAAGAAATAAGCAAAACACTTCTGAAAAGAAGTTTGTGCAAAAAGTCTTTAGGATGCTTAGTTCCTAAAGACTTTTTTATTTTTGCGCCATGAATATTATTCTCTTCGACGATCCTATTCTGCGCCTCCAGCTTTTACCCTTCACCTATACCCGCCCGTTGGCAGACATACGGATAGGTATATTAAAGGTGAATGAGAAGTGGCAGAAGCTTACCGGACACAAAGTGTCGTTTCTCACCGAGAATTATCTGTCTGCGAAATTTCCCACCCACTTTGCATCTGACAATTTCTATATAAGCGGTGCCTTGTGCCCCACCGAATCGCTTGTTCAGGCTATTATTAACCTTGGTGAAAACGAAGGGCTGATGGTTGGCGATTACCTCGCTGCTTTTCATTCGTCCGCTCAAATACCATACAGTGAGCTTGCCAGCTTAAAGCTGAAGAAAAAAGTGGTTTTTGAAGGCGAGGCTCATTTGATTGACCGTCCGTGGCGGATTTTTCAGTGGAATGGTGCGCAAATTCGCAGCGACTTCGACTTAATCACTGCGGGCCGGATTTCTGAGGACATTACCGACCCATTTACCCGGGTTTATAATCCTGAAAATGTTTTCATCGAGCCGGGGGCTTCTATTAAAAGTGCGATTATCAACGCTGAAAATGGCCCTGTTTATATAGGAAAGAATGCCCAGGTAATGGAGGGGGCCATGATACGAGGGCCCTTTGCCATGGGTGAGCAGTCGATTATTGGCATGGGAGCAGCTATCCGTGAAAACACCACCGTAGGGCCCCATTGCAAAGTAGCAGGCGAAGTTTCCAATGCGGTGTTTTTTGGCAACAGTAACAAAGGCCACGACGGCTACCTGGGCAACGCTGTTTTGGGAGAATGGTGCAACCTCGGGGCTGATACCAATGCCTCCAACCTCAAAAATAATTATGCCAATGTGAAAGTCTGGAGCTTCGCAGATGAGGCCTTCGTTGATTCCGGATTGCAATTTTGCGGCTTGCTAATGGGCGACCACTCCAAATGTGGCATTAACACCATGTTCAACACAGGGACGGTAGTTGGGGTAAGTGCCAATATTTTTGGCGGTGGCTTCCCCAAGTCTTTCGTTCCCTCTTTCGCCTGGGGCGGCTCGGAAGGCTTCACTACCTACAGAATTGAGCAGGCGCTTGATACTGTCAGCAGAGTGCTGGAGAGAAGAAAGATGCCATTGGATGAAACAGAAAGAACGATATTGCTGGAAGTATTCGAAAGGTCAGCTAAATTCAGGTCGTGGGAGGAAGAATAGATGCAATTTAGAGACATACCAGGGCTAATAGAAGAGAAATCGAGGCTGATTGCCTCGGTGCAAAAGAATCACATGGCTCATGCTCAGCTTTTTAACGGGCCGGAGGGCAGCGCCAACCTTTCTTTGGCCTTGGCCTTTATTACATACATCAACTGCGACAAACCAGGTGACACCGATTCGTGTGGTGCATGCCCTTCATGCAGCAAAATGGCTAAGCTGGTTCATCCCGACGTCACTTTTGCCTTTCCCATTGCAGACATTCCCAACAAAGACTTTAAGGAGGTGGTTTGTAAAAACTACCTCAAATGGTGGAGGCCTTTTCTGGTGGAACAGCCCTATGGTAATCTGCTGGACTGGACTCGCCATTTTGGAGCGGAGAGCAAGCAGGCTATTATTTACAGAGAAGAAAGCCGGCAAATTATCAGCGCCCTGTCGCTGAAGGCCTTTGAGGGTAGGTATAAAGCCATGCTCATTTGGCAACCCGAAAAAATGAATATTCAGGCGGCCAATGCTTTGCTGAAAATAGTAGAAGAGCCACCGGAAAACACCTTTTTCTTCTTCATTTCCAACAACTATGAGGCCATCATCAACACCATTATCAGCCGGACGCAGCTGGTAAGTGTCAGGGGCTTCACTGACGAGGAAGTGGCCGACTACCTTGTAAAAACGGCCGAAGTGGATGCAGCAAAAGCGCATTCGATGGCCCGGCTGGCTGCCGGCAATATGAACCTGGCGCTGAGCCTGCTCAACGAGGTTGAAGACGAGTCGACGACCATTTTCAGAGAGTGGATGCGGATTTGCTGGTCGTCGGATTTTGAGGGCATGGCCGGGCTCACTGATAAGTTCAACGGCATGTCGAAAATGGCTCAGCGAAGCTTGCTGGAATACGGCCTTACCATTTTCAGAGAGTCGCTCATTGTAAATGCCGGCGAGGCCAGCTTACAACGAACGATGCCTCATGAGGAAGAGTTTGTCAGCAAATTTGCCAAGTCGATATCCCTTCCCATCATTGAATCGGCTTCCAGGCAGTTGAACGACTCTATTTATCACCTGGAGCGAAATGCGAATCCACGGATTTTGTTTATGGACTTGTCACTCCAAATGGCCGGGCTTCTAAGAACAGGAGTGATCCAATACCAATGAGAATGAAGAGCAGCTATACCATTGGGAGAAATGACATCATTGACTTGCCGGAGTTGGATCTTTTCAATATAAAAGCCAAAATAGATACTGGCGCTTTTACCTCCGCCTTACACTGCTCGAGAATTAAAGTAAGTGACAGGGAGGGCACGCCGATAGTCAGTTTTCAGATTTCAGGGGCTACCATTGGAAGGAAGGGCAGTACTAAATTTGAAACAAGTGATTTTACGCAGCGGAAGATCAAAAGCTCAACCGGACACATCGAAAACAGAGTGATCATCAAAACACGCCTGGTGCTATTTGGTAAAAAGTTCAGAACAGAATTCTCGCTCACTGATCGTTCAGGCATGAAATTCCCAGTACTTTTGGGTCGCAAGTTTTTGAAAAAAGGGTTTGTGGTGGATGTGCGGGAAGAAAACCTTTCTTTTAAGATGAAGATTGCACAGTAGAGAAAAATTAAAGCTAGTTGTTGTGGAGAAAATAAAAATAGGAACCAGAGGAAGTTTGCTTGCTATGTGGCAGGCTGAGCACATTGCTGAGCTTTTGAACAAAGCAGGTCTCGCTACTGAGCTGGTAACCATCGAAACCAAGGGTGATAAAGTGCTCGACGTTTCTATAGCCAAAATTGGCAGCAAAGGGGTTTTTACTGAGGAATTGGAGGAACAGCTGGCCAGCGGAAGTGTGCATATTGCTGTGCACAGCGCCAAGGACATGCAGTCGACCCTGCCCAGGGGCTTTGAAATTATCGCCTTTACTGAGCGTGAAAGAGTCAATGATGTACTGGTAAGCCACAAAAATGGGATCTCGCTCGAAGACAGAGAAACACCGATTGTGGTGGGCACATCTTCCACCCGCAGAGTCGCCGTGTTGAAGCACTATTTCCCACATATAAAAACAGTGGAAGTGAGGGGAAACCTTCAAACCCGCTTTCGCAAAATGGAAGAAGGCCACTGCGATGCACTTTTGCTGGCATACGCTGGTGTCCACCGCATGGGGCTTGCTGATAAAATTGCTCAGGTGCTCGATACAGATTTATTTGTACCGGCCGTTGGTCAGGGCTCGGTAGCTGTGGAGGCAAGTGCTTCTCTTGATCCAATGATCAAAAAAGCCATAGCAGATGCTGTCAACCACCAAAACACCGCCGCCAGGCTCATAGCTGAAAGGGCTTTTTTGGAAACGCTGGAAGGAGGCTGTAGCATTCCGGTATTTGGACTGGCTACTTTACATGAGGACAGACTTAAGATCAAAGGGGGTATCATAAGCCTGAATGGGAAAAGGATTGTGCAGGACGCTATTACAGGAAAAGTTGCTGACGCACGGGCGCTTGGCAAAAAGTTGGCAGAAAGACTTCTTGACAAGGGAGGAGATGCTATATTGAAAGAGATTAAAATGCAACTTAAGAAATGAGCAGAGTGAAGCAGTTATTTTGGGCGCTGTCGTTGGCGGTGTTGATTACATCCTGCCGGGGAAACAAGGACTATCTTGTGACAATTCACACTCCTTATGGGGACATGAAGGCGGTTCTGTACGACGAGACACCACAGCACAAGGCAAACTTTTTGAAGCTGGCAGAGAGTGGTAAATACGACAGCACAATTTTCCACCGTGTCATGGAGAATTTTATGATACAGGGCGGTGATATCAACCGCAAAAAGCCCCGGGATAAAAAAGAGCCAGAGTATACAGTCGCTGCGGAGTTTATACCCAGGTATTTTCACAAAAAAGGCGCATTGGCTGCGGCCCGACAGCCAGACGAAGTGAACCCGGACAGGGCCTCAAGCGGCAACCAGTTTTACATTGTGCAGGGAACGGTTTATGAATCGGAGGAAGCCCTGAAAGTAGACCAGGAAAAGCTGGGAATGGCCATCAGAAAGCTGCTCGAAGATTCTACGCAAGTGGAGGTGAAGAACAGACTGACTGAGCTCTATATGGAGGGAAGGAAGACGGGAAATTTTGATGCCTATACAGCCGAAGTACAAAGTCTGATTCCGCTCGTTAAGGAAAAGGTCACTACTGATATTTACGTTGAGAAAACTTTCTCACCTGAAAGGGTAGAGGCTTACACAACGATAGGCGGGGCACCCCACCTGGACGACGAGTATACCGTTTTTGGCCAGGTGGTGGAAGGACTGGATGTTGTGGATAAAATTGCCGCAGTCAAAACCGTGCAGACCGTACCCGCTGTTGAAGTATATATGACAGTAGAAGTCGAGGAAGTGTCCAAAAAGGAGCTGACTAAAAAATACGGCATTCAATACAAAGAATAAGCTATGTCTATACTGATCACCGGAGCTAACGGCCTGCTGGGTCAAAAGCTGGTTGTACTTCTTAGAGAAAAAGGCGAAGACTTTCTTGCCACTGGGAGAGGGGCCAGCAGGATTCCACTGGAAGGTATCCGGTACCAGTCAATGGATATTACTGACGCTGAGGAAACGCTAAAAATCATAGGCACTGAAAAGCCGGAAGTGGTCATTCACACCGCCGCTATGACCAATGTGGATCAGTGCGAGACGGACAAGGAGGGCTGCTGGTTGCAAAATGTAACGGCGGTAGAAAACATAGTAAAAGCCTGCGAAGCCAGCGGTGCATTTCTTTTGCATCTTTCTACGGACTTTATTTTTGATGGGGAGGACGGCCCGTATGACGAAGAGGCCAAAGCTAACCCGGTGAGCTACTATGGGGACAGCAAGTTGGCAGCGGAAAAGGCTGTGATGGCTGGTAAAATAGATTGGGCCATGGCCCGTACCGTGTTGGTGTATGGCATTGCTTTCGACATGAGCCGGAGCAACATTATTTTGTGGGTGAAGAAAAGCCTTGAGGACGGCAAAACAATCAACGTGGTGAACGACCAGTGGAGGACCCCCACGCTGGCAGAAGACCTGGCCATGGGCTGCTACCTCATTGCAAAGAAGAAGGCTAAGGGCATTTTTAATATTTCTGGCAAAGACTTCATGAACCCTTATCAAATGGCTATTGCCACGGCCGACTATTTTGGTCTGGACAAGTCTTTGATCAATGAAACGGACGGCTCAAAATTCAGCCAGCCAGCCAAGCGCCCCCCTAAAACTGGTTTTGTGCTGGACAAGGCAAAGGAGGTGCTGGGCTACGATCCTCACAGCTTTGAAGAGGGGATAGCCGTGTTGGCGGAGCAGCTCAAAAAATAGGCGGTCATTTTTAAAGTCTTGGCAAATCTGCCCTTTCCTTTAGT
This sequence comes from Imperialibacter sp. EC-SDR9, assembly GCF_902498805.1. Classification (GTDB taxonomy): domain Bacteria; phylum Bacteroidota; class Bacteroidia; order Cytophagales; family Cyclobacteriaceae; genus Imperialibacter. The sequence goes on along the minus strand of NZ_LR701608.1, from coordinate 55,487 downwards.
ATTTTATGCGTATGTATTCTAGTGATCAAGTGGCAAGTCACAGTACCCCGCCAGCTTCTCATTTGGCAACGACTTCCCGATACAGATTTTGCAAAAAAAGTAGGCGGGAGCCTCGAAGTCATTCGAAGCTTTCATGAAAATGGCTACTTGTTTCGATATCTTCCGGTAAAATTGGATATTGGACCTTATGAAGACTATTGAAACAACCTCCTTGTTATGCGTGTTCTTGTACCTGCTAGCGTGTCAAAGTAAGCCAATGAAAGAACCTCAGGTAAAGCTCTATCAGGAAAAATTCCGCCCTCAGTTCCACTTCTCTCCTGAAGCCCACTGGATGAACGACCCTAATGGGATGGTATATTATGAAGGTGAATATCACTTGTTTTACCAGTATTACCCGGACAGCACCGTTTGGGGGCCTATGCACTGGGGGCATGCCGTGAGTCCTGACATGGTGAAGTGGGAACACTTACCTATTGCCCTTTATCCTGACAGTCTCGGCTATATCTTTTCTGGCAGTGCAGTGGTTGACTGGAACAACACGGCTGGCTTTGGCACTGAAGCCAACCCAGCCATGGTAGCCATTTTTACCTATCACGATGCAGCGATGGAAAAGGCTGGCAAAGAGGACTATCAATACCAGGCAATAGCTTTTAGTCTTGATAAAGGCCGTAGCTGGACCAAATATGAAGGAAACCCAGTGCTGCCCAACCAGGGAATTCGTGACTTTCGTGACCCCAAGGTGAGCTGGAATGCCGAGGCCGGGAAATGGATCATGACGCTGGCAGTTGCTGACCATATCAGCTTTTACAGCTCGCCCGACTTGAAGAACTGGTCTTTCGAAAGTGATTTCGGCAAAGAATTAGGAGCGCATGGGGGTGTTTGGGAATGCCCCGATCTTTTTCAACTGAACGTAGAGGGTAGTAATGAAGAAAAATGGGTGCTGCTGGTGAGCATCAACCCTGGCGGGCCCAATGGCGGGTCGGCTACACAGTATTTTGTGGGAAGTTTTGATGGCAAACAGTTTGTGCCCGATGAAGAAATACCGACCACGAGGTGGGTAGATCAGGGCACCGACAACTACGCCGGCGTCACCTGGTCGGATGTGCCTGCTGAAGATGGGAGAAGACTTTTCCTCGGATGGATGAGCAACTGGCAATATGCACAAGTGGTGCCTACCGAAGCCTGGAGAAGTGCTATGACTTTGCCGAGAGAACTTAAGCTAAAGCGGGTCGGAAGCGAGCTTGTGTTGACCAACTTCCCGGCAAAGGAGGTGGGAAACATTGTTGGCAGTGGGAGGTCGTTCCAACCAGAAAATGGTCAGGTAATCGAGCTTACGGATGTTCTTGTGACGATTGACTTGGCGCTGGATGGCACCAGCTTCGATGGCCTTTCGATCAGCCTGGGCAATGATGCCGGTGAGGTGGTGCTGATTGATTTTTCAGATTCAGCGGTTTCAATCGACAGGTCAAAATCTGGTCTGGTAGATTTTGAAAAGGGCTTTGCTGCTACTCACGTTGGGAAACTGCTTACCGGTGCTCGCCCAGCCTCGATTCGGATATTTGTCGACACGGCGTCGCTGGAGATTTTTATCAATGAAGGTGAGCTGGTACTGACCGAGCTGGTTTTTCCAACACAACCTTACGATAAGCTTACGGTGGGCTGGCAGGGAGGCGCAGTAGTGAAAAATGTAACCCTCAGCAAAGTAGAAGCTATTTGGTAGCAACCACTTTTCGCTCGCTTTGTTATTGCGAGCAATTACTGGCAGAAAATTTTGTCATACTCCTCACCCCGAAAGGCTTGCGATTTGATGGGATTACCTTTGGCATCAGCGTAAACTACCACATAAAATTCGGCTTCTCGCACATGCTTTTCGGCGAAATAAAGTGGGAGAGTGTCGCTTCCAAGGTTAACGAGGTCGTTGTAGGTGGGAGCAAGCACCACGCCGTTTTTGCTGCTCAAAATTCCATACCCATCATTAGTATATATCTTTAGGATTCTTTCTTCCTTGTCGTCTCTCACCACCTGAAAGTTGATGAAAGGCATATAATATGTTTTTTTCCCATCCAGGGAGGTGATGTTCCACAAGCCTTCTTTCAGTGTCATCACCAGGGAGTCGTTCCATACCTGCACCTTCTCATACTCAAAAGGAAGCACAGTTTTCCCTTCAAAATTAGTTAAGCCGGTTGCCCCTTTGAAGGTGGTAGTGAGCAATTGGTCATTAAAATACCTCGCACGGGTTTCATATTTAGGAGCTGCCAGAGCGCCGGTGGCCAGGTGATAACTGCCAAATTTGCCGTCGAGCAGCACGGTTACCAGCCCTTCTGCATCGGCCTGCCCAATTCCGTCGTATTTGATAGCCAGGGTTTGCTTACCCGTGGTGTCTACAATGCCTTGTTTCCCTCGGTTTTCAACAACCAGGTAATTGGGAGAAAGATAACGAAGTGAGCCTTGTTTTAAGTCAAACAGAAGCTTCCCCTGCATGCTGTAAACCTTTTTCAGTTTACTATTTTCTATCACCAAAAACTGACTTTTGCTGTCATAATTGTCCTTTCGGTAGGGGTCGCCAAGCACGTACACCTTGTCGCCTTTAGTGAAATCGACCCTGGAGCCGTTATTAAAGTGTGCAGTGCCTTTCAGGTCTTTAAAGGTAAGAGCAACGTCTTCATTGATAAGTTTTGCAGAGTCGAGTCGGAAAATGATCCCCCGGGCGCTCTGCTTATTAACAAGTGCCCATGCTGTGTCGCTTTTCCATGCCAGCCACTGGGAATTGAATTCAACTTCCGGAAAAAGATTGTCAGAGTATTTTCGAGTGTCAGCATAGAAAATACGGTAGCCAAAAGGCTGCTTCACGAGCCAGTTGTCTCCCATGGGATAGATATTTTGAACACCCATCGGAATAACAACTTCCTGGTTTTTGTCAATGATGCATTCTGAATCACCATTGTAGCCAATCATGTCTCCGTTTGGCAACTTTTCCAATTCCTCGTAGACGAAAGAAAGCTTTAGCTCTTCCTGATTGGCAACGGCAGCAATTTTTTTAATGTTGGTGAAGGCCAACAGGTCATCTTTTATAAAAATCCAGAATTGGCCTTCCACAGTAATGTCATCATACTGCGGACTGACAAGAATCCGGCCGTTGTAGGTAGCCAGGCCAGCTTTTTCTCCTTTTGTGATGAGCAGCAACCTGTTGTCGAGCAGCGCAATGTCGTCATATTGCCGGGCAAGAATCTGGTAGCCGGATTTGTGCCAGACTCCCATCTTTCCTTCCGATCCCGCCTTGATCAACCCACCGCCGATACTCTCAACAACATCCAACTCCCCCTCCGTAATTACAGCTCCCTGACGGTTAATAATCTTACCATCCACCAGCAAAAACTCACTTACAATGTCGCCGCATAGGTAACCGCTACTTATCGATGAAAAGGTAGGCTCAAACAGCACGGCACCGTTTGGCTTCAAAAACCCATATTTCTCATTTTCGTAAAATGGCACCAGATACATGTTTTCAAGCTTTCGCAGGTTGTCAAGCGAATCCTGAATGGCTCTCGTGGGGGTATAACGTGAGTAGTATTGAAAGTTATAGGCTGCCTGGTCAATGGTAAAAAGGAAATCGAAAGCCCGTTTTTTCATGTGCGAGTTGGGGTACTCTGCCATGAACCTAAGGTACGACTCGGGCTCATTGGCCGCAGTCATGATTTCGAATATTTGCTCTTCAGCCTCCTTTCTAAAAGGGGTAGCGGGAAAATTTCTGAGAAAATCTTTGAAGCTGCTAAGCTTTCTATCTTTCGTAAGGTCGTTGAAAATAAGCACTTTATACCGTTCCTGGGCTTCAGCCACCTGCTCAGCCTCGGGGTAGGTTTCGTAAAACCGCTGGTAGGCCTGCCATGTATTGACTTCGGAGGCATTGCTAAAAGCAACACTATCTCTTTTTGTTCTTGCAAGGGGCACCTTGTCGGCATCAGCAAATTGCGCCATGAAGTCTTCGTAGGCCGCAACATCGCCCTGTTCGACAGCTCTTAGAAACGCCAGGCTGTCTATTCGCTCCTTTTGTACTTCAAAAAGAGACGGGTAAAACCCATTCTTGATACTTTTTCCCTGCTCTTTTTCAGTAAGCAATGGCCAGTCGACTCTTGCTGCAAGTATATATTTTTGGGCGCTGTCAATACTGTAATCGGGAAGTGAGTCAATCGTGTAGATAATTGAGTAGAGATAATTGCCCCCGGGGTTAACGATGTCGTCCTGTAACGATTCTATAACTATTCCTCTGGCTTTGTCTACATCGCCCTTGGCTAGCGCCTTGGCAGCTTTTTTGTTTTTATCGGCATGCAACGAAAAACTTATCAGCACTGTCAGTACCAGCAAGAAGGGTTTGTGCATTTTCATAAATAGTCGATACCGATATATTTTAGCTGATCTCAATTACTATAGACTGCGAAATTACTAATTTTATTGTGGCTAAGCAGACAACACCACTTCTCTTTGTACTGAATGATTAGCAAATTTCAGTATTAGTAAGTATTTAGAAAAAACCTGATGGCTATGGTGTAATTTATGAAGCTTCCCCGCCCACCCCGAAAACAGACACGGCTTTCAAGTTATCTGCTGAAGATTACTCTCATCACTTCTTTGTCGGCAGTGGCTCTGTACTTTTTATCTATTGGCACCCTCAGGGAGATGGCTGTTAAGCTGGCCGGAACGATCATTGTGCAGGTAGTGGAAGAGGAGAGCGATGGTTTTTACGGCGTTAGCTTCGATAAAATTGAGATTGACCTTTTCAGGCGGCAGATCAACTTCAGCAACTTTCGGCTGAGCGTAGACTCGGTGTCGCAGAATCGGTTCCATTCAGGGGAAGATAGCCGTGAGAACATGTATATTACCCACATACCGCTTCTCACGCTGAGAATTAAGAGTTTGTATGACCTTTACCTGAATCGTAATTTACAAGTCGCTGCGATAGATATTCTCCAGCCAGATATTAAGTGGTACAAAAACCCGAAGGAGGAGAAATTTGTTACGCTGTCGTTGGAAGCAGGGGATTTTTACCAGCTGATAACTGATTACCTGAATCATTTTGAGATTACAGATTTCAAAATCACTGAAGGCTATTTCACTTATATCAAAAATCTGAATGATGTTCAACAGACCTACCTGGTAGGCCCGGTCAATGCGTCAGTTGATAACTTCGAGATAGGGCAGTCAGTGAAGAGCGAGGATAGGTTTTTGAACACCGAAAAGCTTTTGTTGCAAATAAGCAAGCAAAGCGTGAAGTTGGCAGACAGTATTCACGTGGTAGAATTTGACGACCTCTCCCTGTCAACCGAGACTTCCGACATTGTATTTACCAACCTAAAGCTTAAACCAAGGGTGGAAAAGCTGCCAGTGCCCGACAGTGTAAATAGCTACGAGGTCTTCATTCCCAAGTTCAGGCTAACAAACGTCGATTTTATTCAGGCCTACAACGATAACATCCTTAAAATAGGAGACATATTTTTTGAACAGCCCGCCATCAATATTAATGAGGTAACCAGGGTTACCAGAAAGCGGGGAGAAAATCAGGAGAGCACTTCCATTGTAGAGCTTCTCACCTCTCTTTTCGATGTGATTGAAGTTCAAAACTTTGACCTTGACAGGGCCTTATTGGATCTCAAGTTCTATGGAGGAAAGAACCAGGATCGGTTTACCGTGCAAAATGCCAGTGTTGGCCTCAGAAAGTTTCGAATAGACACCAGCACCGTTATTTTCAGTCGGGACAACAAGATTTTTGAGCACATCGATTTTACGGTTGACGAGTACGCTTACTTTCTGCCAGACAGCATTCACCGATTGTTTATTAAGAAATTTCGGTTTTCGACGCTCGATTCCATTATCCGTGGCGACAGCCTGGTGATTGCGCCGATACAGGGTCTGAGTCAGAGGTGGTTTGCTGAGAAGGCCGATATGCAAAAGCGATTTTATGTGCCCGCTTTTGAGCTTAGTCAGGTGGAGCTATGGAACGGCTGGGAAAACAAAGAACTGGTGGTTGGGAAACTCGAGGTGAGTAGCTCCGAGTTTTTTCTAAAAAGGCTCAATGACCCGAAGAAAAAGATCGGTTTTAGAGAAATAGCCAACTTTTACCCCTATATCAGCCATATATTCTCAAGCCTGTCGGTGGCCAAACTTCAGGTGGACAAAAGTGAAGTGTACTTTTACGATAGAGAAAAACAGCGGTTCAGTTCGCCGGAAATCGAGGTGCTTGCAAGCTCCTTCCGGGTCGATAGCCTTACCCAGCTCGACTCAACAAAATTTTTTCACGCCGATGATTTAGTTGTGAAAGTGGGGCAATCCCGGCTGCTTTTCCCTGACGATTCCCATATTCTGGAGATAGGAGATTTCAGTTTTAACCCGATCAAGGGTAATTACATCGTTGAGAACGTGGTGGTAACGCCCTATACGCCATCAGGCTGGTCGGCTGAGGGGAAAATCAGACAGATGAAAATGACCGGTTTTTACCTGAAAGAATTTTTGATAGAGGGTGAATGGCTGGCCGACAGCGTGATGTTGATAAACCCCGACATCAGGATCAACTCATACAAGAGGCGGAAAGGCCTGAAAAAGGCCTCTCTGGGGAAAGTGGAAGTAAAGAAACTGGACATATACAGAGGCAATCTTTTTGTGAACCTGAGAGACACTTCTTCGCTGCAACTTTCCGATTACTCAATTGAAATGACCGGTGTTGGGTACCAAATTGGCCGGACTAACAATTGGCATATAAACGATGCAAGCACAAGTATTGCCGGGCTCAAAATTGCTTTGCCGGGCAAGGTGAACATGGATGTGAAAGAGATTAAAGCGTCACTTAGTGACTCAACTTTTTCGACCCTCAATTTTAACTATACACTGCCACCAGGAAAGGGGCTGGCCAGGCTTGTAACACCGGGTATTGACATCAGCGGAATAGATATACTGGCAGTTATAAAGGGTGATCATATTAAATGGAACCGGGCGACTTTCGGCGGAGCGAGCATCGAATGGACGGTCGCAGCAGGGTCGTCTGAGGGAAAAGGAATTGAAGCCGCAATCAACAAAGTAAAAACCCGGATACTTGGTGGCTATGACTATGTGAAAGGAAATGAGATACACTTTCCGCTGCGCTTGCTCACAACCCGACAGGACACCATTTCAAAAAGGATTAGCAATATCAACTTTGACCTGGGCGACATTTATTTCGACAAACAGTCTACCGTTGCCAGTTCGCCCATAGGCTTTGCCCGGGATATATCTATGGAGACAAACCAGCAGGATTTTTCCTGGCTGGACGGGTTCGATACTTTTACCTTGAGCAGATTGTTACTAAGCACGGCCGACCGGAAGATTTCTCTACTGGACTTTCGTCTGGCTACTGACAGGGAAGGTAAGTTTATTGCTATGGCTTTTGCTCCGCAGCTCGATATTTCTGGGCTGGATTTAAAGGAACTGCTGCTTACAGGCAATTTTTCCGCAGATTCGATACAGGCAAGGTTAGATTTTTTAGCCATAGATGATAGAAATAACACAGCCCCAAAAGGCGGCAAGATTAAGCCAGCAAACGGAAATGCTGCACTTGGTAATTTGGAAGTGAGGTATATCAACATCGACGGCGACAAGCTAAGCTATCAGAATGCAGCAAAGAACCGTTCGTGGGAGATTCCTTCATTTGAGATACAGCTCAGGGGTTTCCTGATGAATGAGAATCAGAAGATGAAAGAAGATCGTTTGCTGTTTAGCGAAGCTTATAAGGTGTCGTTGGACAATATCGCTTTTCGCTTGCCCGACAGCCTCTACAGAGTTCAAATTGACAGACTTTCTATTAACTCTCAGGCGCCACAGGTGGTGATTGAAGGGCCCACCGTATTGCCTTTCTACGGTATGTACGAGCATGCGCACGTAGTAGGGCATCAAACTCCCTGGGTACAAGCGAAGGGGCGACAGATAGCATTATATGATCCCAATCTTTTTGGATTGCTTCAGGGTGATGAAATTGTTGCTCGCAAGGTCGAATTAAGCAATTTTTATGTTCGCATGTTTAAGGACAAACGCATGCCATTTCCTGCTGACCAGGTAAGAAGCTTGCCACAGCTTCAGCTTTTGGAAATGAAAATGCCATTGCAAATCGACTCGCTTTTGCTCACAAATAGCGCCTTGCTCTACCTGGAGTTTGCCGAAGATGGCACCGAGCCAGGCGAGTTGATGATTTCGGAGCTCAGCGCACGGGGAACAAACATCACCAATAAGCCTGAGGCCATTGCCCGTAACTCTTACGCCAACTTGCATGCGCAGGCGCTCATGATGGATGCAGGACTACTGAAGGCCGACTTTGTGTTTGATTTGACTAGCAAAGCTGGTACCCATTATGTGACCGGCACTGTCGGCCCAACGGATCTTCAAAAAGCAAACTCTTTTCTTGTCCCAATAACTTTTGTTCAGGTGAGGGACGGCAAACTCAACGAAGCCTATTTCAACTTTGAGGCCGATACGTCTGTGGCTGTTGGCAACATGGATTTTCTTTACAACGATTTAAAGATAAACGTGCTAAATAGAAAAGAGGAAAAACAGGGAACCGGGAAGGCCTTTGAAAGTTTTTTTGCCAACGCATTTATCGTTTCCTCTAACAACCCTACTCTTTTTTCTACCCGCCAGGGCGGGATTTTCTTCGAAAGGGATACATCAAGGAGTATTATCAATTATTGGTCAAAGGCGTTTTTAAGCGGTGTTATCAGCAGTATTGGTGCCCGGAGCAACAAAGACAAAATCAAGCAATGGCAGGAGGAGGTATACGAGAAGAACGCCACGCAGCAAAGTGGAACCAATGAAGAAAAGTGATTTGATCTTTGTTTACGGCACACTCATGTCAGGTTTCGAAGGACCCTGTGCAGTTTTCCTCAGGAAAAACGCCAGCCTGCTGGGAGAGGCCAGCTGTAGTGGGTACCTTTACCGTGTTTCCTGGTACCCGGGCCTGGTGTTGTCGCCTGAGGCGCTGGCTTTTGGTGAATTGTATAAAATCAAGGAATCGTCGGAAGTAACTTTTTGGGCCACCCTTGATGAATATGAAGGGGTCGACCCTATGCTGTTAGTAGGCGATGAATATATCAGACAGCAGATAGACGTGCGAATGGATAGCAAAATGCTTACGGCGTGGACCTATTTGTTCACTGGCCCGAAGAAAGGAAAGCCGATTGCAGGGGGCAGGTTTTATCCAGATAAAAGTGCACTATGATGGATTTTCTCAATAAAATTCCTTTGCCATCACTAATCATTCTAAGTGGGATTGTTGGTGGGCTAATCATAAGGTTTATTATCGTTCTGAGTATAAAATTGGGGTTGAGGGGAAGTGATCAGACTGACTTTATCAACTCGCTGAGAAAGGTGAAAACTGCCAGTTTCTCGCTGGTTCCTATATTGGTTATCTTTCTGACTTTTACATTCTACGATCCCGATGATTCTTTCGGCAAATGGCGCCAATTGTTTCAGATATTACTGATTATTTCGGCCACCTGGTTTCTCATCAGGGTTACCCGGGTTTTTCAAGACATTATCCTTAGCAAATATGACGTTGGCAAGGATGATAACATACAGGAGCGGAAGGTCGTTACCCAGCTCACATTCATGAAAAAGCTAATTATTGTTGGCTTGTGCATCATTGGGCTATCAGCCATCTTGCTGAGCTTTGAGGAGGGCAGAAAATTCGGAGCCGGTCTCATTACCTCAGCAGGAATTCTCTCCATCATTGTTGGACTAGCTGCGCAAAAGACTATTTCCAATCTGCTTGCAGGGCTGCAAATTGCCTTTACCCAGCCCATCAAAATAGACGATGTGGTGATAGTGGAAAAGGAGTGGGGTAGGATTGAGGAAATTAACCTCACTTATGTGGTGGTGAAGATATGGGATTTGCGAAGGCTGGTGGTGCCTATCACTTATTTTGTGGAGCAACCTTTCCAAAACTGGACAAGAACCGAGGCCAGCCTGATTGGTACGGTGTTTATTTATACCGATTTCCGACTTCCCCTTGAGCCGCTGCGTCAGCAGTTGGCAAAATACCTAAAAACGGATTCTCTCTGGGACAAAGAGACACAAGTTGTTCAGGTTACCGACACCACAGAGTCCACCATGCTGGTGCGAGCCCTGGTTTCCGCCCGCAACTCGTCAGATGCCTTTGACCTGCGGTGCAACGTGCGGGAAATGCTTATCACCTTTATTAAAGACAACTACCCACATTATCTGCCAACCACACGGGTTTTGATGGAGCCTGTGGATAAAAAGGAATAAAGCTTTTGAAATAGGGGAATAGGTGATAATTTGATAGTTGATTATTACACCCGCTCTCATGATTTCAAAAAAGGTACTGATTTTTTTGTGTCTATTGACAGCCACCGTTGCGTGTCAACCACCCAATACAGCAGAAAAGCTGGGTTATCCGGCCGACACCAAACTCTTGATCATTCATGCCGACGACCTGGGAGTGGCACATTCAGAAAATGCCGCCTCTATTGAGGCTTTTGAAAAAAGCGGCATCAGTTCGGCCAGCATCATGGTGCCGTGTCCCTGGTTTCCCGAGATAGCGAGATACGGAAGAGAACACCCCGATAAAGACCTTGGACTTCATCTTACGGTGACAGCCGAATGGGAAAACTATAAATGGGATGGTGTTTCAATGCCATCACAAATTCCGAGTCTTATCGGAGCCGATGGCTTCTTCTATCCTACTTCAGAGGAAGTGGCGCAGAAAGCCAAACCAGAAGAGGTGGAAAAGGAAATAAGGGCACAGGTGCAAATGGCTATCAACGCTGGCCTAAAGCCCTCACATCTTGATTCTCATATGGGGAGCCTGTTTCAAACCCCTGACCTTTTCAAAATCTACCAGAAGGTGGGGAAAGAGTTTGGCATACCTGTGATGATCCCCGCCGGATTGTTAGAGGCAGCGCCACCACTTTTTGAGGCGATTGATGAGGTTTTTGTGCCGGTTAACCGTCTATATATGATGGGGGAGGGTGTGGCTGCCGACCAGTGGGGCAGTACCTACACAGGTTGGATGAAAGAGTTGCAACCCGGACTTAATGTGTTGCTGGTGCATCTGGCTTATGACGACGACGAGATGCAGGCAGTTACAGTCAATCACCCCGACTTTGGAGCTGCATGGCGGCAAAGAGACCTCGATTATGTACTGAGTGATGAATTTAAAGGAGTGCTCAAAAGCGAGGGCATTCAGCCAGTGACCTGGCGACAGATACAGGAAATAACTTTTAACCAGAAATAGCCTACTTAAAATATATTTACCATGAACATTTCAAGAAAAGAAGCATTAAAAAAGATGGCCGTCTCCTCCCTGGGGGTGGCGATGGCGCCATCTATCATAAGCCAGGCGGCTCCGGCAACGGGCAAAGCAGCACGGAAGGGCAATATCAACCATTCTGTTTGTCAGTGGTGCTACGGCAAGAAGACGATAGAGGAACTTTGTGAGGCTGCCGTCGATATCGGAATCAAATCGGTGGAGCTACTGGGGGAAAAGGACTGGCCTATGCTCAAGAAGTATAACCTGCATTGCGCTATGGCCTATGGCTCGAACATTGGGCTCAACAAAGGATTTAATGACCCCAGCCTGCATGCAGAGCTGCTGAAGCAATTTACGGCGTCAATACCAAAGGCTGCTGACGCTGGTTTTACCAATGTGATTACCTTCTCCGGCAACCGCAACGGCATGGATGACATGGTAGGCTTGGAAAACTGTGCCAAAGGGCTTGAGCCTGTGATGAAGGTGGCCGAAAAATACGGTGTTACCATCAGTATGGAGCTGCTTAACAGCAAGCGCAACCACCCCGACTACATGTGCGACTTAACACCCTGGGGCGTGAAGCTGGTGGACAAGCTGGGCTCACCCAACTTCAAGCTGCTATACGATATCTATCACATGCAGATCATGGAAGGTGACGTAATTGCTACGATCAAAGAATTCCACCCATACATTTCGCATTACCACACAGGTGGCGTACCAGGCCGCAACGAGATTGACGAAACACAGGAGCTTTACTACCCGGCTATCATGAAAGCCATTATAGAAACAGGCTTCAAAGGCTATGTAGCGCAGGAGTTCATTCCTAAAAGAGAGGACATGTTTGCCTCACTGAGGCAGTCGATTGACATCTGTGATGTTTAATCAGGTATAGACGCATTGGAAAAGACAATCCTTCTTGGATCTGGAAATAAAGAGTTCTCTCTGAAAGCTCAGAGAGGACTCTATTTTTTTCTCGGATCACTTTTTCTGCTCCAGGGGTCGTTACATTTTTGGAAGCCTGATAGCCGTCCGGGCTGGTGGTGGATTTTGACGATGCTACTGATGCTAGGCGGCATATTTTACTTTTTTATGGCCCTGACGATAGCCTCCGAAAGGTCAAGGTATTCCCCTAAGGTTAGAATAACAGATGATAGAATAGAGTTCCGCCGTGGCTTTTTTCAGAAGAATACGATCGTGCATTGGGTTGATATAACGGGAATTACACTGCTGTCATTCTCTTTCATATTTGAATTGACTGAAGGTCAGCGAAATGTCAAATACCATACTTCAGCATCAACCTCAAAAGAAATTAAAGAGGCGATAAGGGAAATGGCAGAAGCCAAAGGCATTGAAGTGGATGGCGGTTAATTAATCATCTTCTCCACTCCCACATAATACAAATCAAATCCACCTTTGCCTCCCGGTCTGTTCGACGAGAACAAGAGAAGATTGTTGTCAAAGCCCGTATCGTAGGTCAGGATCACAGGCCTGTATTCATCAAATTCCGTATTGATACGCTCCCCGAAATTGACCGGCTCTGACCAGGCATTTCCTTCGTAAAGACTGTAGTACAGGTCAAAGCCACCATAGCCACCGGGTCGGTCGGAGGTGAAAACCATTAGCCTGCCATTAATAAAGGCGCATTTATCGTTTCCTTCAGCGCTGCTGATGGAGAGTTTCTCAGGTGCAATAGCCTCAGCAGATGACAGTGAAACAATGGGGTCATCAATAGTCATGTCGATTTGATAAAAATCATAAACACCATCCTTGTCGGAGCAATAGACTAACTTTTCCACTGAAGCAGGCCTAGTAATATACCTTGATTCCCATTTAAAATCTTTACCAAAGAATGCTGGATAAAGCTCATTGGCTTCCGTGTTAACCATGGCGAGGCCAATGGGCGATGCTGCTGCTACCTGACTGCTTTCGGTGGGATCAACATAAGTAAATTTGATATCAAAATTGCCGGCACAATCATTAGCATACAAGAACAAATAGGTCAACTTGGTGTTGTTGTTCACCTCGGTTTCGTAAGTAAATGAGTATGGCCCCAGTTCATTGCAGAATGTGTTGACAGAGTCGAAGAGGGAGCGCATCGGTAACGAAGTGCCCCGGGCCTTATTTATATCAATTGTTAAATGTTCCGCAGCATAGTCCCATTGCAAAATGAGGTTCTTACCAACAATGTCGTAATGATTTACATCTCCCCTGTTTGATGAGAAATGAAACATGTGCTCACCGTGAATTACAGGAAGATCCATGTTGTAGTCGTCTGCACTCGAGTTGACGGCTTCAAAGTTGACCACGTCGTCAGGAAAATGGCCTTCCGAATATTTATTGCTTTTGTCGCAAGAGGATGCGATTAGCAGGATGAAGAATATTTTGACGAGAAATTTCATATTTTAAATATAGTTCAAACGCAGGACACGTATGGATATTGTGTCGTTGCCTTAGACTTGTCAAGTGCCTTGTTGAGAATAATCCCTTGACCAGAATCACCATTTCCCACTGACTTCAATCATCCAATAGCGGCGCCTAAAAAGGTAGTTTTATATGTCATCAGGTCATCAGCAAGTGCCGATCGCCTTGAGGACAGGAATAGTAATTAAACACGTACAGCCATGACTACCAATTATCAAAAGATTTACGAACAACTGGGCAACCTGTTTTTTGCCATCGCTATGGCCGACAACCACCTCAAGCACAAGGAGGTGGAAAAGCTGAAGGAACTTGTGAATAAAGAGTGGGTGCCTTTGGAGCATTCAACAGATGAGTTCGGCACTGATGCCGCCTATTACATTTACATATCGTTTGATTACCTGACCGACAGTTTCACGACAGCCGAGGAGGCCTTCAATACATTTAAGGAGTATTATGAAATACACAAGGCTGTTTTCAGCGAAAAATTGAAGGCCAAGATACTAACTACGGCGACTGATATTGCGGTCTCTTTCAGAGGAATAAGCAAGGCTGAGCATGAGTATTTGGATAGGCTGGAGCACCTGTTTGAAGTGAAGGCCTCTCAGCTGAAGTGAATAGTGGGGCTACGGGCGGCAAGTGAAGAGAAATGAGAAAAAGGGTCACATACCACAGTGCAGTGTTTATCGCCATTTTAGTGGCGGCTGTTATGGTAGTGCTCAACAGTTGCAAACCAACAGTGGGCCATGTGCTAGGTGGCCCGGACGATTCCCTGGAAATTGGAGTGGCTGCCACGACAGTTGATACCACCTTGCTCAAAGAATATGGCCTGACTTCGACATTGTCCGTTTTGGTATTCTACAAAGGCAACGGTGCTTCGCTGGCATGGTTCAATGATGGCAAATTGCTGCCAGCAGCCGATTCGATGCTGCAGATGGTGGGGCGGGCCGGGGATTATGGCCTGTCACCAGCATTATACAAGTTGGATGAACTGGAGGTTTTGCGAAATGAGGCTCTGATTTTTCGGTTTACCACACCCAGCAGGTTGGACATTCTCCTGACCGACGCATTTGTCTCCATGGCCAGGCATTTAAGGCATGGTCTTTCCCGCCTGGTTATCAACTCCCATGAAATGGATGTTGCCTACGCAGAGCTGCTGAACGAGGCGCTGAGAACGGGTGAGGTAAGGAAGTCGCTTGAGTCGCAAGAGCCTTGTGGTGAACAATACCTTGCCTTAAAGGAAGAACTGAAAAATCTTTTAAGGAGGCAGTTGGATCCAAAAGTTGACCCTGCCAGCACTCAGAGCCAAATTTCGAAGCTAAATGTCAACATAGAAAGGTGGCGCTGGGAAGCCGGGCCGCTGCCAGAAAGGTATGTGTTCATAAACATTCCTGCCTATCAGCTTTCAGTGATAGAAGGAGGCGAGGCAGTACTCCAGTCGAAGGTGATAGTGGGTGCTAAAAGTACTCCCACGCCAGTGTTGGAAAGCAGCATCTGGTGTTTGACAATCTATCCTTACTGGACAGTGCCACGGAGTATTACAATAAAGGAAATCCTGCCAAAGGTAAAAGTAGATAGCAGCTACCTAAGCAGGAACCTTTACGAGGTACTTGACGCCAGGAGTAATACCGTCGACACAAGAACGATCGATTGGTCTTTGTACGATGAAAATAACTTTCCCTACTATCTCCGGCAGAAGGAAGGGCGGGAGAATGCACTGGGAATTGTTAAGTTTCGGTTCGATAACCCTTACGGTGTTTACCTGCACGATACAAATGCCCCAAAGCTTTTTTCAAGAAAGGAACGAGCGCTGAGCCACGGCTGTATTCGCATGGAAAAGGCAGAAGAGTTTGCCTATTATCTGGTAAGGAACGACACAGTATACAGCAACCCTTTATTGCTGGAGCAATATTTTAAGCTTAAGAAACGCACAGAGATAAGCGTCATTCAGCCTATTCCCATTTATGTCAGGTATTTCACTGCCTGGGCAGAAGACGGTCAAATAGTTTATTACCCCGATGTGTATAATAAGGATGGTTGGGTGCTTTCCCGTGTGATTCTCTGAAACAGGCCGAAGGAGTGAGGCACGGCAGGAATATCATTTCTTCTCTTTCGGAGGAAACTTTCTCAACACTATTCCAATTCCTTTTCGAAGGTTCTTCTCGGTCATTTGAGGATTTAGTTCCAGATAGCGGTTAGCGCTGGAGCGCCAAATCATTTGGCCTGTTTCCCTGTCGGCAATGTCCATGATAAGTGTGCCTTCCAGAAAGTAGTAGACGTCTGACTGATCAACCGGGTCGAGTTGCAGAAACCTGTCTTCCTCAAACCTGTACACATTGGTTTGCCTGTTCTCCACGGTCACGTGAAAATCGAGAAGGAGGTCAGGGTTTTCGGCGTCGTAGCTGAAGCCCTTTTGTTCCATTTCTTTGATAATGGCATTTTTAAGGTTGCTAACAACAGCGCTGTCGTTCATGTAACTGGGGCCGGTAAAGGTGAACTCACACCCTTGCAGCCAGCAAAAAGTTTTGTACCGGCTAAAATCGGCCTGCCTGTCGAATGAAGTGCTGACCTTAGTGGCGCATCCGCCCAGTGCCAGGCTCAAAAACACGATCCATGCGATTAACTTGATCATTGGTTTTGCTTTAGACCCCAACTTAACGAAGTGCTGGTGGCCATTGAATGACAATTGTCAACTCAATACATGCCTTTTGTTTGCAATAGGGAGCTGGCAAAAAAGCAGAAAGCCAGGCTGTTCACCGGGCTTTCCATATCCAAAATCATAAATTTCAAATCAGCAGTCCAAAATTCTTAAGTCGCCCAGGTTTTTCCCACTTCTGAAAATGGAATGCATCCTTCGTACCTGCCGGGGATGGCTTCATAGCGGAGCACTTGCGTGGCACCAATCTCTGAGGTAAAGAATCCAAGCAGGGTTAGCTCTTTCATAGACAAAAACCATGGTCTTTCACCCCCACCTGCACCGCTCAGTGCGGCGGAGTTTTCAGCTTTGATCACTTCCAATTGCTTGGCAGCGTCCAATTGGCTGAAAGGGTCACCCTCTTTGTCTTCCACCTTTTTGCTGAAGGCAGCCAGGCCATCCATGAATTTCTTCACGTCGGCAGGCTTGTATACCTCATGCACCATTTTTTCAATGAAAGCAGGCACTCCGGCATCTTTGGCGCCGGGTGTGCCAGTGGCTGGGATGATGGTTTCGGCAATGGCCTCCAGTTCTACGGCCTGCTCTTTGGTCACATACTTCGGCGTCCAGTAAAGGCTGGGCTCTGCTGTGCATCCATTCAAAATACCCAGTATCGCAGGAGCTGAAACAGATGCTCCCATGAAAAGGGCCGTCTTTTTTATTAGTTCTCTTCTGTTCATGGTTGTTCTGTTTACAGGTTTTGCTTTTTCATTTCCTTCACAGCATAATCGGCCGCTCTGGCAGTAAGTGCCATGTATGTAAGCGACGGATTTACGCAGGAAGCTGAAGTCATGGCAGATCCGTCGGTAACGAACACATTTTTACAGGTATGCACCTGGTTCCATTTGTTCAGCACTGAGGTTTTCGGATCACGGCCCATTCTGGCAGTCCCCATTTCGTGGATACCCAGTCCAGGCCCGCCGGCGTCGTCGTAAGGTGTGACGTTTTTCATACCTGCTGCTTCAAGCATGGCCACGGCCTGCTCTTTCATGTCCATCCGCATTTTTAGCTCGTTTTCTTTGATCTCGCAATCAAAAGTTACGGTTGGCATGCCCCACTTGTCTTTCAGGTCGTTGTTCATCACCATCTTGTTTTCATGGTAAGGAAGCATTTCGCCAAAGCCAGTGAGACCCATTCCCCATTTACCAGGGGTCATCATCATTTCTTTGAGCTGTGGCCCGACTTCCATTTCGGCAACGCCTCTGCTCCAGCCATCACGGCTGCCACCACCCTGATAGCCGTAGCCTCTGATGTAGTCCTGCTTGTCGCTTCCGATGTTTCTGAAACGTGGGATATAGATGCCGTTCGGTCTGCGACCTACATAGTATTCATCTTCGAAGCCGTCAAAATCAGCCCTGGCACCCACACGGAAATGGTGATCCATCAGGTTGTGCCCAAGCTCGCCGCTGTCGTTTCCAAGTCCATTCGGAAATCGATCCGAAATGGAGTTGAGCATGATAGACGTGGTGTTGATAGTAGAGGCATTGAGGAAAATGATATTGGCAAAATACTCCACTGTTTCAAGCGTTTCTGCATCGATCACCCTCACGCCAGTAGCCTTTCCTTTTGCCTCATCGTAAATCACCGAGTGAACGATGGAGTTAGGCCGGAGTTCCATATTGCCTGTGGCCTCGGCAGCAGGTAGCGTTGAAGCGTTACTGCTGAAGTAGCCGCCGAAAGGACACCCTCTGATACACAGGTTACGGTACATGCACTTGTGGCGGCCGTTGTGATCCTGCGTAATATTGGCCGAGCGGCCCATGGTCATGATCCTGTCTTTAAAGTTGGCTTCAATGCCCTGCTTGACGTGCTTTTCGATGCAGTTCATCTCCATTGGGGGCAGATACTTTCCGTCAGGCAAGCCAATCCAGCCATCGGCAATGCCATTTACGCCGATGTATTGCTCTGCGTAGTCGTACCATGGTGCCATGTCGGCATACCTGACAGGCCAGTCTACTGCAATTCCGTCTTTTGCGTTGGCCTCAAAATCAAAATCTCCCAAGCGGTAGCTTTGCCGACCCCACATGATCGACCGGCCTCCAACATGGTAGCCTCTGATCCAGTCAAATCTTTTTACTTCTGAATAGGGCTGATCCGTATCCTTGATCCACCAGTGTTTGGTAGAATTTTTTACTGTGTAGCCCGTTCGGTTCTGCTTCTCGTAATCTTTTTGCTCTTCGGCAGTGATTCTGTCGCCATTTTCAAGCTCCCAGGGATTCAGGTTCATCGTTGGGTAGTCAGCAACGTGGCGCACCATTCTGCCTCTTTCCAACACCAATGTCTTGAGTCCCTTCTCTGTGAGCTCTTTGGCCGCCCACCCACCACTGATGCCGGTACCTACAACGATGGCATCGTAGCTATTCTGCTGTTTGGCTTTCAAATTCAAGTTCATGGAGTATATTTTGTAGTTAAGTAAGAAAATTATATCCTTAGATATAATGCGATTCTTAAAGTAGTAAACTTTTAGACTTGAACCGAGCCTTTTTCAATCAAAAGCAGGGGCTACATCCACTTATTATGATATATGGTGATTTGTTAGGGTCATCTGGCGGATGTGGTTCTGCGTTTTTTCCTCTCCCGGATTTTCAACGAAGCAATCATCATTGCTGTGCCAGTCGCTCCGGTTGCTCCTCCGGCGATTAACAAGACTTGCCCGAGTTTGTCGTTTTGCCGACCGAGCATGAGACCTCCGGCAATGGTGACAGTGTAGCCGATGGTTGAAGTGATGATGCCATTCCTGAGTTTTTTCTGAGACTGTGAGACTTGCCAGTTAAACTCATCAACCTCAGTTCTTAGCAGTAGCACTTCTCTTTTTAGCGAATCAAAATCTGCTCTGGTTTGCCCTGATGCCATAGTTTGAAAAAAGAGGAGGCCGATAGTCAATACGAGAGTGTACTTCATGGTCAATGATTTAGCCAGTTCTTGAATGAGTTTACTTTTTCCCTACTTACTATCATAGGTATCTCCTGAAAGGCTTTAAGGTGAATTTCCAACCGCTGGCGGGGGTGCGTACGAATCTCATTAATCGACTCGAGCGAAACGATTGTTTTTCTATTAATACGGTAAAACTTTTCGGGATTGAGTAATTGTGTTTCCAATTCCTCCAGCGTGTAGTCCAGGACAAACCTTTTGCCGGAGTTGTGCTCCAGCATGTACACGATTTTATCGTCGGCATAGAAGTAAGCTATCTCTTCCACGGCTTTGTAGTGGAGTCTATTGCCATGCTTTGCCATGAACCTTTTTTTGTAAGGGCTTTTGACCTCCCGAAGCAAGTTTTTGAGTTCGGAAAGGTCAACCATGTGTTTTTTGTTGCCAGAGCCGAAAACGTTCTTGTATTTATCGAGGGCTTCCTCCAGCTCTTTGTATTTGACAGGCTTCAAAAGGTAGTCAACACTATTGAGCTTAAACGCTTTAAGAGAATACTGGTCGTAAGCGGTGGTAAAAATGATCGGTTTCGTAGAACTGATGTGATCAAAAATATCGAAGCTAAAACCGTCGGCGAGTTGTATGTCTAAAAAGAGCAGGTCGGGCTGTTGTTCACTGCTTCGAAGAAACTCGACCGTGTCTTTAACGGTGTCAAGACGATCCATAATTTGAATGGACTCGTCGTACGTGATTATCATTTCTTCAAGCCTTTCTACGGCCAACTCTTCATCTTCAACTATCAAAACTTTCATTGTGTTATGCAGTGATTTCAATGAGTGGAACCTTTATTGTAAAAAATCCATCTGAAGAGTCGATAATCGGCCCCCTGTCGTTGATAAACCGGTATCTGCTTTTAATGTTTTCCAGCCCCACTCTGGTTGATGGTTCTTTGACCTTTTTCGGATTAAGATTATTTGAAATGACTATAAAGCCTTCTTCGTCATAAATCTTAATTACCAGGGGATCCCTTTTTGAGATGATATTGTGCTTGATCGCATTTTCGATTAGCAGCTGTAAGGTTGATGGCGGAATAAACAACCCTTTTTTTGATTCAGCAACATCGCTATGAACGATCAGACTGTCGTTGAAACGAATTCTTAACAAGTAAAGGTAGGAATCGAGAAATTGCATTTCCTCTTCCAATTTTACCACTTTATTGTCTTTGGTGGACAATAGGTATCGGTATACATCCGACAATTGACTGATAAACTGAGAGGCCGTGTCTGCATCTCTGTAAACCAGCGTAGACAGTACGTTGAAACTATTGAATAGAAAATGAGGGTTAATCTGAGAACGAAGTGCCTCATACCTAGCCTCTATGCTTTCCATTTTAAATTGGTCTGCCTCAGCTTGCGTCTTTTTTAGTCTTTGATTAAAAAAAACAATCGTGTTGATACAGTAGAGAAATAAGTTAATTCTAAAGCCAAAGCTGAGTGCCAGCTTGGTCTCTGATATTGAAAGGGAATGTCGTAATATACGTTCATCGATTACCACAAGCCCCCAGCAGATAGAAATGACAAGGCAAAGACTTAGTAAAAATTGAACCAGTAAAGGGTGGATGACCCAATTTCGAAAATTAATTGTTGGGTTGAGTTTTTCAATCAGCCTATTTCCCTCCCAAATAAAGAGCACGAGAATAAGGATGGTACCGAAGAATATCCATTCAGGGAGTTCGGTTGAAAATAGCCTCTGGCCTTCGGTGAATTTGATATTCAGGTATGAATACGCCGAAAGAAGTAGGATAAATAGATAGCGATGCTTGTAGGAGAACATATTAGAAGAAAACCGACGTGTGCCCCAAATGTTGGAGACGCACGTCGGAAGTCTGTTTAAGGGAGGATCACTTTATCAATTACGTGGATAACTCCATTAGTGGCCAGTATGTCGGTGGCCGTTATATCGGTTATACTAGTGCTGCCATTGTCATCAATAGTAGCTGTTGTGGGATCCAACTCGAAAGTTCCACCGTTGACTGTGCCAACTGTTCCAGATGTTAAGTTGGGTAGGTCGGTAGACAGTATCCGTGCACCTGATACCACATGATAGGTGAGAACGGCTTGCAGAGTAGCAACATCGATCTCGTCAACACCAGTTACATCTAGTGCTTCGTAGAGCGCTGCGAAGGCTACGTCTGTGGGGGCAAAAACTGTGAAGTTACCATCAGGATCACTTAATGTTGCAACCAGGTCAGCTCCACTTGGATCGTTGGATACTTTCACCAGAGCGGCTACCAATTGTGTGAACTCGGGGGTGCCTGCCTCTGTCGAAGCAATAGCTACCTCTACAATGTTTTGAGTAGGAGGGACAAGTGTTCTGTCAACAACATGAACAACACCATTGTCTGCTGAAATGTCGGTGGCTATTACTTGTGTGGAGCCGTTGATGAATACACCATTTTCATTAATGCTCAAATAAAAATCCCCACCAAGGGAAGTTACTGCACTGCCTGTAGCTGGCAAATCAGCTGCCGTTACTTCTGCACCAAGAACATGATAAAGAAGGATTGGTGTTAGTGCGTCAGCGTCCAGGCCATCAATACTGGTTATCCCTGCTGCTTCGAACGCTTCATTCGTAGGAGCAAAAACTGTAAATGAAGCGTCTTTGTTGATAAGTGTGCCCACAAGATCAGCCTTCACAACAGCCGCAGTCAAAATGGAAAAGTCTTTGTTAAAATAAGCAGGTTCCACTACAGTATTCACGATACTTGCTTCCAGTGATGGAACCAAAACAGCGTCAACAATATGTACTATACCGTTGGAGGCTTCTACGTTAGCTGTTACTACATTGGCTCCATTGATAGTGACGCCGCTGCCAACGCCTACTTCGATGCTCTCACCGGTAAGTAACGTACCGGCAGTTTGGCCGTCGGTTAAATCAGTAGACGCCACTTTTGACGCCAAGACATGATATTCCAACACTCTTCTCAACACTGGCTCAGGTATATCATCGAGGCTTTCCTGGCCAATTACCCCAAGAAGGGCAGTGAATGCTGCGTTGTTTGGCGCAAAAACAGTGTACGTTCCGTCAGCTTGAAGAGCCGAAACCAAGTCAGGAAATTTAGTAAGAGCACTTACAAGAATTGAAAGGTTGCTGTTACCCTGGGCAATGGTGACAATATTGTCCAGCATCACCTCGTCATCGTCGTCGTCGTTGCACGACGTGAAAGTTAGAGCCATCGTCAATACCAAAGCGAGACTGACCATTGGCTTCCAAATGAAATTTTTTGAATTACTTTTATTTGTCATTGCACTTAAAGTTTAGTTCAAGTGCTTAACAAGGCAAATCAAAGAGTGGACAGACCAAATGGAGTGAAGGGGCTAAATTACCGGAGTGAACTGTTGGATTAATAGCGTGAAAGGGAGGAAGCATTTCTCCCCCTTTCACTCTATTCAGCCTGCACAAAATGCCGATTCGGCTTTAAGGCACCGAAATGGTGCTTCCAAAGAACAGCGCATTCAAAAACAGCTTGTTGGTGCCATACCAGTAGCCTCTGAAGTTGCAATTGTCGGTAAACAAGATGGTTCTGCCACGCCCACTACCATCCAGCAGTATTGAAGGAGAGTTTTTCACCTTTTCGACATTAGAAGGTGTGACAAAACCGGCCAACCATGGTTGAGCGGTGTACTGCGCCGCTGTCCTGAACGGGCTTTCGCTTGGTTTCAGAAAGATAGAGCTGTTCCGGTACACCGGCAGTTTCTTTGAGGTATAACCAAAGGCTATGGGGTTTGTTAGATCCAAATCGGCTTCGAATATCACACCGCCGATGCTCTGAGCACCGTAGTAGTTGCGGGCATCTTCATAGTCCATTCTCCCCGGAGTTTTTTCGTCTTTGCTTTCTGCCAGTTTTTCTTTCACCAGGCCTTTGGAGATGGCCCATTGGGTAGCCCCTTTTTGGGTAATAAGTGTCCCACCACCACGAATCCAGGCTTTCAGGTCTTCAATGAAACTGTCTGACACATCATTGTATCGTCCGTTGACTAAGATCACGGTGTTGTAGTCTGAGAGCCTCACCTGTCCTATGTCGCCTTTGTCCACTTTTGTGATGGGCATGCCGATTTTGCTGTCAAGTAAATGCCACACTTCGCCAGCCTCATAAAGGAATATTCCTTCACCGATAACCATCAGCGCTTTGGGCAGCGTAACGGTTTCGAAGCTTCTTGAGCCCAAGCCTACTCCTTTGTCGGTGTAGCCGGTGGCCGTTGCATCAAAGGACAAGCCTGAGAGCTCACTCGCTTCCTTTACCAGTTCAAAGAGTTGTTCGGGGTCTACATTCTGATCAGCAACTGACACGAGTATCGAGCCATAGGAGTAGTTTTTTTCGGCTCCCTTCACTATGGCTGAAAAAGGCTGGTAGGCTACTTTGGCAAAAACGCCGTTTTTCAGAAGATGATAAAGTGCCTTTGGTGCCGCATATTCTCTCCAGTCAAGAATATAGGCATAGGTTGCCTTTTCCACAGTTGGCTTTGCTGATGGAACTGCTGTAAGCTCTGCACCAAGAGCAGGTGCTTTGGCTTTGATTTCAGCATGTGGTAGCCCATAGGCCAGTATCATCGTCCACGTGGAGGCGTCGTAAAATACAGAGTCATCGTATTGTTTCACCTTCTCAAAAACAGAGCGCACCATGCGGTACTGCTTCTGGTTGGTAGGTACTAGGTAAGATTTTCCACTTTCGAAACGCTGCCCCGACAGGGTTTGAGTTGTAGGATTTTCGTACACCTTCACGTGGTGCTGAAGCAGAAGGTCGACAAAAGCATTGGTTCTTCCGCTGTCAAAATTGTCACCAAACACATAGGCTTTGATTGGGTCAGCTGCTCCCTGCTTCACACTTTCTTCGAAGAACTCTTTCATGTGGCGCTGGAATGTTTCTTTTTCCTTTACCACACCTTTCACTGTCGCCAGGCTGGTAGCCACATGGTTGCGAATGGTGAACGCAAAGGTGATGTCCTTAGTGGTGGTGTGCTGCAAATGCCCACGGCTGCTGGCTTGCTCAAAAGTAACACCAAGCCCCCCGTGGATGTCGGCGTAAGTAGCTCCATAACCTGGGTAGGAGTTGTCGTACTGCTCTCTTAGAAAATACAAGGAGCCGAGGTCGTCCATGGACTCATGAAAATACTTGGCCATGACAGGATTCAATACATCATAGTTCTTGCGGCCAACAACGGGATTTTCAGAGCCATAAGGTTTGGTTGGTTCAAAGAAATAGGTGCTGTTGGTGCCCATTTCGTGAAAATCAGTCACCATGTTGGGGTACCACTTTTGGTGCCACTTGATTCTGTTTTGGCTTTCAATGTGAGCGAGCGGAAGCCAGTCACGGTTGAGGTCGTACCAGTAGTGATTGGTGCGGCCGCCAGGCCATACTTCGTTGTGTTCTCTGTCGATAGCGTCCGCTACTGGTGGAAAGCCCTTGTGCATATTGGCCCAGTTAGCGTGGCGATCACGGCCGTCAGGGTTCAGCGATGGCTCGATGAAGATCACTCCGTTTTGGCGGTATTGTTCGGCCTCAGGTTCGTTGGAGGCTACCAGATAGTAGGCTGTGAGCAGGGCAGCTTCTGCTGAACTCGGCTCGTTGCCATGCACATTGTAACCCAGGTGAATGATAGCAGGAATTTTGCTGATGTCAGGCATTGGCTGGGTTGGGTCGGTGAGCTTGAGGTGCTCTGTGCGGATAGCTTCAAGTCGACTAAGGTTGGCCGGGCTGGAGATGGTAAGTACCACCTGTGCCCGGTGTTCGTAGGTGTAGCCAATATTTTGAACTGTAGCTCTGTCGGACACTGCCGCCAGCTTCTCCATGTAGGCTACAATATTATCGTGGCGGGTGTGCCAATCGCCGATGGGATAGCCGAGAAACTCCTCCGGGCTTGGTATGCTTGAGTCAAAATTTCCGTGCTCCGGAAAGAAATACTCGTTTTGGGCCTGAGCTAACCCTGTTAATGAAAAGGCAAATAGTAGTAGAAATATACGCTTCATAACCGTCTTGTCATGGTGAATATCAAAGTTACCATGACTGGCAACGGCCTCAACGTATTTGGGATGAGTGGTTATTTTATAGCACCTATTCTTTCAAGCTCGGCGATGCCTTCGGCGGTTGAGATGCCACGAAGAAAGATTTTTTTGATTTCGTCAAATGCCGACCGGGTGGACATAACCGACGAATAGGGCAATTGGAGGATAAGGTTTCGGACATTGTTTTCCCAGAAACGGGAAAGGAATAGTGGGTTAAGATCGGACAGAATGTGGCCTTCTTTTTTGCCGCCTTCGATCAGCTGGATGAAAATTTGGTCGATGAAATCCTCTTTGTGAGATTCCCATATGCTATATACTTCTCTATGGTGCTTCTCGATTTGAAGAATGACTCCACCAGGGATTCGTTCCAAAACCGCCCTGAAATGGTTGATAAAAAGAAGTAGTTTGTGAATAGAAGACTCGTCACCTTCGATTATCGTCGATAACATCTCCCTTTGCTTCTCCAGCATGGTAGAAAATAACTCGCTAAGCAAATGCTCTTTTGCAGGAAAATACTTGTAGATCGTCTTCTTGGACATACCCAGATCCCTGGCCCATTCGTCGACGGTGTCCAGCCGGGTAGGCTCTGTCAGGAATTTCTCCAGCAGGTAGCTGATGATTCTTTCTTTGGTTTCGTTTGCTTCCATGTACTAAAAAATAAGGCGGAGTAGAGCCATGAAACTCCTTAACTCCGCCTATCCACCAACCAAACTTATGCGTGAATCAATTCTTCAATGTGCTTGTCTTCAACACCTTCGCTTTCGTCAAGCTCTTTGGCATAGTCATGGCCCTTTTTATCTAATCCGAATCTTGCCAGCACGCTGTCGACTATCTGGTATGCTACAGGTATAACAACCAGAGTAAGGAACATAGAGCTGATCAAGCCACCAATGATGGCCCACGCCAGGCCATTTTTCCACGCAGCACCTGGGCCGGTAGCGATGGCAATCGGAAGCATGCCTATCACCATCGCAATGGTGGTCATAAGAATGGGTCTGAGACGTTCCTGAGTAGCTTCGACCAGGGCATCCTTCGTTTTCATACCCTTCTCCTTCAGGTGGTTAGTAAAGTCCACCACCAAAATGGCATTTTTCGCTACCAGGCCTATCAACATAATGATACCCAGGATGGTAAATATACTGAGCGTGTTCTGGGTCATAGCAAGTGCCAGCAGGGAGCCAACCATGGCTAATGGAATGGAGAACAACACCACGAAAGGATAAACATAGTTATCGTACAAGGCTACAAGGATTAGGTACACCAGCAGGATGGAGGAAGCAAAAGCGATCAAAAGGCTTGAGAAAGCTTCGGATTGGTTTTGTGCATCACCGCCGAACTCATAGCTTACCTCCGTCGGAGGATCGAGTTTCGCCAGTCTTTCTTTAATCTCAGCAGTTACAGTACCTGAGGGGCGACCTATTACCTGCGACTGCACAGACACGGAAGTAATTCTGTCCTTTCTTTCCAACCTTGACGGGCCTGTACTTTCCTTGACCGCAGCAAACTGATCCAGCCTGATAAGTTGCCCTTTGTTGTTTACAAGGCTGAGTGCTTTGATATCGTCAATGCTCTTTCTGTCGAAGTCGTCGAACTTGATATTGATATCGTAGTCGTACTCTCCCTGACGGAATTTTGCATCGTTATTTCCGTTGAAAGCTGTTTGCATCGTGGCACCAACCATTTCAAGCGATAAGCCAAGCGAAGCCATTTTGTCACGATCAACAGCCACAAATATTTCAGGGTTACCAGCTTCCACCGACAGTTTCATTTCTGTGGTGCCCGATACTTTCTTCACCTCTTCCAACACTTTGTTGGCATACACCATCACACTGTCAAGGGTAGGCCCTTTCACAATGATATCGATAGGTGCCTGGTTGGCCGTGCCCATGATGGAAATCGGTGTGGTCTTGATTTTGGCTTCCGGCACTTTGGCCTCCAATTCATTTTTAAGTAAGCTTGCCAGGATATTGCTGGAGTGCTCTCTCTGATCTTCAGGCACAACCTTTACGGTAATTTCTGCGGCATAGGCCGTTCCCTGTGCAGAGCCACCCACACCACCGGTAGACTGCTGACCGACAGTGGTAAACAGCGATGTGATTTCAGGCTTTTCTGCCAGAATATCTTCAATTTTTCTGGTGGCAAGGTTTGTCTGTTCGAGGGTGGCATCTTTAGGCATTTCCACCTGAACGATGAACTCACCCCGGTCACCTTGAGTAACAAACTCAGCGCCAATGAAACCCATTGGAACCAGCGCTACGGCTGCCACGAAGAGAACGAAAGTAACGGCGATGGTCACAAACTTATGACCAAGGGCCCACACAAGAATTCCTTTGAGCCAGCTCGCAAACCCGTCAATTCCTTTTTCGAAACCAAGGATAAATCTTCCAAAGAGGTTTTTATTAGAAAGGTGCTCGAGTTTTGAAAACCTGGAGGAAAGAAGTGGGATGACCGTAAATGAAACCAGTAAGCTGAGCAGTGTGGAGATCACAACTACTATCGAAAACTGCTTCATCAGGTTAGAGATAAGACCTGAAGTAAGGGCGATTGGGAAGAACACCACCACAATCACCATGGTGATCGACACTACGGTAAACCCGATTTCTTTCACACCGTCAAAGGCGGCCCTTGCCCGGCTCTTGCCCATTTCCATGTGGCGATAAATATTCTCAATCACCACGATGGCGTCATCCACCAGAATACCAACGACGAGGGAAAGCGCTAGTAGCGTCATCAGGTTCAGTGAGTAGTCCAGCAGGTTGATAGCAATGAACGTCGAAATGAGCGACAGGGGTACGGCAATCATTACGATAATGGCATTTCGCAGCGAGTGCAGGAACAATAGCATCACAATTGCTACGAGAATGATAGCGATAAATAAGTCGTGTATTACAGAATCAGCTGCTTCCAGAGTGTATCCAGAAGAGTCGGAGGCAATACTGAATCTCAAATTGTCGCCGGCGTATATTTTTTGAAGCTTGGTGATTTCGGCATTCACCAGACGGCTTACCTCCACGGCGTTGGCATCCGATTGCTTAAGAATGGAAATACCCAGTGAGTTGACCCTGTCCACACGGGTAATCATGGTAGCCTCTTTCTTTGTGTCCTGTACTTCGGCAATATCTTTCAGTCTCACAGGAGCGCCGTCCACCACAGTCACCACCAGGTTGCGCATCTGATCCAACGACTCATATTTACCAGCCAGGCGAACAAGCACCTGGTCTTCACTGGTTTTTATTTTGCCTGTAGGGAAATCAAGGTTGGCATTTTGAATGAGCTGCGACACCTGAAGGATGGAAAGGTTGTAGGCATTCAGTCTCTCACGATTAATGTTCACCCTGATTTCACGCTCTTCACCGCCAATGATGTTGATTTGAGCTACACCTGGGATACGTGCCAGAGCCGGCTGTATCCTGTTTTCCACTACATCGTAAAACTTGGTTGCCTCCATATCAGCAGTGGCTCCCATTCGCATAATGGGGAGGTCATCAAAGCTGAACTTGTTGAGGGCAGGCGCTCTTACGTCCTCGGGCAGGTTGCCCATAATGGTGTTGATTTTTCGCTGGGCCTCTTGCAGGGCCAGGTCAACATCTGCATCGGCTTTTAGCTGAATCACAATGATGGATACCCCTTCAATGGAGGTGGTACGTAGCTGGTCGATGTTTTCCAGAGAAGACAGGGTGTTTTCCAGCTCTTTCGACACTGAGTTCTCCACTTCATAAGGAGATGCGCCAGGATAAACTGTGCTTACTGTTAGTATTGGAGGGCTGAACTTTGGGATCAGCTCATAGTTGAGTGAGAAGTAGCTGATAGCACCCAGAAAAATCAGGATGGTAAACAGCACCACTACTAGTGAGGGTCTCTTGATAGATATTTTAGTAATTTCCATGATTGCCGGTGCTTAGTTTTGTAGTACTTCAATGACATCACCATTGCTCAGGTTGATCTGGCCGCTGGTGATCACCGACTCACCTTCTTTCAAGCCCGCTACAATAGCTACCCTTTCGCCCACCGAGCTTCCAGTGGTCACAGACTTTAGCACAGCCTTGTTGCTCTCATTCACATACACCTGGGCGTGGTCAAGACTGCCAATGATTGCATTTCTGGTTACAGTAAGCTGGGGAGTCACATCTCCTGTGCCAAATTGCGCCTGTGCATACATGCCAGCTTTCAGTTGTTCAGTTGAATTGTTGACCTCTACTTCCACAGGGTAGTTCAGGCTTGCGTCGGCTTTTACGCCAATGAAAGCCACTTTGCCTTCAAATGTCTTGTTGGGAAGAATATCAGAAGAAACAGTGACGGCCATCCCTTTTTGAATTTGGAAAACCTGTGCTTCTGTCACTTTCACAACTAGTTTTAACTTGCTCACGTCAACAATGTCAAACATTTTCGCACCTGCGTTCAGATAGGAGCCGACTTCGATGTAACGGGCATTCACGGTGCCTGCGAACGGCGCTTTGATGCTCGAGTCTTGCAGTTTCCTCTTTGCATTTTTGAGCCTTATGTCAGCGTTGGTGTAGCCAAGCTTGGCGTCTTCCAGTTGCTGAGAGGTGATGGCACCGCCTTCAGCCAGTTTCTCGTACTTTTCAAGGTCAGCTTTCATTTTTTTGAACGCTGCCTCTGATGCAACTACCTCGTTTTGAAGCAGCTCATGATCAAGCGTTGCCATAGTTTGAGACCTTGAAACCTTGTCCCCCTTCTCGGCATTGATTGAAACTACCCTGCCCGAAATTTCAGAAACAAAGGTGAGCTCTCTGGTTGGTTCAAAGTTTCCGAAGGCAGCAAAGCCATCTTTCAGCGACTCCATTTTAGCCTTTTCCACCCTCACGGCCACGTAGCCGTTCGATTGCTGAGCCAGGCTGGTCAATGCGGCGGCCTCTTCCTTGTTGCCTTTCAGCACCCACACAATACCGCCAATGATGGCAAGCACTACTACTGTATTTATAATGATCTTTTTCATCTTCTTTGTCGATGTGTTATTGATTGACTAATGATTTGATATTTCCTTCTGATTTGAGGAGTTGGAGTTCTGATAGTCTGTATTGTAAAAGGGCAGATGCATAGCCTAGCTGAGCGTCTGTAAGTGCTGTCTCGGCATCTAGCAAATCTGACAAAGAAGTGACTCCTTCGCTATAAGTCTGCTGACCTTCATTATAAACTTCCTGCGCCAGGGCTACGTTTTCCTGCTGAGCGAGGAGGCTTTCTCTGCTTGTTCTGATGGTATTCAAAGCGTTGGCCCTTTGCAGGTTCAACATTTTTTCTGTTGACCTCTTATCTTCCTGTACTTTCAGCAAGTGAATTTTTGACTGCTGTATCTGGGCGTCTTTTCTGAAGCCGTCGAAAATAGGGATGCTCAGTTGAAGCCCGATTGATGCATTGTCGTACCAGTTGAGTGTGCTGTTTTCTTTTGACTTGAAGTAGTCAAAGTTGTTGCCCACGCCATTGTAGGCATACTGGGCTGTAAACGCCAGAGTAGGAAAGTAGCCTGACTTGAAGCTTTTTTCTTCCAGGCTGTACAGGTGCTGCTGTGCATCGAGCAGGCGGTAGGAGGTCAGGTCAGTTACTTCGGAATCGTCAGCTAACTGAACCTGACCGGGCATTTCAGCTGGGTTTAATCCTTCCAAGCTAACATCCTGCACAAGAGGGATGCCAGTGTAATACTTTAGCAAATTCTTTTGTTGCGACAAGCCATCGCTGATCCCCTGAGCCTGTGTTTTTAGGTTGGTCTGACTTACCTTCAGGCGACTCAAATCGGTTTTCTTTACAAAGCCCGCATCTACCTGAAGTGCTACCAGCCGAACATTTTCTTCCAATTTTTGCAAAGTACTTTCCAATTGCTCCAATTGATGCTGGGTAATCAGCACCTGATAGTAAAGCGAGGCCACTTGCTCAATCACTTGCTCCTCAGTAAGTGACTTGCTCAGCTCATAAAATTCTTCGCTGGCCTTGGCGGCTTGAAGTCCGGTGAACACAGATTGGTTGAAAATCTGTTGGGAGGCTGAGGCGGAAGCAGCAAAATTATACTGCGTACCAATTCGCACCTGTGAAACAGTACCCGGGTTGCCAGTAAATTCGCCAGGCAAAATAAGCACGGGCAACAATAGGTTATCAGTCAGATTGGCGTTGCCATTGAGTTGTGGCAAAGCTTGAGCCTTCACCTCCCTTACTTTTTGCTGGCCTTCCAGGATGCTGAGGTCTGCTTTCCGTATCTCTACATGATGCTCAAGCGCCAGCCCAAGTATTTCCTGCAGGCTGTAATTTCCATCCGACGTAGCTTCTTGCGCCAGCACTGGTTGGGCAATCCAACTTGCTGCTACCAACCCCACACACATTATTATTCCTTTCATTTGATTCGTTTGGTTCGTTTTTAAAAGAACTAACTATGTAAAATTTTTATGAATGCATCTTTTCCCACTTGTCAATAATCTTGGGCATCTCCGCAGCCAGGTACTTGTGGAAGGCCTCCAGCTTCATCAAGTCTTGAGTAAATTCGGACTGCTTGTCATCCCTGATAGACACGCAGTCATTGATCAATGATGAAAAAGAAGAAAAGAACTCTGCCCTCTCTTTTGTTTGACCGATCCATGGCTTAAGGTCAAGAAAGAAATATCTTTTTCTATCTCCGGAGATTGTTAAATACTTAACTAAACCCTTTTCTACAAGCTTATTGAGGGCGTTGCTTACAGAGCTTTTGCTGGCATTAACGAATTGATGAATCTCATAGAAAGTTCTACCTTTCTCATTCGAAGTCATCAGATACCCAATGAGCCTTCCCGCCACCGGTGGGTATCCGTTCTGCTCAAAGAACACGCCGACTTTCTCAACATAATCAACTCTGGCTTTTTCGTTCATGGGTGCTAAAACTTTGGTTTATTTGGTTCGGTTTTAAACGAACTAATATGCAAAGAAACGAAAGCTGTCTCGGAAAGTTTCCAGTTCTTTTGAAAAAAGTTACGCAAACGATTTAAATAGGTCCGGTCGATGCGTCAGTTGGAAAATTCTGCTTAAGCGAGGATATGGTGTAGGAGCATCTTCTTATCTATTGGCGTTCATGCAGCTTCAGAAAGCCGAAAAAACTTCACATATTTGAGTGTATGTACGCTATCATCGACATTGAGACAACAGGGGGCAATGCACAGTTTTCCAAAATCACGGAAATTGCCATTTATGTCCATGATGGCACGCAGGTTGTTGATGAATTTACTACGCTGATTAACCCCGAATGCAATATCCCCCCCTTCATTACCAAACTCACCGGCATTACCAATGAAATGGTGGAAGATGCGCCCAGATTTTTTGAGGTAGCCAAGAAGATTGTGGAGGTGACCGAAGGCAAAATATTTGTTGCGCACAACGTGAACTTCGATTATGGATTTGTGAGGCACGAGTTCAAACGCCTTGGCTACGAGTTCAAGCGGGACACGCTTTGCACTGTTAAGCTCAGCAGGAAGATATTGCCGGGAAAATCGAGCTATAGCCTGGGTAATTTGTGCAAGAGCCTGGGCATCGAAATAGAAAACCGACACAGAGCTGGAGGCGACGCCTTCGCCACGGTAAAGCTGATAGAGATTCTACTCCAGGCAGACAAGGGAGCAGTTTTCAATAAATTTTTGCAAGCCGGTGTGGGCATTGGCAAGGTCAACGAGTTTCTTACCTGGGAGGAAATTTCCAGTTTGCCAGAAAACCCAGGCGTCTACTATTTCCATAACCAGGCCGGTGAGGTGATTTACATAGGCAAAAGCAAGAATATTAGAAGCCGGGTTACTCAACACCTGAAGAAACCGGCTGGTTTGAAAGGCAGAGAGCTGAAAAACAAAGCAGCTTCTGTCACTTTTGAAGAGACGGGCAATGAGCTGGTGGCACTTTTGCTGGAAAGTGAGGAAATCAAAAAAGTGCAGCCTGTGTACAACAGGATGCAGTTACGAAACTCTTACCGGTACGGCCTCTTTGCCGATCTTCAAATCGATGGCTACATCCATTTCAAAGTCGGAAAGGTTGATGGCAAAGCAGAGCCATTTGTTGTTTGCTCCTCTGAGGACGAATCGTTGAAGGTGCTAAGGCGATTGGTCAAACGCTTTCAGCTGTGCGCCCACATTGCTGGACTGGAAAGGCAGGTGACGCCGGAGAGAGGTTGCTTTGATTATAGCTTGCAGTCATGCCAAGGGGCTTGCGTTGGCAAGGAGGAAAGCGATATTTATAACGAACGGGCGACTTTGGCCATGCGTTCCTGGCAGTTCAAGCATCCCAACTGTTTTATATTTGACAAAGGCCGCCATACGGAAGAGAAGACGATTATTTGTATTGAGAATGGCAACTACAAAGGTTTTGGTTACGCCGATGCCGACCTGCTGGGCAATAGCCCTGACCTGATCAGGGACTGCATTCAACCAAAAAAACCAAATAGGGAGGTGAACCGCCTGATTTACCACTACCTCGAAACCAAAAGGGTGGAGGCGGTGGTTGAATATTAGTATTAATCAACTAAATTGGTTTAACAATGTATGATTATGAGCTACAAGGGAATAATAGTTCGGAACCCTAAAATTTTGCTCGGGAAACCTACTATAAAGGGGACCCGAATCAGTGTTGAACTTATCATGAAAAAACTGGCAGGCGGATCCACTTTTGATGATATTTTGAACTCCTATCCTCATCTTTCAAAAGAGCAAATAGAGGCGGCATGCGATTATGCCGCTGAAGTGATTTCAAACGAGATAATTATCGACTGACCTTTCCAGATGCTTTTGGCAGATGAGAATTTAAGCCTTTCTATTATTCTTGAATTAAGACAGGCTGACTTTAGCGTGTTTTCGATATTTGATGAGTCCAGGGGTGTTTCCGACGAAGAAGTAATTCGATTGGCTACTCAGAAAAGCGCCTCCATAGTAACTGAGGACAAGGATTTTGGTGAACTTGTTTTTGCCCACCAAATAAAAGACTGTAGTGTTATACTACTCAGGTATAATAGTGAAGAAGAGAAAGAGCAGGTTACAAAACGGCTTTTACACTTTCTTTTTGGTAACTATCCTTTCCGGCAAACGATCTTTGCGACCATCTCTTCAAAGAAAACCAGAATAACGATTATCTAGTCAATTCGGCTGACTGGTTTGTGCATATCCCATAAATTGCCCAAACACATAATTTTTTAGCCCTCCTTCTTATCTATATCGTTTGCAGAGCCAAAAATTGCTAAATTGAGACTTGCTGCGTATTTGTGCGGGAACATTTTCCGCCAACAACTGCAAAACAGTTATGAAGCACCCTCAATTTATATGCTTTTGCCTGGCCATTTTGCTGAGCGCTTTTACAACAAAAGCCTCAGCTCAGGAGCTATATGATTACGACACCGAGATCAGGCCTCTGCTCTCGCAGAAGTGTTTCGAATGCCACAACACGAACATGCCCAAGGCCAATGTCAACCTTGATAATTACAAGGAAAAGGCCAGAGTAGTTAAAGATGGTGCCTTTTGGCTCAAAGTACTTGAACAAATCGAGAGCCGGGACATGCCACCCAAGTCGAAGTCACCTCTTTCGGACGAAGACTATCGCCTCCTTGTAGATGGCATTAATGGCATTCTTCAGAGCTCGCTCAAAGAGCACGTGCCTGGTCAAATTGTCATCCGGCGTCTCAGCCATACCGAGTATCAGTACACCGTGAAAGATTTGACGGGTTATGACTTTGATGCCCGGAGCTATTTCCCGTCCGATGGTTCCGGTGGTGGTGGCTTCGACAATCAGGGAGGCTCACTTTTCATCACGCCCCTGAAACTGGAAAGATATTACGATGCGGCAGACCTTATCCTTCAAGGAGTGGCAGAAAACGAGCAATTGTGGAGAAAGATAGCGCCGGAGGAGTATGACCCCTCATGGCTGACCAGGCTAACCGTGTGGGTAAA
Organism: Imperialibacter sp. EC-SDR9; assembly: GCF_902498805.1. Lineage (GTDB taxonomy): Bacteria > Bacteroidota > Bacteroidia > Cytophagales > Cyclobacteriaceae > Imperialibacter. The sequence continues at coordinate 20,269 of NZ_LR701608.1, read as the reverse complement.
ATCACTTTTCGACGACTCCTATAGCAGCAGTACGCACGCACAATTGGCGGCCGAAAAAACTATTTTACCATTTGCCACCAAAGCCTATCGAAGGTTTTTGAAAGATGACGAGAAAGCCAGACTGGGCACTTTGTTCACTCAGGTGTACCAGGGCATGGACTCACTTGATAATCCCCAAAGGTTTGACCAGAGTATTGCCCAGGTGTATAAGATGGTGATGGTTTCGCCTCATTTTCTATACAGAACAGAGGAGGAGCCGCCTAACAGTAAGCCCTATTACCTCAGCGATTTTGAGATGGCCTCAAGGCTTTCTTATTTCTTGTGGTCAAGCATGCCGGATGATGAGTTATTCAGCCTTGCCTACATGGGCAAGCTACAAGATACACTAGTGCTGGAAGGCCAGGTGAAACGCATGCTGGCCGATCCAAAAGCCCGGCGGTTTGCTGAAAGCTTCTCCACCCAGTGGTTGGGCATCAACAAGTTACTTGATACGCAGCCCATCGTAGACCCTGAGAAGTTTCCTGACTTTGATATGCCGCTTCGGGAGGCGCTGTACCGGGAAACAGTGGAATACTTCTACTATGTGCTGACTGACAGCAAGAACATGATGGAGCTGGTCAACAGCAATTACACGTTTCTGAACCAGAAGCTCGCCGATTTCTATGGCGTGGAGGGCAACTTTACTGATGAATACAAAAAAGTGCTTTTGGCCAATGCCAACAGAGGTGGAGTGATGGGCATGGGCAGTGTGCTGACTGTTTCCTCACTGCCGGTGCGCACAAGCCCGGTGCTGCGAGGGAAATATGTGATGGAGCAGATCATGGGTATTTCACCACCACCACCACCACCAGAAGTGGCTGAGCTGGTGGAAGATGAAGGAGCACATAGCGAACTGGGCCTTAGAAAACTACTGGAGAGGCATCGTTCGAGTCCCGGATGTTTTAGCTGCCACCAGAAAATGGATCCGCTGGGCCTGGGGCTTGAAAATTTTGATGCTACCGGACGGTGGAGAGACAGCTACGGCAAGGTGGCTATTGATGCCTCCGGTACTCTGGCAGATGGCAGGGAGTTTAACGGGCCTGCTGAGCTGAAGGTATTGTTAATGGACGAGAAAGAGAAAATTGCTAGAAATCTGGCTACAAAAGTGCTTTCTTATGCTTTAGGCCGTGGCACCATTTTTACAGATGAGCCGGCGCTTCGAAAGCTGGAAACAGCTTTATTAGAGAATAATTTTAACCCTGATCCATTTATTGTTGAATTGGTGAAAAGCTATCCGTTCAGAATGAAAATCAATGATTTCAGGGACAAGATAAATGAAGTATTATGAGTAAGAAGTGGCAAATATCCAGAAGAAGAATGCTAAAAGGGGTGGGTGCCTGCATGGCCTTACCTTTTCTCGACGCCATGGCGCTACCTGGCATGAGCTCCCCGGTTCCGTCTAAGTCCCCGTTGAGAACAGCCTTTATTGTGATGCCAAACGGCGTGCACCCTCACCACTGGACACCGGCTACTGTTGGTCGGAGCTATGAGTTTACCCAACAGCTGCTGCCGCTCAAGCACCTGCAAGATGATTTCCTTGTGCTGGGAGAGCTGATGAATATGAATTCGCTTAGAACAGCCGACGGTCACTACACCAAAACTGCCAACCTTCTCACCTCTACCAGAATTCGGCAGACCACTGGTGACAATATCAACAGCGGAGGCGTTTCTATCGACCAGGTTATCGCCAACCACGTGGGCGGAGATACTCTGTTTCCTTCATTGGAATATGGTCTGGATCGCATAGCAACTGGAGTGGACATTAACGTGGGGCTGACGAGATTGTACGCCTCAAGTATCTCCTGGAAAACAGCAACGCAACCGCTAACCAAGGAGATCGACCCAAAGATGGCATTCGACAGATTGTTTGGCAGGTACGTTCCCGGGGCGAAAATTAAAAACGATCCGTGGAAGCAAAGTGTGCTCGACGCTGTGCTGGATGATGCCAAAAGCCTCAAGAGAAACCTTGGCAGGTCAGACCAGGATAAGCTGACGGAATACCTGGATTCAGTTTACAGCCTGGAAAAAAGGATTTCCGACGGAGCCAATCAGGAAAAATTTGCAACCAACCTGACCGGCGACGTTAAAAAGGAACTGATTCGCCTGAATCAGAACATTGAAGAATATGCGGAGGTGCGCAGCGGAGTGGACGTGACCGAAAAGACCCGCATGATGCTCGATATCATGGCCCTTGCCTTCTGGAGCGACGCTTCCCGGGTGAGCACATTTTTGTTTGGCAACTCGGTGAGCAACCGTAACTTCTCCTTCCTCCCCGGCGTAAACGACGGCCACCATTCTATTTCTCACCACATGGACGACGAGAAGAAGCTGGCGCAATATGTCAAGATCACCCAGTGGCACATGGAGCAGTACGCCTACTTCATTGAAAAGTTGAAATCCATGAAAGAAGGTGAAAGCAATGTTTTTGATAACTCCATGATCATGTTCAGCTCCGACCTGCGGGACGGCAACCGACACTCGCCCCGCAATCTGCCCGTGCTTTTAGCTGGCAGGGCTGGGGGAAGAATTAAACCGGGGCAAAACCTGATCTACGAAAAAGAAACCCCTTTGGCCAATCTTTATGTGACCATGCTGGAGGCACTGAACATTGAAAAGACCAGCTTTGCCGACAGCACCGGCAAATTGGCAAACATACTGGCATAGTTAACAAGACCCTATAATTAGTTTGGCATTTGAGAGTAGAAGCATTAGTTAAGCATCCGGCGCTGGTTGTTTGTTCGTTTGTTATCGGAGTTCTTGTTTTGGGATTGCCATTTGTTGGCAAAATTGAGGCGCCGGTTTTCTTTTTGATGCTGGGGAGGTTCCATCCCCTGGTGCTGCATTTTCCTATAGTCCTTATTATCCTGGCTTTGATGCTGGAGCTGGCTATTAAGTTCAAATTCGTTCCCAATGCCACTGGCCTTCAACTGTCGTTGCTTGCGGCCTCTGCTTTCACTGCATTGGTTGCCATTCTGGCTGGCTATTTCCTTTTTGTTGGCGGAGAGTATTCGGGAGAGCTGATGGAGCAGCATTTTTGGGGAGCCACGGTCAGCGGGGCATGCGTATTTTTTGTAATCGGGCTGTATTTGCTGTCTCAGCGCTTTCAGCTAGTCTACCCATTCTATATTGGGCTCCTGGTGCTTACTAACCTATCGATAGGCTTCACCGGGCATATCGGAGGCTCCATCACACATGGCAAGGACTACCTCACAGAGTACATTCCCCTTATTTTTCAGGATGAACCAGCAGGTAATAAACCAGTTGAGGATATGCTGGTATACGACGACATGATTAGCCCTATTTTCCAGGCTAAATGCATGAGCTGCCACAATCAGTCCCGATCAAAAGGGGGGCTCATTATGAGCTCCCTGCAAAGTATTACCAAAGGAGGCGACAGTGGGCTTGCACTCATTACGCCTGAAGATTTGGATCAGAGCGAGCTCTTCAACAGAGTGACCCTGCCCGCCACCCACGATGACGTAATGCCTCCGGAAGGGCAGTCACCCATGAGCGAGCAGGAAATTGAATTGCTTAAATACTGGATTACTTCTGGGGCCTCTCCGGAGCAGAAAGTGACAGCGTTACAGGCACAACCCGAGATTGCCAGCGCAACCAATGAACTGCTTCCACAGCTGGCCAGGTACCGGCGCAAGCAGGCTATAGCCGAATTGAAATTGAAAGAGGTAACTAATGAGTTGGAAGCCGTGGGCAAAAAACTGAACCTGGCCATAGAACCAGACAGCCTGGAACCAGGTCTTTTTAGCCTGAGGGTAAAATTTCCTCCAGCACCTTTCACCAATGACCAGTTCAGGGAGCTGGCTCCGTACAATGATGTATTCAGCCGGCTTTCTATCGCCTCCAGTAGCATCGACGACAATGGGCTATACCACATTAGCCAAATGGCAAACGTGAAGAAGCTCTTCCTCCAGAAAACAAATATTGATGGGGCAGGATTTATCTACCTGATGCAAATGCCGAACCTTGAAACACTCAATCTCTCATTCACCAAAGTTGACGACAAGGTTGCATTGGACCTATTGAAGTTTCCAAGCCTGAAGGAAGTGTATTTGCTTGGCACCAGGTGCACGCCACAGGTGGTCGAAGCACTTAGAAAGAACAAACCGGAATTGAAGATTCTTTTTGAAGAGGGGCCGTACTTTTAGCAAGAGGGGTGAACATCCATGCGAATGTTCACCCGGAATAATTGTCTCAATTACTTAGGAAACACACTCTTATCAATATTAGGAATGATTTTGAGGGCATTCTTATAGTACACTTTCTTTAGCACCTCATCAGGCAGATCTAGCCCATACATTCTCCAGAAAGCATGGTATTTTTTGTAGTAGGGAAAGTACTCATCGGCTGTTTCCAGCACTCTGAAGTAAGTGTAGTATTCTTCAGGGTTGTAAGCGTCTTTGCCAAATAAAATTCTGTCCTGATACTTGGTGAAAAATGCTTTGGCCGCTCTTGGCTGCCTGCCTAGCTCAGCGATGATGGCGCCAATTTCGGTATACATATTGGGCATTTCGTCCAGCAGCTTGCCGAGGGTAGCCAGGTCGTTGGCGTACCAGCCAAAGTGAGCATTAATGAAGGTTGTCTTCTTGTGTTTCTTAAACACGTTGTGCTGCTCCTCTATAATTTGCTCCCACGGCACCGGATCGGTAGCCGAGCGCTTACGGTTCGGGTGCGTCTTTAGCTCCAGCCATCTTTCATTATTTTCATCATACTCGTCCCAAAACGACTTGGGGTCGGCAGAGTGGATCAGCACGGGTATTCCCAGCTCACCACATTTCGCCCATACGGGGTCAATTCTTGGGTCGTCAACAGCCACTCTCTTTCCCGAGCCATCAGTAACACTGAAGCCCAGGCTTTTATATATTTTCAGCCCATTTGCCCCTGCTTTTACGTCTTCCTCGAGAGAAGCTGCGGCCTTTTTACCCCATTCAGGGTCGTCGATGCCTGTGAAATCAAGGTTGGTGAAGATAATGAACCTGCTGGGCGAGTTTTTCTTTACGTTGTCCAGCACTTCGAGCAGGTAGCCACGGCTTCCCCGACCTCTTCCACTCAAATTGACCATCACGCCCATGTTCAGGTCGTCCATTTCCTTCACCAAAGGAGCAAGATCCTGTTGATTCATCCGGAATTGGTGATTGTGGACATCAACAAATGGATACTTCGATTTTGTCAACGGGTGTTCCGGCACCACGAGTGTTGATGGGGGATCATATTTCTCCCAGTCCATGATCATTTCTGTATCCACTTTTGGTGCATCTTGTGCCAATACATGCGAAAAAATAACGAGCCCGCAGGAAAGGGTAAGTAAGAGTTTCTTCATGAGATAGATTTTATAGCATAACTAGTTACGAAAGATTGAAAGGCCGGGGCATAACAGCTTATAGGAACGGTATTTAGAGAGTGTGAACTTAGCCGTTTTGAAACTTCGAAGCAAAGAGTTAGTTTTGTTATATTGCTAATAGTTAGTATAACAACAATATACCCATTATGAACATTTTAGATCATTCTCATCAAAACACAATTGAGGCACCGGAGGACTTTTTGCCACTTTTGGGCACAGACTATCTGGAGCTTTATGTTGGTAATGCTTTGCAGGCAGCTCACTATTATAAGACTGCCTTTGGCTTTCAGTCGCTTGCTTTTTGCGGCCTGGAAACGGGCGTGAAGGACAGGACTTCCTATGTACTGGTGCAGGACAAAATACGCCTGGTGCTAACTACTCCCTTGAAGGCAGACACCGAAATCGGGAGACACATCGATAAGCATGGAGATGGCGTGAAGGTGGTAGCACTTTGGGTGGAAGACGCAGCTAAAGCTTTCGAAGAAACAACGGCAAGGGGAGCAAAGCCATTCATGGAGCCGCAAGTTGAAAAGGACGAAAATGGCGAGGTGGTTCGCTCAGGCATTTATACTTATGGAGACACTGTTCACATTTTTGTGGAAAGGAAAAACTATTCTGGCGTTTTTCTGCCGGGCTTTAAACCCTGGAAGAGTAGCTACAACCCTAAACCCATTGGCTTAAAGTATGTTGACCACATGGTGGGCAATGTAGGCTGGGGGGAAATGAATCAGTGGGTCGACTTTTATGCCAACGTGATGGGATTTGCTCAGCTGGTGTCTTTCGATGACAAAGATATTTCTACAGAATACACCGCCCTCATGAGCAAGGTGATGAGCAATGGAAATGGCAGAGTAAAGTTCCCGATCAACGAACCAGCCGACGGTGCGAAGAAATCGCAGGTCGAGGAGTACCTGGATTTTTACAACGGGTCAGGCATTCAGCATATTGCCGTTGCAACTGACGACATCATTGAAACGGTTACGCAGCTTCAGAGTAGAGGGGTTGAGTTTCTAAATGTGCCCACTACCTACTATGATGACCTGCTCGACAGGGTAGGCCATATTGACGAAGATTTGGAGCCTTTGAAGAAACTTGGGATCCTTGTCGACAGAGATGACGAGGGCTATTTACTGCAGATATTCACCAAGCCTGTAGAGCCGAGACCGACGATGTTTTTTGAGATCATCCAAAGAAAAGGGGCCAGGTCGTTTGGAAAAGGAAACTTCAAGGCATTATTTGAAGCTATAGAGCGAGAACAAGAGCTAAGGGGAACATTGTAGCTCCCCTACAATTGCCGATACATGCAGAATAAATACGGATTTCTTATCGAAGTAGCCTCCCGGCAGATAAAACAGGCATTCCAGCGCAAGCTCCAGCAGTCGGGCACAGGGCTCACAGTCGACCAATGGGTGGTGCTTGATAAGTTGTCAGGTGGCCCCAAGTCTCAGGTGCAGGTAGTAGAAGCTGTGTATAAGGATCCTCCAACAGTTACCCGAATCCTCGATTTGTTGGGGCGAAAAAACCTAGTCGTTCGCCAGGCCGACCCCAACGACAGAAGGAAATTCAGCGTTGGCTTAACCCCACTGGGGCAGGCAGTCATTGCCCAACTGAAGCCGGTTGTGGACGAGTACAGAAACCAGGGCTGGCAGGGGCTAACCGACGAGGACTACATGCACCTGCATCGGGTCATGACCAAAATAGTTCATAATTTTGAAATGGAGTCGGCGGCGACGCTTATGAATCTTACAGCTATTTCTGACGAAAAGGCGGCCTGACAATTTGGGGTAATATATTCAAACATAGCCCGTTAATTAGGCAGTGTTATGTATAATTATAATCTTTGGTGTATGAAGTATTTTGGTATAGTCGTCTTTTTGTTTTTTCTCAGCTGGGGGGCCTCCGCCCAATCGTCAAGGGAAGTAAATACTGCCCAGAAGCAAGGTTCGCAGTACAACTCCACTCAAAAGATAAAGAAGGTAAAGAAGAAAAAGAAGAGCAAGAAGGATCAGCTTATCGCAGAATATCAGGAGCGGATGAAGCAGAACGTTAAGGCCGATAAAAAGGCAGCCAAGGAAATGAAAAAGCCTCAGTACTCCGATCAATCCTATTTTGGTCACAAGAAACCGCCTAAGAAAAGACCACTCGGCAAACGTAAATTCTGTAAGGAATGCGGAATTGTCCACTAATAACATTGCTCTAAAATATTCCAGTTCTGATTATAGCGCATGCAGCACATAGCCAGGTGCATTGAGCATACACTTTTACGCCCGACACTTTCCGACAAAGACATTGACCAATTGGTGTCGGAAGCAAAAACCCATGGCTTCTGTGGAGTATGTGTGCCGCCCTTTTGGGTGAAAAGAGCGCAGCGGGAAATAGGCTCCGCCGATATTCAGCTCGTAACGGTTGTGGGCTTTCCGCTGGGCTACCAGATGACTGAAACTAAACTCGAAGAGGCCAGGCTGGCGTTGAGGGACGGGGCCACAGAAATAGACATGGTAATGAACATTTCTGCTTTCAAAATGAACCACCCCTGGTTCAAGATTGAGTTGGCTAAAGTAGCTAAACTAGTTCATGAGCAAGAGGCCATCTTGAAAGTAATTATCGAAACGGCTTACCTGACAGACGCAGAAATAGAAAAAGCAGCTACAACTGCCAAAGATGCTGGCGCTGACTTTGTGAAAACCAGCACAGGCTTTGCGGGTGCCGGGGCGAAGGCTGAGCATATCAAGCTACTCAGAGAAGTATTGCCTTCTCATGTCGGCATCAAAGCTTCAGGCGGCATCAAAACTTTGGCTCAAACACTGGAGCTGATCACTGCAGGCGCTGACCGGGTTGGCACTTCGTCCGGCGTGGCCATTGTTAGTGAGCTTTCAAACCCCTCGTGAAATTCGTTCTCATTTATTTCCACAAGGCTGTTTGATTTTTGAATTGGAATTTTCATTTTTCAATCCTAAACCGGCAATTGTTAGATGGTCTGTTATCAAATACGTGTGGTGGGCAAGGTGCAGGGCGTCTTTTACAGAGCCAGCACTAAAACCGTGGCCGACGAATTGGGCGTGAAAGGATGGGTCAAGAATGAACTGGACGGCAGCGTATTGATAGAAGCTGAGGGCACCAAGGACAAATTGATCGATTTAATGGCATGGTGTAAAAAGGGGCCGCTGCATGCCAAAGTTGACAGCATAGAACGTACTGAGGTCGATTTGAAACATCACAACGTATTTTTGATTCGGCACTAGGCCACTTTCATCGGCACGATGCCTCTTACCTTGTGCACCCGTACTTCAAACTGGCTATTTAAAAATACCCGCAAGCGGTTTTCGGCAAGCTCGCCTTGTCTTCTGTTTTTGCAAAAAACGGTGGCGGCCAGCACGGCTTTAAGGAATTGAGGGTTTTGCCCAAATTCAGTGCACCAGATTACAAAACGTTCCGTCCATTCTTTAGAATACTTTTCGAAGTGACTGCTGCCATCCCAGATGAGCTCAAGTTGGTTGTTGCCATATTTGTACCTGTAGATTCCGCACAGCGAGGTGTAGAAGGTATGGAGATAGATAAGCTGGTTTTTTTCGTAGCGCTCAATGCGGAGTGAAGTATCGTCGTTGAGCCCCAAAGGGTTGTACACTTGCTGATAGGCGCTTTTTGAAATTGAGATCAACTCCGTGAGAAGGTCGGCTTCCAGTTGGGCCTGGGCTTGCTTTAATATAAGGTTTTTGTCGTAGGGAAAAAAGCGGTGATCTGTCAACTCCATATGGGCACAAATATAAGCTTTTGAATTTTTACCACACCAAAAAAATACAATTAGAACATGAAAAAATGGGTTCCCTTAAAACCATTCCAAAGTGTTTTGCTATTTGTTTTTCCGCACCTTATCTTAACAATTAAATAACATCCCCTTAATTTTTCGGTTGGCGACAGTAGTCTTAATGCGCACCGGGATAGTAAAAATTCTTGACTTAAGTTGACTGGCCTGAAGGTTCGGGTCAATTTATCTTTGGCAACATCACTTTATAGCAGCGTTTTATACTAAAGAAATTGATCTGGTCAAAAGAATAACTTGAATCTAAAGCATTGTTTAACAAGGCGTTTTAGGGTTAATCTTTCGTTAAAATTTAATTTCATTCATATCGAAAAGTTAATCTTTTCATACTGGTGTAAAAACATGTATGCTTTAGCTTTGCACCATATTTTCTTCACCGTGAAAATTAATTGACAACCAAAAAAACAAATTATGAGGCGAATTTTACAATTGGCTCTGACACTGTTGATTACGGCTTCGTTTTCGACGCTTTTCGGGCAAGGTACCACCACTTCTGCGCTTAACGGCCAGGTGGTAGACGCAAATGGGGTTGCCCTGCCAGGTGCTACCGTACTTGCTGTGCACACACCAACTGGATCCCAGTATGGCAATGTTTCGGATGTGGAAGGTTATTTCCGTATTTCCGGAATGCAGGTAGGCGGACCTTATACCGTAACGATTTCATTTGTGGGCTACAAGCCCTACCAGCAGTCTGGCGTATTTCTTACGCTTGGCCAAACCTTCAGGATCAAATCTGTTCTTGAGGAAGAAAGCACACAACTCGAAGGAGTGGAAATCATTGCCAGTGGTAATGATGTGTTCGACGGCAACAAGACCGGTCAGTCGACAATTATTGATGAAGGAACAATCAACACGCTGCCAACCGTATCAAGGTCGCTTACTGATTTCACACGCCTTAATCCCCTGGTAAACATTCAGGGTGACGCCATAGAAATTGCCGGAATGAACAACCGCTACAACGCTATTTACATAGATGGAGCGGTTAACAATGATGTTTTCGGCCTTGCAGCTAGCGGAACCAACGGTGGCCAAACTGGAGTGTCTCCTATTTCAATAGATGCCATTGAGCAATTTCAGGTGGCCGTAGCGCCATTTGACGTAACTCAATCCGGGTTTGCAGGTGGCTCTATCAATGCGGTTACCAGAAGCGGAACAAATGAATTCGAAGGGTCGGCGTATGGCTTTCTAAGAAATCAAAAACTTTCCGGAAAGACACCGACGGATGACAAGGACTTCGAGAGAGAGCAGCTGGATGAATTCACTGCCAAAACTGTGGGATTCCGTATTGGCGGCCCAATTGTGAAAAACAAAGTATTTTTCTTTGCTAACGCTGAGATGCAGAGAGACGAAACACCCAGGCCATTCAACGCAGCTACATACGCTGGCGATGCCTCAACAGCCGACATTCAAGCGTTGGTTACCAAGCTCAAAAGTGAGTATGGGTACGATCCGGGCACATATACCAACAATGCCTCTTACCTGAATAGCGACAAGGTGATTGCCAAGATTGATTGGAACCTTAGCAAGAACCATAAGTTGTCCGTGCGACACTCCTACGTAAAGGCGGAAAACCTACAGGCTAACCAGTCGGGAACAACCTCCATCAACTTCCAGAACGCTTCTGTTTACTTCCCTTCAACAACCAACTCTTCTGCGCTTGAGTTGAAAAGCAATTTTGGAAGCAACATGTCGAACCACCTTACCATTGGTGCTACCTTTGTTAATGACGACAGAGACCAGGCGGGCGACCCCTTCCCATTTGTGAGAATAAGCGACGGCGCTGGTTCAATAGCATTTGGTAGCGAAGAATTCTCAACTGCCAACCAGTTGAAACAAGATGTGATCACAGTGACGGATAACTTCCAGATTTTCAAGGGAAGACACACTTTCACCATCGGCACACACAACGAATTCTATAAGTCGTACAACCTGTTCATTCGCCAGGCATTTGGATCATACAACTATGACAGCCTTTCAGGCTTTATGAATAACCTGAACGCCGATAACTACAACGTCAGCTATTCTCTGGTAGACACAAAGGTTGGTGACGGTTCGGCCGGTGCAGCTGAATTTGGTGGCATGCAGCTTGGGGTTTATGGTCAGGACGAATTTCAAGCTACTGATAGGTTGAAATTGACGCTGGGCCTCCGCATTGATATGCCAATCTTCGGCGATGAAACGCTTGAAAACACGGCTTTCAATACAACAACAGCAGGCTTAATTGAGGCCGCAGGGTATGACCTGAAAGGTGCGAAAACTGGTGAGTTTATTGGCTCATCCATTCTTTTCGCTCCAAGGTTTGGCTTTAACTACGATGTGACCGGTGATAGGTCGACTCAGCTTCGAGGTGGATTGGGAATCTTCAATAGCCGAATTCCTTTGGTGTGGCCAGGTGGTGCATACAATAACAATGGATTGACAGTTGGCGGAGATTTCAGGACCAATGTGCCCTTCAATAGCCAGTGGGATGGCCAGCCTCGCAACGTAGCTCCCGGACAAGGTTCGCCGTCAGGACAGATAGATTTGTTTGCGTCTGACTTTAAGTTGCCACAGGTATTCAAGGCCAACCTGGCGGTAGATCAAAAACTTCCCTGGGGAATGGTGGGCTCCTTTGAAGCACTTTATACTAAGTTTCTTAATAATATTTTCTATGAGAACCTGAACATCAGACCGGCTGCTACACAGCTATCTGGTACCCCCGATGATCGAAATAAATACAACAGATCTAGTCCAGTCGACCCTACGTATACAGGCATTTATCTTGCCTCTAATACTAATAAGGGGTATACCTATAACCTGTCAGCCACTGTGGCTAAGCCTTTCTCCAATGGCTTCACCTCTAGCTTGTCTTACACCTGGAATGATGCCTTTTCAGTCTACGACGGTACCTCATCACAGAACTCTTCGCAGTGGAGAGGTCTTCACTCTGTGAACGGCCGCAATGTATTTGACGAGGCCATGAGGTCTGATTTCTCAATGGGGTCAAGAGTTATTGCGCAACTTTCGTATAGAAAAGAATACCTTGGGTTTGGTGCCTCTCAAATATCACTGTTCTACAATGGACAGTCGGGCAGAACCTATTCTTACATATATGACGACAGTGGTAACTTGACCAGGGAAGATTCAAGAGAAAGAAGCTTGGTTTATATCCCTGCTACTCAAAGTGATATCAACTTGGTTTCTACCTCAAGCTACACGGTGTCTCCCACTGAGCAATGGGCCGATTTGGATGCATTCATCAAATCTGATAAGTATCTCAGCGAGCACAGAGGTGAATATGCTGACAGAAATCAAAGCAGATCACCTTTCGAGGGAGTAGTTGACTTCAGATTCTTACAGGATTTCTATATTCAAACAGCTTCTGGCAAAAGGAATACCCTTCAGGTATCACTTGACATTTTCAACATAACAAATCTCATCAATCAGGATTGGGGTAGAAGATATTTTGTGAGCGATGGAGGCAACTTCCAAAGTGCAGAATTGCTTAGATTTGAAGGATGGGCTGATGCGGCGCAAACAGTGCCAAACTTTACATACCGAAAAGGTGCAGACTACCAGCCATGGCAAATTGATGACTCTGGTTTCCAGAGCTCCCGCTGGCAGATGCAAATTGGCTTGAGATATATATTCAAATAATTTACTTCATAATGTAATGCAAAAAAAGAGGCTCGCTAGAGCCTCTTTTTTTGTCTTCTTGGTCATAGAAAAATGGGATTGCGAAATCACCTGTCCTTGAGGTGGTAAGTAATTGTTCTTTCCAACTCAGTTTTGCAGACTTCTCGAAGAGTCAAATGGACTTTCCCACTTTTTAAGGGGACATACATAAGCGGTTACAATTTAGCGACGATTTAAAGCCATTTATTTACCCTTCACCCCGCTTGCCACAAACAACAAACAAATTGCAATGCACGCCGTTTTTTGAGTGTAATTTTGTCATTTCAGAAAAATAGAAATCCGCAAAAACGGATCGTTCTATCAACCAAACGTATGAAGAAAACAGTTAGAAGGGTACTATTTTATGTAATGGTATTGGTTGTTTTGGTGTATCTGGCCGACCGAAAGTTGCATTTTATTTCCCAGAGTGAAGAGGTTGCTCAGACTGAGACAAGGTTCTCAGGTGGGGCGTTGCCAGTGACAGCCATAGTTATGAAGCCAGAGGCTCTTGATGATAAACTGGTTATTACAGGTGCTCTTATCGCCAATGAGGCGGTAGAGATAGCGTCCGAAGTATCCGGAGTTGTGCAAAAAATTTATTTCAAAGAAGGATCTAAGGTAAAAAAGGGAGACCTGCTGCTGACTTTAAATACAGAAGACCAGGAGGCCCAGTTGGAGAAATTGAAATTCTCGAAGAAGCTGAGAGAGACCAGTGAATATCGCCAACGTCAGCTACTTGAAAAGGAAGCAATTAGCCAGGAGGAGTACGACGTGGCATTGACTGAGTTAAACACAGCGTCCGCCGACATCAAAGTGCTGGAAGCTCAAATTGCAAAAAGCAAGATCAGGGCACCGTTCAATGGTACTATTGGCTTGAGGTACATCAGTGATGGAGCCTTCATCAACTCAAGCTCCCGCATTGCAAGTTTAATTAACATCAATCCCATCAAGGTAGAGTTTTCAATTCCTGGAAAGTATGGAACAGTGATAAATGACGGCGACCCGATTTTCTTTACTACCGACGCTTCCGATAAGACCTATCAGGGTACTGTTTACGCTGTTGAGCCACAAATTGACCAGGCTACCAGAACCATGAGGATAAGGGCAACCAGCGACAACTCCAAAGGAGAACTGTTCCCCGGGTTGTTTACAAGAGTGGAGGTGGTATTGAACCACAAAGACAATGCTTTAATGGTGCCGTCTATAGCAGTGGTAAATGACCTGGCTGGCCATAAAGTGTTCCTTGAGAGAGGAGGAAAAGTGGTTGAGCAGCCCGTTACAATAGGTATACGTACTGCCAACAGCATTGAAATAATTGAGGGCATTAAGGAAGGCGACACAGTGATCACTTCAGGCCTACTCCAGATCCGCCCGAATTCTGTTGTGGAGATCACGGATTTTAACTAAAACATTAAAACTATGGCAGGTCTATCCAACATCAGTATTAACAGACCCGTGCTGGCGGTGGTAATGTCCATCATTATCATCATTTTTGGCATCATAGGATTCAACTTTTTGGGCATCAGAGAGTATCCTAGTGTCGATCCGCCTATTATCTCAGTAAGCACCTCTTACACCGGAGCCAATGCGAGCATCATTGAGTCGCAGATCACCGAGCCCCTGGAAGAGTCGATCAACGGAATCGCCGGTATCAAAAGTCTTACGTCCACAAGTAGGGATGGAGCCAGCTCTATCAGGGTTGAGTTTGACCTGGAAATTGACCTGGAAGCTGCCGCCAACGACGTCAGAGACCGGGTGTCGAGAGCCACCCGAAACCTCCCGCCAGACTGTGATCCACCGTCGGTGAGGAAAGCGGATGCTGATGCCATGCCCCTTGTTTTTTTGAATGTAAAAAGTGACAAAAGAACCCTTTTGGGCCTTTCCGACGTAGCAGAGAATATTTTTAAGGAGCGACTTCAGACGATAAAAGGAGTGGCGGCCGTCCAGATTTGGGGTGAGCGCCGCTATTCCATGAGGCTTTGGATGGATCCTGCCAAGCTGGCGGCTTACTCACTCACGCCATTGGAGGTGCTGAATGCAGTCACACGTGACAACGTCGAACTTCCCTCGGGGCTGGTAGAAGGAACCAACATGGAACTCACGGTGAGAACCATGGGCCGCATTTCCACACCAGAAGAATTCAACCAGCTTATCGTCAAAGAGGACGACAACAATGTTGTACGTTTTCAGGATGTTGGGAGAGCTGAGCTGGGACCAGAAAACAACCGAACCATACTCAAAAGAGATGGCGTGCCCATGGTCGGCGTTGTGCTTCAGGCGCAACCGGGAACTAATATCATTGAGATTGTAGATGAGTTTTACAGAAGACTGGAGTTTATCAAGAAGGATCTCCCCGCCGATATTGAACTTGGGATTGGGTTTGATGTCACTGAGTATGTAAGGCAATCTATCACTGAGGTGCAGGAGACTATTTTTATGGCTTTTGTGCTGGTGGTGTTGATTATTTTCGCTTTCCTGCGTGATTGGCGAACCACGCTAATTCCTGTCGCCACCATCCCAATTTCCCTGATAGGTACTTTCTTCATCATGTACCTTGCCGGGTTCACCATCAACGTACTTACGCTTCTCGGCATCGTGCTGTCAATAGGACTCGTGGTGGATGACACAATTGTGGTGTTGGAGAATATTTACACCAAGATAGAAGATGGGATGTCGCCGCTGGAGGCCGGACTAAAGGGCTCGACGGAGATATTCTTCGCTGTTATCTCCACCACCGTGGCTTTGGTGGCGGTGTTTATGCCTGTTGTGTTTCTTGACGGGCTCACAGGCCGACTTTTCAGGGAGTTTGGCATCGTCGTGGCAGGGGCGGTAATAATATCGTCGTTTGTTGCCCTTACGCTTACGCCAATGCTCTCTACCAAAATTCTTAAGAAGAGAGAGAAAAAGCAGTGGCTGTATCGAGTAACAGAGCCATTCTTCGATTGGATGAACGAAGGCTACAACAAGTCGCTTGAAAACTTTATGGCTCGTAAATGGCTCGCTTTGGTCATTCTCGTACTTTCTTTTGGGGGCATTTACCTGCTCAATAATAATATCCAAAGCGAGCTGTCTCCCATGGAAGACAGGGGTGAGTTCAGGATTAACAGCACCGGCCCGGAGGGAGCCACCTTCGAGTATATGGACGCCTACCTTGATAAGATGCTTGCGTTGATCAGTGAGGCAGTGCCTGAAAAAGAGGCGCTCATAAGCATGACCAGCCCCAGCTTTGGATCATCTGGATCCGTGAATTCTGGAAATGTGAGGGTGATGATGGTCGACCCGTCGGAGCGAACACGGTCACAGCAGGAAGTGGTGAATGCTATCAGCCCTTTGGTTATGAGAATGACAGAAGCCCGCTCTTTTGTTTCTCAAAGCCAATCGATAGGTAACAGAAGGGGCGGACTACCTGTCCAGTATGTGATACAGGCTACTACCATTGAGAAATTGAAAGAGGTGTTGCCAGCCTTTGTCGATGCCGCAACTGACGACGAGCATTTCGATTTTGTTGATCTCGACCTGAAATTTACAAAGCCTGAGATCAACATAGAAATAGACCGTGACAAGGCCCGTAGTTTGAATGTATCGATCCGGGATGTCGCTCAAACGCTCCAACTTGGATTGAGCGGTTCCAGGTTTGGATATTTCATCAAAGACGGAAAGCAGTACCAAATAATAGGGCAGGTGGACAGAGAAGATCGAAACGATCCACTTGACCTGAAGGCACTTTATGTAAAGAACCAGGTAGGAGACCTTATCCAGATGGATAACCTGGTAAAGATTACTGAGCAAAGCACACCACCTCAACTCTATCGCTACAACAGATTTGTGTCTGCAACGGTGTCCGCTTCATTGGTGCCCGGCTACACCATAAAGGATGGAATAGATGCCATGGATGCCATTGCGGCCCGTGTTCTTGACGGCACTTTTCAAACAGAGCTGTCGGGCCCTTCGGCAGAGTTCAGAGACTCTTCTTCAAGTTTGTACTTCGCTTTTATATTTGCTCTTATTTTGATTTACCTGGTGCTGGCGGCTCAGTTTGAAAGCTTCAGAGACCCTTTTATCATTATGCTTACAGTGCCAATGGCAATTGCAGGAGCATTTCTATCTCTATGGTACTTTGACCAGACTCTTAACATTTTCAGCCAGATAGGTATCATCATGCTGATTGGCTTGGTAACAAAGAATGGTATCCTTATAGTAGAATTTGCCAACCAGCGCAAAGCCCATGACATGCCTGTGACAGAAGCCATAGTGGGTGCGGCACAGCAAAGATTCCGCCCCATTCTTATGACGAGTCTTTCGACTATCCTGGGTATTCTGCCAATTGCATTGGCACTTGGTGCAGGCTCAGAAAGCCGTGTGTCGATGGGTATCGCCATCATTGGAGGACTATTATTTGCTACAATACTCACCCTTTATGTAATACCTGCCATGTACGTCTATATCTCTGGCAAGGAAAAACGAATGGCTAGATTTTAATTTTTAAATAATAATATGAACAAAGTGAGGATTGCGTTTTTTGTTCTGGGTGCGCTGCTGCTATCAGAGAGCTTGATGTCTCAGGACATAATGAGCCTGCCAGAGGCGGTAAGGATGGCGCTCGAAAGCAACTACAACATTAAAATAGCTGACAATACCCGGGGAATTTCTGAAAATGATGTTACGAGGGGCAATGCTGGGTTTTTACCGACTGTTGGAGTTACAGCATTTAAAAACTTTGCATCCAATGATACTTATCAGGAGCGAAACGATGCGAACCGGACAATAGTTGATATTCAGGGGGCAAAGTCGGAACAGGCTAGTATTGGTGCCTCATTTAACTGGGTTGTTTTCGATGGATTGGGAATGTTCTATGCCTATGACAGGCTTGGGCAGCAGAACGAAGCTAACAACCTATTGATGAAAGTGACAATGGAGAACACCGTAGCAGAAGTGCTGTCCACTTACTATACTGTAGCCCTGGAAGTGGAGCGAATAAAGGTGCTAAACAACTCGTTGCAGCTATCCGAAAGAAGGCTTGAAATAGCTCAGAATAAATATGAAATAGGTAAAGCGAGCAAGGTCGAGTTCCTAGCTGCTCAAGTCGACTTTAATACCGACAAAACTTTGTTGATCAATGAGGAACAGTTGCTATACCAAGCCAAGGTAGATCTTAACAGAGTACTGGCAAGAGAAATCGAGGCAGGCGTTGAAGTTGACCAAACGATTGATATCAACGAAAATTTGGTTTTGGGCGAGCTGCTTGAATCGGCAAACATGAAGAACCCTTCTTTGCTTCAGTCGCAAAGACAACTGAACATTGCTCACTTACAAATGAGGGAATTGAAAAGTGATCGATTCCCAATTGTCTCTCTAACTACAGCATATTCAAAAGGCAATAGCAGTTCGCAGGTTGGCTTTGCTGCGCTGACCAGAACGAATGGTTTTAACTACGGGGTGACTGCAAGCGTAAATATCTTCAATGGTTTTAATCTTAACCGAAGAGTGCAGAACGCAAAGGTGCTAATGGAGACGGCAGAATACTCAATAGCAGATTTGAGATTGTCTCTTGAAGCCGACATTAACAAGATGTACAATAGGTACATCACAAGCCTGGATCTTATTAATATTGAACGGCAAAATCTCGAGGTCGCCCGAGAAAATGAAAGCATTGCGTTGGAGAGATATCAGCTTGGTAATTATACGCCTTTGGAGCTAAGAGAAGCACAAATAAACGCCGTACAGGCTGAGAGCCGTCTTATCAATGCCGCCTTCTCAACAAAGCTGGCTGAAATTGAGCTGCTCAGGCTGAGCGGGAGCCTGATCACGACGTTCTCAGAGTAGGTTGCAGAAAGAGTGGCGTGACCTCCCTTCCTGTGTCCCTAGAAATCAAAACTAGCTTTTTACCAAAAAAAGCCTATTTTAGGATATGTTTCTTTGCAAACGTACCCTTATAACGCTGTTGTGCCTACGCACATTTAGCATTCACTATCGATTGCTCCTTTGCTTCTCCCTGTGTCTTATTGCTGGATGTGGCAGGACTTCTTCTGATTCGAAAGCCATTGACAAGAATAAGAAAGCGACCGAAGAAGTAGCCAACCTCGACCTTGACAAGATTAAGGCCCGGGGTGTTTTGAAGGTCATCATTGAAAACAGTTCTACAAGCTACTTTATTTACAAAGGCCAACCCATGGGCTACGATTATGAGCTGCTGCGCAGGTATGCCAGGTCAATTGGGGTGCGGCTACAGTTCATAATTTCTCAGGACCTGGAGGAAAGCTTCAGGAAGCTCAATAGCGGTGAGGGTGATATTTTGGCTTACAACCTTACTGTTACCAAAGAACGAAAAGAAAGGATTGCCTTTACGCACTACCACAATCTTGTCAGACTGGTGCTCATACAGCGAAAGCCTGAAAATTGGTACCAGATGAAGCTGCATGAGATAGAAGACCAGCTTTTGACGAATCCGGTGGATTTGATTGGTAAAGAGATCGTTGTGCGCAAAGGCTCCTCATACATAAGCAGATTGGAGAACCTAAGCGATGAAATTGGCGGTGATATTGTGCTTGTTCCGGCTTTTGCCGAGCAGACAACGGAGAACCTGATTCATGAAGTAGCTACCGGAAAAATTCAGTACACGGTTGCCGAAGAAAATGTCGCCCTGCTCAACGCCACTTATTTTCCTATTCTTGATGTTAGCACAGCTATTAGTTTGCCCCAGCAAATCGCCTGGGGTTTACGAAAAAACGCCAGCCAACTACAGGAGTCTTTGAACCTTTGGATCGATGGTATGCGGAAAACGGCCGATTACTATGTTATTTATAACCGGTATTTCAAGAATACGAAGACATATACATTGCTGGCTCAAAGTGACTTTTCTAACCTGAACAGCAACACCATTTCTCCTTACGACGAGCAAATCAAAGCTGCGTCTCATGAACTGGGCTGGGATTGGAAGCTGCTGGCTGCAATGGTATTTAAGGAGTCTCAGTTCAAACCCAAAGCGAGATCGTGGGCAGGAGCTGTCGGACTCATGCAGTTGGTGCCTGACACTGGCGAGCTTTATGGAGCAAAAGACCTGACAGATCCCACTCAGAGTATCAACGCAGGAGTTAAGTACTTGCTATGGCTGGATAAATTGTGGACTAAAAGGATTCCCGATAAAAAGGAGCGGATAAAGTTTGTATTGGCATCGTATAACGTTGGCCAGGGCCATGTGATAGATGCGGTTAAGCTCACTGAGAAGTATCATGGAGATGCTACTAGCTGGAACGATGTTTCGGAGTATCTTCTTAAAAAGTCAGAACCGAATTATTTTAATGATCCCGTGGCCGAATTTGGCTACTGCCGTGGAGCTGAGCCGGTCAATTACGTGGCCGACATCTTGTCACTGTTCGATCAGTATTCTCAAATGATTTCAG
>NZ_LR701603.1 GCF_902498805.1 Imperialibacter sp. EC-SDR9 | reverse complement strand
TGTCAGATAGAACCATGTGCTTTGCTTGTATATCTTTGAATGTCAGATACTTAAATATAAACAAGCGCACTGGTTTTATCTATTTTTCCTCCCCAATATTTCAACGTTTTATTAATCGAACTCAGGTTATGAGTAAAGTAGGTTAATTATCACCTATTCGAAAACAAACTGTCTGATGCCAAAAAATATCTTCCTTTCCTGATAATCAACCTGAGACATTTCAGCACAAAAAAAGCTCCAGAATTTCCGGAGCTTTTTCCTTACCCATTTATTAGTCTATCATTCATGCTATTCTGATCTCAGACTCTTGATAGGGTTCATTCTTGATGCCTTGATCGACTCAAAGCTGATAGTTAGCACCGCAATACCCAATGCCATCAGTCCAGAAATGGCGAAGACTTCCCAGGTGATGTCGGTGCGGTAGGTGTAGTCGTCCAGCCAGCTTTTCATCAGGTACCAGCCCAGCGGCATGGCCAGCAAAAGAGAGATGAGGACTAGCTTGATGAAGTTGAATGTCAGCAGGCTGAAGATAACCCTGCCGGAGGCTCCCAGCACGATCCGGATACTGATCTCTTTGCCACGTTGCTCCACCATGTAGGCGGACAAGGCAAAGAGCCCGAGACAGGCAACAATGATGGCGAGCACAGCAAAAGTGGTAAAGACCCGGCCCATTGTTTGCACGTCCTCATACATGCGGGCATAGCTTTCATCCAGAAACGAATACCTCATCGGCTGGTTGGGTGCAAATTCATCCCAAACGCTTTTGATAGACACCATTACCTCCTTCATGTTGGATGAGCCTACCTTGACGGAAATGACATCCCCCCATTCTCCATACACCATCGTTAAAGGTTCAATTTTTCCTTTGAGTGACTCAAAATGGAAGTCCTCTACCACGCCAATGATGGTATAAGGCCGCCAGTTTTGTATCCTTTCCCCAACTGGGTTCTCAAAGCCAAACTCTTTTACAAATGCCTGGTTGACAATGATAGAAGACGAATCTGCTGCCATTCCCGGCATGAAATTCCGGCCGTCTACCAGCTTCATTCCAAGGGTTCCGATATAGTCGCTGTCTACATACCAGCGTTGAGCGCCCACGGCCTTGTCTTCCTTGGATTTACCTTCTTTCCAAAATTGATTACCATCCCGCTTGGTGCCAGAAATAGGCAGATACCCACTGATGGCAGCATTTTGAACACCAGAAATATTCGTCAGTTCGGTCTTCAGCGTTTTGATTTTATCACCCAACGTATTGGCCCCCTGAATCAACACCACCTGCTCCTTATCGAAACCTATTTTCTTGTTCAGAATGTATTGCATTTGGCGGTAGATGATAAAGGTGCCAATGATCAACACAATGGATGTGGTGAACTGGAATATCACCATTACGCCCCGCATCTTTGAGCTCCTGCTTCCTCTGCTCAGGCTGCCCTTCAAAACATCTATTGGTCTAAAGCCGGATAAGTAAAAGGCCGGATATAAGCCGGCAAGCACACCAACAAGTATGGCAGCTCCTGCGAGCGTCGGAATAAACCACCACTCGCCCCAGGGCATGGTGAGGGATTTGTCGGCCAGCTGATTAAAAAACGGCATGCCTATCCATGCGAGCAAAATACCGGCAACAAACGACACCCCGCTGTAAAGAACCGACTCGGTAAGAAACTGCCTGACCAGATGGATTCTGAATGAGCCCACGACCTTTCGCATGCCCACCTCTTTCGCCCTATTTGCCGATTTTGCAGTAGACAGGTTGATAAAGTTGATGCAGGCCAGCAGAAGAACGAAGAAGGCAACTCCTCCAAAAAGCCAGACAAACCTGATATCACCCTGCTCCACCATAGCGTGTATGCCGTCGGAATAGAGGTAGACGTCAGCCACAGGCTGAAGCCTGAAGAAGTGGTTCTTTTTTACCTCCCCTACAGATTGATCACCTGTTCTCTCAAGATGCCCCACATAGTGTGTATCTCTTACAGCCAAAAGCTTGGTCTCCAGCTCCTTTGGATCAGTGCCGGGCTGTAGTTCAAAATAGATATTGTAGTTCCAGCAACACCAGCTGGTTTGCTCTCCTTCCCAAAACTCTACCCCGGTCAGGGTGATTAAGAAATCAAACTGCAGGTGTGTGTTGTTGGGGAAGTCTCTCATGACGCCGCCCACTTTGTAGGGCGTTTTTTCATCATCATTCAAAATGATCGCCTTGCCTACCGGGTCTTCGCCGGGAAAGTATTTGCCGGCAACGGTTTGGGAGATGACGATAGAATAGGGGTCGGCCAGCGCATTTTCCGTTTGACCGTACACCATCGGAACCTGGAGTATCTCAAGCAGGCTCTGGTCAGCGTAAACAAAGCCTTCTTCGTATGTATTTTGGCGCTGGTCTGCCCTGCGAAACAAATTGCTTCCAGCATACCACCAGCCGGCATAGGGGATCAGGCGGCCGGACTTAACCACCTCAGGGAATTCAGCCTTGAAGATGCCCGCCGTGGGTGCGGGAAAGGATGTCCATTTATTGGTTTCTCCTTCCTCCTTAAATTCGTTGTATACCCTGTAAATGTTCCCGCCATCTTTATAGAACTTATCGTAACTAAGCTCCTGCTTAATAAAGAGTGTGATGAGGATACAAGCTGCTATCCCCAATGCAAATCCTCCAATTTTGATGGAGGTGTACATCTTTTGCCTGGTCATACTCCTCCAGGCGACTTTCAGATAGTTTTTAAACATGGCTGCGTTATTTGAGTTTTGTGACTTTTTCTTTTTTTGTTTTAATGCAAATGGCTGAAGAAACTGAATGACATTCCAGACAAAAAGCCAGTCCGCCTTCCTTTTGCCAGCTTTAATCAATCTGCGCTCGTAGAGTTCCTCCAAATCGCCCAGCACTGCATCGCTGAGGTGGTCGTTGCAATACCGGCGAAAAAACCGGATGGCCCATTTGGGCGGCCCTGCATTCTGGGGCATCGGGGACTTCATAGGTTGCTTCCTTCCCATACTATTTTGGGCACCTGGCTCCACATGGAATTGCGCAGTTCTTTGGACTGCTCCAGCACTTTTGCCCCGGCATGAGTCAACTCATACAGCCTTTTTTCTCTGCCTCCCCGGCTTTCGGTGGCTCCCCCCATTTTGGATTTGAGGTAGCCTTTGTCTTCCAGCCTCACCAGCGCTTTGTGCGCCGAGCTGATCATCACATTGCGGCCTGTTTGCTTTTCCAGCTCATCCACAATGGCCAGGCCATAGGCATCGTCGTGCAGAATGCCGACAGTTAGCAATACAAGCTCTTCAAATTCACCCAGGTATGTTCCCTTCATTTGTCTATTTGTTTCACCTTTGCCTAAAGTACCTGCATCGAGGTAAAAGGTTTCAGTAGTAATAAAATTTATTTTTCAATGCATGTTAAAAAGTCTCTATTCCGAGGCATCATTCAGCCCTCAAAGACTTCACAGGATTAGCTACCGCAGCCCTGATCGCCTGAAAACTTACCGTGAGCAAGGTGATGGCAAAAGCCCCCAGTGCCGATAGTGCGAAAATGTACCAGGTGATAGCCGTATGGTACTGGTAGTTTTGCAGCCAGTCGCTCATAAAGAAGTAAGCTAACGGCATGGCGATGAAGCAGGAGATGGTGACAAGAATAACAAAGTCTCGGGAAAGCATTTTCCACAGTGTTGCCACCGAAGCACCCAACACTTTGCGGATGCTAATCTCCTTCGAACGCTGTTCCGCCACGTAAGAAGCCAGCCCGAACAGCCCAAGACAGGAGATAAAAATAGCCAGGATGGCAAAGAAAGCTGCCAGGCTTCCTACCCGCTCCTCATCGGCAAATTTTTTGTTGAATTCTTCGTCTACAAAACTGAACTCGAAAGGAGCAGTAGGGTTGTATTCTTTAAACACAGGCTCAATGGTTGCCAGCGCATCCCTCAGCGGCATGTCGGGGTTCAGCCGCATCGTGATCAATCCCTGCCAGCCGTCGCCCAGAAAAACTGCCGGTTGCATAGGGTCGTAAGGTGACTGCGTGAGCATGTCCTTCACTACCCCAACTACGTTGTATTTCTTGCCCCAAAACGTGATGACTTCACCCACGGGATCGTCAAAACCCATGATCCTGACGGATTCCTCATTCAGTAAAGCGGCAGACGAATCGGAAGCCAGCTCATTGGAAAGGTCTCTGCCCTCCACAATGCTCCAGCCGATAGTTTTTCCAAAATCCGGAGATATGTTCACATTCCTGAAGAATACTTCTGACTCCACATTTTTTCCTCTCCAGTCCAGGCTATTGTTATTTCTAAAGTGAGCAGCCGACTGCGACGACCGGGCTACCTGCTCGACAGCACCTGTCTGTAACAACTCGTTTTTCAGCGCAGCAAATAGCCCTGGTTGATCGGTTGTGTTCATGCTAACCGATACAAGTCCGTTGCGGCTGTATCCAACGGGTCGGCTTTTGCCATACTGTATCTGCTGATAGATGATGACTGTGCCGACGATGAGTGCCACCGAAACTGTAAACTGAATGACTACCAGCACCTGGCGGGGAAGCGAAGCAAACCGACCTCCTCTCATCACACCCTTCAGTACTTTCACCGGCTGAAAGCTCGAAAGGTAGAAGGCAGGATAGCTGCCAGATACCACGCCTGTGAAGACCACGAAGCTGAGCGACACCAACCAGAAGGCCGAGCTCCCCCAGGGAATAACTATTTGCTTATCGGCAAGCGTGTTAAAGAATGGCAGGGCAAGCCAGGTAATAGCAACAGCCAAAACAAAGGCGAACAGGGTGATGGTAAGCGATTCGCTGAGGAATTGCCAGATCAGCTGCGTCCGTACCGAGCCTATCGCTTTCCGAATGCCTACTTCCTTCGCACGTTTCTCGCTGCGAGCTGTAGACAGGTTCATGAAGTTGATGCAGGCCAGCAACAACACAAACACACCGATAATCCCCACCAGCCAAACGTATTGAATGCGACCTCCGGCACTTTGTCCGTCGATGGATCCATTGTACAAATGCAGCTTCGCCAGTGGATAAATCAGCAGCTCCTCTTTCCATCCGGTAATGAAGGGCTGTGGCAATCCTTTAATTTGCTCATTGATTTGCGGAAGGTTGGCCTGGTCGTTTAGCAGCACATAAGTCAGGCCGCAGTGATTTGTCCAGCTCGATAAAACATCAGGCGAATTCATCCAGTTCTGCTTGCTTTCCCACGGTAGCAGGAGCCTGGTGCCGTAGAGCGTTGAATTGTGTGGGAAATCTTCATAAACGCCGCCAACCGCAAAATTAGTTGTTGCATCGAGCAAGATGGTCTTGCCCATCGGGTCGGCGTCGCCAAACAGCGCCTTCGCCAGTGAGGATGAAATCAACAACGTAGAAGGATCTGCCAAAACATTGCGGCTGCCCTCTGTCATCCTAACCGTGAACATTTCAGGAAAATCTTTTTGCACCCACATGCCACTACCCGACAGTAGCTTATCGCCGTAGCTGAGCACATGGCTCTGGTTTTTGGAAGCAAGCGACAGACCGTCAAAGTGGTCGCCATATTGCTCTCTGAGGGCAATTCCTGGTGCCATGGCCACCGTCGTACCTGTGTAGGATATGTCTCCGTCAGACTGATGAGCCATCACCTCAGCCAGTCGGGAGCGGTTTTCAAAGTTGGTATCAAAAGAAAGTTCGTCCCAAATCCACAAACCAATGAGCATGGCTACCACCATGCCGGCCGACAAGCCGGAGATATTGATGATGGAGTAACCCTTGTTTCTGAACAGGTTTCTCCAGGAAACCTTGAAGTAGTGTTTTAGCATGGTATAATTATTTGAGTTTATTGATCTATTTGACTTCTTTAAAGCAAAAGGCTGAAGAAACTGGAGCACATTCCAAAGGAAAAACCAGTTGGCCCTACGTCTACCCAGCTTTACGCACCGCCATTCGTACAGCTC
Source organism: Imperialibacter sp. EC-SDR9 (assembly GCF_902498805.1). Classification (GTDB taxonomy): domain Bacteria; phylum Bacteroidota; class Bacteroidia; order Cytophagales; family Cyclobacteriaceae; genus Imperialibacter. The sequence goes on along the minus strand of NZ_LR701603.1, from coordinate 61,192 downwards.
GAGCAAGTCGCCCAGCACTGCGTCAGCCAGGTGATCGTTGCAGAACCACGTAAAAAATCTCGTCATCCACTTTGGAGGAGCCAGCATTGTCTCGTTCTCGCTTTGGTCGTGCGGCATTAGATTTGTTTCACCTTTGTCTATAGTACCTGACAAAAAATGAAAGGTTGCAGGAGGATGAGAAAAAATCGCCAGAAAATTCAAAACAAAAACGGCCATGACAAAAAGTGGCAGTTTTAGGGGAAAATATCTTCCCCCAATTCTTTCTTTGCTTAATGAGCATACGTATATTTATGTACATAAAAATACAATTCACACGTATGGAGAAGTTAACATTAAGCGTTCGTGATAAGAGCAAAATAAGCTGGGCCAAGTCCTTCGCTAAAATGAACAATACCAGCCTTAGCCAATTGTTTGAGACTTATATTGATTCGTTGATACAATTTGATGAAAAAAAAGTGACGCTTAGCAAAGAAATTAAGTCTTTGAAACAACCTGGTCAAAGACCCAATGCAAAGGAAATTGAACGCCACCTCCAACAACGAAGGAATAGAGTGGGCAAATCATCCATGAAATAATGAAGAGATTATTCCTTGACGCCAATGTCTTAATAGCCTTTCACTTCAATGATGCAGAAAGACGGCAGCAGAAAGCCATAGATTTCATTTTTTCGGAAATCGAAAAACAACGCTGGGAGGGCTATATCAGCCTAATTACTTTTTATCAACTGCTCTACTTCGTTGACAAGAAGATCAACAACCCTAAAGCTGCCGCCCAGCGTGCTTTTGCCTATTTAAGCGTACTTCAATTGACTCCATTCGACCCAGAAATGCTTTTGCAACAAAAAGTGGAGCTATTTCCTGACTATGAAGATGGACTTCAGCATGCGTGCGCCAGAAGTGGCTTCTGTGACGTTCTTATCACCACCAACAGCACCGATTTCTTTGCTTCTGAATTGCCGGTTGTTGATCCGCTTAATTTTGTTCTGCAATACGGCCTATAGTCACTCCAACAACCACCCCAGCACTCCGCCCATAAATTCACTGCACTGGTAGTCGTCCACTCCATTCCAACTGGTCATGTAAAGCGGCGTCATGCCATCGCCCATCGCTATTACTTTTCCGCCGCTTTTCAGCGTAGTGAAGACCCCGAAAGGCTCTTTTGTTTGGCTGTTGAAGCAAAAGGGCGTGCCTCCCTTCACCACACGACCGCCGTGGTAGGTGACCTTTAAAGGGTTCTTAATAACCGGAGTAGGTTTGGTAAAGCCGCCTGACAATGAGTCTGTACTGTTTTCGCCAAACTGAATGCCAAATGGCCGGATCAGGTCATTTGTATTGGTTTGCCTGAGTGTTGACCAATAGTCTTCTTCCATTACCAGAAACAATGAGCCTCCTTTTGAAACATAGTCGGTAATCGCTTTTACTTCTTCATTGCTGTAAGTGCTGGACGGGATGTGAATAAACAACAGGTCACATTTCGCAAGCTGCGCCGGAGTGATTGCTCCGTTTAAGAATCCCACCTGAGTGCCAAGGCTTCCAGCGTTTTTACTTAACTCCCCAATAAGGTACTCTACCCTGGGCGCATCGCTCCCGGCCGAAGGGTTCATCTTGTTGGGGTTGTTGTAGAATTTTTGCCCATGAGCCACATCCACGAGGATGGTGTGTTTGGCTGACTGGCTCATTAAATGGTTGAGCGAAAAGATTGCCATTGCAATGGTGAGCACAATTTTCCAGTATCCGTGGCTGGCTTCGGCTGTGTTTCTTTGGTTTTTCATTTTCATTTGAGTTTTTGTTTTGAACCTATTGGTATCAATTAATGAAAAGATCGTAGGTTTTAGCGTTCAAAGGCTGTTCAAGTTCATTCAAGATGAGGCCGGGCTACCCTCCCAATCACATTTTACTAAAATGCCACAAAAAAAGCCGTGACGACACGGCTTTGAAAAACTTACGGATAATTGAGTTGCTTATTCATCCCGCAGGCATTTTGTTGGGTTTATCGACGCCACTTTGAAAGTTTGCCAGCCCACGATGGCCCAGGCAATAGCCAGCGCCAATATTCCCGACACGCCAAAATACCACCACTCCAGGTCAATTCGATATGCGAAACCCGCCAGCCAGCTACTGGCTATGTAGTAGCTGAAAGGAATGGCGATAACGATCGCCACCAAAATCATCTTGCTAAAGCTGGCAGAGAGCATGTAGACAATCTGCCCGATACTGGAGCCCAATATTCTCCTGATCCCGATCTCCTTCAGCCTTCGCTCGGCCGCAAACGCTGCAAGCCCAAACAAGCCCATACATGAAATGATGATGGCCAGGCTGGCGAAATACCCGGACAAAGTACTCACCCTTTTTTCTGCCTGATACTGCCCCTGATAGTCCTGATCAAGGAACCGGGGCTCAAATGGGAAACCGGGGTTGAAGCTGGTGTGAAGCTCGGCGAGTTTGCCTACTACTTCCTTTTCCCTGCCCGCCGCAATTTTGACCATAAAGCTTTCGCCTTCCTCGCCTGTCAGTATAAAGAAAACGGGCTTTATTGCTGAGTGAAGAGATTCGAAATGAAAATCTTTTACCACGCCAATTATCTGCCGGTCTTCACCCCAAAGCTTGATGGTCTTTCCCAGGGGGTTTTCAAGGCCCATGTAGCGGATGGCGGTTTCATTGAAAATAATTTTGGAGCTGTCGGCACCAAAAGTCCTGTCGAAAGTACGGCCTTCCCTGAGCTCTATTCCAAGCGTTTCCATCAGGTCATAATTGACAGACAGGTTTTCAAACTCAGACCTATCGTTCGGATCTTTTCCTTCCCAGTAAATCCCTGAAGTTCCACTGTTATGGCCCGTCATGTCGTGGTCAGTGCTGGAACCATTGATAACGCCGGGTATGTTTTTTACTTCAGCCAGGAAGGTAGTCGTCGTCGAAATACTTTCAAGCTTTCCTTCCCTTGGGAAGATGAGCACCTGGTCTTTGTTGTAGCCCAGGTCTTTTGATTGAAGCATGTCCATTTGTTTGTACACCACCAGCACAGAGGTGATGAGCACTATGGTAATCGCAAACTGAAAGATGACCAACCCCCTCCGTGCCCATAGTTCACCAATCGAGCGATGCAGCTGCCCCTTCAGCACCGTCGACGAACTAAATCCGGATAGGTAAAAAGCCGGGTAGCTGCCAGCCAAAAAGCCTGTAACAACGGCAATGAGTAATGCCCCGGCGATCATTTTCAAGTCAAAATCGATGGCCAGTTGTTTGCCTGTGACGACATTGAACTGAGGTAAAAAGAGATAGGCCGTCAGCAATGCAAGCATCAGAGAAATAACGGCAACCAAAATCGACTCGCCCAGGTATTGATAAATCAGTGCCGTACGACCCGATCCCATCGCTTTTTTAATGCCCACCTCTTTCATCCTTCGGGATGCTCTGGCGGTGCTTAGATTGGTGAAATTGATGCAGGCGATAAGCAGAATAAAGCCAGCGATGATGGAAAATAGCTTTACATAGGTGATTCGCCCTCCCACCATCTGTCCATTCTCATACTTTCCGTGCAGGTAATAGTCCGGATACAGTGCCACAAATGCGGTTCGATTGGTTTCTCCCTTGACCTTGCTGGCGATATACCCTTCGAGCTTCTTATTGAATTCATCTGCGTCAGTTCCTGGCTTAAGGAGCATATAAGTCTTCACAAATGTGTTGTTGTAGTTCCAGACAGGAGCGTACTGGTCTTTTATCAGATCAATAGAAATGATAATATCATGCTGAAACGAGGACGTGGGCGGTGCTGTTTCGAAAACACCAGACACCACAAAATCCCGTTCGTGCTCGAAGCGAACAGTTTTACCGGCAACATTGCTGGCGTCGCCGAACAATCTTTCGGCCATATCGGCCGATATTACTATGGAGCTTTTATCTGCCAACACATGATCAGCCTGACCTTCAAGCAGCGTGACAGAAAAGACGTTGAAAAAATCCTTTCCCGCATATATGTAATCACTCTTGATATTTTTCTCCCCTATCGTCAGCGTGGCTTTGCCTCTTGAAGCCGCTCCCGTTACGTATTCAACCTCCGGAAAATCTGTCTGCATGTCGGCAGCCATGGGCCCCGAATTGGTTTCCGCCGTCCATATTCCGTACGATTGCTCCCTGTTTTCGAAAACCTGATAAAGGCGATCTGCATGTTTGTAAAACTTATCGACTCTCAGTTCGTGGTTCACCCAAAGATAAATGAGCAGAACGCAGGTCAAACCCGAGGTAAGCCCGGCAAGGTTGATAAGAAATGTGGTTTTGTACTTTCTAAAGCTTCGGAAAGACAGAATAATGGTGTGTTTTAACATCGCAGTATAATTTGAGTTTTGACTTCTACTAAATGATCTGATATTTCTCCAGCGAAACGACTTCACCACATCCCACACAAATCTCCGCTTTGCTTTTCCCGGCGACTTCTCCACTCGTTTTTCGAAAAGCTCAATAAGGTCTCCTTCTATCTCATCGAGGTAGTCTTCCCGGCAAAACCAGCGGAGGAAGCGAAGGGGGTATTTGGGGGGTGAAAGACACATTATTCGTACCTGACTGAGTCAATGGGGTTTGATTTTGCCAACCGGTAAACTCTTGAAATGACTGTAGTGAACGACACAAGCAGCACTACCGTAAATGCAAATGCAAAAACGCCGATAGACATATCTATTCTATACGCAAAATCGGACAGCCAGCGACTTAACACCAACCATGCCAGCGGAGCAGCCAGCACGAAGGCGATCAGAAAAAGTACCACATAATCCTTCAGCACAATCCGCATGATATTGAGCTCAGAAGCTCCAAGAACTTTTCGTATCCCAATCTCTTTTGTTTTGCGCTCCGCAGTGAAATTGACGAGCCCAAACAACCCGAACGCCGAGATGAGAATAGAAATAACAGTTGCTATCAGTATCAGGGAACTTCTGGTCTGGTCGGCCAGATAATATCGCTCCCACCTCTCGTCGAGGAAGTTAATCTCTGCGGGCGTCTCCGGATCATACTTCTGCTGAACGGCTTCGATATGGCTTATAACCTCCGAAACATTGCTACTGAATTTGACTGTGAAATAATCGATACCCCGCACCGGGTTGTTCCAGCTTGTGATGACAACCGGGCCAACCTGTTTGTGAAGCGATTCGATATGAAAGTCTTTCACCACTCCAATGACCTGCATCTTTGAAAGGGTGTCTTCCTTCACCCAAACTGACTGCCCAACAGGATCTTCAAGTCCCATCATCCGTACAGCCGTTTCATTCAGGATCACCTTGAGTGTGTCTGAGTCGGCCAGTCCGCTGAAATTTTGGCCAGCAGCCAGTGTCATATTGTAAGTGTCCAGCCAGCGATCGTCGGCAGCATAGTGAGATGCTCCCAAAGGGTTTTCATTTTGCGAAAGAGAAATATCGACCGAGGGCAGGGTTTTCCACTCGCCGGGCACCCGTGACGATGCGCTTGCATTGACGACATTTGAATTCTCCAGCAGGTCGTTTACCATACTTTTGAAGTGGTCCCTGGCGGCACCGCTATTGATATCCAGCGTCAGCAGGTTTTCGTTTTTGAATCCAAGATCTTTCTTCTGCACGAAAGACAGCTGCCTGTACAACACGATTGAGCCGATGATGAGACAAAGCGAGATTCCGTACTGTACTACCACAAACGTTTTGCGCAGTACATCTCCTTTGCCCGAAAAAGCATTTTTCTTAAGAACAAGCGACCTGTTCAGTCGGGAGTAGTAAAGTGCCGGTATGAGCGACGAGAGTAACCAGATGATCAGAAAAACGGCAACGTGGTAATACAACAGCTCAGCCAGGAAAAACCTGTCGACCGGGACATTCTTGCCGGCAACTTCGGCAAATTGTGAATAGAGCAGCAGCACAAGCAGAATTGAGATGCCGTAGGAGAGTACCAGCGTAATGAACGTCTCCAGGAACAGCTGCAACCTAAGCTGACCCACCGATGCCCCATTTACTTTTCGGATACCCGCTTCCAGCGTTCTCTTCAGCGCCTGCACCGACGAAAGATTGATGTAGTTGAGCCCGGCTATTACGATAACAAACAACCCCACCAAAAAGGCGATGGCAACAAACTGGCGGTTGGAATAGGGGATCGTCTGCGGCACCTCATCTCCCCAGTACGACAGGTGGCCTGAGTTCAGGTGTATGTCACTTATTGGCTGAAAGTAAAAATCCTGCATCGGCTGCGACTCCTTTTTGAAGTACTTGTCCATGACTTTGTTTTCCCCGCCATAATAGATTCCGGGCTTGCATTTTCCTTTAAGAGCACCCAGGTAGTCATGCCACGGCTTTCATACGAATTCATCCAGTCGTGAAATTCCTCGTCAATCTGTCTGAATTGATCGAATTTGGTAACGTAGAGGGCGTTAAACTGATAAGTGGAATACCCTGGAATATCTTCGTAAACGGCTATTACTTCTACGTTTTCAGCCCAGGCATCAATTACTTTTCCAATGGGATCTTCATCGCCAAACAGCTTTTTTGCGGTGGTTTGATTAAGTGCGAGCGCCATTGGCCCGCTAAATTGACGGAGTGGGTCACCGGCCAGTATTTTAAAGTCAAGTATTTTGAAAATGCTGCTGGTAGCCATTGCATAGTTGCGATCATTGAACTGCGTATTGTTGTAGGTAAAACCTGAAGATCCGAGATTGATCATACGGGCTGTTTCCTCAATGGCGGGAAAGTCATTTTTCAGCCCTTCTGAAAGCATGTTGGAAGTGACGCTGAGGTGCTGCACTTCTCCTCCGGGGTCGGTTCGCTTGCACAAGACACGGTAAATGCGGTCGCTTTTGCTGTGGTAGGTATCAATGGTTCGTTCGTCGTAAACGTACATCAGTACAAAAAAGAACACCATGAACCCAAGTGCGAGACCCAGAATATTGACGAGATAGTGCGTGGTCTCCTTCCTGAACCGCCGGAAATAGACGGTGGTATAATTTCGGAGTGTGCTCATGGCCCAGTTATTTATTTTGAAAGTTTTAAAATTGACAGGTCTGAACGACTTCAGTACATCCCATACAAATCTCCTTTTGGCCTTTGTTGGCGACTTTTCCGCCCGCTTTTCAAAAAGCTCAATGAGGTCTCCTTCTATCTCGTCGAGATAATCTTCCCGGCAAAACCAGCGGAGGAAGCGGAGGGGATATTTAGGGGGTCTGTTCATTCGCAGGCGTTTGGCTTACTCTGACCTAAGTTTCTTTACGGGGTTGATGAAAGCTGCTTTGACCGACTCTGAACTGATAGTAATCAGGGCAATCGCCACCGACAAAAGACCCGCCAGAGCAAACACATCCCAGGTAATGTCAATCCGGTAGATATAGTCTTCAAGCCATCGTTCCATGAAATACCATGAAATGGGAGTAGCAATTATGAAAGCAACGACCACCAGCTGGAGAAAATCTATCGACACGAGCCGGAAGATACTTCCCAGGCCAGCACCCAGCACTTTTCTGATGCTTATCTCCTTGCCCCGCTGCTCAACCACAAAAGCTGAAAGTCCAAATAATCCAAGGCACGCTACCAAAACAGCTAAAATGGCAAAGGTGGTAAAAACACTGCCCGTCCGCTGAAGGTCGTCGTACATGCGGGCGTAACTCTCGTCGAGAAATGAATACCGGATAGGCTGCTGCGGCACAAATTCGTCCCAAAGAGCCGTAACCGCCTTCGTTGTACTGGCCATGTCTGAAGACGTTACCTTTACAGCGATGGTCTGTGGGCTATTTCCCAGTACCAGACAAAGCGGCTGTATTTCCTCTTTCATTGATTCATAATGAAAGTCTTCCAGCACCCCAACCACATTCCACGTACCACCACCGTTGGTGATCCGTTCACCTAATGGCTCCTCAAATCCAAACTGTTTGGCCATGGTTTGATTGATAATGACCGACTGAGATTCGGATGGCATTTGATCAAAAAAGTCTCTTCCTTCAGCCATCTTCATCCCCATTGTTCGAACATAATCGGGATCCACCCGCCATATCTGGCCGTAGACAGCCTCACCTTCCGACGTTTTTCCCTCCTCGTAAAATCCATTGGAGTTTCTTTTGGTGCCTGACACCGGCAGATAGTCGCTGACGGTGGCACTTTTCACATCAGGCAACCGCAGCAGTTCATTTTTGAAGGTCGCAGCATTGTCGCCGAGCGAATTCGATCCCTGAATGAGCAATACCTGTTCTTTGTCGAAGCCTATTTTCTGGTTAAGAATAAACTCCATCTGCCGGTAAATGATGAAGGTGCCAGCGATGAGAATGATAGATGTGGCAAATTGAAAAATAACCAAACCGCCCCTCAAACGAGAACTCCTGGTACCCCGGCTCACACTTCCTTTTAAAACAGCTGCCGGTTTAAAGGCCGACAGATAGAAGGCGGGATATATGCCTGCCAGCAACCCTACCACTACCGCCGCTGCCAGCAGCAGGGGGATAAACTGCCAATCAGCCCAGGGCATTGTCAGGGCCTTACCAGATAACTCGTTGAAATAAGGAAGAAGAACGGTGGCCAACAAAACACCGATCATGAACGAAAAAAAACTAAACAGCAGCGATTCTGTCAGGAATTGGCTGATAAGGTTACTGCTCTGAGAACCTAGTGTTTTTCGAAGCCCAACTTCCTTGGCCCTGTTGGCAGACTTGGCGGTCGACAGATTGATGAAATTAATGGCCGCCAGAAGCAAAATAAATGCCGCCACCGCACCGAATATCCAAACAAACCTGATATCACCATGCGAAAGACGGTCTTTAATACCCTCAGACCTAAGGTGGATGTCTGCGACTGGTTGCAATTTAAAGCCAATTCGACCTGCTATCTCCTCTGCGTTCGGCTGACCGCCTGCTTTCAAAGCAGGTAAAATGTATTTATCTGTGATGTCTGACAGTTTGCCTTCCAGTTTAGAAGCATCTGATCCAGCCCGAATTTTGATGTATGTGTGGTAATTGTTTGATCCCCAAAAATATTGTTCGCCTTTTCCAAATTCCATTCCCCGCAGCGTTCTGATAAAGTCGTACCGGAGGTGAGAGTTCTTCGGAAAGTCTTCAAAAACACCATCTATCTTATATGGATTTCCTGTATTGTTGTTCAAAATAATGGCTTTGCCCAAGGGGTTCTCACCAGGAAAATACTTTTCGGCTTTGCTTTTCGAAATCAGTAGAGTGTTCGGCTCGGTCAGCACACTGGCCGGGTCACCATAAATGAGAGGAAGACCAAGGATTTGGAAAAATTCCGGGTCAGCGAAAATAAACCCTTTCTCATAGGTATTCTGTGCCCTCCCGGCAGGACGGACTTCGCTACTTCCAGCACCAAAAAGGTTGCTCGATAAAAACCTGCCCGCTTCTTCCACCTCGGGGAAGTCTTCCTTCAGCGCTTTGGCAAGCGGAGGCTGCAGAAAACTCTGTCTGTCCGGGATACCTGTTTCGTAGTATTCGCCAATCACCCTGTAAATCCGGTCGTTGTCAGGATATTGAAGATCGTAGCTCAGTTCATCCCTGATAAATAATGAAATGAGCACGCAAGCGCCGATCCCAACGGCAAATCCACCGACCTTCACCGCCGAATACATTTTTTGGCGGAGCATATTTCTCCAGGCCACTTTGAGATAATTCTTCAGCATAACAGTATTATTTGAGTTTTGACTTCTAAACGACCTGATATTCCTTAACCTGAACGACTTCACCACATCCCACACAAACCTCCTCCTCGCCATCTTTGGCGATTTCTCCACTCTCTTTTCGAAAAGCTCAATCAGATCCCCTTCTATCTCATCGAGGTAGTCTTCCCGGCAAAACCAGCGGAGGAAGCGGAGGGGGTATTTGGGGGGCTGGACGCTCCTCATCCAAAAGATATTTTTGGAATTTGCTGGTACAGGCTGGTGCGAAGGGCATACTGGCTGTCGAGCAGCTTTTTACCCAGCGCAGTAATGATGTAATACTTCTTTCTGCGACCGCCCCGCTCACCAGTAATTCCGCCATACCTGGATATGACAAAACCTTTGTCTTCCAGTCGCTTCAGTGTTACGTGAATCGCACTTATGTTGACCTTTTTACCCTGCTTTTCTTCCAGGTTTTCGAGTATTGCGACCCCGTATGCTTCGTCGTGAAGCGCAGCTACCATCAGCAGCACCAACTCTTCAAATTCACCGATTGATTGTTCCTTCATTTGCCATTTCATTTACTTAACAAACGTGAAGATAATATATTAGTTTCAGTTTTGTTAAGTAAATAACGTGAGTTCGATATAAAAATGTCGTCATTCCGGAAAATATTGGCCTAGAATTCAAACAGGCCAATATTTGTCCGGAATCTCAAATGTCTTGGGGGCAGAGATTGCGGATAATTTTCTTCAGATGAGAAAAATATCTGAAGAAAATTTCCGCAATGACGCCCCTCGGTGATGTTTTGTTACATTCTTATATCGAACTCACGTTAAATAGATACAAAAAAATAATAGCCTCTGAGAGAGGCTATTAATCACTTCTGGGAAGGAGTGGCTTCATTACTTCTACAGCCATGTGAATCTCAAATCATTATTTCACTAACAGGTATTTCCAAATCAATGATTGGAAGGGATACCTTACTGTCTATATTTTTGAACGAAGATGATTGGTATCTGCCTTTCCCCGGATCGCTATAAACCTCCAGAACGTTTTCTTTCAGGTTAATAATCCAATAAACAGGTATGCCTGCCAGTGCGTATGTGACACTTTTTACTTCCCTGTCAAACTGAAGTGAGCTATCAGCTACTTCTATAATAAGTAAAGCATCATTAGGCCCCGGAAATTGATTGACATAAAAATCACTTCGGGGCTTTAGCAAACAAATATCAGGCTCCGGTTCATTTCCCTCATTGATTCTGATGGGGTTCTGCACACTGACAATCACGCTTTTAAGCAATACCTCTTTCAAAAAGTTACTGGCCTTATTAACTGCGCTATAGTGCTTATTTCCAATAGGACTCATCTCATATATTTCACCGTTAATTAACTCCACACGATCACCTGGCTTCAGTATGCCCACCTCTGCCATTTTGTAGTATTCGTCTACATTAATCAACCGCTTCATTACTTCTGTAGCCATAGCAAATCACTTTTACTAGTGAAATATACGAAATTCTCAGCTTTTAGGAATAGCCAACTATTCTGTCCTCAATGACTTCACCGGATCAGCCGTTGCTGCTTTGATAGCCTGAAAGCTTACGGTAGCCAGGGTAATCAGCAAGGCAATGGCACCGGTAATGGCAAAAACCGACCAGCTTATCGTAGATCGGTATACGAAGCTATCCAGCCATCTGTCCATAAAATACCAAGCCAAAGGCATGGCAACCAGGCAGGAAATAACGACAAGCACCACAAAGTCTTTCGACAGCATTTGCCATAAGTTCGCTACGGATGCTCCCAGTACTTTCCTTATCCCAATTTCCCGGATGCGTTGCTCAGCTACAAAAGCTGATAGTCCCAACAATCCCATACAGCTAATCAGAATGGCCAGGCCAGCAAACACAAACCCGAGCTTACCAATTCGCTCCTCCTCTGCAAACTTGAGTGCATAAGCCTCGTCAGCAAATGTGTAGTCGAAGGGTGTGGCAGGTGTCAGTTTTGCAAAAACGTCTCTAATTTTCGGGAGGGCCTCATGTGTGCTTACATCAGGATTGAGGCGGATGTACAACCACGACATATCGAACTCTCCCAAGAACATGACTGACGGATCGGTGGGTTCGTAAGGGGAACCTTTGACCATGTCTTTTACTACGCCGAGAATGGTATATGAGCCCCTATCCTGCCATGTTAGCTCTTCGCCGACGGGATTTTCCAGCGCAAATAGCTTAGCGGCTGACTCGTTGATGATGATGCCACTTTTATCGCTCGTTATGTCTCTGGAAAAGTCTCTGCCATCAACGAATTGCAACCCGACGGTTTTGCCGTACTCATACGTCACAAAAATAGTGTTGAATGTCTGCTCATATTTTTCTCCATGCCAGGCAAATCCACCATTCCAGCCCCTGGTGTCAGTCACCGAATAGTTGGCCTGGGCAATTTCCTCCACCATGCCTGTTTGCTTCAGTTCATTTCTTAGCACCAGGTACTTTCCTTTGAACTCCTTCGAAGCACTCCTCAGCGAGATCAATCCCTCCCTGGAATAGCCAACAGGCCGGTTCTTGGCGTATTCCAGTTGCTGATACACTACCAGCGTGCCAATGATCAGGCTGATCGACACGGTAAATTGGATGACCACCAACACCTTCCTGGGCAACGATGCTAAACGACCGGCCTTGAAAGTTCCCTTCAGTACCTTTACAGCATTAAGCGATGAAAGGAAGAGAGCAGGATAGCTACCAGCCAACAATCCCGTTGCCAGAACAATCGATAAAACGGCCAGCCAAAAGAGAGGGTTTGTCCATGGGAATACCATGGCCTTCGCTGCCACCACATTGAACCAGGGCAGCGTGAGCACTACTAAGAAAATGGCGACTATAAAGGCAAGTAAAGTGACCAGCATGGACTCACCAAAAAACTGCTGTATCAGCTGACTGCGGTGCGAACCAAGAGCTTTGAGTATCCCAACTTCCTTGGCACGTTTTTCGGACCTGGCTGTGCTGAGGTTCATGAAATTGATGCAGGCCAGCAATAACACGAATGCGCCAATGATGCCATTGTACCAAACGGCTTTCAGCCTCTGGCTTGTCACCGGCGTGCCGTTCTCAAATTCCGAATAAAGATGCCACTGGCTCATTGGCTGAAGAAATATTCTCGGCTCTGACTCTGCTGTTTCTTCGTCAACATGAGGCATCATTGCCTCAGCGATGGTAGCTGATATCTCATCAAACGAATGCTCTGGTTTGATTTGGAGATAGATGTAGGTAAAGTAATTATCCCACACATTGAGTGTTGTCCAGCCATTTACATATAGCTCGGCAGGTGCCAGGTAGGACGCTTCACTGAATTCAGTGTTTTTCGGAAGGTCTTCATACACACCAGTCACCTGTAGGCTGGTGGTGGCATCCATGGTCACCATCTCCCCAACAGGGTCTGCCTCGCCGAAAAGCTTGCCAGCAAGTGATGACGATAACATAATGGAGTTCATTTCTTTCAGCCCGGTCTGGCTGCCGTATTTCATGTCAAGCGTCAGGATTTGCGGCCCACCGTCCTGCATAAAGTAGCCGCTTTGTGAAAACTTCTTTTCTCCAACAGCAATAACCCGTTCCTCCAGCCTGGCTCTCACAAGTGCCACGTCTTCAAAAAAATCTCCATAGTCGGTCTTGAGTACAGAGGCAAGCCCCGGCGCATGAACCGTGCTGGCGAAACTGTCAAATTTATTGGTACGGTAGACTTTAGCGATAGTGTCGTAGTTTTTGTGATACTTATTAAAAGAGAGTTCGTCGTAGATCCACAGACTGATGAGGATGGCTACCGTCATCCCAGCCGCCAATCCACCAATGTTGATGAGAGAGTAGCCTTTGTTCCGAAGGAGATTCCTCCAGGAAATTTTGAAATAGTGCTTAAACATGGTTGTATAATTTGAGTTTGACCTTATGAATCTTTTCAGTGCAAATGGCCGCAGAAAATGGAGCACATGGAACCAGTAGAAAAGGCTCCTCTTCCACTTGGGCCGGTCAGCAAGCTCCAGGTAGTATTCTGAGAGGTCGCCCAGGATTTCATCCAGCAGGTCGTCTTTGACGAACCATGAAAGGAGTTTGTCTGCCGACTTGGGAGGTCGTTGATTTTTGGATGCAGCCATAGACTATTATCCCAGCTTATTGATGGCCAATTCAGGAATCTGCCTCCACAAATTCACCTTCACATCACGGCTCCTTTCCAACACTTTCCTGCCAGAAGCGGTGAGGCTAAAAATCCTTTTGTGCCTGCCACCTCTTTCCTCGGTGGCACCACCAAGTCTCGATTCAATAAACCCCTTGCCTTCAAGGCGATTCACTGTCCCATGCACAGCCCCAATGGTTACCGTGCGGCTCGCCTGTTCCTTCAATGCTTTGCGGATGGCCAGCCCATAGGCATCATCCTTCAGCATAACGATCAAGAGCAACACCAGCTCTTCCAGTTCACCTATGTATTCCTTTTCCATTTGCTATTAGTTATATATAGTATAACAAATATACGGAAAGAGTTGATATATGTTATACTATATATAACATATATCAACCGTACCGAAGGCAAGAATAAATTGTTTTTAGAGATTACTCAGTTCTCAGGGACTCTACAGAATTGGCTGTTGACGCCTTAATAGCATGATAACTCACCATCAGGCATGCCAGCGACAAAGCCAGCCCCCCGGCCAGGGCAAATATCCACCAGGAGAGCTCTATCCTATAGTCAATATCGTCCAATCCCGTGTCAAACAGCCATCCTGCCAGGGGCGCTGCCAAAAGAAAGGACAAAATTACAGGCTTAAGGAAATCCACAGAAAGAGCGATACTTATATTCGAAATTGTGGCACCCAGCACTTTACGAATACCCACTTCCTTTTTTCGTCGTTCGGCCACGTAAGCTGAAAGACCTATCAAGCCCAGACAGGCGATGAAGATGGCTAATCCACTAAAAAGAATGGCCATGCCACGCATTGACCGAATCACCTCAAAGCGCTTCTGATACTCATCTTTGGTGAAATGCATTTCGAAGGGATAAGTCGGAAAGTAGCTCCCGAATATTTCCTCAATCTGACCAATTCTCTTCTGCCAGTCCTGGTCGTTCTGAAAGCGCACAAAAATATGGCTGATCCGGTTAGTTCCAAGGTAAATTACAAGGGGCTCGGGATCGCTGGTGGGGTCATTATATACAAAATCCTTTACCACACCCACAATGTAATTATTGTCGCCCAGGTGAGTTCCCACAGGCTGTTCCAACCTCATTCGCCTGGCGGCGGTTTCGTTGACTAAACAAGCCAGGGAGTCGGCGCCAAACGCCGGGCTGAAATCTCTGCCATCTGCCATTGTCAAGCCACTTGCTTCCACCCAATCGTAATGCACCCAGGTAATGTTGATGGGGAAATCTTCGTCGGGCCCCTTTCCCGGCCACTGAAAACCAGTGAGGCCTCCACCTACCCTGATGAGATTATCTCCTCCGGCAGATACCGCCGTTACGCCCTGCACTTGTAGCAGGTCATTCTTAAAAAGATCAAATGCTTTGGCCATGTCTCCACGCACCGGTAGTTCGATCAGGTTTTCCTGGTCGTATCCCAGTGGCCGGCCCTGAATGTGGTCGAGTTGGACATAAATGACAATGGTAGATATAATCAGGAAGATGGACACAAAAAATTGAAACGTTACCAGCGCACGACGGAAAATAGAAGCTCCCTTTCCAGCTTTACCCAGACCCGTTACGGCTTGTACAGGTTTGAAGCCACTGAGGAAAAATGCCGGATAGCTCCCAGCCACCATGCCGGTAACCCAGCCGAGAGCCAACACAGACGACCATAGTTGCCAGTTGGCCAGTGACATTGACAGGTCCTTACCTGTGAGTTCGTTAAATGATGGCAACAGGAGGTTGACCGCTACAATGCTTAAGAACAGGCCAAAAAAAGTGATCATCATTGCCTCAGTTAAAAACTGGCCAACAATGATCCTTCGTTGCGCCCCTATCACCTTCCTGATCCCCACTTCCTTTGCCCTCCGTTCAGAACGTGCCGTGGCCAGGTTCATAAAGTTCACACAGGCAAGCAACAAAATAAACACTCCCAGGGCTCCTACAAGGTACACAAAGACTATCTTGCCACCATCGGGCTTTCCGTTGTTAAAGTGGCCATAGAGGTGCAGGCGTTCGATGGGAAAAGCAAACAAATGAACCTCTTCGTTGTCCAAATGCTCTTCAACCACGCCATCTATTTTTTCATTAAAGGCAAGCAAATTCGTGGCCGGAGCAAGCATTATCCATGTCTGGAAGGAATTATTATCCCATTTAAGCTTTCTGTTTTGCTCATATCCGCTGAACGGAGCGACAATATCAAACCGGATGGAGCTATTGGTGGGAACGTCCCGGACCACTGCCGCCACCAAAAATTCGTCGGTATTATTAACGGTGATCGCCTTTCCTATTGGGTCCGTATGCTCAAATAACTTTTTGGCAGTTCGCTCGGTAATGACCACACTGCCGGGAGAATTTAAAGCTTCTATCGCATTCCCCGTAACAGACGGGAAGGTCATTATGTTAAAAAAATCGGGATCCGCATAAAGTACCGCTTCATAGGTGTTTTCGTGCCCTGCGTTCACCAGCTGTTTGCCAGCCCCAAGCGTACGGGTAGCAAAAACTACTTCGGGCATGCCACTCTTGAGGCTCGGCCCTAATGGTGCAGGCGTAACATCGCCTGTGAAGTATTCACCGCTCATTACCTCATGACGCATCAATTGGTAGATGTTTGGCTG
Source organism: Imperialibacter sp. EC-SDR9 (assembly GCF_902498805.1). Taxonomy (GTDB): domain Bacteria; phylum Bacteroidota; class Bacteroidia; order Cytophagales; family Cyclobacteriaceae; genus Imperialibacter. The sequence goes on along the minus strand of NZ_LR701603.1, from coordinate 44,823 downwards.
GTTTTTATGAAAAGTATCATAACTCAGCTCATGCGAAATCCACAATAGCAGAAGTATGCCGCAGGTTAAACCGACGGCCAGTCCCGATATATTAAGAAGCGAGTAGAGGCGGTTGACCCGAAGGTTTCGCCACGAAATGGTTAAGTAATGTTGAAACATCGTTGTATAATTTGAGTTTGACCTTTTCCTTTCAAATGCAAATGGCCGAAGTGCACTTAGCACGTCGAATGCGTAGTAAATATCGGCCAGCAGCTTTCCCCTTCTCTCTCTCCGCCTCTCATATAGCTCATACAAATCCCCCTGAAGCGTTTCCAGCACTTCTTCAGAGCAGAACCACTGCAGGAAGCGGTCGGCGAGGCGGGGTGGATGTATCTTTCTATTTGACATGGCTTTTTCTATAAGTCGTGCCACCAGCTTGTGAGTAAACTGACAGCGAAAAAATCTGATCTGTCGCTGTGGGCACGACTTACTCCGTGCTTAAGTTTAGCCCTGGCACCTGACGGGCAAACTCCATTCGCAATTGATTGGCTTCTTCCAGCATGGTAATGCCATAGGCCGTCAGCTTATAAAACTTCTTCCGGCGACCACCCCGTTCTGTTGTCGCACCGCCTTCCTCAGACGTTACACAGCCCTTATCCTCCAACCGGTAAAGGGCAGAGTGCAGGGCACCAATGCTGGGATTTTTGCCAATTTTTTGCTGTAGCGTTTCCTTTATCGCTACTCCATAAGCCTCATCGCCCAGTGAGCCTACAGCTAGTAATACCAATTCTTCAAATGCTCCTAACTTCATAGTCTACGTATTATATTCCTAAAACCAAATCTAATGTAAGCAGATTTGATTCCTAAAACCAAATGATATGTCGATTATTTATTTCCTGTTTACAAATGAAATGAGGAGAGCAAGTGAAGTGTGCCTAGCTGAAAAGAAACGATGCTGTGTTGGCCTAGAGAGAATTGTAATACTGAAAAAAGCTGATCAGCTCCTTCTCATTTTTAGGAGATATCTTTTCCTTTTTGGCGAAAGCACTGAGCTCTTCCTGTTTGTCAGGAAACTCTTCGATCAATTTCTTGATACTGCCGATTTTCATTACCCCGCCATCTCCTATTTTGTAAAAATACTGATCTGGCATCTTCTGATACCTGGCCGGGGTGGACGCCGCCTGCATGGCCTGAGCCGGCTGAGCTTCTCTGAACGACACTGCTTTTTTCATCAGCAACTGCGCCTTACCACTGTCAAGCCGCAAATAAAAGCTATCATTCATTTTACCTATTATTTCTCCTTTGTCGACCACAAACACATTTCCCCCTATCACCACTTTCTTTATCCTCGGCTCTGGATCAAGCGCATAAACGGCTTCGTTTTGACTAAACTCTATCACATCCGAATCAATATTGTATCGCAAAGGCACCTCAGCATAATTCCCCTTGCTGGTGTAAACTTCTCCTTCAATAAACTCTGGATTCAAATAAGGAGAGCCATCGACAGGATATTCCTGCTTGTATAGGCTTTTATCCATTATCTTGATCAGCATGTGATCGGCGAGGTTCCGACCATTAAAGGATTGTGAAAGAGCCGGAAAAAAAAGAAGGGTCAGGAGTGCGGCACAAAGTACCTTGTTGAGATTCATAGTCTTGGAATTGAAATAGAAAAAATGTCTGGGAATATAACGCAAAATCACATGAGAAAGATATCTCTTTGCAGAAACCATCGGGCATAAAAAATACCACCCGCTAATGCAAGGGTGGTATTTATACAGAAAACAAGAAACCTATGTATTTCTTGGAAAGTACCTATAAGACAAACTTTCTGTAACATACCCCTAAACGACCGTGCTTACATCCGAAGAATTTGCTTTATTGAACAAAAAATATCCATGATTGACAGGCGATCATTCTTAACAAAAACAGGTGAAGCGGCCCTTGGCGCTGCATTTCTTCCACTGGCTAGCTCAAGAAACAGCTCGCTCACCTTGAAAAGGCCCTTAGATAAATCTGACGCTGAACTGGTAACCGACGAATCGTTTTGGTACCAGGTGCAGCAATGCTATGTGCAGAACCCACATTTTATCAATCTGGAGGCTGGCTACTTTAGCCCGGCTGCCAACGTGACCCTGGAGGATCAAATTGACAATGTTCGGATGATCAATGAGTCGCCGAGCTTCTACATGAGGCGGAGGCAGTTTGAAGAAAGAGACGCCTTACGGCAGCAGCTAGCAGGTTTTGCAGGCTGCGGAGCCGATGAGCTCATCATGACCAGAAACACAACTGAATCGCTCAACATAGTCATTCAGGGCTTGAAGCTAAAAGAAGGCGAGGAGATTCTCCGCACCAACAGAGAGTACCCGAGCATGATTCAGGCGCTCGATCAACGGCAGAAGAGATTTGGCACGCCGATAAAGGTGGCTTCCCTTCCACTGATACCCGATTCGCAAGGGCAAATTGTGCAGCTTATAGAAAAAGCAATCACCAGCCAGACCAAAGTAGTGCTGGTATCATACATGACCTACCTGACCGGCCAGGTGCTGCCAATCAAGGAAATATGTGCCATGGCCCATAAAAAGGGCATTGAAGTGATTGTGGACGGTGCCCACGCTTTTGCCCATGTGCCATTCAAAATATCCGAACTGGACTGCGACTACTTCGCATGCAGTTTGCACAAGTGGTTATGCGCCCCACTGGGCAACGGCCTGCTCTATGTGAAAAAAGGAAACGTAAGCAAAGTTTGGCCACTTTTCGGCGACACTGATTTTAAAGAAGACGACATCAAAAAGCTGGAGCACTTTGGCACGCAACCCTGCTCCAATCAACTATCGATAGCAGCAGCCATCAGGTTTCACGAGAGCATTGGCAGTGAGCTAAAAGCATCACGACTGAACTACCTCAAACACTACTGGGTGAGTAAGGTAAAAAGCCTGCCCAAAATAAAGATAAACACACCGTTGGGGGAAGGTCAGTCCTATGCCATTTGCAATATAGGCATTGAAGGAATGTCTCCGAATGAGCTGGTAAATACCCTTTATTCCGAATACAAGATATTTACGGTGGCAATCGATAACGATGATATACAGGGCGCCAGGATTGCTCCGCATTTGTATACCTCCATTAAAGAGCTTGATAAACTGATAGACGCTTTGACCAAGATAGTTTCAAAATAAGGCTAAATTCTGTTTACCTTTAGGTGTTTGTGTAGAGCCAGAAATTGTCATTGAATTGAAAAGCCTCAGGCAATATTTAACTGAATGAAGAACCTGGTATTGTTATTATTTGCTTGTACGTTTCAACAGACCGGCTGGGCCCAGCTGGTCAACAACAAATCATTTGAAGGAGCCAATCGCCCGAACCGACCACCAGCTTTCTGGTACCCTTGTTCGTCAGAAAGCACCCCTGACACCCAGCCTTTTTCATATGGTGTGACCTTGCCTGCCGATGATGGCAACACGTATATCGGTATTGTTACCAGAAGCCTTCCTGTCGAACCCTTCGAAGTGAGGGAAGACATGGAAACCAGGCTCAACCTTCCCATGATTGCAGGTTTTCCTTATGTGATTAGCGTAAGCCTGGCTCACGCTGATAGCATGGGATATGACGACAATAACACTTTCATATGGGTCAACCGACCGATCAAGCTTACCGTGTACGGGGGCACAGAAAGCTGCCTTACGGAGGAGCTTTTATGGGAGTCTCCCCTGATAGACAACACTGAGTGGATACATTTTGAGGAAGTAATCCGACCTGAAATGGACAATTTGAGGTACCTGGTGTTCGTCGCAACGCCCGAAGGCAATCGCACAACCAATGGCAATATCCTTATCGATAATTTTAATCTAATTGAAGAACCCCTGATTATTCCCACAGCTTTTACACCTAATGGGGACGGATTCAATGATCAGTTTTTTATCAAAGGAATCAAGCCTTTGTCTTCTCTCAAGGTAGTGAGCAGAGACGGCGACATAGCTTTTGAAACTGAAGACTATCAAAATGATTGGGCTGGCGGAGACTGGCCGTCAGGTGTCTATTTTTATACGCTCACCAACTCGATAAAGGGTAAGACATGGAAAGGCGAAGTGAGTATTATCAAGTAACATTTTGAAGCAAATGTTTTGGGCTTCCAGCCAGAATGTGTCGGAAGCTCAAAACACTTTCTAGGTTATTTCCAGCCGTAGGCCTTCATCATCTTGTGGTAAATCTCGGTGTTGTGGTAGATGCCGGCAAAGGCTTCAGACCCAGCACCAAATGCGTATACAGGAACCATAGTACCAGTGTGATGACCCGTAGTGAACTTGGGCTCAAACTTCCATGGGTCTTCTGCCTCAGCAATGGAGAAGCCACCGGTTTCATGATCGGCAGTAATCACCACCAGGGTGTTACCATCTTTCGCAGCAAAGTCGAGCACTTTGCCTATGGCGTTGTCAAAATCGATCATCTCAGAGGTGATATAGTCAGAATCGTTGGAGTGCCCACCCCAATCAATCTGAGAACCTTCTACCATCAAAAAGAAGCCCTCGGGGTCATTCGCAAGCTTTGGCAGCATCGCTTCTACAGCGTCGCTCAAGATTGGCCCTCTGCCTTTAGCCACAGGGGCAGGGTCACCATCGGCTATAAAATAGCCAATTTTCTCTGACGAACTGCTTTTGAATGCGTCCAGGCTTTCAACAAAACTGAATCCTTTTTCCTCCAGCGCCGGCAATATGCTAGTGCTGTCCTTTCGGGTTGCAAAATACTTTCTCCCTCCACCGACAAAATAATTGAGTGGTGAGTCAATCATATCTGAAGCAATTTCTTCATGCATATTTCGGGAAGGCTGGTGGGCATAAAAGGAACCAGGAGTAGCATGTGTAATCGTGCAAACTGCGATCAGGCCACTTGCCAGGCCTTTACTGCCAGCTGTTTCGAGTATGGTTTCTCGGGAAGTGGAGTCAGGCATAACACCAATGGCTCCATTGTAGCTCTTCTCACCAATAGAAAAAGCTGTAGCACCAGCAGCTGAGTCAGTTATCAGTGCATCGCTGGAAAAAGTTTTACTTAGCCCCACATACTGCACCCGCTCAAGATTAAGCTTAAAGTTGTTGGCAACAAGACCGGCGGTTGCCTGGGTTAATCCCATACCATCGCCCACCATGAAGATTATATTCTTCACGGCCTTTTTCTCAGGCTGAGTGGGAACCTCCTTTGGGGGATTGCAGGATGCCACTGTTACCAACAGCAGCACAAGAATTCTTTTAGCTAGATACATTGATGTTTATTTGTTTGAATTGGAAGTTACTTTTTCAAATGACACAAAAAATTCGGCACCATTTCCTTCTGTGCTTTCACACCACACCTCTCCGTTCATGGCTTCTGTGAATTTTTTCACCAGCGACAAACCAAGTCCGATGCTTTCCTCTCCTCCCGTTGGCTGAGCACTTAGCCTCTGATATTTTCCAAAAACCCTCTTCATATCTTCATCACTAAGCCCAGGCCCATCGTCCTTCACCGAAGTGATCACTTTGTCAGCTTCAAACCGAAGGATCAACTTGATCTCTTTTCCTTCGGGAGAGTATTTCAGCGCATTGGAAACAAGGTTTTCTATTATATTCCGGTAAATATTTTTGTCAACCCTGGCGCACGCCGGGTTTCCCACTAGTTCGGTAGTCAGTTTTAACTTCTTCTTATCGGCATATAACCGGTAATTCTTCTTCTCCTCTTCAATAATTTCACACAGGTCGACATTTTCAATATCCATGTTGAAAGTAGTGTTTTCTATCGCTTCTGCATCAAGAATCTCACTCACCATGAATTTCATCCTCGTCGTAGCCCGTTCCATAATACTCAGATAGGAAACCATATCGTCGGAAAAGGCTTCCTTTTCATAGTGCATAAGGTTAACCACCGACATGACCTGGTTGATTGGAGCTCTCAGGTCGTGCGCCACCATGCCAATGATCTCATTTTTTTCTTCATTGATGATCTTCAGCTGTCGGTTCTTTTCTTCAAGGCTTTCGGTCTGGTGTTTGATTTCCTCCTGCTGAGCTATCAACTTGTTGTTAACTCTTTGCTTTGAAATGTAGTTTCTATAAAACACCAGTGCCAAAATTATCAGCAGTATCACCGCCGTAATCAGCCATTTGAGCTGAACAGACTGAGTTTCAAGTTCGGCCTCTTTTAATAGAATTTCACTGTCTTTCTGCTCCGATTCAAACAAAAACTGTAGTTCCGATATTTTGCGAACAGACCTGACGTCGAGTAGTGAATCCTGAAACTTGGAATACAGCATATGGCTTTCAAGTGCCTTGTCGTACCTGCCCACCCGTTGGTACACCTCCGCCAGGCTGTAGTAGGCTTCCATAAGCTCCTCGGTAAGCCTGATTCTGCCGCTTACCGTGGCTGCCAGCTTCGAGTAAAACAAAGCAGTTTCCAGATCGTTTTTTGCAGCATAAGCCCGGCCCAGTTTATTGAGGTTGTCTGCTACTTCCAGCTGGTTATTCATTGACTCAGCCAGCCTTAGGGCACGATTATAATACGATATGGCCTGGTCATAGTCCGCCAGATAGAGATACACATCGCCCAGGTTATTATAACCATCGGTTACGCCATATCCATTGTTTATTTTCAGATCAATTTCGAGTGCTTCGTTATACCGAAGAATTGCCGCATCGTAGTCTTTTTGATCTCTGAAAACGTCCCCAAAATTATTGATATTCTCCGAAACGAGCGCCGAGTCTCCTATTTCGTTGGCCAACGCAAAGGATAAATCATAGTTTCTGCTTGCCTCCCTGTAGTTCCTTTGTCTCCTGAAAACATCGCCAATACTATTATAACATCCCGCAACACTTTTTTTATCTTTCTGAGCCTCATGTAGTTGAAGCGATTCGTAAAAAGTCCTGTAAGCAAGCTCTAGCTGACCTCTGTTTTGATAGTAGTTGCCCTGTAGAAATAACGCCCTTGCAACGCCTCCCGTATAGTCATACTGCCGGGAAACTTCCAGCGCTTCGGTGATCAGTACTTGTGCTGAATCGGGCTCAGTTCTAAGAAAAACGCTGGCAAGATGATTAATGCTGTCGACAAGCGAGACGTGATCTTGAGATGGTTTCGCTGGTTCCTGATAAGAGTGTTTCCCAAACAAGGGGGGCACCGACCCACTCATCAAGAACAATAGTATAAAAAGTATCTTCCTTCCTTTCATTGAAGCATGGGTGCGCCTAAAATCACTGACACAGCAAAAATAGCAATTATGATACAGTACCTAACAGAACTGTGATTAAAGGTTTGTGAAGTCTTGGGATGGGAAGTGAAGAAAAAGCTGTTTCAACGATAGTTGACTGACGAGCCTGATTAAAAGGGAGGTTCGCTTTCAAAATATCGACATTTGGTCTACCGCCAAATTCGCAACTGTCTATTGAAACAGCTCTGTGTGTAGAAAATATTTTATTTCGCTTTCAATGCTTTTTCAAGCTCATCAATCATTTTCTTGGTGATGGCTTTGGGTTTGTCTTTTTTATATTTCACAAGTGCCTTCAAGGCCTTTGCTCCTATCTCATACAATCCAGACGAGTTTTGGTCATTCCTGAAACTTCCAAGTACCCAGTCCAGCTCCGCTTGAATTTTCTCTTCAATCCCTAGTTGTGCGAGTTTCTCACGTGCCTCAACGCAAGCCATCTCAATTTTCTCATTAGCCGAAGTAGCCATAATAGTAATGCTTAATAGAGTGATGATATTTTTATTAATTACGCACAAAATTAATCATTTCATTAGATAATATACAAAGAATAATAAATAATGTTAACACAAATTTAATTCAGCAAACGATTTCGTAACCATTTGCAGGTACTCTTTTTCTTCAAAAACTCTGGGCGGATCTTTTAAGATCGGCAAAAAGGGGCCATAACGAACTCAGCATCACGTCCCGATAGCAGGGGTGCTGCTTTCTTTCTGGTTGTGATGTAAATTTGAAAACGTGGGGATTACTGTCCGCCAGTGTCAGGCTTTTTGCCTATGGGAATCATGTAGGCCAAAGACACAAAGCCTACCAGGTGCTTGGAGCTGTCGGGGATAGTAGAAAGGAGCCTGTTTGAAAAAATCATATCGCTGATGGTGACCTCCAGACCTCCTTCAAGCTGTAGCAGCCCGAAGCTGAATAGTCTGTTGAGCCCTCCCGATGCTCTCAGCCCATAACCTATGGTTCGATCCACATTCGGATCAAACCGATAAAACTCTTCGCCATCCTTCACCACTCCCTGCAGTTCGTCCTTCTGATTGAGGAATATCTCCAGGTAGGGCCCCATGTTCACAAAAAATTGGGTCTTTTGCTTTCCGAGATAGGCATTCATCAGCAAAGGGATTTCCAAATAATTCATTTTGGTGGTATAAAAACCCGAGTCGAGGAGCTGCTTGTAGCCTTTCTCGATGTAGTTTACTTCCACTTGAATACCCGCATGTTCCGCCAGAAAGAGCTTTCCAACAGCACCATATTGTTTACCGTAAACAAAGCTCGTCTGCATATTCACAGGCCTGAACGTATCGCTGAAAAGCACTTCACTGAAATGCGCACCTCCACGCAAGCCAAAATAGCCCCATGCGCCTCCTTTGCTGCTGCCAGTGGGGGCTGTAGCCGTTTTATCTGTTTCCTGTCCAGATACAGAAACCCCAGACAGACACGCCGCAATGAAGATGAAAATCCGAAAAAGCCTCATTTGGATTCCTTTTAAATTAAAATGTCTCAAAGGCAAGATTTATTGTCTTTCCTATGAGACATTCATAAGTACCAAAAACCTTTAAAGAGCCTATGACTCCTTTGGGCTTTGAATTTTGGTTTTTTCATTCTTCTCTTTAGCTGGCCTGGAATTGCCGTGAGAAGCAATTGTAATTTTTCCTTTTCTCGTCTTTTTATCTCCTCTTCCCATTTTCGTTATGTTTTGCGGTGCAAATTTAAGTTGAAGTGCAATATTAGCAAATTTTAGTGGTTCCTTCACGACGAATGTACCATTGCCGGTTTCCAGCCATGAACTCGCAACTTCCTTTCACAATTTCCATAGCCGGGAGGGAATAAATTCCAGTATCCGATAGTTTCGCAGAAACAGAAAGTAAACTAAAATGAGTAATTCCGAAAACAACACATCCCGCAAAGCGCAAGCAAAGGTGTTGAGGGTTTTCCGAAAGGTGCATCGCCTAACTGGTGCATTTCTCTTTGTATTCTTCTTCATTGTGTCCATATCAGGCTTACTACTCGGGTGGAAAAAACATTCAGGTGATTTGATTCTGGCCAAAACCAGAACCGGACAGTCAGCCGATCCACAAGAATGGAAATCAATAAATGAAATAACGCTGATCGCCCAGGCATATCTTCTCGACTCTATCGATGCTTCGCTTTCCCCAGTGATCGACAGGCTTGATATTCGACAGGACAAGGGGATAGTGAAAGTTCTCTTCGCTGATCATTACAAGAGTTTTCAGATAGACTGCACCACCGGTGAGGTGCTGCATACCGAAACCAGATTATCGGATTTGATTGAGCACATCCACGACGGTTCCATTATCGACGACGCCTTCGGATGGCAGAAAGGCCTCTTTAAGCTCGCATATACCACAGTTACTGGCCTGGCCCTTCTTGTGTTCACCATCACGGGCTTCTGGCTCTGGTATGGGCCGAAAGTCATGAGAAAGCAAACAAATAAGGTTCTCGCATAGTTAGCAAAATCTCAAGGAGATGATTAAATTTTCACTCAAAACACGAGAGAATGGCTAGAGCAAATGCGGCCCTCATTCAGGCGATTCGACGCACGGCTGAAAAACTAAAAAAGGGCAACGACTACATGTGGGGTCATATGGGCAGTTGTAATTGCGGCAACCTGGCTCAGGAAATTACTCAGCTAACAAGGGCCAGTATTCACGCCTATGCAATGAGGGACCATGGCGACTGGGCGGATCAAATCAACGACTTCTGCCCTACCAGTGGCATGCCAATGGACTTGCTCATCAGCGAAATGTTAAGCGCAGGACTTGACAGGGAAGACCTTGTTCACCTCGAAAGGCTCTCTGACCAGGAAGTGCTTTGCAAGCTCCCCCTGACCGAAAGGAACCTTCGCCACAACTATCGGGACGATGTGGTGAAGTACCTGACAACATGGGCATCGGCTTTGGAAGATGAGCTGCTCGACAAAGTGAATATTTCTGATGCTACTGAGCCCGCTGAAAAGGTGCTATCTCTTCTTTAAAGGATAGTGAAAAAAGAAACAGTCTTTGCTTTTGAATTTTTGATTGGGAAATACAGCCCAATCGGCAATTCGCCCTTCAAATTGAAGTCCAGCCTTTTCCAGCACCCGCTTCGAAGCAACGTTGTCCACATCGCAGCACGCCCACAGGCGATACACCCAAACCTGAGCAGCAAACCAGGGCAGCATTTCGTTTAGCACCTCCACAATAAACCCTTTGCCCCAAAAGGCCGGGCCGAGAATATAGCCAAAAGACACTCTGCCCTTTTCATTGATAAAGCCAATTGAACCAACAGGGGTGCCAGTCAGGTCAAAAATCAGGTAAGTGAAGTCGGTGCCCGCATTCCATGCCTGCAGCGCATAGTCCACAAATGGCAGTGTATCCTTTTCTACGGACTTGTGAGTGAGCCACGATATGTACCTTGTGGATTTTTTAACGGACGCATAAGTATTGAACACATAGGGCGTGTCAGTGGGCACAATCTTTCTTATTTTCAATCTTTCTGTCTCAAACTGTTCCTTCACTTGAGGTGCGGTCATTGTTACCAATATTTCACTTAAGATTAAAAAATAATTTCGATAGTTGTAAACCACCAACCATACCTTGCTTCCAAACAATAGCACATGGAAGCAGAAAGAGAACTCGACGATTTATACTTTGACCTGTGGGACAACACATACGAAAAGACGGTGGTTGTAACCAGCGAAGACACGGACGATGAAGACGACGACACATTTTACGATGTGTCGGTTAGCCGGGAGAGCAGTTACAGAAGAATAGACGATCTGTAGTTTCCATTTCATACCTTTACCCCAGGTATGAAAGACATCATTCATCAATATTACAAAAAGGAACTTGAGGGCTTCAAAATACTGGTTCAGGTCAACCCGGAGAGCTTGAGGGGCACGGAACTCATTGTCCATGCCAATGGGCAAATAGAAAAAACCAAAAGGGTATTTGACAAAGATATTTTTGAAGACCTGGCGGCGGATGAATTCAAAGAAGGCAGCCCTCTCGAATTTAATCTGTACCTCAAAGGCCTGGTGGAATAAGGCAATCCCATCAAAGTTTGTTTTCTATTTGATTTTACCATTAATAATTCCATAACTTTGCAGCGGCAAATCGGTACGACCAGCTCCTGCTGAATCCCCCAGGTCCGGAAGGAAGCAAGGGTAAGCGGTTGTAGCGGTGCGATATTCGGTTTGCCATTTTTTATTTCCCTCCTTACAATTTAGCAGAGATTAACTAGCTTTGTAAGCATTCTTAAAACCCCCTCATACTATGCAATTTTTCATCGATACAGCGAACCTTAGCGAGATTAAAGAAGCCAATGACCTGGGCGTGTTGGATGGTGTAACCACCAACCCAAGCCTGATGGCCAAGGAAGGCATCACAGGCAAAGAAAATATTCTGGCTCACTACAAAGCCATTTGCAAGATTGTGGATGACAACGTAAGTGCTGAAGTTATCTCTACCGACTTCGAAGGCATGATGAAGGAGGGAAAAGAGCTTGCTAAAATCGATGACAAAATTGTAGTAAAGGTGCCGATGATCCGTGACGGTGTGAAAGCCATCAAAGCTTTCTCTGCTGAGGGCATCAGAACCAACTGCACATTGGTATTTAGCTCAGGCCAGGCTATTCTGGCAGCGAAGGCTGGAGCCAGCTATGTGTCTCCTTTCATCGGAAGACTCGACGACATCTCGCACGACGGGCTTGATCTGATTGAACAAATGGTGCAGATTTACACCAACTATGCTTTTGAAACGCAGATCCTGGCAGCCTCAGTTCGCCACACCATGCACCTGATCAAATGTGCTGAAATAGGTGCCGATGTTGTTACTTGTCCACTTAACGTAATAACTGCCTTGTTGAAGCACCCGTTGACAGACAGTGGTCTGGAGAAGTTCCTGGCTGACTACAAAAAAGGCAACTCCTAACAAATGAGTGTCTCAGCAGTTGTATCTTCATCTACCATTGAAGATATGTATATTATCAAAGTAAAAGGCAAGGCCAAGATTCCTGACTACATCCAGCTGAGGGATGATAATTTTGTGCTTATTGCCTATTTCAGGGCTGACAGGCCTTTGAAAAACATTGAAAAGTACGGATTGGAGGGGAAGGAAGAAGCACTTCAAAAATTGATCACTGAGCTGCCTTTTGGCAAGCTCCAAAAGCTAAGCCTCTGAAAATGTCATTTAGTTCTGAACCCGTTGTTGCGATAAGTAATGCTACTGTGTTTCAGGAAAACAGCACAGTGCTAAATGACATTACATTTGAGATTGAAAAAGGCGAGTTTGTTTACCTGATTGGAAGAACAGGAAGCGGAAAGTCATCTTTGCTTAAAACCCTCTACGCCGACCTTGCTTTAAGACTTGGCGACGCCACGGTGGCAAGTCACTCAATCCGAAACATCAAAAGCTCAAAAGTACCTTACCTTCGCAGGAAAATAGGCATCGTGTTTCAGGACTTTCAGCTTTTCAGCGACAGAACCGTCTCCGAAAACCTGAACTTCGTGATGAAGGCAACCGGATGGACAGACCGATCGAAAATGAAGGCCCGTGAGTCGGAAGTGCTGATGAAAGTTGGCCTGGGCTCCGTAGGCAGCAAAATGCCCCACCAGCTTTCAGGCGGTGAGCAGCAGCGTGTAGTCATCGCCCGGGCACTAATCAACGAGCCGGCCATTCTGCTGGCCGACGAGCCTACCGGTAACCTTGACCCGGACGTTTCTGATGGCATTTTCAAACTTTTTCTGGAAATCAACAACAGCGGTACAGCCATTCTGATGGCAACTCACAACCACGCCTTTCTGAAAAAATATCCGGGCCGGGTGCTCAAATGTGAGGCCGGGCGTTTACTCGATTCCAAAAAAGACAGCTTCAGTCTCTCCACAGAAGACTTGTAAGCCTGCCAGCGTTGCCCTTTCCCAGGAAATACAGTTCATCTTAACTTCCCTTGAACCTAGCCATGTCAAAAAAAGCTGCTATTTGTATTTTGAAAAATGCTGTAACGACGACCACTCCTTACTGAACAATTGGGAGAAAAGGTGATTAACTCGGTCAGTATCTATTTTAGATAGTTCTCAGAGTCTAATATTTTTCTTCGTTCCAATTCATTTTTTTCAAAAAGATTAATAAATTCATTCGATATTATTGCCAGCTATTTGATGCAAGGTGTGCGTTTCTCACTCCCCCATTACAAAGCAATTGTTAGTCGACAACTGGCAAAATGAACAATATTAACTATCAAATCCTCTTTCAGGCTTTACCAGGTCTCAACTTAATCCTATCCAAGGATCTGACCATCTTGGATCTTACTGACTCCTATGCCTCTACCACTATGATCAGAAAAGAGGAGGTAATAGGAAAAGACTTATTTCAAGTTTTTCCAGCCAACCCTGATAAGCCGGAAAATGACGGCCCCTCCGCCCTAAAAAAATCCCTTTCATTTGTCCTGAAAAATAAACGAGTGCATAATATGGGAGTGGTAAAATACGACATCCCCAGAAGAGACGGCACCTTTGAGGTAAGGTACTGGAGCCCCGTGAATAAACCTGTTCTTGATGAGAAAAATGAGCTGATCTGTATCGTTCACAAAGTGGAAGATGTGACTGACTATCTCAAGTTGACGACAGAAAACAAGGAAAAACAAGAGTTGGCGAAGGCGTTGCACAGCACCGTCCACAAAATGGAGATGGAGATCATCAAGCGTTCCAAAGAAGTTCACCTGTTAAATGAGACACTTGAAAAAGAAGTGGTTAAACGAACCAAAAAAATTGAAAAAAGCGAAAAAGAACTTCTCCTGAAGAATACCATTCTGGTTCAACAAAACAAAGAGCTCGCCCAGTTCGCCTACATCACATCTCACGACCTCCAGGAACCCTTGCGCTCGTTGCTCAGCTTAGTCGAGCTTCTTGAAAATGACCTGGATGGTAGCCTCAGTGAGGAAACCAGTCTCTGTTTGAAGTATATCGTTGACTCGTCCAACAGGTTAAGGCAGTTAGTGAAAGGGCTTCTGGACTACTCCAGAATTGGTAAAGACAAGGAGATGGAGGTTGTTGATTGCAACGAAATCTTAAAAGCTGTGCTAAATGGCTTAAGGGTTGCGATCAACGAAGCGGGAGGGGCAAATATAAACTCAAGCACTTTGCCAACTCTAAAAGGCTATGCCGCGGAATTGAGTCTTTTGTTCCAAAATTTAATTGCCAATTCCATTAAGTTTAGGGAAGAGGCTACCAAGCCAACGATAAGGATATCGGCTAAGAAAAGAGCTGAAGCCTGGGAGTTTTCTGTTAAAGACAACGGAATTGGCTTTGAAAAAGATGGCAGCGAAGGTATGTTCATGATTTTCAAACGCCTCCACAATCGGGACGAATTCCCAGGCACTGGTATTGGTTTGGCCCACTGCAAAAAAATTGTGGAGCTACACGGTGGGGAAATATGGGCAAAATCAAGCCCTGGTAAAGGCAGCACTTTCTTTTTCACAATACCAATAGCATAATCAACATGACTAGTAAACTTAACAACATCTTACTTGTGGATGATGATCACGCAACCAATTTTATCAACAAAATGGTTATCCAAAAGGCCGAGGTCACCGATACCCTAACGATTAAATTGAATGGAAAGGAAGCCATCGACTACCTTTCCAACGGGGTGCAAACTGACAAGTCAGCACCTCCAGACCTTATTTTTCTAGACATCAACATGCCAGTAATGGATGGGTGGACCTTCCTCGAAAGGTATAGAGAGCTTCGGGAAGATCAAAAAAGCAAAATAGTCCTTGTAATGCTGACCACATCACTCAATCCCGACGACAAGTCAAGAGCGGAGAGTGAGTCAGCTATTTCAGGATTCAGAACAAAGCCATTATCTGTCAAAATGGTTCAGGATATCGTTACCCACTATTTTCCAAACACTTGAGCAATATTGCCGTCCAACTATGAAGTTTTCAGTACCAGAAGGTCTGAAGAAGACCGCCGTGCTTTGCATTCTTAGGCACAAAGAAGAGTTTCTGCTTTTGAACAGGCTAAAAGAGCCCAACAAAGACATGTACACGCCAGTGGGAGGCAAGCTCGATCCCTTTGAAAGCCCCTACGAGGCAGCAATAAGAGAAACCTTAGAAGAAACAGGCATCAAGCTGTCTCACATGCAGTATTGTGGAATCCTTGTGGAAACGTCTCCCACCAAATACAACTGGTGCAGCTTTGTGTACGTGGCAGACATTGACCGCCTTCCGCCACCACTCTGTAACGAGGGCACACTTGAATGGATAGCCCTTGACAAGGTGCCGGACATGCCTACCCCCGAAACAGACTGGCATATTTACCAGTATGTGGTGCAAAGTAAGCCATTCGCTTTCCAGGCCGATTTCAACGAAAACCTTGAGCTGCTGAGAATGACTGAGGACATTGAAGGAAAGGTAATCGTGTCAAAGTAGCCCCTATGCCACATTTCATCCAGGCCAAATCCATTCTCAATAAAACCAAACGGCGGGATTCCTGGTTTCTGGACGATTACACCATCAACCCGTATAGCGGCTGCTCGTTCAACTGCCTGTTTTGCTATATCCGGGGCAGCAAGTACGGCGTCCATATGGAGGAAAAGCTGGCTGTGAAGGAAAATGCGGCAGCCCTCCTCGACAAAGCCCTAACCCTGCGTGCCCGAAAAGGTCAGTACGGCTACATTGTGCTGTCGTCGGCCACAGACCCTTACCTCCAGATCGAAAAAGACACCAGGATCACCAGGGTCTTGCTGGAAGTGATCCTGAAGCACAGATTCCCTCTCCACGTCATCACCAGGTCAGACCTTATTGTCAGGGATTTCGATTTGTTGGATGAAATTAAGAACCAGGCCATTTTGCCGAGTGACCTCACCGGCCTCGCTCCTTCAGGCGTGCTCATCACGTTTTCATTTTCCACAACCAACGATGCCATTGCTCATATTTTTGAGCCAGGTGCCACTCCACCTTCAGCAAGGCTCAATGCAATGGCCCGGTGCCTCAGCGGTGACTTTCATACCGGTGTAAGCCTCATGCCGCTACTACCCTACATTTCTGACACCAGCAAGCACCTTCACGAAATGATGGGCAGTTTTCAAAGAGTAGGAGCCAGATACGTGATGCCGGCCAGCCTAACCCTGTTTGGCAACGGGCCTTCCGGTAGCAAAGTGCTGGTGATGAGGGCCATTAGCAAGCACTTCCCTGACCTAACGGAGAAGTACCGCCGCTTTTTTGAAGGAAAAACTGCCATGCCCGATTACTATCTGGATGCGTTGCAGAAGAAGATGAAGGAGCTGTCACGGCAATACGCCCTGCCCGACAGCATTATTGATTGGCCTCAAACGACTCCTGAAGCTGATTCGGAAGCGTTATCGTAATGGTTGTTCCCTTGTCGGGCTCGGAGGTCAGTACTATGCTACCCTTCAGCCTTTCCACCGTTTCTCTGACAATATACAAACCGAGGCCCGCACCTGACTCACCCATTTTAAAGAACATGTCAAATACCTTCCCGATATATTCAGGTTCAATGCCTATGCCATTGTCCTCCAAAACAATGACCGCCTCCTCTTTCGCAACCTTGACCGCAATTCTGACAAAACGAGCCTCGTCTGTCAGCTTTTTTGAAAACTTGATAGCGTTGGAAATAAGGTTATCAAAAATGAAGGCCAACCTGAGTGTATCCGAGTGGAAAGCGGTGGTTTGATCGATTTCTTTCCTGATACTAACGGTATCAAACTTCTCCATGTACCGGAAATTGGCGATGCTTTCGTCGACCACCGTGTCGAAAACGACCTCTTCACTCTCAAGGGCCTTGCGGGTATTCTGTGAGTAGTCAAGAATGCCCCGCACAGTATGATCGAGCTTCACAATGCTCTGCTCCATCAAACCCAGGTATCTTTCTATTTCAGCAGGCGAAACACCATTCAGTTTAGAAAGCTGAATAAGGCCCAGCACGGAAGTAAGAGGTGCCCGGAGATTATGAGAAACCCTGTACACAAAGCTATCCAGCTCCCCATTGAGTTTGGTGAGTTCCTTGTTTTGCTCTCTCAGGTTCTCTTCAGCCTCTTTTCGCTTTCTCTCTTCCTCCCGCTGGTTGAGTGCGCTGAATATAGCTGAAGAAAGCCGGGTAAGGTTGTTTTTGAGTATATAATCATCAGCACCCTGCTTGATACACAGCACAGCAAACTCTTCCGACACCGTGCCTGTAACCAAAATAAATGGAATATTGTCTGTTTTCTCCCTGCAAATTTGCAGGGCCTCCGTTGAATCAAACTGGGGAAGCTGGTGATCAGACAACACCACCTCCGGGCAGAAGGCCACCAACTGCCGGACATAATCGTCCCGGTTATCAACAACGACTGACTCAAACAGTAGTCCCTGTCGCTTCAGATTAATCTTCAAAAGATCAGCGTCCTCTTCAAAATCCTCTAATATCAATATTTTCAAATGGTCGCTCATACTTGCCTGCTATTCCAAAAGCCGGGATAGTAGTTGGTCTTCAACCAAAACTCCCCCACATGTAAAATCTCCTCTTTGAATTTTTCAAACTGCGTATGTTTTCTAACAAACCCGTTGACCCCCAGCTCGTAGGTCTGTTTAATCACACCCTCGTCGCTACAACCCGACATTACTACCACGGGAATGTGCTTCTTGTCCCCATCTCCCTTCATTTTGCGCAACACTTCCAGTCCATGTGTTTTTGGCATGTCCAGATCAAGTAACAGAAGCAGTGGGTGAGCCCTGAACGATGATGAAAACACATAATCGAGTAGCTGGGCACCATCATAAAAGTGCACAACGTGCTCGATGAGTTTCCCCCCTCTCAGCACCCGGGCAGTCAGGTCGGCATCTTCTTCGCTGTCATCAGCTAGTAACAAATACGGTTGGTCTTCTGTTTCTTGAATCATATAGTTAATCTTTAAGCGGCAAACTAAAATAAAAGGTACTTCCCTGGTTCGGCTGCGACTCCGCCCATATTTCTCCTCCATGCTTGGTAACTATGCGTTGGGTCAGCGCAAGCCCCACGCCCGTTCCATCATACTCTCTTGAGCTATGCAATCGCTGAAAAACACCAAACAGCTTGTCGTAATAAGCCATATCGAACCCCACACCATGGTCCCGGATAAAAAAGATGTGGCCCGAGGGATCAGCATAGGATCCAAAGTCTATTTCAGTGCGGGGTGTCTTCGATGAGTATTTCACAGCATTGGAAATCAAATTGTGCCAAACCTGCCGAAGGGTGCTTTTGTCACCCCAGGCGTCGAGGTCTATCTGATTGTTGATAGCCTTGCTCGCATCGTTGGCGCCTATCTCCATCTCTTCCAGCACGCTTTGCACCAACAGTTTCATACTGAAAGACGACTTGATCAGCTCTTTTCTTCCCACCCGTGAAAAGTCGAGCAGGTCGTCGATCAGGCGGGCCATTCTGGCTGAGTTCTTCAGCACTGTATTTATTAACCTTTGTCCCTCGTCATCGAACTTGTCCCGGTACTCTTCCGCTATGATCTTCGTATAGCTGTCGATAGACCTCAATGGGGCCCGCAAGTCATGGGAAACAGAGTAGCTGAAAGCTTCCATCTCCGCATTCAAAAACCTGGCTTTGTCCTCAGCCTCTTTTCGGAGTGAAATATCAAAGATGGTTGCCCTGTCCTTTACAAAGCCCCCCCGCCCGTCATAAACAGCTGTAGCATTCAATATAATAGGAAAGGTGGTTCCATCTTTCCTCAGCATCTCAAATTCGACGGAACTGGCAACACCTTCAGCTTTAAACCGGTCAAAGTTGTCCAGGAAGACCTCCTTTTCATTTTCACTCAAAAAGTCTGAAAAGTTCATTTTATGGAGCACCTCATCTTTGCTGTAGCCAAGCCAGCTCAGCAGGGTGTTGTTGATTTCAATAAAATTGCCATCGCCGTCCACTGAATGATAGCCGCAGGGTGCGTTGTCGTAAAGGTCTTTTATCTCGTCAGAGCGCCGCCTAAGAAAGTCTTCGGTGGCAATTCGCTCCTGCACCCGGGCACGAATGATGTAAACCACAAAAATGAAAATAAGGAGGATAACTAAGCCAAACGCCACATACAATTGATAGAACTGTCGATGGGAAGCATTGACAAGGCGCATCTTGCCATTAAGAAGATCTCTTTCATCGTTCTTCATCTCCCCAGCTATTCGCTTGATGGCATCGGTGAGGCGCTTCCCTCTGAGAGAGTAGTCGGTTGAACGGGAGGGAACCCGTGGTGCCAGGCTGTCATTGACAATGTCTTGAGACAAGGCAATTCTTTGGGAAATCAGGCGCTGAAGGGTATCAAACCTTTGTGTTTGTGCACCATTGCCACCAATAAGATCCCTCAGTGTATCCAGGTGCAAGTATATTGTCTCGATTCCAGCAAGCTTGGCTTCGTCAAAAGATTGATCGTGATAGAGTAAAAAACCACGTTTGTTCGATTCAATTTCAAGGAGTTGTGAATAGATTTCCTCAATCCGAAACAATACATCATGGGTGTGTGTCACCTCAAGCGTAACATTCCTTAGCTGCGACATATTTCTATAAGAGAAGAAAATAGTGATCACCAAAAGCACTAGTGCCATTGCAAATCCCACGATAATCCGTTTGTCAACCTCCGATAGCATTTCCTAATTCAAAAAAAGAGACGGGCCCGACAAGACGGTCGATAGCCCAACCTTAGTTATAATGACCAAATTTTTTTCCTAAAAGTCCACTAGCTAAGTTGAGAGATGGTAATATTATGTAACTATCTAATAAAATAATTGTAAATTATCAATAATTTATGACGGAGACGCTATTCAATCAGCCTCCTGGTCAAATAACTTATTGTTATAAATTTAGAAAAATTTGCAAGCAAACTTTTTACCATCTATCAACTAAAACCATACACTCTCCATAAAACAACGGTCTAATCCTATGATTAAGCAAACCCTTTGCACGCTAGAAAAAATTTCTACAACTAATTTTCTGCCAGCAATAACTCTACTTTTTCATCTGGTCTTCGTCGGCCCATGTTTTAGTCAGTCCATCGGAGAGGAAGACTCCCTGGAAGCCTTCGAGCCTGGCAACTTCAGTAAATCAACCTTTCTGAAAACCGCCGACTCCCTGATGAGGGCAAATCCAGACTCCGCATTTTCCTACGCTTTACATCACACTCTAACTGCCAAAAACAACCAATCAAAGCATGACGAAGCTTATGGAAGATACCAGTTGGGTAAGTGCTACTTTGAAGTGGGGCAGTATAACCTCGCCTCCGACAGCTACACAGAATCGATCAGCATATTCAAGTCGGTAGGGGATAAAAATGGAGAGGCTTTGGTGCTTAAATCACTGGGATACCTCTTGTTCAATATTGAAAACAAAGAAGAAGCACTGAAGTATTATTTCCAGTCGCTGAGTCTTCTCAACTTCATGGAAAGTCCCAAAGACCAGTCAGAGCTCTACAATCGAATCGGTGTAACATATGCTGCACTCGGCTACCCCGACAGCAGCCGGCGCTACTTCGACAAAGCCATCGTGCTTGGCGAGTACATGAACGACTCTTTAGACATCGCCAGAACCCTCAACAACCTGGGCTTTTCCCACAATATCCTGGGAAAGCATAACGAAGCCATCAACTACCTGAAAGAGGCACTTTACCTCAAGCGGCAAATCTCTATGGGCGATGCTTCGCTTTGCCCAACATTTTACAACCTGGGCAAGGCCTACCTGAAAACGGGCATGGCCGACACCTCTTTGTTTTATGCCAATAAAAGCCTGGAAATAGCGGAAAGACTGGGTTTGGAAAATCGAAAAAAAGAATCACACGAACTAATGAGGGAAATATATGTCAGCAAGGGTAATTACCAGGTGGCATATAATCATCAGAAATTTTATTACGAAATCAGCCAGGAAATTCTTAACAAAAAGACAAACATCCTGATCAACAGCCTTGCAGGGAAGTACCTGCTTGAAAATGAGCTGACAACCGCACCATCATTGACAGAAGAAAATGGCTGGCCCAATGAAACCTATTACACTGGCATTACGGCCGTCTGCACGGTTTTAGTCCTCATTGCAGTCAGGCTATTTGGCAGTAAACGGCTTGGCCTTTTTGACTTTTTCTACAATCTGTGCCTTGTGACCATCGGTTTCTGGCTTGCAAGCCTGATCAAAAGTTATCTTTCGTCTGCCGGTGCGGCAAGCGGGTGGCTATGGCCAATCAGCCTGCTCGCCCTGGCGGCAGCCATTGCGGCCCTGCACAAACCCTTAAAAGCACTTCTGCAGGGTAAATAGGTCGCCAGCGACCAGAGATAAACACCCGGCTGTCATTTCGATTATCAGCCGTTGGTCATATCGATGATTAAATACTTCAAATAAGGTGATACTTTTGCCGGAACCTCTTAAACGACACCTTACTACGTGAAGCATTTCTTATTCCTTTTAACGACCTGCTGTTTTGCATTAAACACCTCCCTCGCTCAAAAAAAGAATGAGGATTACAAGCTGCATATCCAAAAAGCCTCATCTCCCGTTGTCATCGACGGTGCCATGGACGAGCAGGCCTGGCTCGATGCAGATGTCGCTACCGACTTCTTTAGTATTCTACCTATGGATACCAGCTTTGCCAAAGTGCGCACTGATGTCCGCATGACCTACGACGACCACACTCTCTACCTTGTCGCCACCTGCTTTCATGGCCCAATAGAAGGCCCGTACTATGTGGAGTCCCTGAGAAGAGATTTCAGCTTCGGCAAAAACGACAACTTCCTGCTGTTTATGGATCCGTTCGATGACCAAACCAATGGCTTCAGTTTTGGCGCCAATGCAGCAGGTGCACAATGGGATGGCATTATGTACAACGGGGGCTCGGTGGACCTCAG
The DNA here is from genome assembly GCF_902498805.1 of Imperialibacter sp. EC-SDR9. GTDB lineage: Bacteria > Bacteroidota > Bacteroidia > Cytophagales > Cyclobacteriaceae > Imperialibacter. The sequence continues at coordinate 22,772 of NZ_LR701603.1, read as the reverse complement.
CTGGGACAACAAATGGACCTCGGCGGTGAAAAATTACGACGACCGCTACGTGTTCGAAATGGCCGTGCCTTTCAAAAGCATCCGATACAAAAATGGCATCACCAATTGGGGCATCAACTTCAGTCGCCTCGACCTGAAAACGACTGAGAAGTCGAGCTGGGCGCCTGTGCCACGGCAGTTTCCAAGTGCTTCGCTGGCTTACACCGGCATACTCGTTTGGGACCAGCCGCCACCAGCAGCGGGCCCCAACATCTCGGTGATTCCCTACACACTCGGTCGAGTGGCCAAAAATTACGAAGAAGGTACCGATGCCGACGTGACCGGCGACGTGGGAGCCGATGCCAAAATTGCCCTCACCTCGTCGCTGAACCTCGACCTCACTATCAACCCCGACTTCTCGCAGGTGGATGTAGACAGACAAGTGACCAACCTTGATCGGTTTGAGTTATTTTTTCCCGAACGACGACAGTTTTTTCTGGAAAACGGCGACCTCTTTGCCAATTTTGGCTACTCCTCCATTCGCCCCTTCTTTTCCCGGCGAGTTGGGCTGGGAGTGCCTATTCAGTTTGGTGCCAGACTCAGCGGAAGAATTAACCGAAACTGGCGGGTAGGGTTGATGGATATGCAAACAGGGAAAGTAGGAGAAACAGCGCTTCCTGCACAAAACTTTGCTGTAATGGCTCTGCAACGCCGGGTGTTTGCCCGCTCTAACATCGGCTTTCTGTTTGTGAACAAGGAGTCGATCAACTACACACCCGACCTCAGTTCAGATAAGCCGGTTTACTCGCAATACAACCGAAACCTAGGCTTGGAATACAACCTTGCCACGTCTAACAACAAACTTACCGGCAAAGCGCTCTTTCTTAAGTCGTTTAGCCCCGACGTGAAAGGGCAGGATTTCACCCAGGCAGCCAATCTGCAATACTCTGGCAGAAAACTGACAGTGGCATGGCAGCACGAGTATGTAGGCAAAAACTTCACAGCAGAGGCAGGCTATGTGCCCCGCAAAAATTTTATTCGTTTGTCGCCCCAGGTGAGCTACAACTTCTTCCCAAAAGGCAAGCTGCTGCTCAGCCATGGCCCTACATTGGGCACGTACACCGTGTTCAAACCTGACTTCTACCTGACCGACAACACAACCTTTGGTAGTTACAATTTCGTTTTCAGAAAGCAGGAGAGATTTACAGTGTGGCGGGGTTTTGACTATGTGGAGCTGCTATTCCCATTTGACCCCACCAACTCAGGCAAAGACAGCCTACAAACAGGAACAAAACACAATTGGGCCTCATGGGGCACTGAGTTTAGCAGTCGGCCACAAAGTGTTTTCACCTATGGGTTCAGCACCCGCTATGGCGGCTACTATAACGATGGCACAAGATTCAACTTTACCACCGATATTGGCTACCGGTTCCAGCCCTATGTAAGCATAGCCCTAAGCTCGAGCTACAACAAGATAGTGATGGACGAGCCATGGAACACTACCAACTTCTGGCTGATTGGCCCACGCCTCGACGTGACTATGACTAACAAGCTCTATCTCACGGGCTTTTTGCAGTACAACGATCAACAGGACAATGTTAACCTGAATGCCAGGATACAGTGGCGCTATGCGCCGGCCTCCGACTTGTTCATAGTGTATACCGACAATTACCTGCCAACGCCCTATGAGTCGGGACTGTTCAATGTAAAGAACAGAGCCATTGTGCTGAAGTTTACTTACTGGTGGAATATTTAACGCACAAAAAAGCCGGTGTTTCTACCGGCTTTAGTTAATCTACCTCCTTAGTTTTTGAAACTATTCGGCTGCGTCAGATCGCAATGCTTTCGTTTTTGCATCCTTTTCTCACTGCCTTTACAGGGAATTATGGTAGTGCAAGTATTTCAATCCAATTGATCTGGCTGTAGTTTCCATGTGGATTTTTTTGAAATAGATGATTCATTACATCTTTATTATTTCTATTTTGAAGAAATAATTATCTAACTACTACAACCAAACCAACCTAACTATGAAAAAGATAGCATTCTTTTTTCTGTCAACCTTTCTCCTGACAGCATGCTCACAAACAGAAAAAACTTCCGCCACCGGTGATAAGGCGATGGAAGGTGAGGCTAGTACCGACCAAAGCGAAGCGGGTGCCCAACCACTTGCTGCGGTATGCGTGTGGGACAATCTCTCCGTAAGGGCTGAGCCCAATGCTAAAAGCAAGTACATCACCTCTATTAGTATCGGTGAAACGCTAACCCTGCTGGGAGAGTCTGCTGTTGACTCCAGCGACAACAACCGGGCCTATGCCAGGGTGAGCCTGGCTGATGGCAAAGAAGGCTGGGCACAAAGCCTGCTGGTGATTGAGGGAGGCATGGCTGCTGTGTTCACCGATGATGTGTCGATTTATAAAAGGCCCGATCTGCTCACCAAGTCCGACAAAAGCTTCAGCCAAATGGATATTGTAGCCATAAAAAGCCTGCAGGACGACTGGGCGGAAGTTGTTGGCAAACGCAACGAGGGCACCTGGATAGAAACAGGCTGGGTAAAAAAAGAAAACTTGTCGCCAAAGCCTGTTGACATTGCAGCCGCCAAATTTGGCAGGATCGCACTGAACGAAAAGGACATGGAAAAGAGAAAGCAAGCCATTTCGGATATTGTGAACAACCCTGACTTCTCTGGCTCCACGTTTATTCCCAGGCTGGAGGGCGAGCTGGAAGGAATGAGTATTGACCCAATGGCTGAACCGGCCGACAGTGTGGCTGCGCAGCAGTAATCCCCGCTTTTGCATGGTTCGCTCTACCGGGCGAACCATATATTTACTTCTTTTGTGGTGTTATGCAAACACTGTACACCTCAGGCGACTGGTCGTTTCTACTCAGTAAGGTATTCCATTCTGAATTCCTGGCCCCGACAGGGTACTATGTACAATGGAAACTTGCCAACGACTGGGACGACTACAATGAGCTGACCCATGCTACCTACTTTTTTAATCAACTGCAAAAGAAAGCGACCCTGGGGGTAGATTCGCACTTACTGATGAAGGGCGAAGAACTGAAGGGCGCTCTTTTTATGGTGCATGGCGAGCTGGTAACAATTGAATCGAGGTATCCGATACCGAAGCCCGAAAAATCTCTTATCCTCAAATACTTCCATATCATGGAGCAGGGTCAGGGCATTGGGCAGCGATGGCTGAAGGAGGTTATCATACCCTACTATGGAAAGCTGAGCTTCACTGACATCTACCTTAGCTCCAGCCACCCAAAGTCGTTTGGTTTCTATGAGAAGTTTGGAAAAGAAATAGCGTCTTACGCCTCACCAAGCGATAATGGGCTGTTGACGAGGGAAGGAAAGTGCTTTAGAATCAGCCTCGGCTAAGCCTCTTCTGAGGTAGCTATAAGCGCTACAAAACACACTACAGGCGGCGCCTGAAAATCACCTTCCCCTAACGAATACTCACTCACCCCCGGCACTTCCTCATTTGGCGAAAATCAGGCGTATGCAAACCTTACTTTAGTTTTCACAAACATCATCAGTCTTATGAAAACTAAAGTATTGAGATTTTTTGTTATGCTTCTTCTGCTGGCAGGTTGCCAGCAACAGATCGAGCTCATCGAGCCGCAGGACATCAACCTGCTGACCGAGGCTTTGACCGACGACGACCTCGAAATGAACGACCAGGGCATCCCCACCGTGGTCTTCCGAACAACCCATAAAGGCAAACGCAAAGTGGTAGTGAGAGACAATTCGGTGGTGCCCGACGAAAAGGGAAAGACCGTGCTTACAATCAGTTCCAAAGGCAACCACGGAGGGAGCGAGCACCTCTCTTTAAACTTCGATAAAATTGACACACAGTATTCCATTCCCTACAGCCCCGGCGACAATGGGTATGAAGGCTCGGTGGTCACTATCGACCTACAGTATTTTGACAGCAAAGGCAGCCTGGTGCAATCGCACCACTATGATGCCTATGTGGACGAAAGGGGCAAAGCTATCTTGCAGGCGCCAAGCCTTGGTGACCTAACTATTCTCAGCACAGGTGCCAGCGGCAAAGAGGGCTTCCAGCTAGCTGTATCCATTCCCATTTACAACGACCCGGCAAGTGTGGTGAGCAAGATAGACATAGCCTTCACGGAATCCATGAGCGGCATGAAGCCGCCGGAGAAGATTACACTAAGCGAGCTACAGAAAAAGCTTGGCACAGTAAACAGTCTTGTCTGGACACCCACTGATCCTACAGGCGGCATCTTCACCACTACTGTGACCATGGCCGACTTGGAAGGAATAATTATCGGGGAACCAGGTGGCGGACAAACCGTCATTCAAAAAGCCGATTTCACAGGCCGTGTCAAAAGGGTAAAGATCAGAAGGCGCCGTGAAGACAACTACTTCAGAACGTCGATAGTACTGGATGGCAACAGTGCTTCGAGCATAGTAGAACGCATCGAACTGATGATCAAAACTGAAAACGGCATAATAGAGCAAGTTGCCTACCCCACAGCCCGAAGTATTGAGAACGATGAAAACGGTGGCACCACCTACGTGGCCCAGGGCCCTGGCGACTTATTGGAAACAGACAAAGCCTACAGCGTAACGGCCATCCTGATGGGCTTTGATGGAAAACCCGTGAGCGCCTTTACTGAGAACGTGTTGGTGGAACGGCCGTGCTGCGGCCGGATTCACAGGATCAGGATCAGAGAAAACAACAGTGGAACCAATTTCCGCATCATCGTAGAAGAAAACACTGACCCAACGAATGAGCCCGCCTCCTATGTGCAGGTGAAGTTCAACGACACGTACGGCAATCCGGCGCCAATACCTGGAACTGCTGTCCTGACCTTAACCAACTCCAACCCTGAAAAAGGACGCCATACCTACGTGTACAAGCCGCTCACCTTTGAGGGCAAAGCCAGGCCAATTGAGACAATCTATAGCATTACCGCTACCATGCTCCGTGCCGACGGTAGCGCCATCGGGGAGCCTTATACAAGTGATGTGATAGTGGAGGAAAAGGAGCAGGAGATTTCCATTATCACCACCACAACAGACGGAGGAAAAACATGGGACTTTCAAATGGAAATCGCTGGTTTTAGCCACAATGAAGATGTTTTGAAAGTGGGTTTTGAGCAACCATACCCAGGCCCCGAGCCCGTTCAAAACACCGTTTCCTTTGTGAAACAGGTAAATACAGACAATCGCAAGGTTTACGTATTGAACGGATTTGAATTCAAGGGCGACGCCACAGGCACCGAATACCCAGTAGTGGTGTACCTCAACAAACATCCTATTGGATTAAAGTTGGGCATCAGCAAAGGCTGGGAAAGCAACTGGTATGGCGGATAAGAAGGTTTTATCCGAATAAAATCTACTGGATAAATGAAAAATCCGATAAAAAGGTAATCACGATAAAACAAGTTGGCAGCACAGGTAAACCCCGTGTCATTTTGATGCGGGGTTTTTATTTACTTACCTGCATTTAGCTATATGCATAAGCTGTGGGCAAAATCCACAAAAAAAACGGATCAAGCGGAAAATCTGGGGAAATTAACCTTTAAACCCAATGTCCCAAGTGGTCATGAAAAAGCAAAAGGTCCAAGCCTATCCTGGCCGGGCGAGACGCATTGAACCAGTTTTGCTTTTTTATCTAACCACACAAACCAAACACTCGATCCCCAGAAATACAGATTGATGCAAAAAAAAACGACTCAGCTCACATTGGCACGACATGCCCCCCTAGTGTCAACCAAGCGGCAGCTCGACGGTAAACTCTGTGCCACCACCCAGTTCACTTTGGAGGTGAATTCTTCCTCCCAGCGATTCTACCTGCGTCTTGGTCATAAACAATCCCACACCTTTTCCTTCGACGCTTTCATGAAATCGCTTATACAGTCCAAAAACCTTTTCCCCATTGGTTTTCAGGTCTATGCCTGTGCCGTTGTCTTTGAAGGTAAGCACGGTGTACCCGTTTGATTGATCACTTTTTATGTCGATAGTCAGCGGTTGATCACGTTTTCTGTACTTAACACTATTAGTAATGAGGTTGTGAAAAATGCTGTGCAAATAGCTCTTTAAACTGTACACCTCATCTGTTTTTGAAAAATCAATATTTATCCAAATATCATTGTGCCCCTGCTCATGCCCTATCATCACTTGAATTTCTTCCACCAGTCCACGCAGGCCTATTTTTTCCTTTGTTTGTGTGAGCTGCTGACGCACCTGTAATACCTGGTCCAGGTCTTTAATGACCTGATCGAGTTTTTTTGTGGTGGACTCCATGGAGGTTAAACACATCTGAAAGGATTGCTCGTCCAGCGCAGAGGACTTTAGCAACCCCGAAAGCCCAAGTATGTTGGCAACAGGCCCTCTCAGGTTATGTGAAACTATATAAGTAAACTGCTCAAGTGCCACGTTTCGTTGCAGCAGGTCGTTGGTGATTTTGTCTCTTTCCTTTTCAAGCAGCGTTTGAGTAGTTATGTCTCTCATGGCCCCTACCATTCGCTCCGCCTGGCCCTGGCTGTTGCGAATAATCAGGCCCCTGTCGCTGACGTAGGCCAATTCACCATTTTTCCGATAAAACCGATACTCATCTTCCCACACATTGGCTCGGGGGTCCTCTATGCAGCTCATCATGTGCTGGTGCACACGAGCCTGATCCTCCTCATGCACCTGTTCTATCCATCCATCTTTGAGCATTTCATCGGCTACGCTTATTCCTCCAAACACTTCAATGAAAGTATTTGAACGATACACCATGTCATCCATCAGATTCCAGTCCCAAATCACATCTTTGGTAGCCCTGGTGACCAACTCGTACCTCTCATTGCTCACCTTGATTTGCTCAAGATGATTTTTCTCTTTCGTGATCTCATGGGTGGCTACGCTCATACCGATGAGCTCATCATTTTCACTTACAATGGGATGTATGCTTACAGAAAACCAGCATTCCGGGCGGTCAGCATTTGCGTAGTGGGACTCGTAGACCAACTTTTGCTTCGAAAGCGCTACACTTTCCAGTGCTTGCCTTACTATTTCCTTCCTGCCTGGCAGCACGATGTCCTCGTATTTTTCACCAATAATCATTGCATATCCAGCCTCTCTTCTGGCCAATTCATCGGCTTGCCGGTTGAACAATAGAATTCTTCTTTCAGCGTCAAGCAGTACAAATGCTGTATCGGTATTTTCGAGAATGTTTTTAAAATTGGCCTTGGCCTCTTCCAGTGACAGAGATGCTCGCTTCTGCTCGGTTACGTCTTGCAATATACCAATCACTTTCACTGGCTTGTTGCGCAAGCCGTTAATGATTATCTCACCACGGCCAACTACATGAAGCAACTGGCCCTGCCGGGTAATCACTCTGCATTCTACCTCAAAAGGCGACGATACCGCCATTGCTTCCCCAACTACTGCGTGCACCCTTTTTCTATCATCCGGGTGAATGTGCGAAGTGATTACATGAACGTCAGGAACAATCTCTCCTGGTTCATAGCCAAGAATCCGATAACACTCGTCAGACAACCGAAGAGAGCCGGCAAGCGAATTCAGCGACTGTTGCAGGCCCATCTCCCAGCTACCCACCCTGGCAATACGCTGAGTCATACTAAGATGAGTCTCCTTATTCTGTATCTCCTCCTGCGCTCTTTTTTGGTCCGTAATATCGTGCACTATGGCAATCAGCCGAAGGGGCTCACCACTTTCCGGGTCACGCACGAGCGTTCCCCTCTGACACACGAAGCATTCGCTACCGTCCTTTCTGATCAGCCAGTGTTCCATGCGGCAATCTTCTCCCGATGCAATCATTTGCCCAAGAGTGGTCTCCACCAGCCGTTTGTCGGCAGGTAGCAAGTGAGCAAAATAGAGCTCCAGGGTTACCGGCACCTCATTTCTGGCATACCCGAAAATCCCGTACATCTCTTCTGACCAATCCAACTGTCCTCTCAGAGGGTTCTGGCTGTCCAAAGTCAATTCCCAGGTACCCATACTGCCGATTTGCTGAGACACGAGAGAACGGATTTCTTCGCCAGGCAGCTGCTTTTCAAAATTTTCGTAGGTTTCGCTAACGGTCTGCAGGAACCCTTCAAGATGCGGGGGTATCGTTTCACCAGCAGAAAGAAACTGTTCAAGCTGGCGCTGTAAAAGCTTATTCAACTGACCAGGTTTTAGTAAATCAGGAGCGTGACGGTCGTTCTCCTCGGGTATATACATAGTGGTTGCACGAAAATTCTTGATAGAACTTTTAAAGAAAAAACTTGATGGTTCCAGGGGAAAGCAATTGCTAGCAAAAGCCCGCTCGCAATTTTAGAGAAATTAGCTGAACGAGCAAACATAATGGAAAGGTATAGTTCCAGGCACAACTACATAAAGCCTGACAAAGGGTTAAATATATCTGGCGTCAGTGGTGACGGGAAAAGGCACAAAAGGCCGCCCAGTTTCCACTGGCACGGCCTTTAAGGACTTGAATTATATGCTTATTACTGCACTGTTCTTACTCTTACATCACCGTAGTCGCTGCTGAGGTTGATGGTGCCACCCTGGCCCGTGCCCAGCTTGCCACGGTACTCCTTGCTGTTGTGGTCTTTCACCACATAATTGAATTCGAAGGGCACACCTGAGTACGACATGTCGCAGTACTTCAGGTTGGCTTCTACTGAAGCGTTGGCTCCACTTTCCAATCCAATATCAAACGACCCAAACTTACCGTCGAGGCTGATGCGCTGAAAGCCCTTGCTCACCTTGCGCACTGTGAAGTCGCCAGAGTAGCTGGTGGTCAGATCCATTGACTTCCGAAGCAGGTCGAGTTCAAAGCCCGAGAAGCTCACCCTACCTGTGATGTTGTTGAGCGAGCCGAATTCCACACTGCCATATTTGGCGTCGAGGTTCACGTCCAGCAGCTCTTCAATATCGAGGTCCGAAAACTGACTATTGATAGTAGCGTTGCCCACTTTGCCCACATCGAGCTTACTGTATTTCACCGTCATATCGGTCTTTTTGGTGCTGGCAATGTCGCCGCTACCAAACGATAGCTCCAGCCTGAGATCGTTCGAAAATGTTTCGGCTTTGATATTGCCATAAGCAATGTCAAGGGTGGCCGGGCCATCGTAGGAACCAATGTAGGTGTCGCCAAAGCTGTTCTTCACTATGAGCGGCAGGTTCGAAGGCATTTTAATCGTGTAGTTGATCTCGAACTCTTCGTTGTTGCGGTTGTTCAAACTGCCGTCGATTCTCGTCTCAAACGAAATCGCCTGCGACGACTCCATGATAGTGACATTGATCTGGTCAAGCATCTTCATGGCCCTGGATTCATTTCGGTTATCTACTTTGATCACCACCTCCACGTCTATTTGTGGTTTGTCCCAGGTAGAAATCTCCACTTTCCCGAACTTATTCCTTACCGAAAACTCGAGGCGGTTGTCATTTACCTTGTACGATTTCGACACCCTCTTCTCTTTTTCAGAGCCCTGAGCACTCGCCAGGTCTGCCACGAACAGCAGACAAAGAACCAGTGCCGAATATTTCAAATGTTTATACATTCCTTTTTTCATGATCTTTCTCTTAAATAGAAACTGCTTCCTCCTGCGCTTTTTTCTGCTGAATCCGCTGCAGAAGACTGATTTGTTGATTTAGAATTTCGACACGCAATTGGAGATTGCGAATTACTGCATCCATCAGTTTCTCATTATATTGAAAGCTTTTCAATTCATTTTTTAAGTCCATGTACATGGAGTCAAGTTTCTCCACATCCTGCAAAAACTCTTCTTCGAGATCGCTATTGGCCAGGCGAAAGTCTTCTATCTCCTGTTTCTTCTGGCTGATCAATGTTGTGTAATAGTGATCAGCCTCCACAAACTCCTTGTACTCTTCACTTACAGCCACTTCATTTCCTCCGTTTTCCCTGTACTGCATCACTTTTTCCACCGCAAACCAGGAACTGGTAAGAAAGAAAAACACTGCCGCTACTCTCCATGTCCAGTTCCACATGGGAACAGGTTCCTTTTTGTCTTTATCAAGCCCTTTGCTAATGTTGGCCCATACCTTATCGGAGGCTTCCTTGTCATCAAAGTCCCCCTTGTGGTTGCGAATAAATTCTTCTAAACGACTACTCATAATTCACCTCCGACTTCAAAATTTCTCTCAATCTGCTTTTTGCCCTATTAAACTGCGACTTCGATGTTGATTCTGTTATGCCCAATATGTCCGCAATTTCACGATGATCGTAGCCTTCCAACAGGTAAAGCGACAACACCGCTCTGAAACCGTCTGGAAGTTGTGGAATGGCTCTCTTGATCCTTTCCACACTTAACAAAACTTCAGGATCATTTTCAACCGAAGTTTGCTCTTCGGCCACGTCCACTTCACCAATTTCCTGGTCACTCATTTCCAGCTTTCGCTTGCGAAGGTGGTTGATACCTTTGTTCACCACTATTCGCTTTAGCCAGGCACCAAAGGTGGCGTCGCCCTTGTACGACTGAATATTGCGAAAGGCACTTAAGAAAGACTCCTGCAGGATGTCTTCTGCATCAGATTGGTTGTTCACTATCCGCCATGCCACATTCAGCATGGCTTTGTTATACAGTTTGTAAAGCTGGTATTGCGCCTCTCTGCTCCCCTCCCGACAACTGTCGATAAGGGACTGATGGATATTGACAACGGCGCTTTTCCCTTCCTCCGTCACTGTATATGCTTGTGAATCCTCCAACCTGTATGCAATTGCTTTCTCCAAAACTTTCGAAATTCTATACCAAAGACCTTGGGAGAAATAGAGGGTTGCATGAGGAGGTTAAATGTGAAAAATTGTTCTATTGTTTTTGCTGAATACCGTCGTACTCATCGTCCGGATGGCCGTCATTGTCCCAGTCGAGGCGGGAAACGAACCTGGCCTGGTTGTTTTCCAGTACTTGAAAAAGGTAGCTATTGTCGCCCTCGTCGGACGACAGGTAGAGGCTGTCGCCAATGAAATGCCAATGCCCTCCCGACTCAAAAATCAGAGAGTCGCTAAGGTTATAGTAGCGGGACATGTAGGTACCATCGCTATTGAAGGTAGTTCGGATCGGGCGCATTTGGAGAACGCTGTCCCAGTCGCCATTCTTGATGGTCAGTGTGGAGTCAGCTGAGCCGTTGGCGATAGTATGCTGGATCAGTTGCAGCGACACATTCCTCCATTCGCCTTCGATGAGTTCGTAGTTATCGGGTTGGCTTGCGCAGGAAGCCAGCAAACAAGCGAGGCAAACAAAAGAGTAAATAGCCTTCATTGGATCATGATTAGGGATATACTAATGGTTCAGTTCATGTAAAACCCAGGGCATTTGCAACAGCTCACCAAAAAAATAAAGCAAACAGCACTTACTAAAAGACAATCCTTCCAGTTGAAAGCTTCCATTTCTCTGCAAAAAATCAGGAAGCCTTTTCTATTTATTCAATCACAGTTTTATTGCATATTTACTCAAAGTCTACTACTTATCCCTTATAACCATGAATAAATTATTTGCACTTATTGCCATTTTAATAATTAGCGTTGGGTGCTCCAGGGGCATTGAAGCCGATCTGATCGTGAGTGCCAAGCTTATCTGGACAGGCGATGAGAGCAATCTACAGGCAGAAGCCATGGCGGTTAAGGCCGACACGGTACTTGCCGTAGGCAGTCTGCAAGAAATGCTGGCCTACAAAGGCTCCAACACTACCATGGAAGCTTACGATAACCAGATGATCATCCCTGGTTTCATTGATACCCACACCCACTTTATGGACGGTGGCTATAACCTGCTGTCGGTGCAGCTCAGAGACGCCGGCACGCCCGAAGAATTTATTGAACGTATCAAAGCCTATGCAGCCACCATTGAGCCGGGCGAGTGGATACTGGGCGGTGACTGGAACCACGAAAATTGGGGTGGCGAACTGCCACAAAAAAGTTGGATCGACAGCGTAACAGCCAAAAATCCATTGTTCATCAACCGGCTGGACGGTCATATGGTGCTGGTCAACAGCAAAGCCATGGAACTGGCAAATGTCAGCAACCAGCAGGCAGATATTGCCGGAGGAACTATTGTAAGAGATGAAGCCGGTAATATTACAGGCATTTTTAAGGACAACGCCAGGAGACCTTTTTACAAAGTGTTGCCTGACCCTTCTCTCAAACAACAGCTAAGAGCGGCCAAAACTGCTATGGAATATGTGGCCTCTCACGGTGTAACCTCGGTACATGCGCTCAACGATATGAACGAGGCCTATGCTCAGCTTCATAAAGAAGAAGAAATGACCACCAGGGTTTATGTGACAGGTTCGCTGGCTAGCTGGCGCAATGCCCTGAAAGATGCAGAAGCGTACAAAGGCGGTGACAAGTGGCTGAGGTTTGGTGGCGTGAAGGGCTTTGTGGACGGCTCCCTGGGTTCGCACACAGCCGCTTTCTACGAGCCATTTTCCGACACACCCACCGACTCCGGTTTTTTTGTCAATACGCCAGATGACCTCCATCGGTGGATCAAGAGTGCCGACTCAGCCGATCTGCAAGTGATGGTACACGCCATTGGCGACAGAGCCATACACACGCTGCTCGGTATTTTTGAAGAAGTAGAAAAAGAAAACGGATCAAAAGACCGTCGTTTCCGCATTGAGCATGCACAGCATATTCTTCCTGATGATTTCGTGCGGTTTGCTGAGCTAAACATCATTGCATCAGTGCAACCCTATCACGCCATAGACGACGGGCGATGGGCTGAAAAAGTAATTGGCGCTGAGCGCATTAAACGAACTTACGCCTTCAAATCATTGCTCGATGCCGGGGCCAGGGTAGTTTTTGGCAGCGACTGGTTTGTAGCACCCCCCATTCCACTGGAAGGTATTTATGCCGCCGTCACCCGTCAAACCCTGGACGGTGCCGACCCGGACGGCTGGGTGCCTGAGCAAAAGATAACAGCGGAGCAGGCGCTCCGGGCTTATACCGTTGATGCTGCCTACGCCTCTTTTGAGGAAAATATAAAAGGCAGCCTTGAGCCGGGAAAGCTAGCCGACTTTGTGGTGTTGGATAAAAATATTCTTTCCATCCCAGGCGATGAAATCCGAAACACCAAAGTGATAGCTACGTTTGTGGGTGGAAAGCCGGTATTTATGAAGGAGTGATTAAAACGGCTGGAGTCTAGAAGTCGCCTTCGCCACCTTCGAAGTCCTCTCTTTCCTCCCGGCCTCCTCCTCTTTTCTTTTGGTTGAGGCGGTAAACAAAGCTGACCATAAACTGGCGGGCACGCCACTGAAATTCGCTTTCCTGATAAAATGTTTCTCCCTGAGTGATGCCCCTCCACTTTCTGGAGTTGAGTATATCCCTCACACTCAAGTTGATAGTGCCATTGCCGTTGAGGATGTCTCTGTTCAGCCCCATGTCGATGGCATAGTAGGCCAGCCTTTCACCTTGAGGCGTATTTTGAGGCGCTCTGTAGAAAGCATTCACCTGGTAGTTGATTTTCTTCCAAAGTGTCACCCTGGAGTTTACCCTCCCACTCCACGTGTAGGTGTCGGCGTTGAGCGACTCTCCATTAAAGTCCCCTTCTATGATACTCCGGTAGAAGTTAAAGTTGACGCTTGATGTCCACCAGTCAAACCAGTCTTTGGAAATATTTGACTCTACGCCAAAAGCATTTTCGAAAGCGAGGTTGAGCGGCTGTGAGAACGTTACACCATCGGAATCCACGTAATTCACTCTCTGGCTCACGTCACTGGTTCGGCGGTTGTACACGCCAGCGTATATGGTAGACGTTTTTCCATTGACCAAATAGCCAATTTCATAGCTGTTGGTGAATTCGGGATTCAGGTTCGGATTACCCGTGCGTATGTTCCTTGCATCGCTAAAAGAAGAGAAAGGGTTCAGCTCCCGGAACCTTGGCCGACTGATCCTGCGGCTGTAGCTTACCTGCCAGGAGTGGGTTTCGTTGAGATGATAGTTGGCATGGATACTTGGGAAAAGGTTGGCATAAAGCCGATTGTTTGTTTCGTCGGTTTGCAGCAACAACGTCTGGATATCGGATAGCTCGGCTCTCAAACCAGCCTGGTACGACACCTTGCCATGGCGATTAGCGATCAGGCCGTACACAGCATGCACATTCTCCGTATATCTGAAATCATTGGTGAAGTTCACGAGATTATTCCAGGTGCCAACCGAGTCCTGCTCTTCTACCAGATAACTGGTATTGATTCTTCTCAATGTGCTCCTGAACCCTGCCTCGAACTTGCCATCCTTTGAAAAAGGATGCACATAGTCGGATTGAATCAGAATGTTCCTTTCCGTTTCATCATTGAGCGACCGCTGGCGCAACATAATCATATCTATGTCTTCGCCTTCGAGTAAACGTTGTTCGATATCAGAGTCTTCTGTTTCGTTATTATCCCTGAATTGGGCATATGCCGTTAGTTTGCGGTCTTTATCGTCAAACGACCGCTCGTAGTTCAGCGTCACCTCTGAGTTCAGTTCATTTTCCTGCTCGGTATTGACCCGACCCGTTCTGTTCTGCAACACGTCGTTGCTATTAAAGTCTTCGTAAATCAGATTATTCACATTCTCTCCGTCTTCGTACCTCACCACTCCCGATACTGTAATGATGTCTTTTGGGGTCACAAAGAAATCGGCTCCGGCTCGCAGGTTGTGTGCCCAGCCTCCCCTGGTCCTGTCTTCGGTTCTTCGTGTAATAAATGAGGTGTCGGGAAGCGTATATCGCTGAAAGGAGCTACCTCCGCCCGGGCTCTCCCGGTAGTTAGCCCCGTAGTTGACAAAGTAGTTTATTTTCTCTCTGCGAAAGTTGACATTGGCGCTGGCTCCATAGTTGGCCGGGTAGCCAGCATTCAATTCAAAAGATCCATTTACCCCGTTTCTATCATCCTTTTTCAGCACGATGTTGATAATACCCGCCGATCCTTCCGCTTGATAACGAACCGAAGGATTTGTCACTACTTCAATGCTTTCGATCAGGCTTCCCTGCAACGACTGGAGCCCGTTTGAACCGCTGATCCCCACCAGCCCGGATGGTTTTCCATCAATCAAAATTCTTACGTTCTGGCTTCCCCGAAGCGCCACATTTCCATCGGTGTCAACGGTAACTGACGGCACGTTGTCGAGCAGTTGTGTGGCAGTTCGTCCCACATTGCTTGGGTCTTTGCTCACGTTAAATATGCGTTTGTCGAAGCTCATTTCCATTTGGCCTCTCTCTGCCTCCACCACCACTTCCTGCAAGGTTTCACTGTCTGCTTCCACAGCTATGGTGCCCAGATTCATACGTTTCTGCCCCTCCGCTAAGGTTATTCCTGAGAAATACTTGTCTTCGTATGAAACAAACTGCACCAGGCTGTAATAAGACCCGGGTGCCAGCTCAATTTTAAACTGGCCCTGGAGGTCGGTAACAACGCCGGATACAAGGCTGGAGTCGGGCGTATAGAAGGAAACCGTAGCAAATTCCAGAGGGTCGCCGCTACCTGCATCAACGATCTTCCCTACAACATCCGCTTTTCCTCCTTCCCTTTGAGCGGCAATATCCGCTGAAGTAAATAAAATGAGTCCTGCAATAAAGAATATTGTTGGGCGTGATAAATTCATGATAACTTTGTGTTGTTAAGCGAATGAGAAGTGCGAAAATTTGCCTGAAACAAATGATGAACATCACTTCCTGTCGCCTGGTATACTATTTAGTAAGTGTTTTAACGTCTATTTTGTTCAGAACTTTATGTGTTCGGCACATATCCCCGATCAACGGGACGCAAGTAGAAGTAAATGAGGTGATTAACTATGCAGGTAATTGATTTACCCAACAATACAGAGCATGCACGGTACTTTGCCAGCCTGCCTGACGGGGGGCCCGTGTACCATGAATTTCATCCTGAATGGATCATAGTAGAGCCATGGAATGCTATTTCCTCGCTGCTCATTCTACTCCCGGCAGTTTATTGGGCGTTCAAGCTTAACAAAGAGTTGAAGAACTACCTTTTCCTTGCTTACTGCATGCCGTTACTGTTTTTGGGCGGACTTGGCAGCACACTCTTTCATGCATTCCGCAATAGTGAGTTTTTCCTGTGGCTGGACGTCTTCCCCACAGCCGTTTTGACCATCTCGCTCAGCATTTACTTTTGGATCAAAGTATTGCCCAAGTGGTGGCAAATCATCTATATCATTGTGCCTGCGGCGGGCATCAGGTATGGCATGTATTTTATTGTGTCACCTCATACCGCACTCAATATCTCATACGCCATCACAGGCACCCTCCTTTTTCTGCCAATTTTGCTGCTGCTAAACAAGATTAAGTACCGTTATGCGGGAATAATAGGGGCTTCGATAGCGCTGTTCGTGCTAGCGCTTGTTTTCAGGGAGCTGGATGCCTGGAAGGAAAATGCACTGCCCATGGGCACGCATTTTCTATGGCATATCTCCACCGGTGTAGGCGCTTTTTACCTGGCAGAATTCCTTTATAGATTCCGCAGGCTGGAGAATTTGAAAGGTGAGATTTACTTAGAGACTGCTTCCTGAGCGTTTTTCAAAGCTATTTCAAAATCGGGGGACACCTCCAGCGCTTTATCAAACATGGCTTTGGCTCCAACATTGTCTCCCTGAGCCTTCGCGGCCAGCCCTTTGAGGTTATATAAAGCAGCATGCATGCTTACTTCCTGCGTGGTTTCATCTGCTTTAGGAAACACAATCTTGGTCTCCTTCAATTCCGGCTTTGCCAGCAGAATATCCGCTGACGTGTTTACTTCCACGTAGTGCTTCACCTGTAGCTGAAGAAACGCCATTTTGTAGAGTGTCAAAGGGTTATTTTCTTTCATGTAAAGCGTTTCGTACTGTGCGAGTGCTCTGTCGGGCAAGCCAAGGCTTTCGTAGCAAATAGCAGAAAGTTCCAGCATCAATGGGTTGCTGGGGTTGGCCCGCAGTGCTGCCTGAGTCACGATGGCGGCAGATGAATAATTTTGAAATTCGTAGTATAAAAGAGCCAGTGAGTCTAGTAGCGCTGGATTTTTGCTATCAATGGCAATCATGTTATACAGCGCTGTTCTGGCTACGGCAGCATCGTTGAACAAAGAGGCCATTTCAAACACTTGCTTGTTCCTTTTGAACTCAGGCGTGGACTGAGGCGAATCCTGAGCAAAGGCTGCAACCGCTCCAAAAAACACCAACATCAACGTACCAACTACTCTTTTCATATTTTTCTTAATTAATAAGCTTCTTTAACAATCCCGAAATTAACTTCCTCAGTTGAATCACGAAATATTTCCGCACGATTTAACAACATTTAACCGATCCTGCTACCTAAATCGATAGGCAGTCAGCCCGGCTACACGATTTAGCCAGTCTGCTAGTTTTTCAACTCCTTTACGGGCTTCAGGCCCATCTTCAGCCCTGTTTTCAGCATCAGCTCATAGGCAGGCTCAAATTCATTGCGGATTTCTCCTTCCATGATCGCTTCCTTGATCACTTCTTTGATCTCCCCAATGGGCTTGGAAGGAGGAATGCCAAAGGCCTCCATGATCATTTCGCCGGAAACTGGTGGCTGGAAGTTCCGAACATGGTCTTTACCTTCTACCTCCGCCATTTTCTGTTCTACCAGTTCAAAATTACTCAGGTAGCGCTGCACCCGGTTGTGATCCTTGCTGGTAATGTCGGCCTTGCATAGCTTCATCAAGTCCTCCACATCATCCCCCGCTTCGAACAACAGGCGACGGATGGCAGAATCAGTCACTTCCCTTTTTACAAGCGCTATTGGTCTTAAGTGCAGCCTGACCAGCTTTTGCACATACTTCATTTTTAAGTCCATGGGCAGGCGCATCCTTCTGAAAATTTTGGGTACCATGCGGGCACCTCTGTCTTCGTGGCCGTGGAAGGTCCAACCCACTTTGTCGTTGAAGCGCTTTGTGGCTGGCTTGGCGATGTCGTGCATAATGGCTGCCCAGCGCAACCACAGGTCGCCGGTAACCCGACTAACATTATCGAGCACTTTCAGGGTATGAAAGAAGTTGTCCTTGTGTGCCTTGCCATTGATCACCTCTACGCCATAAAGATCAACCATTTCAGGAAAGACAAACTTGAGGACACCGGCATGAAACATGAGCTGGAAGCCATAAGAAGGCGGGTTTGAAAGAATGATTTTATTTAACTCATCTGTTACCCGCTCCATTGAAACAATTTCTAGCCTATGGGCATTTCTGGTGATGCCTTCCATGGTATCGGGCGCAATATCGAAGCCAAGCTGCGCAGCAAACCTGATGCCCCGCATGATTCTCAAGGGGTCGTCCGAAAAAGTGATATCGGGATCCAGCGGTGTTCTGATTGTTTTTTTGCGCAGGTCTTCAATGCCATTGAAAGGGTCGACAAGCTCGCCAAACCTCTTCTTGTTCAGGCAAATGGCCATGGCGTTGATGGTGAAGTCCCTGCGGTTTTGATCATCCTGCAGGGTGCCATCTTCTACAAGGGGCTTACGGCTGTCGGATCGATAGCTTTCCTTGCGGGCTCCAACAAACTCAAGCTCATACTCACCCCACTTGACCTGAGCAGTGCCGAAGTTTTTGAAAATACTGAGGTTTGATTTGCCCTTGATGCTGTTGGCCACTTGCTCTGCGAGCGCAATACCACTGCCAACACATACAAAATCAAGATCCTTGGATGGACGATTCAGAAAAATATCTCTCACAAACCCACCAACAACGTACGCCTCCACACCCAGCTCGTCTGCAGCTTTACCAACAATGGCAAACACTGGGTCGTTCTCCAAAATGCTGAGTATTTTATTCACATGCTCACCCATAGCACAAAGTTAGCCCATTCTCAAGAAAGAATAGCATAAGTTAGAAAAGCTGTATCAGGCTTTTTTCATATCAAAAAAGAAGGTGGTGCCCTTGCCAACGGCGGTTTCCACCTGAAGGTGGCTGCCCATATTCTCAACAAATTCGTAGCATAGAAGCAAGCCTAAGCCGGTTCCTTTTTCATCGTTGGTGCCGGATTCTGAGTAGTGAGTTTCGTGCTTAAAAAGGAGTTTCAGTTTGTCTTCAGAAATACCGACACCGTTGTCTTTCACGCAAATTCTTACCCTATCTCCCATGTCCTTTGCCTGAACCACAATAGCCCCACCAGTTTTGGTAAACTTTATGGCGTTGCCAACCAGGTTTCGGAGCACAACAGTTAGCTGAGGAGCATCACCCAATACCATAAGGTTACCGGGTGACTGGAAGGTGAGGGATATGTTTTTCCTTTCAACAAAAAGCTTGAAATGAGAGGTGATCTCCGCCAGAATCGGTTGAAGCAACGCAGGTGCTATGCTCGTTCTTATACCGTTCATTTGTGTCAATCCCCAATGAAGGAGGTTGTCGAGCACGTCAAATGAAGCGTCAACACTTTGTTTTGCCTCGGGTGCCACTTCCTTAAGTTCCTTCAAGGTGATCTTCCTACTATTCAGTAGATCCAGCAGCTGTTTCAAATTGGCCACCGAATTCCGGAGGTCATGGCCAATGATCGAAAAAATCTTCGATTTTGTGGCATTCATCTCTCCAAGCTTTTTGGCTTGTGCCGCTATTTCAGCGTTCTTGGCTTGCAGTTCGCTATTGTGTTCGTTCTGGAACCTGGAAGCTCTGAACAAAGCAAAGGTCAAAGCAATGAGAAGGCCAATGGCTACAAGGGACAGAATGATGTAGTAGTTTTTGGCCTTTGACTCCTGTTCATTAAGCGCCCTTTCCGTTTCAAGCAGTTCTATTTCCCCCTGCTTGCTTTCGAGGTCATATACAGCCTCAATGGACGCTATGATGCTTTCCTTGTCAGCGTTGTAAGTGCTATCGCTGATCTCAATATATAGCTTGTAGTTAGTGAGGGACTTCTCATAGTCTCGCTTGCCTTCATACCCTCTGGAAAGCACCATATAAGCCCGCATGGCTATCAGCGAGGAACCAAGCTCCTGCCCCATCTCAAGTGTTTCTTTTCCTTTGCGGATGGCTTCATCGTACAACCCCTGCTGAAGATCGATATTGGCCAGGCGCTCAAAGCCAAGTGCCACTATGCGGCGGTTGCCTGTCAGCCTCCCTTCCAGTATGGCCCGCCAATTATAATCCACCGACTGCTCAACGTCGCCCTGATTAAAATGAATGAGTGCTATATGGCTATAAAATATCGGAATAGATGACCTCAATCCCAGCCGGTTAGCGATCGCCAGGCCACGGGTGCAATAGTCAAGGCCTTTTTCGTAGTCGCCAAGAGAGATAGAAATACCACCAAGGTCTCTGTAGGCCTCTATCAGCGGCTTCTCCAGCACCAGTTCTTGTGCTAAAACCTCCGACCGTTGATAATAGGTCAGTGCCATGGTGTAGCTGCGTTGCTCAAAAAGGTTTCTCCCGGCAGATAAAAATGCACTGACGAGGCCTTCGGAGGGGCCGTACTGTTCGAAAATCCTGATGGCATCCAAAGCATTTTTCAGCCCGTCAGCGTAGTTTCCCTCCACCCAGTGTGTCCAGCCAAGCTTCTCATACCCTCTCGCTTTGGCATAGTCAAACTCTTGCTGCTCGCCAAGATCCAACAGTTTTTTAGCATAGAAGAAGCCCGAGTCCACATTGGACAGCATGGCAACATCTGCTTTTGACGAAAGCTCATCGACAATGGATGAATCAGGCTTGTCCGTACCCTGTCCAGCACCTCTTTCAGGGAGAAAAAGAGCCAGCAAAAGAAGGCAGACAGCGCTCTTACTCAGAAAGATGAACTGTCTAAAATTATCTCTCCTCAGCAACATGAGTCTTAAGGTTGACGGCGTTTTTGAAGGTTGTAACAATAAGCGGCATCCCGCCACTTATCCTACCCTCTTCTAAATCACTCATTGTGGTTCGCTAAATATATGACTTAAGCGCTTTGAATGAAACTTTAGCTCGTCAATCTTTCCCAGCCCAGGCCTTTTGAAGAAACCGAAGCCAATTACCGTGCATCACGTGCTCAATGTCTTTTTCCGTGTAACCTCGCCTGACCAGCAAATCTGGCACTGTTTGCAGGTCAGCTATGGTGTTCAAATCGTACGGACATTGCTCTTTCCCAAAGGCACCATCCAAGTCGGATCCAATGCCAATGTGCAGAGCATTGCCCGCCAGCTGACAGATGTGATCCATGTGGTCAATCATTTTTTCAAGATTGCAATTCATCGCCCGGGGAGTCGATTGGCCCCGCACCCAGCCGGGCACCATCATCCAGGCATCCAGCGCCCCGCCAATGACAGCACCCCGGTCGATCAACTCTTTGATTTGCTCATCGCTGAACTGGCGGTTGTGGTTAACCAACGCACGGCAGTTGTTGTGGCTGGCCCAAACAGGCCCATGGTAGTGTTCTAAAGCTTCCCAAAAGCTGTGGTCGCACAGGTGAGTAGCATCCAGAATAATGCCCAGCCGCTCCATTTCTTTCAACAATTCCCGGCCTTTTGGGCCGAGCCCTCCCGTGGCGTCGGTACCCTGAGCATAACGGCCGGGCCCATAATGCGCCGGGCCCAATGCTCTCAGCCCATAAGCATAGGCTCTCTCAAGATGAGCAACGGTGACGATGGAGTCTGCTCCCTCCAAACTCAAGATATAGCCTACAGGCTTACTCTCATTTGGCTGCCCATTGTTCCACAAGGCGATATGCGTATCGAGTGAGGAGAGGTTGGCAATCTGAGTCATTTCACCGGCTTCCTCCATGGCGTTGTACCAGGCTAGTTGGCCTTGCGTTTGCGCCCAGGCTTGCTCAGGTGAATGCCAGCCGGGCAAAGGATTGCCAGGCGATACATAGCGGGCAATTTGCGTGGCCACCACCAAGCCGATATTTCCCCGGCGTAGCTCAGGCAGCGAAACTACAGCCTTGGCCCTGTCAGGTTTGTCGGTCAGCCCTTGCTCCCTTTTATTGATGTCAGCTACTGGAAGTCTTATATCCCTGTTCCATTCCATGGCGTTCATGGACAGGTCAAGGTGGGCGTCGATGGTAAACATAGAAGAGTTGAAATTTGTCGATTTCAAATTAGGAATTAGTCCTTGCTAAAAAAATATTAGGAGCCGGAAAGCAGCTCTACTGCCTTATCAAGCGCATTTTCTTCATCAACCTCCACGTCAGGCTTTATGCCGACACCTTCCCAATTGGTTTTTGTTATGGGATTGATGGCCCGACCGACGGGAATGATGGCCACAATTGCTTCTGAAATGGTGTGCCGGTTAACAGGATGCGCCCCGCCGCCCGTTGTTTCACCCACAATGGTGGCTCGCTTAAGCGACTGCATGTTGTAGGTAAATTCCTCAGCCGCTGAAAAAGTGTAGTCGCTTGTAAGTATCAAAAGCGGCTTACTTTGGAGATCGGGCCCTTCAATGTTCTGTAGAGTGTAAAAATCGGTACTGGAATCTCTGTTCCGGAAATAAAGCGTATTAAGATGAACAGGCTTGTTTCTATCGAAAAAATAACTGGAGATAAGCTGCACTGCTTCTGGCGAACCCCCACCGTTGTTACGAAGGTCAAGAATCACGGCTTTGGCTCCTGACAGCAGCGTCATTTGCTTGGTCAAGTCGGCCCTGAAGGCGCTAACAGGGTTATGGAAGCCGGTGATTTCAAGGTAGCCTATGTGATCAGCCAACATTTTCGCCTTCCCAAATCCATTAACCTGAGTTCGATTTTAAAAAGCGGCTAATTGGCTTGTTTTGACGGGTTGATATTTGATTGCAGGCTTTTTGGGGAAGAAGGAGTAGGCAATCAATCCTGAAATAAGGTTGGTGATGAAGTTTTCGAAAGACCTATGTCTGGAATGTTCGACTTGACAGATGTTCTTGAGTTCATCGTTTACAGTTTCTA
>NZ_LR701602.1 GCF_902498805.1 Imperialibacter sp. EC-SDR9 | reverse complement strand
CGGAAGGTCAACTCACGAACGAACCGCTGGCTTAGCTTTTCTTTTTTTTCATAACATTTGAAGTTTGATGATTCACTTCAAGATACGGATTTCGAAAAGCTACCTCCGTAAGGAGGTTTCGTTCAACGACTCGCTAAGATGAGTGCGGGAGTTTTATGCAGCTCCGCTTCCACTGGCACTTAGCCACGCCGATGAATAAATTTAACTTTTGTGGCGGACAATCCAAGCCATCAATCCTATGATAACTGGTGAAGCCCGCATTCATTCTTAGCGTCGTGTTACCCTCATTTTCTAGCCAGTTCGTCCGTCAAGGTCACTGCAACGCCCTGTGTTCGAAGTGCCGAAATCGTCAGAAGCAGTTTGGAGTAGTCTGACTTGGACTGTAATTCAAACCGAATTGTATTTTCATCGTCAATAGTCCGTACAGCCAAACAATTGTCTACACCGTGAGAATAGAAGTTTCTGTATCCACTGATTGTTATATCTAAACTGGAAATATCCGTTGTCCTACAAGTATAATTACCAATTCGTATTTCATCATGCCCGATTCTTAGGTCAAGAAGCAGTCGCCCACTGAGCGCCTTTTTACTGCTAGGGAATCGACAGTAAGTAAGGAATCCAAGTAACGGAACAAACACCAGTACAATGGTAACAAAATAGGCTTTGAGCGTTGGGTCGGCTGCTATCTGTTCGTCCGTATAGGCATTAGTTATTAATATCAGCGCTGATATTGCCACAATTGAAGTAATCCATGTGATGTTGCAGACAGTAGGTCGATTTGACTTAGCTGGAATTTCGTCTGGATAATATACGTTAGTGTCGAACATCATTGAGGGTAACAACTGTGCAAGCACAATTGTCTTTATTTCGCATTTAAGTTAATCCCATTTTTATAACGAATCAAGCGGGCTACTGATGTTCGTCAGGTTGGTGTTGCACACGTGGGTGTAAATCTCGGTAGTTTTGCTGCTGCCGTGCCCAAGTAGCTGCTGAATATACCTGAGGTTGGTGCCATTTTCCAGCAGGTGAGTGGCAAATGAATGCCTCAGTGTGTGCACTGTTCCGGGCGCTGTTACGCCCGCCTTCTTTTTGGCCCGGTGAAACACATTCCTGATGCTGGTCACTGAGTATTTCGCATGAGCAGGCCCTTCAAAAAGGTATTGCTTTGGCCTTTCTTTCCGGTAGTAGGTGCGTAGCAAGTCCAGCATTTTTGGCGAAAGCACGCTGAGCCTGTCCTTCTTGCCTTTGGCTCCCCTTATCCAGATCCGCATATTATCCGAATCAATGTCTTTGATTTCTATATCTATCGCTTCAGAAATTCTCAGTCCAGCCGAGTAAATAAGAGTCAGGATTGCTTCATGCTTGATATTGTGGCAATTACTCAAAATAGCTGCCACTTCTTTTTTGCTGAATACAGTCGGTAGCTTCTGCTCTTTCAGGGGGCGCTCAAGGTCATAATACCCGGTGGGCATGCCCATCACTTTTTCAAAGTAAAACTTGATCGCATTGATGCTTTGATTCTGATAAGAAGAGGATACATTTCTTTCTTTTATCAGCATTGCCTGATAGGCAAGTATGTCTTCCTTCCTTAGCTGCCTGATCGGCATCGGGTACATGGCTTTTAAAAACTCCCGAAACATATAAAAATACGTGCTCAGCGTCGATGCACTGTACCGGCGTATGACCAGCTTTTGTCTGAACAGGGCTAACGCCTCTTGGTATTCCTTTACCACCGGATCGGCCAGCCGGGCAGGTGGCGTGCTGCCGTGGGCCGCCGGATTGTAAATGATAGTTTGTCCAGTTTTCATAGACCTAAATAGAGAGAATATTTCTACCTTAAGTATGTTTATAAGCATTTATATACGTTTATAAGTATTTATAAAAACACTTATTATGTTAAGTAATAACTGTCAGCACTGTGGAGAAGCACTGGTAGGCAGGTGGGACAAACGATTTTGCGATGCCCAGTGCCGAAATGCCTACCACAACCGTCATAAAGGAGCCCTGGAGAAAAACATTCAGGTAGCCAATAAGCTTATCCGCCGGAATAGAAAAATTCTTTATACGTTGTGCCCAACCGGCAAGGCCCCCGTGAGAAAAGACATTCTTGACCAGCTGAAATTCGATTTCAAACTTTTCACCACCATTTACCCTACCCAATCGGGCACTTATTACTTTTCATACGACTATGGGTTTATGCCCATTATTGAGCGTGGGACTATCCAAAAAGTGTTGATCATCCAATGGCAGGAGTACATGACGACGAAACCATTCGACCCATGGAGCCGTGTAGGGGCCAGTGCATAACCCTTGGTCTTCAGGCGGTGGTCAGCACCAGCCTTCTGGTAAAGACCTGATGCACGGCCCTCTTGTGCTGGTTTTGAAATAGCCAAGCTCCCTCACTTCTTCTTGGCATTGGCCACCCCGGCATTTTTCAGCTCAGAGGCGGTGGCCTTTTCGAACCTAAAGTATTTAAGTGCTTGCTTCATAGTGCCGCTTAACCGAATATGCAGTGTGGGCTTTTTGATGTGGTGGCGGGTGACCTTGGTCGGGTCGTCTTCCCCGCTGCATTTGATCTCCAGCCGCACAAAACCCAACTCCCCGAGGTCAATGTGGTTGTGCGTCTCCAGCATATCCACAATCGTTCCCTGTAGGGCGATAATCACCTGCTTCACCGTTGATCGACGGACATTGTACGCTCTTTCCATATGGGTCATCACATCTTCCTCAGTGGCTTTGCGCCTGGGCAGCAACGCCGGGTAGAACCTGTACTGCCCGCCACCAGCTTTTCCGGCTTCGCCCTTAGTAGTCACGTAGTATGGTATTTTTAGCATAGCGTTTTATTTGATGGCTTCAATATACTACCCAAATGCCTGGAAAATAATAGAATTTCATGCAAGTTAAACAGCCCATTGAAGACCCTTCCTGTATCACTTGCTGGCCATAAGCAGCCCCAGAACACATGAAGGCTTCATTGGAAAATAAATGTGGCTACATTGAGGGTTAGATGTGGCTACATTGGAGCTTCATTAAGGCTATCCTGGAGGTGCAACATAGCTATGTGCGGAGCGTTTGCTGCGCAGTAAGTTGGTGTTTGGTACGCAGCAAACGAACAACTGCTGCGCTGCAAAGAAAAGGGGGTATTTGATACAGAAAGGAACGAATGGCGAAATCTTCCTTCTTTAATATACGAAATTTCTGCATAAAAGATGGCCAGCCATTTACCTAAAAACCAAAAAGAAGGCACCGTGAGAAACCACCATACACGCCATGGCAACCAGGTAAGGTTGAAAACTTTTCTGATTTACCTTATCATAAAAAATCAGGCCTATTAGCACTGCATAAATAACAACATAAGAGATATGTGTTCCCCCTCCGCCCATCACATGGAACCATGCATAAGAGATGCGTCCAATAGTAGGGAAAAGGAAAACCATCGCCGAGACAATCATGTACCGCATATGCAGCGAACTATTTCTCTTATGATAGATAGCGAGTCCGTAAAATAAACTCAGCATCAGGGTGTCTCTTACAGGAAAAAACAATTCGCTGCTATGTCCTGAACTCGCATTCTTTACCATCTGAGGAATAAATGACAGCACCAGCAAAGGAAATATGACAAACGAAAGCTTACCAAGCAAGCGGTGAGCTTTTAGCTTTTGGTATTGTATCAGAAAGGGTTGGGTGATTAGCAAGAGAATCCAAATCGTAGCAATGAATGCATGCAGATGTATGAATATATCGGTCTGCTCATTGAACTCAGGAGCCAGGCCAAAGTAGGTCCTGTAAAACCCAAGTAGGGTCAATGGAATTAGCAACAGCAGGAAAAACCCTAAATACCTGTATTTCTTTTCCATCGGGCGTTATTTAACGAGTATCGATTTCCATTAGATATGCCAGATTAAAAGTAATCGCCACCCACTGAAAAACAACCCAGTACAACAAATCAAACTAGTCTTTTTTCAACTAAATAGAAAACCAATGTTTGCAAAGCGTGATAATCAGGCGGTCAAAATTCGACTCAGTTACCTAAACATCAAAAATCCTCACCTTTCCCGAAGCGCCTCTCAGCACCAAAAAAGACCCCACGACCACCAGTCCATATACCCCGGCTTGTGCCCATTCTTTAAAAATCAAGCTGCCTGTAACGAATAGCACAGCATACGCCATGGCGATGGCGCTTAGCCAGCAAACCACCAGAAGCAGCAGCTTGCCTCTGTTCCAGTCCTTTCTGAACGGTCGCCAGTTGCCGTCAGGTTGGATGTGGTCGTAGAAGCTTTGCAGCTTCTCGCTGCTTGTGCCGGGGGCCAGGTAGGTGGCGAGCAGCCACGCCAACGTAGTAAAGCCAACAGTAAAAAAGAAGCTGGTGGGGTCTTCCCCGATGCCTTTGCCCCAAATGGGGTCATAGCGCACCAGCACAAATTTCGACAGTCCGTAAGCGAGGAAGGGCGCCACACTGGCCACTATCTCGCTCCAGGCACTGATGCGCCACCAGTACCATCGCAGAATCATCACCAGCCCAAGGCCGGCACCGCACTCAATGATGAAGGCCCATACGCCTGAAATACTGGTGATATAGGTCGTTACCCAAAGTGAAATAGCCATCAAACCAAGTGTCCCCGCACGGGAGGCTTGCACCAGCCTCTTCTCACTTGCTTCAGGCCTAATGAAACGCTTATAAAAGTCATTGACCAGGTAGCCAGCTGCCAGATTAAGCTGGGTGGAAATGGTGCTCATATAGGCAGCGAAGAAAGCCACCAGCACAAGCCCTCTCAAACCAGATGGCAGATAGTCCTTCATGGCCATTACGTAACCCAACCGGCTTTCCTCAGCACTCAGATTGGGGTATAAGATCAGCGCACAGAGTGCTACGATGATCCAGGGCCAGGGGCGCAGGCAATAGTGAGCGATCTGAAAAAACAAGGTAGCATACACGGCATCCTTCTCGGTGCGGGTGCTCATCATGCGCTGAGCGATATACCCACCTCCGCCAGGCTCAGCCCCCGGGTACCAGCTGGCCCACCATTGCACGCCAATAAAAGCAAAGAAGCTCCCCAAACCCAGCGCCAGCAATGAACCATTGTTGTCTCCTCCAATTGTGGGGAAGAAATCGAGCGATCCTTCTGGTAAATTGGCTTTCAACTGATCGATGCCTCCGATATCGTCCGAGTAGAGCACCAGCACAGCCAGCACGATGCTGCCCGCCATGGCAATAGCAAACTGCACCACATCAGTAAACGCCACCCCCAGCAAGCCCGACATGCCCGAATAGATCACTACCAGCAGCATGGCAGCACCCACATACCAAATCAGCAGGCCTTCAGGTATGTCGAAGAAGACCTGCAACAGCGACATCAGCGCCAGGTTCACCCAGCCGATGATGAGCACATTCATGAAAATACCGAAATAAATGGCTCTGAATCCCCTTAGAAAGGAAGCAGGCTTGCCCGAATAGCGGAGTTCAATCAGTTCAATATCTGTGAGCACCCCAGCCCTTCGCCAGTAACGGGCAAAGAAGAAGGTGGTGAGCATGCCACCCGCCAGCATGTTCCACCAAAGCCAGTTGCCAGCTATGCCGTTTTGCGCTACCAGCTCGGTGACTGCCAGGGGTGTGTCGGCAGCGAAAGTGGTAGCCAACATGGAAAGTCCTGCAATGTACCAGGGAAGGTTGCGGCCTCCGAGAAAAAACTGAGCGATGTCCTTCCCAGCCTGCTTGCGAAACCGCAGCCCTATGAACAGGGTTAGCCCCAGGAAAACCGCAATGATAATGTAGTCGAGGGTGGAGAGTTGCATGGGATGATTATGCAAAGTAAGGAGATCGAATCAAATGACCCAAAGCGGCGTCAGTTTGAACCCTTCCAGGTCGGTATCGAAACCTTAGCGCACGCAATCGCTGAGTATTTCAACAAGCTACCGATAACGTGTTTTAAGCTTGCAGAAAAATGTGTCAGGTTGAGCCTGTCGAAACCCACATTTTTCTGCAAGCTCAATATAACAATTTCGTTCTGCAGGGGCCATTTGATTCAGCCTCCTCCGGCCTACTTATTCACCACCTCTCCCTCCGCCTCCACGGCCGAGCGCCACGGGTAGCTCTGGTTGGTGCGGTCAGTATCAGCCATGCGCTGCGTTGGGTCTATTTCCATGTACTTAATGTCCTTCGGCTTCTTTGGAATGCTGAAGGTATAGTACGGATGCGTCCAGGGCCAGTCGGTAAGGATGGTGCGTGGAATGCTCGGGTCGTCATGCTCCTTTGCCCCCCTCATTAAATCCAAAGGAATGTAAAACAACTCTTTGCTGCCATCAGCATATTCCACGTACAGCTCTATCGGCATCGGCATTTTTTCAATTCTCTCAAGCGTAACGTTTGTTTGCTCCCCCTGCTCTTCCACCGACTTAATGCCATAGTCAATCGTCTTAGTGGAATTCACAAAATACTCGTAGTACCAGTCGAGTTCCAGGCCTGAATTCTTCTCCTGAATCCTGATGTAGTCGTTCATATTGGGGTGCTTCATCTTCCAGGTATCAAAATACCTCCTAAGTCCCCGCATAAACGTTTCGTGACCTACCACATAACTCAGCTGATGCTGCGAAACAGCTCCTTTAGAGTAGGCAGCCGAGCCATACGCCCTGTTGGTATTGTAATGATCGGAATGTGTCGACATAGGCTCCTCCAGGCCGCTTTGCGCCAATGAGAAGTACGACCGATACGAACCTTCCAGCGGGTTGATATAATTACCACCGTTCGGCCCATCGAAAAGGTAATGCATGGTGATCTGCGTGGCATAGTCGGTAAAGCCTTCGTCCATCCACGGATACAGCGACTCGTTAGTGCCCAACACGCCCTGGTACCAGCTGTGCAAGGCTTCGTGCACGGTCACACCTACCAAACTACGAACAGAGCGGTGCCCTGTGATCAACGTCGACATGGGGTATTCCATGCCACCATCACCTCCCTGCACCACGGCAAACTTGTCGTAGGGATACTTGCCAAAGTTCTTATTCAGGAAATCAAATGCCTTTACTGCAAGGCCTTGAAGCTCCTTCCAGTTTTCCACCAGCGTATCACCCTGATAGAAGAAGTGCAAGGCAGGGCCGTCGGGTACCTGTGCCACATCATGCAGATAGTCAGGGTCGGCAGCCCACATGAAGTCATGAACGTTCTGGGCTTTGAACTGCCAGGTCAACTTGCTGCCTTTCGCTCTTTTTATGGTAGCGCCGGGCTTTGCATACCCTTTGCCAATTTGTTCGGGGTTTTGCAAATAACCTGAGCCGCCTATCATGTAAGCGGAGTCAATCGTGATGTTTACATTAAAATCGCCCCACGGTGCGTAGAACTCTCTCCCTACGTACGGATCGGCATGCCAGCCCTCGTAGTCATACTCAGCCATTTTTGGATACCACTGGGCCATAGAGTACTCCACACCTTCCCTGTTATTCCAGCCACTTCTGCGGATTTGCAATGGCACCTGCCCTTCAAATTCCATGTCAAAAGTCACTTTGCTTTTAGGGAGAATCGGCTTGGCCAGGTTCACCTCAAGCACCGTGCCTTCTACAGTATACGAAAGCGCCTTGCCGTCCTGCTTCAGACCGTTAATCTTTTGATAGCCAATCTGATCATCTTTCAAATGATAAATCCTATCCATCACCCGCCTGTCTGGGTCAGCGATTGTGCGGGAGCGAACGTCCATCGAACTTCCCGGCTGAAAAGCATTGAAGTAAAGGTGATAAAAGACTTTCGTGAGCGTGTCAGGAGAGTTGTTGTAATAAACGAGCTTTTGCTTACCCTTGAACTGATGGGCAGATACATCCATGTCAATATCGATGGTGTACTCTACACGCTGCTGCCACCTGTCGGGTTGAGCGAGTGCAGCCGTTGTCAAAAAGGTAAAAAGCAGTGCTAAATTTAAGTTTGTAGGTCGAGTCATTGGTTTGATAAAAGGTTATTTTGCCAAAGTAGTAAGTTTAGCCAGAAACAGTAACATCAATTTATGGAGACGGTAGAAAGTGTTATTAGTGGTTTAAAACTGCTCGCAGATGCGGGGATAAAAAAAGGCGTGGAGCGATTCGGTATCCCCTCCGAAAAAGCGCTGGGCATCAAAACGCCTGAGCTTCGCAAAATAGCCAAAAGCATCAAAAAGAACCACACCCTGGCGCTTCAGCTCTGGCAAACGGATATTCATGAGGCAAAGGTGCTTGCCAGCATGGTTGGCGACCCGAAACAAATGACTACCGAACAAATGGATGCATGGGTGGCAGACATGTATTCCTGGGATGTGTGCGACCAGTGCTGCGGCAACCTATTCGTATATACTCCTTTCTGGAAAAGCAAAGTGAACGAATGGATCCCCTCCAAACATGAATTTACCCGAAGGGCAGGTATTGTGTTAATAGCCGAAGCCACCATGCACCAAAAGAATAACGTAACCGACGACGAGCTGCGCTTGATGCTCCAAAAGGCAGCTGCGGTAGCCAACGACCCCCGAAATTTCATAAAGAAAGCAATAAGCTGGGCAATGAGGCAGGTGGGAAAGAAAAGACCTCATCTAACTGTCGAGGTGATTGAACTGGCAAGGAAACTCCCGGCCACAGATGACAAGACCAGCAAGTGGATTGCCAGTGATGTGATTCGGGAGTTAGAAAAGAGGCGACCTTGAATTCTCGGCCAGACAAAAAAAGCCTTTGCATGTCACTAAACGCCTCTTTGAAACAAATGAGAAAAAAACTTACTTTTATACTGAATGGATAACGAAAGACTAAACATGCGAGTCAATCAAATAGAAGAGCAGTTGAGCAATACCTTGAAAGCCATTGATAAGCTTACTGCTGATATTGACGCTTTGAAAGACTACGCTGTTGAAAATAACAAGGTAGTCAATGGGATCTTACGAAAACTTGATGACCAGGGGGAACGGATGGATAAAGTCCTTTTAAGGATGGAAAAGGAAGAAAAGAACAGGAAATCCGAATTGGAGCACGAACGCAAGCAAAGGCAGCAAGAGTTGGATGCTCAAAACGAGCGTTTCATGAATGCTTTGAACGAAGACAGAAAATTAAGAATGGAAGAAATGGCCATCATGAACCGGCGGCTTGAGTTCCTTGAAAGCAAAGCATGAACTTAGCAATCAATGAAAATCTCACCCGAAAATCTCTTCAAGCTTCCTTTCCAATGACTCTCCTCTAAGGTTTTTGGCTACAATCTTTCCATCAGGGCCAATCAAGTAGGTAGCCGGAATAGCATTGATTTGGTAGGTAGCAGCCGCTTCCGAATTAAAGTATTTCAAATCCGACACATGCTTCCAGGTAAGGCCATCGTCTTCAATTGCCTTCAGCCAGGCATCCTTTGTTCTATCAAGAGAAACACCCAATATTTCAAAACCCTTGTCCTTGTACCTGTTATAAGAAGCCACCACATTCGGGTTTTCCTGACGACAAGGCTTGCACCAGGCAGCCCAAAAGTCCACCAGCACGTATTTTCCTCTTAGTGATGACAAGGCAATTGATTCGCCATCTGGGTTTGGTAGGTTAATTTCCGGGGCCATTGCCCCCACGGCCAACGCCCTCATATTATCCACCCTGGTCACAAGCTCTTTGGTAAAACGGGAATCGGGCAGGCCATTCTGAAACCTTGTGGCCAGGCTATCGAAAAAAGGAAACTGTGCCTCGGCGTCCATGTAATTCAAGGCAAATATGGCCGACACCGAGTTATCCATCGACCAGATTAGCTTTTTCATGTTTTTACTAAAGCTGGCTTCGATGTCAATATACTGCTCCCGTATTTTATTAGCCGTCTCAATATCACCCGACATCATAGCCTGGCTGTAATCATTGTTAATCATCTGCACATCCGACTGAAACTTGGCGTTGAGCTTACCGGCTGCTTCGAAGTATTCCGTGTCCTTTGAGCCAGTCACTGTGAACGGGGCTTGCGGTGAATAAGCTTCTGCCTCTATATAAACATCGCTTTTGTCCAACACCAATGGCACCACCTGTTTGCCGTAGAAGTTGATCCTTAAAAAAGAAGGTTCAGCGATTTGAACGTAGGTTTCAAATGTACTATCGGCAGCCAATGTGAGTGTATCAATGGGGTCAATTCCTTCCAGTCCCAGCATTTCAAGCTGAATGATGCCTGTTTCTTGTGGGAATTTTACTTTTCCAGCAATTTTCAATCCTTCCTGACTTGTGCCCTCAGAACACGAGGTAATAAGTAAAACTCCTGCTAATACTACGACAAGATACTTTATCATCTTTCTGTTTTTTTCTCTAACAAGACTTCTATGCCAATGATTCAACCAAAAGTTGGTTGGTTAATTTTGGGTCGGCCTTTCCATTGGTTTTTTTCATTACCTCCCCCATAAACATACCGAGCAGTCCCTTTTTTCCACTTTTGTACATGGCCACCTTATCAGCATTTTGAGCGAGCACTTCTTTTATCACAGGCATCAGCACATCACTGTCCGACTCCTGCACAAGGTTCATGTCATGCGCAATGTCGTGAGGTGCCTTGCCCGTTTTTATCACCTCCGGAAAGATATTCTGGCAGGCCACAGTGTAGCTCACCGTTCCCTTTTCCACCAGATTGACCAGGTCGGCCAGCATAGCGCCTGTGAGGGAAAGCTTGCGCAGGGATGTGCCATTTTCTTTCAGGTAACTCTTAATCGGCCCCATTAGCCAGTTACTCACTTGCTTATAGCACGTGGTATGGGCCACCGTTTCTTCAAAGAGATGAGCGAAGTCTCTCTTTTCGGTGATCACCAGTGCATCGTAAGCAGGCAAACCGTATTTTTGAGTAAAGTCGTCGTAGTACTGACGGGGAAGCTTTGCCATCTTTTTGCGGATGTCGTCAAGCATGGTGTCGTCCACAACAAATGGAGCCAGGTCAGGCTCGGGGAAGTAGCGGTAATCGTTGAGCTCCTCTTTCATCCGCATGCCGTAGGTCTGGTTCTTCTCAGGATCAAACAGCCTGGTTTCCGAAATGATCTTTTTACCCTGCAGTGTGAGATTTGTTTGCCTTTCTATTTCTACCTCAATCGCCTTCTGCACATACCTTATGCTGTTGAGGTTTTTTACTTCTACTTTGTTGCCCAGCGTGGTCACTCCTTTTTTACGAATCGACACGTTGGCATCGCAACGCAAAGAGCCTTCCTCCATATGACCGTCGGAAATGCCCAGAAAACGCACCATTTTTCTTATCTCTGTAAGAAAAGCACCGGCATCCTGCGATGAGGTAATCATGGGGTCAGTCACTATCTCTATCAAGGGCACACCAGCCCGGTTGTAGTCCACTGCCGAAATATCCTTACCATCGACGTGCATCAATTTTCCTGCATCTTCCTCCATGTGAATCTTATGGAGCATGATCTTTTTCGGGGTGTTGGTATCGAAACCAATTTCGACGTAGCCTCCTTTGCAAATCGGTGTTTTGTCCTGCGTCACCTGATAGCCCTTCGGAAGGTCGGGGTAGAAGTAGTTCTTTCTGTCAAAGAAATTATAGCGACCTATTTCGCTGTGACACGCCAGCCCCATTTCAATGGCGTACTCCAGTGCCTTTTTGTTCAACTTCGGCATGCTGCCCGGATGCCCCAGGCTAATCACATGGATGTGCTGATTGGGTTCTGAACCAAACTTATTGGCATCCGGTGAAAACACCTTGCTTTTAGTCTGCAGTTGCACATGCACTTCCAGTCCAATAACGGCCTCAAAGCTATTCTTGTCCTTCAAATCACTCATTAGATGCACTTCGGTTAAGCAAGAGAGCTCAAATTAAGCGCTTTTGCCAGTAAATCATTTGCTTTTTCCACCACTTTGGGCAATCCGTTAATGTCTTTTCCTCCTGCAGTAGCGAAAAACGGTTGTCCGCCTCCACCACCCTGTATTTCTCTGGCCAGGTCACGTACGATGAGCCCGGCATTTAATCCAAATTTTTCCACGAGCGAATCGTCGAACATCACAGCTACCTGAGGCTTGCCGTCAATATTCGCTGCCAGCACCATGGCCAGCGAGCTCAACTCATTTCTGAGCTCATAAGCTAGTTTTTTCAAACTGTCGGCATCTGGCAATGTCACCTCTGCCACCAGCAGGCTGATGCCATCAATGGCCTTCACTTCCTTAAGCAAGTCCTGCTTCACACCCTGCGATGCTTTTAGGCGATACCCCTCCAGCTCCTTTGTCAAAGTTTGCTTCTCTTCAAGCAGCTGTGCCACAGCCTTTGCCAGGTCTTTCGGGTTCTTCAGCAATTCCTTCATCTCGTTCATCAGCATGTCCTGCTCAATGATCAGTGACTCTGCCTTATCGGCCGTTACCGCCTCGATCCGTCGCACACCAGCAGCCACACTGCTTTCGGAGACAATTTTGAGAAAACCGATCTGGCCAGTGGCACGCACGTGAGTGCCTCCACACAATTCTACCGAATAGTGTGGATCAAAGGTAATGACCCGCACAAACTCACCATATTTCTCACCAAACAACGCCATGGCTCCTAACTGTTTGGCTTCAGCGATGGGCACATTGCGGCGCTCATTCAGCGCTATGTTTTCTCTTATTTTTTTATTGGTAATGGCCTCCACTTCTCTGATCTCTTCATCCGTCATTTTGGCAAAATGAGAGAAGTCGAAACGAAGCACATCGGGAGACACCAATGAGCCCTTTTGCTGCACATGCGTGCCGAGCACCTGCCTGAGTGCAGCATGCAACAAGTGGGTAGCACTGTGGTTGTTCTCTGTTAATTGTCTTTTGTAACCATCAACTTTTGCCTGCAAAGGCAAAGTTGGGTCTTTGGGCAGTTCGGATACAAAGTGAATGATCAGGTCATTCTCCTTTTTCGTGTCCAGCACCTTTATTTTCTGATCGCCAGAAATAAGCAATCCCTTGTCGCCCACCTGTCCGCCGCTTTCAGCATAAAACGGTGTATTGTCAAGCACAAGCTGAAACAGCTTGCTGCCTTTGTCTTCTATCTCCCTGTATTTTACTACCTGGGCAACCGATTCCAGGTTGTCATAGCCAATAAACCCAAGCTCTTCATCTTGTTTTACTTCTACCCAATCGCCTGTCGACACTTTGGACGACTTCTTCGACCTGTCTTTTTGCTGCTGCATTTCCGTTTGAAAGCCAGCTTCATCCACCGTCAGTCCGTTTTCTCTGGCGATCAAAGCCGTTAGGTCAAGCGGAAATCCGTAGGTGTCGTATAATTCGAAAGCAACAGCACCGCTGATTTCATTTCCTTTCAGCGACTGCTTGATCACCTCGATTCGCTTGAGTCCCTTGTCAAGCGTGCGCAGGAAAGATGTTTCTTCCTCGAAAATTACTTTGGCTATAAAGTCCTTTTGACCCACCAACTCGGGGAACACACCAGCAAACTGATCGGAAAGCACCGGCACCAAAGTATGCAGAAACGGCTCATTAAACTTCAGGAAGGTATAACCGTAGCGCACTGCCCTTCTCAAAATTCTTCTTATCACATAGCCAGCCTTTACATTAGAAGGCAGCTGTCCATCGGCAATAGCAAACGAAATAGCCCTGATGTGATCGGAAATCACCCTCATGGCAATATCTGTCTTTTCATCGTCGCCATATGCCACCCCTGCCTTTTCGGACAGCACAGCGATCATTGGCTGGAAGACGTCGGTATCGTAGTTCGACTTTTTGCCCTGCAAAGCCATCACAAGCCTTTCGAAGCCCATCCCTGTGTCGACATGTTTGGCTGGCAGCGATTTGAGGCTTCCATCCGATACCCGGTTGAACTGAATGAATACCAGGTTCCATATCTCTACTACCTGCGGATGGCCCATGTTGACCATCTCTCTGCCAGGCACCTTCGCTATTTCAGCGGCATCTCTTAAGTCGATGTGTAATTCAGAACAAGGCCCGCAAGGGCCTGTATCACCCATTTCCCAGAAGTTGTCTTTCTTCGAGCCGTCCAGCACCCTATCGGCAGGCAAATGAGCATTCCATAGGTCAAATGCCTCATTGTCTTTCTCTAAGTTTTCTGATTCATCTCCACCAAACACCGTCGCATACAACCTGTCCTTGGGCAGCTTATACACTTCCGTCAGTAGTTCCCATGCCCAGTTGATCGCATCTTTTTTGAAATAATCCCCAAAAGACCAGTTGCCAAGCATTTCGAACATGGTGTGGTGGTAGGTATCCAGCCCCACTTCCTCAAGATCGTTGTGTTTTCCTGACACTCTCAGACATTTCTGTGTGTCAGCTATTCGCTTTACCTGCGCTTCCTTATTGCCAAGAAAGTAGTCTTTGAACTGATTCATACCCGCATTGGTAAACATCAATGTAGGGTCGTTTTGAACTACCATGGGGGCGGAAGGCACTATTTTATGGCCTTTGCTTTCAAAAAATTGAAGGAACTTCTGTCTTATCTCTGCTGCTGTCATTTGAATAAAACGGTCTGATAAACTGTAGCATCTTAGAATTGTACAGTTTACTTATCAATAACTAAAGGGGTTTATGCTGCTTTCAAACTTACCGGAGGTTGGGAAATATCCAGAATATGTTTAAAAATTCTTATATTGCGCCTGAATTATAACGGAATTCAGAATTTTCCGTAAAAGCGATGAGATTCGCTTATATAGAAGCAAAGTTACAATAAAAGACTAACTGTCAACCTATGGCTAGGATAAAATATTACTACGACACCGAAACATGCAAATATGAGCGTGTGAAGGTCAGCTCCTGGGATATTTTCCTTAATCTTCTAGGCTTCTTTACTGTCTCCCTCATTTTGGCTATAGGCATTCTTTTGGGTTACAACACCTATTTTGACTCCCCCAAAGAAGCCCTTCTCAAGAAAGAGAATGAAGAGCTTAATATGTACTATGAGCTTCTCAAGAAGGACATGAATGACACTCAGGAGATGCTCGCCTCACTTCAAAATAGGGACGATCAGATTTACCGTGTTATTTTTGAAGCAGAGCCTATCCCGTCGTCGATAAGAGAAGCGGGGGTTGGAGGGGCAAACCGTTACAAGGACATGATAGAGTCTGACCTTCAGCGTGAAGAATTGATTGTAGAGTCGTTTAAAAAACTCGACAAGCTGAAGAAGCAGATGTATATTCAAACCAAGTCGTTTGATGAAATCATGAAGCTGGCTAAGAATAAAGAAGAACTTTGGGCTGCCACGCCTGCTATTCAGCCAATATCCAACAAAGAGTTAAAGCGCCTTGCTTCAGGTTATGGAATAAGAATTGATCCCATCCTGAAAACGTCTAAAATGCACGCAGGTGTTGACTTTTCTGCGGAGAGAGGCACACCCATTTATGCCACCGGAGACGGTGTAGTAAAATCTGTACGATATGACTTTGGCGGATACGGCAAGTATGTGGTTATAGACCATGGCTTTGGCTACGAAACCTTATACGGCCACATGGACTTACAAAACGTGAAAGTAGGTCAGAAGGTCAAAAGAGGTGAGACGATCGGTTTTGTTGGAAGCACCGGAAAGTCTACTGCTCCTCATGTGCACTATGAAGTGCATATTAATGGCAAGGCCACCGACCCTGTTCACTACTTCTTCCAGGGAGTTACCCCTGAAGAATATGAAGAAATACTCAGACTTGCTTCTGTTGAAAACCAATCACTTGGATAAAAAGAGTTGAATCTGAACATGAAGGCAGCTTTCCCGGAAGGCTGCCTTTTTTGTGTCAATAAATTGTGGATAAATTTCATGTGAATTGAAAAGCCACTTCCACCTTGATACTCT
Source organism: Imperialibacter sp. EC-SDR9 (assembly GCF_902498805.1). Classification (GTDB taxonomy): domain Bacteria; phylum Bacteroidota; class Bacteroidia; order Cytophagales; family Cyclobacteriaceae; genus Imperialibacter. Next base: position 52,055 of record NZ_LR701602.1, on the reverse strand, counting down.
ATTTTTGTGCCACACCATCCAAACCATGTTCAAGCAATCAGGGTTCATACTACTATTGTCGTTAGCTGCCTTTTCCTGCAAAACAAGCAGGCTGGCTTCAACGGTGGATAACACCCCTGCTCCAGTTGCAAAAGACACGGTTGTTGTGCCTGCACCGGCCCCGGTGTATGTAACCTCAAACGGTGACACGCTTGAAAAAATTGGTGAGGAGATAGCCCTTGAAGTATTCGAAGTAGTGCCGGACACTTTGACCGTTATTGGCGTGGGCGACATTATGCTGGGGACGGAATACCCTTCGAAGGAATACTTACCACCAGCAAATGGTAGTATGCTTTTGAGCGATGTAGAACACATCCTCAAGGAGGCAGATGTTACTTTTGGCAACTACGAGGGAGTGCTTATTGACGACGATGGCACCCCAAAAGAATGCAACAACCCAAAGCTTTGCTATCTTTTTAAAACGCCGGAACACTATGCGGTTCATTTGAAAGAAGCTGGCTTCGATGTAATGAGCCTGGCCAACAACCACGCCGGTGATTTTGGACCGGAGGGGCGAAAAAGCTCCATCGAAGTGCTCACAGGGTTGGGCATAGCCGTAGCGGGCACTCAATCAACCCCTTATACCATCTTTGAAGCTAAAAAAACTAAAATAGGCTTTGCTGCCTTTGCCCCAAACACAGGCACCATCAGTATTCACGACTACGCCAGGGCCAGGGAGATCATTCAACACCTTGACACGACGTGCCAGATAGTGATTGTTTCTTTCCACGCAGGTGGTGAGGGGCCAGAATTTCAGCATGTTACCCGAAAAAGAGAGTCGTTTGTGGGCGAGGACAGGGGTAACGTGTATGAATTTGCCCGGTTGGTTATTGACGCCGGTGCCGACATCGTTTTTGGTCACGGCCCGCATGTAACCAGGGCAGTGGATCTTTACGAGGGGAAATTTATAGCCTACAGCATGGGCAATTTTTGCACCTATCGCCGGTTTAATCTTAAGGGTCCCAATGGCATCGCCCCCATTGTAAAGTTATGGGTAAATGGAGAGGGTGATTTTCTGCAGGGTCAGATATTCTCCACTCACCAGTTGGGCTCAGGAGGGCCACTGGTCGACGAGAATCAGAAAGTGCTTCGTAAAATAAAAGAGCTAACCTTACAGGACTTTCCTGATACAGCATTGGAAATTTTAGATGATGGTTTGATCACTTTTAAAATCAATAATTAACGTGCCATACAAAGAAAAAGAGATCGAGAAAAAATACTACACCATCGGCGAGGTAGCTGACATGATGGATGTAGCTACCTCCCTGATTCGGTTTTGGGAGACTGAATTCGACATCATCAAGCCTAAGAAAAACCGAAAGGGAAACAGGCAGTTTACCAAAGAAGACCTCGAAAATGTAAAACTTATTTACCATCTGGTAAAAGAAAAGGGCTATACCCTGCAGGGAGCACGGGATTTTTTGAAAACAAATGCAAAAAAAGCGAAGGATACACTGGAAATGATTGATGGATTGAAGAATGTCAGGTCTTTCCTCGTTAAATTAAGAGGCGAGTTAGAACAGAAAGATTGACAGAAGAAAAGTTATATCAATTAGCCCTCCAATTGGTTCCGGGAGTTGGGCCCCGCATGGCACGCATGCTCATCAGTCATCTGGGATCAGCCTCTTCTATTTTTAAAACACCAAAAGGAAAGCTAAAAAAGATCAACGGAATTGGAGAGAAAACTGCTGAAGCCCTGATTCAGGCCGACTTTTTAAAAGAAGCCGAGAAAGTGCTGGAGCGCTGCGAAAAGCAAGATACCGAAGCCATATTTTTTACCGATGAAGCCTATCCTGAGCGGCTGAAACACATCTACGATGCTCCCCTGATAATTTTCAAAAAGGGGGCTGGAACACTGGACACAACAAAGGCGGTGGCTATTGTTGGCACCAGAAGTGCCACCGATTATGGAAGGGAGGTTACCCGTGAAATTATTCAATCGCTTATTCCCTACAATCCACTTATCGTAAGCGGCCTGGCCTACGGCATCGACATAGAAGCCCACAGGGCAGCACTTGACAACGGCCTTCCTACATTTGGCGTAATGGCCTCTGGCACTGATATTATATACCCGTCGGCGCACAAGCATACGGCAATCAAAATGTTGGAAGAAGGTGGGCTGGTTACAGAGTATGCACCCGGAACCAAACCTGAAGCGTCGTTCTTCCCGGCACGAAACAGGATCATTGCCGGCCTGGCCGAAGCGGTGATAGTGGTAGAAGCTGCCAGCCGTGGCGGTGCGCTTATCACCGCCGAAATTGCCAATTCCTATGACCGGGAGGTGCTCGCTATACCCGGCAACCTTGGTAATAGTTTTTCAGAGGGCTGCAATAAGCTTATTGAGCAACAGAAAGCCCATATCTATACATCAGCGGAAAGTCTTGCTTCCCTGCTCAATTGGGATCTTGCTTCGTCCACAAAAAAGAAGACGGCAACCAAGCCAGCAGCCCTGAGCGAAATGGCTTCCAAAATATGGGATTCGCTGGAGAAACAGCCCAATGGCATCCATTTGGACACTTTGAGCTGGAACACACAAATACCGATTCATCAACTAGCCTCCGAATTGCTAAATTTGGAGTTTGAGGGTTTTGTTAAGTCCCTCCCTGGAAAGCAGTTTAAACTTATCAGGTAAAATGGCAGACCATTATCAGGTATTAGGTGTTCAGTACGGTGCCACGCAAGCGCAAATAAAGGCTGCCTACCGGAAATTGGCGCTCAAATACCACCCTGACAGAAACCCGGGGGATTCAGATGCCGAGGAGAGGTTCAAGCAGGTGCTGGAGGCTTACCAGGTACTTTCCAGCGCTGGTACTACGTTTACATACGAGCAATTCAGCCAACCAAAACCACCACCCTCACCCTCATCCAGTTCCCCAAGAGATCGTGATCCCTATTTTAAAAGGAACAAAGCACGGGCACGGAAGCCGCCGGAGCCAGTGGTCTTCTCCCGGCGCACAAAAATCATGGTGAGCTTATTCATGGTACTTCTGATTGGGCTGGTGATCTGCATTCCGCTTTCCATGCAGGTGTATGCGTCCATTTATTACTATAACGAAGCAAAAGAGCTTTACGCAGAGAAGAAGTGGTTCCCTGCATTAAAACAACTTGACTTTGCTTACAGAAGTGTTGGCGTACGGAACCTGGAAACCGCCAGGATGGCGACCATTCTGTCCTCCGAAAAACTGAAGTTCTTTAATGGTTCTTTGGAACACATCAGTAGGGGCTTAAGCTATTCAGAAACGGCAGCAGACAGTGCTTTCTTCTACCTAAAAAAAGGCATTGCCCTTAAAAATTCATCAAAGTTTGATGAAGCCGACAGCGCTTTTTACAGCGCCTTAACGAAACAACCAAATTGGGACAGCGCCTACTACTACCTGGGTGAAGTCAGCACATTTGGCAAGCAAGACTATGAAAGCGGCGTCAGGCACTTTTCCCATGCTCTTGAAATCAACCCCGACTATTCCGACTGCTTTATGGGCCGGGGCTATTGTCACTATCAGCTCAAAAGCTTCGATATTGCTGTTCTTGACTTCAATTCATTTCTCAAATATTCGAGCAAAGACAGAGGCACCGGCTTCTACCTCAGGGGAATGGCCCTTCTTGAAACTGAGTACCCTGAGCTTGCCTGCAGGGACTTTTTGGAGGCCGAAAAGCTGGGGTCAAAGGGCGGGAAGGATGCCTGGTTAAAAAACTGCCCGTAAAACTATTGGTTAGCAAAAACCACCGAAGCCAATTTTAAGCATTTCAAAAACTGATCATCCTTTAACCCTGTTTGAATAGAGTGGTCACTACAAAAGGCAGTAATTTGCTCCGTAGCCATATTTCCCACCAGATCGTTGTCCGCCATGGGACAACCGCCGTAGCCATTGATAGCTCCGTCCATTCGTCTGCACCCGGCCTGATACACAGCTTCTATTTTCTCCCACGCCGATTCCTTTGTTGAATGCAAATGAGCGCCAAACTCAATATGAGGAAAAGCTGGAATGACCTCTTCAAATAAGGCTATAATATTGGCGGGTGTAGAAACACCTACAGTGTCTGACAAGGAAATAATCTTAATTTCCATCGCATCGAGTCTGTTCACAAACTCAGTTACGAGAGCTGGTTCGTAAGGGTCACCATAAGGATTGCCAAAGCCCATAGACAGGTAGACCACCAACACTTTGTTGTGTTTGACACAAAGGTTTTGAATCCCCTGAACAATAGCCAGCGCCTCAGCGATGCTCTTATTTGTGTTTTTCTGTTGGAAGGTTTCCGAGAGGGAAAGAGGAAAGCCCAGGTAGCTAATTTCCTTATGCAGGCAAGCCTCCCCGGCACCTCTCAGGTTGGCAATAATAGCCAATAACTTAGTCTGGGAATCGTAAAGGTCAAGCTTTGAAAGCACTTCCGCCGTGTCCCTCATTTGCGGGATAGCTTTGGGAGAAACAAAACTCCCAAAGTCTATCGTATCAAAGCCTACCTTAAGCAGTTGATTGATGTAATCAACTTTACTTTGCGTAGGAATAAAGCTTCTCCAGCCTTGCATCGCATCCCGAGGGCATTCAATAATCTTCATGGTTTGTTCGCTATTTCCTCTGTTTACTCGCAGAAAGGGCTCTTCAGCAGCAATCTAACCATATCAGCACTCTCCTCCTATCTTAAAACAAAGCAGATGCAATGTCCTTCACTGACTCAGCACGGCTCATGGTGTAGTAGTGCAGCACCGGCACTCCTCCAGCCATCAGTTCCTTGGACTGATTAATACACCATTCAATACCAACAGTTTTAGCGGCTTTATTGTCTTTGCATTTTTCAAGCTCATTTACCAGGTCGTTGGGTAAGTTGATGAAAAACGACCTCGGCAATGCAGTCATTTGACGGACAGAGGTAATCGGCTTGAGACCAGGAATAATTGGCACGGTAATGCCCTCCTCTCTGCACTTTTTCTCAAAAGCAAAAAACTCGTTGTTGTCAAAAAACATTTGAGTAACAATATACTGCGCTCCCATTTCTACTTTTCGCTTCAGATGGCGAATGTCCGTCGACAGGTTTGGTGCTTCAAAATGTTTTTCAGGGTACCCCGCCACCCCAATACAAAAATTGGTGTGGTTGCCTTCAGTTTCTTCGTGCAGATAGCGACCATTGTTCATATTGATGACCTGCGCCAGCAGTTCCGACGCATACTTGTGTCCATTGGGATCGGCTACAAAAGCTCCCTCCGACTTAATTGGATCACCCCTAAGCACCAACACATTATCGATCCCAAGAAAGTCAAGGTCAATAAGTGCGTCCTCTGTTTCATCTTTACTGAAACCTCCACAAATAATATGAGGAACTGCGTCGATCTTGAATCTATTGATAATAGCTGCACAAATGCCGACTGTACCGGGTCTTTTTCTGATCGTCACCTTCTCCAAAAGTCCATCCTGGCGCTTTTTGTACATGTACTCCTCCCTGTGATAAGTTACATCTACAAAAGGAGGCTTAAACTCCATCAGGGGTTCTATAGTGTCGATGATCGCCTGCATGCTCTGCCCTTTTAGCGGAGGCAAAATCTCAAAAGAGAACAGGGTTTTCTTAGCGTTGTTAATATGATCTACTACTTTCATTTTTCAGCTATTGCAGCACTTCGGGTTACTCTGAAGTGTCTTTGATTAAATATTGTAATTGAGATTTGGCGCTAACCATTTTTCCATGTCGTCCAAAGAAAAGCCTTTGCGCTGGGCATATTCCTCTACCTGATCCTTTTCTACTTTACCCAAACCAAAATACTTAGAGTCAGGATGTGAGAAGTAAAAACCGCTTACCGCAGCCGCAGGGTACATGGCAAAAGACTCTGTAAGGATGATGCCAGTCTTTTTTTCTACATCCAGCAGGTCAAACAAAAGCCTCTTTTCCGTGTGGTCGGGGCAGGCCGGGTAGCCCGGTGCCGGACGAATGCCAGCATAGTCCTCTTTGATCAGGCGGTCGGTGTCTAGCTTTTCATCTGGCGAGTAGCCCCACAGCTCCTTCCTTACTTTTTCATGAAGCAATTCTGCAAAAGCCTCAGCCAACCGATCAGCAAGGGCTTTGGCCATGATACTATTGTAATCATCCTGATCGGCTTCGTACTTTTTGACGATAACGTCGAGCCCATCCCCAGCTGTAACTGCGAACCCTCCCATATAGTCTTGCTTCCCAGTCTCTGCGGGTGCCACAAAATCGGCCAGGCTCAGGTTGGGTACCGTTGCTGCCTTTTTGCCCTGCTGGCGAAGGAAATGGAACGTGGTAAGCACTTTTCCTGACTCATCTAAAATCTTCACATCTTCATGATCAACCGCCGTGGCTGGAAACAAGCCAACAATACCATGGGCTTTCAGCGAGCCCTTGGCTATGATCTCGTCAAGCATCAGGTTAGCATCGTTGAACAGTTTTCTGGCTTCAACTCCAACGATTTCATTGTCAAAAATAGCCGGATACTTTCCCTTCAGCATCCACGTAGAGAAAAATGGCGTCCAGTCGATATAGGGTCTGATCTCTTCCAGAGAATAATTCTTGAATACACTAACGCCCAGTGCATTTGGCTTCTTCGGCACAAAATCATCCCAATTGACGGGTGCCTTTTTCTTTCTTGCTTCAGCTATCGAAATGTAGTTCTTCTCTTTCTGCCGACCGGCGTGGTCCGTTCTTGCTTCGTCATATTCGTTTCGAACTTTGCTGGCAAAGGCTTCTCTTGTATCGGGATTTATGAGCTCGCTGGCTACAGGCACACTTTTGGACGCATCGAGCACGTGAACCACCGGCCCTGAGTAGTTGGGAGCAATTTTTACTGCTGTGTGAATACGGGAGGTGGTAGCCCCACCAATAAGCAATGGCGTCTTCATTCCCATTCTCTCCATTTCTTTGGCCACATGCACCATTTCGTCGAGTGATGGTGTAATCAACCCGCTTAGGCCAATCACATCGGCCTTTTCCCGAACGGCAGCTTCCAGGATTTTTTCGGCTGGCACCATCACACCCAGGTCGACAATATCGAAGTTGTTACAAGCCAGCACCACACCGACTATGTTTTTGCCGATGTCATGAACGTCGCCCTTCACCGTGGCAAGAAGTATTTTCGCATTGGACGATGTGTTTCCAGTTCTTCTTTTCTCTTCTTCCATAAAAGGAATGAGGTGGGCGACTGATTTTTTCATCACCCGGGCACTCTTCACCACCTGGGGCAGAAACATCTTACCTTCGCCGAACAAGTCACCAACTATGTTCATGCCTGCCATCAACGGGCCTTCAATCACCTTCAAAGGACTTTCGTATTTTATTCTGGCCTCTTCCGTGTCCTCAATTACAAATTCCACAATGCCTTTGACCAGCGCATGGCTCAGCCTTTCTTCTACACTCCCTTTGCGCCATGCATCGTCGACCACCTTTACCTTGCCTTTAGACTTTACGGTCTCAGCAAATTCGAGCAACCGTTCCGTGGCGTCGGGCCGCCGATTAAGGATTACGTCCTCCACTCTTTCCAGAAGGTCTTTCTGTATTTCGTCGTACACCTCTATTTGGCCTGCATTCACAATGCCCATGTCAAGACCGTGTTTGATACCGTAGTACAAAAAGACTGTGTGCATGGCCTCCCTTACGGGGTCATTGCCCCTGAATGAGAAGGATACGTTACTAATACCACCGCTCACTCTCGCATGAGGAAGGTTCTCTTTGATCCATTTGGTTGCTCTGAAAAAATCGAGGGAATTGTTGTTGTGCTCGTCCATGCCGGTAGCGACAGGAAACACATTGGGGTCGAAAATGATATCTTCAGGCGGAAAATTAATTTTATCGACCAAAAGGCGGTAACACCGCTCGCAAATTTCGATGCGGCGCTCGTAGGAGTCGGCCTGACCATCCTCATCAAAAGCCATTATCACCACGGCGGCACCATACCGTTTCACCTTCTTTGCCTGCTCAAGAAACTCTTCCTCACCGGCTTTCAGGCTAATAGAATTAACAATACCCTTGCCTTGCAAGCATTTTAACCCGGCTTCGATGATGTGCCACTTAGAAGAGTCGATCATGAAGGGCACTCTGGCAATCTCCGGCTCGGCAGCCAGCAGGTTGATAAAGGTCACCATGGCCTTCTCCCCATCAAGCATGCCTTCATCCATGTTGATGTCGACAATTTGCGCACCATTTTGCACTTGCTCCAGGGCTATGCTCACGGCCTCTTCGTAGTTACCCTCCAGGATCAATCTTGCGAATTTCTTACTACCAGTTACGTTGGTACGCTCGCCAATATTTACAAAGTTTGTATCCTTATTAATAATGAGGGGCTCTAGTCCACTGAGCTTGAGGGGAAGAGGATCAATAGCAAGATTTGAGTTTTCCACAGTTAATTCTACTTTAATTGTCTTTGATTATTTTTCGCCGGGCATTTCTGATACTTCCAGGCTCGGCCAGTTTTGATGAGCAGTATCAGTTACACACTTTCAGCCTCAAGCGAGGTCACCTTCCTTGGCTTATACTTCGCTGCCGTTTCTGCAATCAGTTTGATGTGATCTGGTGTGGTGCCACAACAACCGCCAATAACATTGATCATGCCCTCCTTCAAAAACTCCTCTATTTGCGCAGCCATTTGCTCAGGCGTCTGGTCGTACTCGCCAAACTCATTCGGCAAACCGGCGTTAGGGTGTGCACTTACATTGAAATTTGACTTCTCTGACATAATCTGCAGATAAGGTCTTAGCTGAGACGCTCCAAGTGCGCAATTAAGGCCCACACTCATCAGTGGCATATGCTCCATCGATATCAAAAATGCTTCGGTAGTTTGCCCTGAAAGGGTGCGACCACTGGCGTCAGTAATGGTGCCGGACACCATAATAGGAAGCCTCACGCCTCTTTCCTCAAACACATCTTCGATGGCAAAAAGCGCCGCCTTGGCATTCAGCGTATCGAAAATTGTTTCTACGAGAATAATATCAACACCGCCGTCCATCAATGCACGCAACTGCTCTTTGTAAGCATCCTTCAATCCATCGAAATCGATGGCCCGGTAACCAGGGTTGTTTACATCCGGAGACAGTGAGGCGGTTTTGTTGGTTGGCCCTATAGACCCCGCCACGAACCTTGGTTTTGAGGGATCAAGAGCGGTTGCTTCGTCGGCAGCTTCCCTGGCAAGCCTTGCCCCCTGGAAGTTGATGTCATATACCAGGTGCTCCAAAGCATAGTCAGCCTGGGCGATCGATGTACCGGTAAAGGTGTTAGTTTCGGCTATGTCCGCTCCTGCCTCGAAGTATTTTTTATGGATCGCCTTGATAACATCCGGCCTCGTGATATTGAGTAAATCACTATTTCCCTTCAGGGGGATATGATGATCCTTGAGTGCCTCATTCCTGAAATCTTTTTCTTCCAGGTTGTAGCGCTGAATCATGGTACCCATGGCACCGTCAAGCACAAGAATTCTTTCCTTTAAGATCTCTTCTATATTCATAAAAGTGTTTTTGTTTTGGTTTGAAATATTCCAGCGAAAGCATAGAACACTTTACCAGCCACATTAATTCTCTTATCAGGAAAGGTATCCAAAGGAAGGATTACGCTTATCTGTCTCGGATAAATAATGCTTTACACATTACGTTCTCCAAGTGGGAGTTGGCACCTATTCCCCAGGGAGGTGGAAGGTTGCCAAGACTTCAAAGGGCCCATCCCTCAGTCTTTCTTGATAAGAGGTGCAAATATACCACAATTGGCATAACTAAAAATATTTGCATATTTAAACTGAGCTTAAATTTTGACTATATGCGCTGCCAACTGATTATTTTAATTATTTCGATTTCATTTTCGCTACCCAGTTCACTATCTGCTAAAAACCAGACCCTTACGCCACTTGATTCCTTAAAGGCAGCTCTATCACAGGCCTCTTCCGCCGAAGTTAAGTCGGACTTGTACAATTCCCTTTTTATAGAAACCATCAAATTTTCACCAGATGAGGCAAAAATTTATGCACAACTCCAAATCAACTTAGCCGGAAAAGAATCATTGAACAAAGGCCTCGCACAGGGGCTCAACAACCTCTCAGTATATTATAACAGTCAGGGGAAATTAGACTCGGCGGGCTATTTTATTGAACAAACGATTCTCGCCTACGAAAAAACAAAAGACCTCAGCGGCCTGGGAGGTGCCTACCTGAACCTCGGTAACCTGAACAGGCAAAGTGGGGACTTTCCTGCTGCCATTTCCGCTTACAAAAAGGCGTCCAGCTATTTTTCTCAAGCCGGAGAAACGAGCAAATATGCCTCCGCTATAAACGGCATCGGCAACGCCAAAAGAAACCTTGGAGAGCTGGATTCGGCCCTGTTCTTTTACAAAACAGCTCTCGATGTTACCGATACCGCCACACTTCAGGCAATTGCTCTTATGAATATTGGAAATGTGCTGGCGCAAAAAGGCGAATATGAAGAGGCCGTGGAGTATCACTTGAAATCGGTGAAAATAAAAGAAGAACTAAACGACCGGAGAGGTCTGATGTCTTCGTACATCAATATGGGAGTGATTTACTCAAGGCTCGAGCAATTTGACAAATCGGAAGCCTCCTATCGCAAGGCTATCAAAGAATCTGAAGCCATGGGCATTAAGCAAAGCACAGCAATGGCGTACAACAACATCGGCACCAACAAGGCCAGGCAGAACGATTTTGACTCCGCAGCTTTTTATTTCAAAAAGTCGCTCGACATCAGAAAAACGCTCGGAAATCGAATGGAAATAGGAATGTCGGAGAATAACCTTGGCAACGTGTACCGTGATTTAGGCAAACTGGATAGTGCGCTTCATTATCATGAACTGGCCCTGCAAAGCAAATTGGAAGCCAACGACAAATACGGCATCCCTTCGGCATACTACAATACTGGCTCCATACTGTCGCTTCTTGGCCGGCCGGAAGCCGAAGAATATATATTGAAAGGCTACAATATGGCCAGGGAGGTGAGTCCCGTGTTGGAAGAAGAGGCCGCCAAAACATTGTTCGATCACTACCAGGCCAGAAAAAATTACAAAGCTGCCCTCGACATCCAAACCAGGTTAATCGCCCTGAAAGACACTTTAAGAAGTGAAGAAACGAAAAAAAGGATTGAAGAACTGGAGAAGAAATATGAATCGGAAAAGAAGGACAACGAAATAGCCCTGCTTGCCAAAGACAATGAGCTCCAGGCACAAAAAATAGCTCAAACGGAGACCGAGAGAATCATCTATATCATTAGCGTAATTTTCATGATTGGATGGGGTGCTGGCTTCTTTTATCTACAGCGAAAGAAACACCAGGCAGATCTTTTTCTGGCTGAAAAAGAAAAGCTTGTATTCGATCAAAAAATCAAACAACTGCTGAAGGAATCTGAAATAACGAGGATAGAGTCGCTGCTAAAAGGCCAGGAAGAAGAACGGAAGCGAATGGCAAGAGAGCTTCACGATGGGCTGGGTGGCATGCTGGCGGCCCTTAAAATCAGCTTGCAAAGCGAAACAAAAGGCAGCTCGGCCAATAATCGAGCTGTGATGCTCGCAGAAAAGTCGGCTGATGAGGTTCGGAAGATCTCTCACAATTTGATGGCCGGAGCTCTTCAGAAATACGGTTTAGTAGAAGCGCTCAGGGACATGAGCCGCCAGGTAGAAGAAAGCACAAACTTAAAGCTAAGCTTCTATTGTGACCGGGATGAATACATGTTGAACCCAGAAGCAGAAACGCATCTGTTCAGGATGCTGCAAGAAATTATTAGCAACTGCCTGAAGCATGCAAAGGCTGGTGAATTAAGTATTCAAATTCATCAGGAGGCTGATACCATTCACATTACCACCGAAGATGATGGCGTCGGATTTGATCCCAACAAGGTAGTGAACGGTATTGGCACCGACAATATCAGGGATCGGGCAGAAGCACTGCATGCTAAACTTTCTGTGGAGTCGTCAAAAGGTCGAGGGTGCACTTATTTTATCGAGGTTCCAATTGTGATCAATCAACTAACTTAAAATTACCCGTTTTGGGGTATTTATTTCTTTTGCCAAAAGCGTGTAATTGACGGAAAATTACACGTATGAATTTCGTGATCGTTGCTGTGTCCGGGTTGCTTATTGGCGGCTACACCTACCTGCTAACAAGCGGCTTACGGCTAAGAAGGAGACTTAAATCTTTAAAAAAGAGCTCACAGCCCAACCTTAAGCAGCATGTAGTTGTGCTGCCTGGAAAAAACTTCGTCGAGGACGTTTATCAATTGACAACTCTTGAAAATAACCCTGACCTCCCCTCTCTTCCAACCCCAGCTATTACCCTTCCTCCAATGGAAACAACTCTTAGCAAGCTTATCACTGACAAATTCATCGACCACCTATCGCTGTATGTGACTCAGTTCAATCTCAAGAATAAAAAAAGTATAGAACTAACCATCATAAAAGGGCAATGCAATTTATCGTTTAAAGACAGTCTGTTACTTTTAACGAGTGTTCATTCGTTGGTGAGTAACAGCAGTCACAACGAGGCCTGGCAAACAAGTCTCTTCGTGCTGGCTACAACTCCCTTTCAACTCTCGATGACTACCTCGGGCATGAGAGTGAATGAATCTTCCATTTATTCTTTGGTTGTTGAAGAAATACAGCAATCTTCATCACTTGAAATCATTTCTCACGAAACAACCCACTCGGGTGAACGGTTAGTGATTGGAGTGAATGAGACAAAGGATGAGGATAGTAATAGCCGACGATCACGAAATTTTCAGAGAAAGTATTAGTTCTCTTCTGACCGAAAAGGGCGGCTACGAGGTACTTGCCACTTGCAAAAATGGGCTAGAGGTGCTGAAGGCAGTCGAGGAACTGCAACCTGACCTGGTGCTAATGGATGTAAAAATGCCTGCCATCGACGGTATAAAGGCGACTGAATCTATCAAAAAGGACTTCCCTTCAATTAAAGTGCTTGCATTAAGCATGTCGGACGACCCGGTAGACATTGCTGGAATGATAGAGGCTGGCGCTGATGGTTATATTTTGAAAACTGCCGACGTAAAAGATTTCATGCAGGCAGTGACACTGATTGCAGACGGCAAAAGATACTTTCCTGCACAAACATTAAAGATGCCATCTGGTCACAGAGAGGGCATTTTACTAAGCAAACGAGAAATTGAAATCGTGCGCCTCATTGCTATGGAGTATAGTGCGGAAGAAATTGCCACTCAACTTTTTATTTCCCCTCTAACAGTCGAAAAGCATAAAAACAACATCCGCCGCAAGCTGAACACTACCACAGTTGGCTTGGTTAAATTTGCCATCAGAGAAGGTATAATTTAACCCGGCAATGCTTCCTAATAGTAATTCTTCTAATTTTGCAGCGTGAAACTAGCTGCCGTAGATATTGGCTCCAATGCCATTAGAATGCAGGTCACTAACGTCATCGAATATGACAATGATGTGGTCTTCAAAAAACTTGAATACATCCGCTTTCCATTGCGTCTTGGTCACGACGTTTTTTCACAAGGGCAAATAAGTGAGAAAACCAGCCTCAAGTTTATTAAGTTGATGAAAGCCTTCAAGCTTTTCATCGACCTGTATGAAGTGGACGATTATATGGCCTGCGCTACATCGGCGATGAGAGAAGCAAGCAATGGTGAAGAACTGAAGCAAAAAGTAAAGCAAGAAACAGGGCTGGAAATAACCATTATTGAAGGAGACACCGAGGCAGAGTTGGTCAACCGGGCAGTCAACATTCATATCACCGATGCTCCTTTCCTACACATCGATGTGGGCGGAGGAAGTACAGAACTGAACGTTTATTTGCAGAGAGAAAAAGTAGCATCAAGGTCGTTCCGTCTGGGAGGTGTCAGGCGGCTCGACAAAAAAGACTCGCCAGAAGTGTGGAAGGAAATGAAGGCCTGGATTGAGGAGAAAATCCCGACCCATTCACAAAAGATCACGGCGCTTGGCACTGGCGGAAACATTTCCAAAATATTTGAGTTGTCGGGCATTAAGAAAGGCAAGAAGCTGAGTTATGAGAAGGCTCAGGAAGTCGTTGAAAGACTATCGCAGCTTACACTGGAGGAGCGCATTTTTAAGCTTCAGCTAAATCACGACCGGGCCGATGTGATCATTCCCGCCTCTGAAATCTACCTGGGAGCGATGAAGGCAGCCCACGCCCGATACATCATAGTGCCGGATGTGGGACTAAAAGACGGCGTTATGCACTACCTGTTTGAAAAGAACAGGCACCGCATTGCTCCCTACATTGTGAAATCAGGCTGGTGAGTTGATGCAATCAGGCTTGTTCTTCCTTTTTAGGCCTTGAGCTCCACCAAAGGTAGAACAAGGCGGCTGAGGCAATTAACAAACCACCCAGCTCCCTTGTTTGCTCTATATAGGGCTTATCGTCCATCATGTGCCCCAGCATTTCCGATTTATCATCGGCAGCAAACCATTCAAGCATGCCAGGGATAAGCGTAAGCGCCCATATCAGGCATAGCCCCATCAGCGCCACGGTCACATACGGCAATGGCTTCCAAAAACCATGCAACAGGCTCAATCCCGCAACCATGCCGTACAACGTAACCCATCTTTCCGGATCCGGGTCGTTAAACTGCACATAGGTAAATACCACAAAAAGGGCAGCTAGAATGCCGTGAATTACTTTCTTTTTCATATCAAAAATCTATTCTGTAGACTAATACTGGTATCATTCCTAGTTGGTATTTTAACACTTGTCTGTTTTGAACTGTATCAAAATAATAATATGCCGGGTTGTCAACATTCAGCAAGTTCTGAATATCGATAGCAAACATTTGCGTGTGACCTTTCTTGAATCTGGTCCACTGCACCCGCATATCGACTCTGAAATAGTCACCAAGTCGGTTTGCATAAAAAATTCCGCCTATTCCATCTGGCCCCTGCTGTAGAAAACTTCCCTGGTAAAGCATTCTCGAATTAACGCCAAACAGTCTTTCTATACCATTTTTCTTCGTTGCCATCCATTCCTTTCCAAAAGTGGCATTTAGACTGTACCTGCCATCAAAATTAGATGCCCTGTATTTCCCAAATAAATCCTGGTACTCGGAACGATACATTGAGCCTCCCCACCAAATGTAAAACCCATTCACTATTTGCTGCCGATGCTCCACACTAACTCCATATACTCTTCCCCTTCCCCCTGAAGCAAGCACGTCAAGAGGATAAGTACCGTCATAGTTCATATAATTGAAATAGTCATAGTAGCCATCGTATGAATTAGGGAGATCATATAACGATTGGTAAAAGGCAGTCGCCCCTAAAGTCGAAGAATTACCTATCTTTTGAGTCCAGCCGATTTCGCTCGACCAGGATTTGACATATCGAAGACCTGGATTCCCCCGGTCTGATAAAGTGACTGGCTGTCCCGACGCTGGAAAAGAGGTGGCTGTATAATAGGCATAGGGTGATAGCACCTGGCTATAAATACCGCTTCTGAAGGAGAAGGATGTCTTTGGTGCCATTCTTACTTCCAGGTTAGCCCTGGGTTCCAGCAAAAACTCTTTGGTGTAACCAAACCAGGAGGAATTTAAACCGAGATCAAGGTCAACTTTCGAGCCTATGGCAAAGTTACCACTTACAAATGGCTGCAGAAGCAAGCTTTTGATATCTAAGTTAAAATCAGGTTGTGGTATGCCATTAAAAGTTAGATTGGAAGAATCCCATTCAAATCGGTCAATACCCCACTGGTAGGTAGTTCCCCTTACGCCCGCCTTGGAGGTTATACGATCCCCCCATCTGGTCATTACGCTTGAAGCAAAAGATAGCTTTGCTACCTGTTCGTTGTCCTTAGTAGACAAAGTGAGCGATGGGTCATTCAATTCATGGGTTATTTGGTCTCTTTCGGTTGTCGTTGAAGAATACACCAAAACATTCCTCCAACTGTTTTTGCCTCCAAGTGTAGCCTCCTGCGTGATACCATAGGCATAAATAGATGAAGCATAGTCGATGTCCGACAATTCTTTGTCAACAGTGGCCCTCCCTTTTCGCCTCCGATACACATTACTATTCCATCCGTTTACACCAAACAACGTTACTTTGCCAATAGGCGTTTCCGGCAGCGACACATTGAACGAAAGGTCTTGAAATTTGATCGTTTCTCCTCCAAAGTCGACTCCCATTAAAGCAAGAACGCCAGTAAACGAATAACGGTAATTCACTAAGTAGGAAGCCGAGCCACCCTTTTTAAATGGCCCCTCTGCGGCGAAATCGAGACCTATAAGACTCGCCTGAGCGGTGTACTCCCGTTGTTGGTTATTCCCTCGCCGCAGGTTCATGTCAAAAATACCACCAATGGCATTGCCGTATCCTGCCGGCATATACCCCATCAGGAAAGAAGATTTGTCGAGCATTTGTGTACTCAGCACGTTCACACCACCACCATTTTGGGTCGGGCGATCACTTATTGTTCCAGCATTGGCCAGGTGATTGGGGTTTACAATCTCTACGCCCTCCAACCTCCAGGTGTTGGCAATGGGTGAGTTCCCCCGGACAGAAACAGCGTTGTTTTGGTCGTTGGTATTCGCCACAGAGGGACTGCTCATTACCACCCTGGCCGGATCGAGGTAGTTGGCAGCAATGCGTTGAAACTGCTCGGCCGTGATATCAACCTTGCTCATTTGTTCAAACTCCTGGTTATCCGAAGCTGCAGATACCTTCACCTCTTCCAATTCCAGGGGCGACTGTTCCAATGCCACATGCACCACATTCTGCTTTCCCGACACTACGAGTAGCTCTCTTACAATATGGGACTTATACCCTGTGTAGGTAATTTGTATGGACTGCCGACCGACTGGCACGTCATTTATCTCAAACTCGCCCCACTCATTTGTTGACGTGCCCACACCACTTGCCAACGGAAGAAGCGCTACCGAAGCCCCTATCAGTGGCTCTTTTGTTGTGTTGTCTACAACCGTTCCTCTAACTGTTTGGGTCAGCTGCCTTGCGGAAACAGCCGTGCTGACACTCATTACCAGCAGTGCAATACCAAGCCAACCCTTCATCGTCTTGTTCAAAGTCTTCAAATCCCCCACTTCATTAAGTTCTTGTAGCTTATTGCTATACTTTCGACAGGAGGTCGCTGACACACATCCTGCTCTACAAAAAAGTATTTCATTCCGGACAACATGGACTTTTCGAAAATAGCTTTAAAGTCTATCACGCCGTTACCCACTTCGGTAAATTCTTTATCATCAGAGTCAGCCATATCCTTCACGTGCCACAAGGCCGTTCTTTTTGGGTATCTTTTGAAAAAATGCATCGGGCTATGGCCGACCCTTGCTGCCCAGTAAAGATCCAACTCGGCAACAACCAGGTCGTCGTCCGTTCCATCCATAATAACATACATAGGAAGCTGGCCTTCCAGTTCCAGGAATTCAAAATCATGATTATGGTAGCCAAATTGGATGCCTGCATTTTTTGCCACTTTGGCTGAAACGTTCAGCAAGTCCGTCAACTTCTTATAGTCATCAATTGACTGTCTCTCTTCGGGAAACAGAAATGCGTTGACCATGTACTTAAGGCCCATAACATTGGCATCTTCCACTGCCTTTTCCCACCCGTTCGATAACGTGCCTTGCCAGGGAGCATTAAAATTACCTGTCAGGTAATGGCCACTCACCAGTTTCATCCCAAGGTCTTCCACCATCTTCCTCAACTCCGAAGGATTTACTCCAAAGATTTTACCATCAGCATAACCGAAAATCTCAAGGTCTTTGTAGCCTATTTTTGCCACTGACTTAAGTGTACCCTCCAAATCTGCCGACAACTTCTCTCTTACCGTATACAGCTGTAGCCCGTATCTTCTACCCGGGCCAGATGGCGAGCAGCTGGGAAGCAACGCCAACCCCGCCAGCGCCAAGCCTGATGTTTGAATAAATTTCCTTCTTCCACCTGAATGGACTTCTGTAAAATCTCCCATGGTTATTTATTCATCAGCTTAGTCAGATTAATGTCACAGCCCCCAATAGATCTGTACGCTACTTTATAAACAAAAAAATGCAAGGAATGTCTTAGCATCCCTTGCAAATGATCTTTAAAAACCGATGGAGGTTACTGGTAGTAACGTCATAGACTACTTGATACCAAGTATCTTTTTATTGGTCTCGTCGTCCATGCCAGATGAGGCAAAATCATCAAACGCCTTTTCAGTTACTCTGATGATATGGCTCTGAATGAAAGGCGCCCCCTCTTCGGCTCCCTGCTCAGGGCTTTTGATACAGCACTCCCATTCCATCACGGCCCAACCGTCGAAGCCGTACTGCGAAAGCTTGGTGAAAATAGAGCTGAAATCTACCTGGCCGTCGCCCAGAGAGCGGAACCTGCCAGCACGATTGATCCACGACTGAAATCCGCTGTATACCCCCTGCTTTCCTGTTGGGTTAAATTCAGCGTCCTTCACATGGAACATCTTGATACGTTCGTGATAAAAATCGATGTATTGGATGTAGTCGAGGTGCTGCAACACAAAGTGACTGGGATCGTAAAGCAAATTGGCCCTTGAGTGATTGCCGGTGGCTTCCAGAAACATCTCATACGTTACCCCGTCGTGAAGATCCTCTCCGGGGTGAATTTCGTAGCAAACGTCTACTCCACACTCATCGAAGTAGTTCAAAATGGGTTTCCATCTGTTAGCCAACTCTTTGAAAGCTGCCTCTACCAGGCCAGCAGGACGCTGAGGCCATGGGTATAGGTAAGGCCAGGCAAGAGCACCCGAAAATGTAGCGTGAACATTGATCCCCAGGTTTTGTGATGCCTTGGCTGCCCACTTCACTTGCTGCACTGCCCATTCCTGTCTTGCCTTTGGGTTTCCATGGTATTCAGCCGGAGCAAACCCGTCAAACATAATATCATAAGCAGGGTGCACAGCCACAAGCTGGCCCTGCAAATGCGTTGAAAGCTCAGTAATTTCAACTCCACAGGCTTTTACCTTCCCTTTTAACTCGTCGGCGTAAGTTTTGCTCTCTGCACATTTTTTAAGATCAATACAGCGAGGATCCCAGGTAGGAATCTGAACGCCCTTGTAGCCGAGCTTGGCTGCCCATTTGCAAATGCTTTCCAGGTTGTTGAAGGGTGCCGTATCGCCCATGAACTGCGCCAGAAAAATGGCAGGGCCTTTAATGGTATTCATGCTTTTTTGGTTTTGTAGTTCAAGAAAAAACTTAAGATTCACTCGAATCAATCTGTGAATCGAAATATAGTGAATCTACAGTGCACGAAAAATTAAAAAGGTAAGGAGTGGCGCTAAAAATTACCAGGGTTCGTTTCCTCGTCGGCACTTTACTGTCATGTCGAGCAAATAAAGTTGACTCCGGCATTTATTTGTCTTTTGGTAATGATTAAATTGAAAATAAAGATTTAATCACTTATCATCATTGCGCCTTAAGGAACCTCTTTGTATTCCCGTTAACAGTACTTCATTAATCTTGCGCTGTTATTTTATTCTTTAAAAAGACAAAAATTATGGAAGATGATTTCTTTGGACTATTGACTACAAACAAATGGCCTCCGAGGTGGGTTTGTGGCGAGTGGACTTCACTTCACGGATGGTTTTATATACTTTCCGACCTGTCTATCGGCCTCGCCTATTTTACCATCCCCTTCATTTTGTTCTATTTCATTCGAAAGAGAAAAAATAACTTGCCCTTTGTCCAAATATTCTGGCTCTTCATCTTATTTATTCTAGCATGTGGTGCCACACATTTTGTTGACGCAGCGCTGTTCTGGTTTCCCGCCTATCATCTCAGCGGGGTTATTCTCTTTATTACCGGAATTATCTCATGGGTTGCCGTAATTGGTTTAGTTAAAGTGCTACCAGAAGCCCTCCAGTTAAAAACGACTGATGAGCTTGAAGCTACTGTATTGACGAGAACCGACGAGCTACAGGAGTCTAATAAAAAGCTACGAGAAATTAATTCAGATTTGGATAATTTCGTCTACGCCGCTTCCCACGACCTTAAGTCGCCAATCAATAATATCGAGGGGCTTGTAGCCATGTTGAAGAGCACAGACAAAAAAGATCTAGCGGATGAGGTTTTTCAAAAAATAGAACAATCAGTATCGAAAGTCAGGTACACGATTGATCAGATCTCCTCCGTTGTCAAGATACAGCGAACTGAAGAACAAGATGTTGGCGAGGTGTCTTTCGATAAGGTGCTAGCGGAAGTGTTAGAGGAAAACGTGAACATGGTGGCAACTGCCAAACCGCAGATCATACGAGATTTCGCTATCGACTCGATTCACTTTTCACACACAACACTAAAAAGTATTATGTACAATTTAGTCACCAACGCATTAAAATACCGATCGACAGAAAGAGATCTTGAAATACAACTAAGAACGTTTTCTAAAGAAAATCACACCTATCTCTCAGTGGAGGATAATGGCCTTGGAATAGACCTCAATCAAAACAAGGACAAGCTGTTCTCCATTTTTTCCCGGTTCCACGACCATGTCGAAGGCAGCGGTATAGGACTTTTTATGGTCAAGCGGCTGGTAGAAAAAAGAGGTGGTAATATTAGTGTCGCTAGTGAAGAGAATAAGGGAACAACTTTCACAGTCAAATTTTAAACCTTTCAACGATGCCTTTTAACAGAATAATCCTGGTCGACGATGACGAAATAAGCAACTTCCTTAGCATTTCTTTGATTAGAAAAATTGACCCTGAAATAGAAATAATTCCCTTTAAAAATGGCAAAGAGGCATTGGACTACCTAAAAAATGAAGGCCTTTCAAAAAGAAAATCTAATCTGATTCTTCTAGATATAAGAATGCCTGTAATGAATGGCTTCGAGTTTCTGGAAGAGATACGCAATACAAATCTCAAAATAAAAGACTCAATGAGGGTGGTGATGCTTTCGTCATCCGATAACCCCAGAGACCTTGAGAAGGCAAAAAGCTTTGAGGTATTGGGTTATATCAACAAGCCTTTGAAAGAGGAATCTATAAGTACCTACCTGAGTTTGGCTGGCTGAAGCTACTTCACCCTTTGCCCCTTCTTCACTACCAAGTCAACGTCCTGAAGCAAGTTGATATACTTTAGCACATCGCCTTTAACGGCAATGATATCGGCGTACTTTCCTTCGCTTACTGTGCCCACCTGCTTGTCAACCCCCATAATGACTGACGGCCAGTAGGTGGCTCCTTTGATTGCCAGCAGCGGATCAACCCCCAACTCCCTTACCCAGATATCGAGCTCGTTCCAGGTGCTTTGGCTATGAAATTTCATAGGAATGCCGCTATCCGTGCCTACCAACATTACCACTCCTGCTTCCTGTAGTTGTCTGAACTTTTTCTCCAAAGTTGGCTTCCTAATCGGAGTCAACTGAAAGTACGGAAGCCGACCAGGGTATTCAATCGACGCCTTGATGTCAGCAATAACCGTATCGGGAAGACCAAGGTGCCAGGAGTCGTTGTCAAGCTTTTCAGGGTGGTCACGCAAGTACTCATAATTCCAAAGGCCTTCGATGGTCGGCGTCCAAAATAGCGGCCCGGCGCTCATATTGGCGGTTCGTTCTTTAAGCGCTTCCATAATGTCGGCCGGATATTCAGGCGCTGAAGAGAGCCCGGTGTGCTCAAAGCAATCAACCCCAGCTTTCAGGCCTATCCTTATTTCCTCCGGACGGTGCGAATGGGCTACCACAGTCAAATTGTGCTTGTGCGCCTCATCCACAATCGCCTTTACTTCTGCAAAAGTCATCTGATCCTGGTCTATTAGCTTAATGCAGTCCACACCTGCCTTGGCCAGCTTCTGCACCTTCTCCCTCGCATCCTTCTCTCCGCTCACCCCCCAACGAAACTGCTCCGTTCCGGGATAGGGTGCATGCTGCAAAAATGGGCCTGACATATACATGGTGGGCCCGGTAATTTTTCCGCTGTTAATCGCATCCCGAACTGCAAGGCTTTCTTCAAGCGGGCCTCCCAGGTCTCTGGCACTTGTAACACCCGCCATCAGCAGTTGGTGAGCAGAGGCTGGCATGATCACATCTTTGAATAATGGAGGGTATGTCTTGTCCCAATAAGCATAATCCGAGTGTCCATTGATCATTAAATGCACATGCATGTCCCATAGGCCAGGCAACACGCTCATGCCTTCAGTCGAGATGACCTCGGCACCAGCTGGTATACTGAGGCTGCCCACCGTTCCAACGGCTTTGATCTTCTCGCCCTCTATTATGATGACGCTGTTTTGTATGGGCGTGCCTCCAAAACCATCAATGAGTGTGCCACCCACAAGGGCTTTGAGGGATTGGGCTTTTAATGAGAAAGCAGAAATAAGAAGCAACAAACAAACGGAAAGCCTTTTCATAACGATGAATTTTACAACTAGTATAGCGAAAGTTCCGCTACATATGAAAGCTATTTTTTCTAAACCTAAACATGGCAAGAACAATGGGTCAATAAACTTTACTCTTATTTCATTGACATTTAAGAACCTAATCATTTTATTTAGTTTACATTTACGATTGAAATATGAAAGGAACATACCTGGGTGAGTTTGAGGAACTCGTATTATTAACAGTGGCGATTTTGAATGGTGATGCTTATGGCATCACTGTGATGGATGAAATTGAAAAGAATATTGATCGCAAGGTGACAGTAAGCACCGTACACACCGCTCTTTACAGATTAGAAGAAAAAGGCTTTGTCGAGTCCTACTTTGGTGGAGCAACGCAAGAGCGTGGCGGCAGAAAAAAGAGGCTTTACAAAGTAACTACGGCTGGTCAGCGAAGTTTAGCTGAAGTGAAAGAACAAAGAGAGAAGCTCTGGAGTCTGTTGCCCAACTTAAAACTCAACTATGAATAATACCCCGCCACGGTGGGCAGTGAAACTACTGCGCTGGTACTGTTCCGCTCGTTTCATCGACGAGCTCGAAGGGGACTTATGCGAGCTCTACGATAGAAACCTGGCCCAATATGGCAAACGAAAAGCAGCTCAGCTTTTCATTTTTGGCGTACTGGGGTCAGTCAGGCTTTATCGGATAAAAAAACTCAAAGGACTAAACACGAACATTATGCTCATCAATCATTTCAAAGTTGCCTTTCGTCACTCACTCCGGCACAGGGTATTCACAGCCGTCAACCTACTCAGCCTTTTTTTTGGCATTGCTTCGGTGTTCTACATAGGCCTGTACGTTAAAAATGAGACTAGTTATGATCAGTTTCATGAGAAAAAAGACGAGCTCTACCGGGTGTTGAGAACCGACCCCGTCGACCCTCCCACGGCCGCACTCTCCTCTCAATTTGGCAAAGTGCTCAGCACTGAGTTTCCCGGAGTCAAAGTCTGTAGTATGGGAAGCGATCCGGTGAAAATTGGTGATATCGATCCAATACTTGTCGAGGATTTCTACTGGACAGATTCTACTTTCTTTGACCTCTTTTCGTTCAAACTGATCCATGGCGACCCAAAAACAGCTCTATCAGACCCCAGCGGGCTCGTGATTACGCAAGACCTGAGCCAAAAGCTGTTTGGTGTGGACAACCCATTGAATAAAGTCGTAAAAGTGAAGATCTATGACAGCAATGAAGAGTTGAACATGAAGGTTACGGGCGTGGTGGCTGATCCCCCGCAGCACTCACACATTCAGTTTTCGGGACTTGGCTCGATGGCCGTTGCTGAGAAAATGTACGCCTCCCTGGCCTCTCATTGGGGGTTTAGCTGGGTGAGAACCTATGCCCTCATTCCTGATTTGGCACATTCGGGCATCAGGGAGCAGACACCGGCTATTATTGAGAAATACCTTGGCAAAGACATGGTGGAGAGACTCGGGATGGATTTTCAGCCGATGCAGGACGTCTATCTTCATAGCAAAAATATGGGTGGAAATGAGCTCGCCGGAGACATTGGCAATATCATCATTTTCTCCACCATAGGTTTTTTCATCTTACTCATCGCTGTGCTCAACTACGTGAATCTTTCCACGGCCAGGGCACTCTCCACCGCCAAAGAGATTGGGTTAAGAAAAACCATCGGCGCCGGGCGTGCAGACTTGATTGCCCAGATTCTCGTTGAATCGGTTTTTTATACATTGGTGGCATCGACATTTGCCATTGCCCTGATCATAATAGCGCTTCCGATGCTCAACACCTGGATGAGTCTACAACTATCGGCCTCTGTTTTTGGGTTGAGGGAAGTGATTTGGTCGGCAATTGGCATAGTAACCATTGGAGCCCTTTCCGGGTTCTACCCTGCTTTTGTGCTCACAAGGTATTCGCCAGTGGCTGCTCTCAGCGGGCATAGCTCAGGCAAAACAAGCAGCCTGCCAAGAAAGGTCTTGATCACTATTCAGTATTGTATCACTATTTTCCTTATAACGGGCAGTGTTGTTGTTTACCTTCAGTTTCAATTCATGAAGACGTTCGACCTGGGGTTTGATCAGAAGCAATTGATCAACGTGGCGGTGAATGACCGTGGTCTGCAGCAAAGAATAGATGTACTCAAGGAATCGTTCAAAAATATCCCGGGTGTTTACAAGGCGGCAACCTCAGGAGAGCCCCTGCCTGCAAGAATGCAAAACACCTGGGGATTTTACTGGCAGGGAGCCGAGCCTGACACAGAAAGGGGCATCGACATTGTGGGGGTCGACAAAGACTATTTCGATGTCGTTGGCCTTCACCTGACCGAAGGCGCTACCTTTACGTTGCCCTTCGAGGCCGATTCAGGCAGGTCGGTAGTCATCAATGAAAAAGCCAGGGATTTCATGGGTAAAATATCAGCTCTCAATGAGGTGGTGGAGATTGGCGGCAAAAACAGAAAAATAATCGGCGTGGTTGAAGATCATCATTACACATCGCTTCACAGTACCATTGCTCCTGTGGCCTACATGGTCTACGGGCCGGGTTACAGGGTGAGCCCCGACAATGTGTTGATGAGGGTAACGACGGGAAATTTACCTGGGCTTATGGAACAGCTAGAAACTACCTGGAAAGAATTTTCTACCGATCCTTTCGAGATGGCCTTTGTTGACGATGCTTTCGCCAGGACCTACGCATCTGAGCAGCAATTCTTCCGGGTCGTAAGTGCATTCACGGCCGTTGCTATCATCATTGCCCTCTGCGGAGTATTTGGTCTCATTATCTTCCTGGCTGAAAGCAGAACCAAGGAAATAAGTATTCGAAAAGTTCTTGGCGCCTCGGTTTTCCAGCTCACCTACATGCTATCTTCAGACTTTGCCAAATTGTTTGCCGTGGCAGTTCTCATCGCAGGGCCAGCGGTATATTGGTTTACCGACAACTGGCTTTCTGACTATCCTTTACACATCGATCTGAGTGTTGAGGTGGTGGCCATTTCTGCTGTTTGCTGCCTTATCATTTCAATCTTCATCGTGTTAACGCAGGTATTCCGGCTGACTGCCATCAACCCCGCCAGGACCCTCAAATCGGAGTCGTAAGCGGCATCTTAACCAGTCTACAGATAAACCCTGCCAATTAGGCGGGGTTCATTTCTTTTATCACTACCTTTGCAAAAGCCACACATCTGTGGTTGCTGGATTGCTTTCCCGGGCTCTTCTTCTTTCGCTGCGATCTACATTCGAGTTGCAAAACGCCGAAAATCGCCGCTCGGGTTGTTTCAGGTAATTTCAACTAAAACCAAAATACTTATAATGGGTAAATCGCAAGAAACGTTTAACAAGAAAGAGAAAGAAAAGAAAAAGTTAAAGAAGAGGAAGGAAAAAGAAGAAAAGAAAGAAGAAAGAAAAGCCAACTCATCTAAAGGCCAGAGCCTGGAAGATATGCTAATGTATATCGATGAAGATGGCAATTTTACTTCCACCCCACCCGACCCAAAGAAAAAGAAAGTCACTAAAGCTGGCGATATAGAAATTGGAGTTCCCAAACATTCCAACGAGCCTATAGACCCCACCAGAACAGGCATCGTCACATTCTTCAATGAATCGAAAGGATACGGATTTATCAAAGACCTGGAATCTCAACAAAGTGTTTTTGTCCATGCCAAAGGCTTAATGGAGCCGATTAAAGAAGACAATAAAGTCACTTTCGAAACTGAAATGACTCCAAAAGGAGCAAATGCCATCAACGTTAAGTTGGTGAAATAATCGATAAACCTCTAGCGGTAGCCCATCATCCTCCTCAAAACGGAGGATGATCCTCTACCATCATTGCGCCCGTCCTCATAGGCAGCATCTAAAGCTCCCCGCCCCGACAAGAAAATTCCTTTGCTTTCTGTGCCATAAGTTATTGAGGAATCTGAGTTGTTTATAGTTTTATAAAACATCCTCAAGCCATACACCATGTACACGGAGCCGCAGTTAACCAGTGAGTTTGAAAAAGAAAGACCAAAGCTGAAATCGTTTCTTTTGAGAATGACTGCCAGTGAAGAGGACACAGAAGACCTGGTGCAGGAAACCTATATCAAAGCGCATCAGAAGCTGTCCTCTTTCGAAGGGAAATCCAGTATTAAAACGTGGCTTTTCGCTATTGCCAGCAACCTGGCCAAAGACCAGCTGAGATCCAAAAAACGATGGCCTGAGACAGTCACAGACATTTGCAGGGAGGCTGCACTTGGAAACAGAGACTTTCTGCAAAACATGATGCAGGTAAGAATGACCTCGCAGCAAGGCAACTTCGAAATCAAAGAGCACATTGCCTTTTGCTTTACATGTATAGGCAAGTCACTCCCTATAGAGCAACAACTTGCCCTGCTGCTGAAGGAAGTATATCAGTTTAAAGCACAGGAAGTCGCAGAGATTCTCTCGGTGTCGGAGGCCATGGCCAAATACTACCTGCATGCGGCCCGCAGTAAAATGATTTCCATTTTTGATAAAAAGTGCGCACTCATTAACAAAGAAGGGGCTTGCCACCAGTGTACAGAGTTGAATGGTATTTTCAACCCGAAGCAAAAAGCACAGGAAGAGGTGATGAAGATTGACATGGCCCGTATGGCTCAAAGCAAAGGCAAAGAAGAGCTTTTCGACATGAGAACGAAAATTTTGCAAGATCTTTATCCATTTAACTCTGGCGCCTCTGAGTTACAACTCCTTCATTTACAGCACAATAAAAAAGTTATGGATAATTATCTGAAAGAAACCTGATATGCAGCCTATCGTTTTGACATGCTCATTCGTCCAAAAGCAAACAAACACGAATGACGCATCTTACCAAAACAATTCTATTTATGATGGCTACATCAGCACTTCAATTGCATGCACAAAACGGAACTGCAATAACAACTTCCCGCACCTTTAAACGGACAACTTGTGTGAGTATCAATATCCTGGCTTCCAAAGAAATTATCTGGGCTTTGCTCACCAATGCCGGCGACTTCCCCCGATGGAATTCCACCATTGTTTCGATGCACGGCGAAATCAAAGAAGGTGGGAAGGTAGAATTGAAGTCGACGCTTGACCCAAAACGTACTTTTAAACTAAAGGTGAAAGGCTTTGATCCTGAAAGAAAAATGACATGGACCGATGGAATGGCTCCATTCTTTAAAGGCACACGCACTTATCTTCTCTCCCCCACGGGCGACGGAAGTATCAACTTCACCATGGAGGAGACCTTGAGCGGGCTGATGTTTCCTCTGGCAGCGAAAAGCATTCCCGACTTTAAGGAATCGTTCGAACAATATGCGGCAGATCTAAAGAAAGAAGCAGAAATTATCTCAACCATAAAATGACCTACTATGACTACTGATCAAGGCACCAAAGAAAGCCCCTGGAAGCTGAAGACGCCACCTTTGACCTCCGACTACGAAATGTACAAAGACGTAAAGGACGGTAAGGCAATTCTTGTGTGCACAGTCGGAAAAACTGTATTGCACTATGATTTCAGGTGCATCAAAGATCTCCATGAAATGCTCAGGAAGCACGGCGACTGGATGGACTTAGGCTCGGCCGATGAGCAAAAACCTGCCAAAGACGGCACAGTTGAAGCGTGGGGCAGGTCTTCTGAAAACCCTGTCGGCGGGTGGTATGGGTTAAAAAAAGGATTGAGGGGGCGATTTGGCATGTACCTGCCGCCTTTGATGGAAGCTCTTGGATTGGCTGAAGTTGAGCACAACCCGAGAAACAACAGAATGAGGGCTGTGTAACAACAACAATCTTACGGGATGCCGGGTGCATTCTCCCATGACTTTATTTGATTGATCGGTATCGCTAAATTGCATCACCACATAAAGTATGTAAATGTCACCCACCTTTTTCCCAACCCCATCGGATTTTCGAAAATGGCTCGAAAAAAACCACCAACAGGAAACTGAACTTCTGGTGGGTTTTTACAAGAAAGCATCAGGCAAGCCGAGCATTACCTGGCCCGAGTCGGTCGATCAGGCGCTTTGCTTTGGCTGGATAGATGGCATAAGGAGGTCGATAGACGAAGAGAGCTACTCCATTCGTTTCACACCCCGCAGGCCAAAAAGCATCTGGAGTCCGGTGAATATCGAGAAGGTTGACGAGCTCACAAAACTGGGACTCATGCTCCCGGCAGGCCTTGAAATATTCAGGATGAGGGAAGATAAAATGTCAGATCTTTATTCCTTTAGGGAAAAGAAGGTTACCCTTGGCAAAGACTATGAACGCATATTCAGAGCTAATAAAACAGCGTGGCGCAATTTCGGCAAAATGATTCCTTCTTATAAAAAACCTGCTATTTGGTGGGTGATTAGTGCCAAACAGGAAGTCACACGACTGAAAAGACTGACGACGCTGATTGAGGATTCGGCCGCCAACATAAAGATCAAGCAACTAAGAAGATAGGGTAAAAGGTAAAAAGTCTCAATTCCTTCTCTTCACATCCCCGCCGCCCTTCTGCACCACATACACTTTGTCAGGTGTCCCTCTGTAAGAAATATCAGCACCACCGTGAACTTCTGCTGACAACTCTTCTACGAAAGATATGTGAATATCGGCTCCGCCTCCGGCTTGGAGCTCCGCCCTTTTTACCTTCAAATCATGAGCGTTGATGTCGCTGCCACCAGATGCCTCAGCCTTGAAGAAATCGGTTTCTCCACTGAGAATAATATCGGCTCCACCTGAAGAGTTGGCAACAAGCTTCTTTGCTGCTACTGCCATTCGAATATCACTTCCTCCGGTGGCTATGAGTTCTATCTCATCCAATTTAAAGATACCTTCGCCATACACGTCAGAGCCTCCTCTGCTCTTTATTCCGGCTATAGTTGGAATAGTAATATACACCCGGCCCTTGCGGTTTCGTCCATCTTTCAGCCTTTTGTCTGAATAGTAGATATACAAAACATCCTCAACAACCTCTGTCATAAGGTATTTCATCTCCTGCAAGGTGCCCTCAACAAGTGTGGTAGTAGAGTCATTCTGTTTGATATACACATCAATGCCTCCCCTGGCATAAATGGCGCTAAACGGTCTCAAATCCCGGTACTCACTTACCATGGCATTTTGAGCGTAGCCAGCTGAAAAGAGGGGAAGAGAAAAAAGAAGAAATAAACCTATCGACTTCATTGTACTTACTTTCTGTTAAAGTACCATGAACTATTGAAAGGTTTCCGCTAAGCTGATAATGCGCCGATGAACATATGCACCAGAGACTACTGCCCCTTCTTAAGGGAGTCCAATGCCGAATGAACTTTACCAAAGTTGA
Organism: Imperialibacter sp. EC-SDR9; assembly: GCF_902498805.1. Classification (GTDB taxonomy): domain Bacteria; phylum Bacteroidota; class Bacteroidia; order Cytophagales; family Cyclobacteriaceae; genus Imperialibacter. The sequence continues at coordinate 22,476 of NZ_LR701602.1, read as the reverse complement.
AAGCAGCCACCCGCTCCTCCATCATGACCTTTATTCTTTCGTTCCCTAAACTGCCGACTGACCCCAGGTGAGTGTGCTTAATGTTCCGGTTGGGCTTGTAGGTGCCGGCACCTATTTCTTTGGCCACCTCACGATAGGCCTCCCGAAACGGCACACCAGCTTGCACCAATTCATTTACCTTTTCCACCGTGAACAGGTAATCGTACTCCGGCTTGGCTACCAGATCCGTTTTGACTTTCACATTCGACACCATAAGGTGCGTCATCGCCAGGCAGTCTTTCACTTTTTGAATGGATGGCATCAGGTACTCTTTCAGCACCTGAAAGTCACGGTGGTAACCTGAGGGCAGGTTCCCCGTCACCTGCTGAACCACGGTTGGTGTTGCTGACACTTCGTTGCATTTGGCCCGGATCAGCTCCCACACATCAGGGTTCTTCTTGTGGGGCATGATACTGGAGCCGGTTGTTAGTTCATCCGGGTAAGACAGAAAGCCATAGTTTTGGCTCATGTACAGGCAGTTGTCATAAGCCAGCTTGGCAAGCGACTGCGCCACCCCTGCCAGTGAATAGAGCGTAGAACGCTCAAGCTTGCCACGGGTCATTTGTGCATAAACCACGTTCACATTGGGCGCATCGAAACCCAAAAGCTCCGTCGTAAGGTCTCTATCCAAAGGAAAAGAAGAGCCATAACCCGCACCAGAACCGAGCGGATTTTTGTTAGCCTGCTTGTAGGCCCCCAATAATAATTCGAGATCGTCCGTAAGAGACTCCGCATAAGCTCCAAGCCACAACCCCACTGAAGATGGCATAGCCACCTGGAAATGCGTGTAGCCCGGCAGAAGCACTTCTTTGTATGCGTCGCTTTTTTCACCCAGAAGCCTGACCAGCTGTTCAATAAGCCGGACAATCTCCTCAATTTCAGCTCTCACATACATTTTCAAGTCCACCAGCACCTGGTCGTTTCTGGAGCGACCTGTGTGAATCTTTTTACCAAGATCGCCGAGCATTTCAGTGAGCCGAAATTCGACTTCAGAATGGATGTCTTCAGTGTCGGGTGCAATGGAGAAATTGCCCCCTTTCACTTCAGCCAGTAGTTTTAATAGCCCTTTGTGCAGTTCTCTCGACTCGTCTTCGGTAAGTATACCAATAGACTGCAACATCCTGCTGTGGGCCATGTTGCCATAAATATCGAAAGCTGCCAGCTGCATGTCCAGCACCTGATCGTTGCCGACAGTGAACTGATGCACCGCCTGGTTCGTGGTTATATTCTTATCCCAAAGTTTCATTTCGTACAATAAAACACCTGTTCAAGCAGGCGTTGGTTTGGTTAACACTTCTTCCAGAAGACGAATGTATATTTTTATCCCCTCTTCTATTTCCGAAAGGTAGATAAACTCGTCGGCAGTATGGGAACGCTCTGACAGTCCAGGCCCCATTTTTACGGTACTAAATGGCATGAGCGCCTGATCTGACGTGGTATCAGAGCCAAATAAATGGATGTTTTGGTTTTTAGCGGCCAAAACAAGTGGGTGCTCAACGGGAATAGTCGATGGATTCATCCTCATCGACCTGGGAACCACTTCTGAACTAACGCCCTGTTTTATAAAGTCAACTATCTCAGGCAAAGTATAACAATCGTTGACCCTCACATCCACCACAAACTTGCAGGAATCGGGGATCACGTTATGCTGCGACCCGGCATTGATTACGGTCACCGACATCTTCACGGGCCCAAGCCATTGCGAAGTCTTGGGCAGCTTCTGAGCTCTGATCCATTCAATATCTTTTATCGCCTTGTAAATAGCATTTTCTCCAATGTCTCTTGCAGCATGACCGGCCACACCTTTGGCCTCACAGTCTAACACCATCAGTCCCTTTTCGGCCACTGCCATATTCATGCCCGTGGGTTCGCCCACTACCCCTACTTCCACATTTTCCAGCACCGGCAAGGCAATTTCTATCCCCTCCTTGCCCGACACCTCCTCCTCTGCCGACGCTACCAGATAAATATTGTAAGCCAGATCGGTTTTGTAATAAAAATGCAAAAAAGCAGCCATAAGCGAGACCAAGGGGCCACCAGCATCGTTGCTGCCCAGTCCGAAAAGTTTGCCTTCTTCCACATGAGCTAGAAATGGATCTCTGGTATAACCCTTGTTGGGTTTGACGGTATCATGGTGAGAGTTGAGCAAGATCGCAGGTTTACCAGGCTCAAAATGCATATTCTTTACAATGATATTATTCTGTACCCTTTGTACAGGCACTCCATGCTCCTCAAAAAAATTCTGAATAGCATCACCAGTCCGGTCTTCCTCTCGGCTAAAAGACTGAATAGCAATGAGGTCTTTCAATAGCTGGACTGACCCTTCGGTCAACTCTTTTACTGTCATTTATTCTATTTTTCTAGCTGGAGCGTGGTGCCCGCTTTTTCATTTGAAATATTAGCGAAGCCCACAATTCGTATCTTCCTTATTCCTTCATTCAGGGCCTCGAAAGCGCTTTCAAGCTTGGGTATCATTCCCGAATGTATTTGTCCGGAGGCTTTCATTTCAGCAAAGCCCGCTTCATCTATCTTTTCAACCACAGAATTGTCATCGTCCACATCGGTGAGCACTCCGGCCTTATCAAAGGCAAAGATGAGGGTCACTTCATAATGCCTCGCCAAAGCCACCGACACCACCGTTGCCATGGTATCGGCGTTGGTGTTAAGCAATGTCCCCTTCCCATCGTGAGTGAGTGGCGCAATCACTGGCACGGTGCCTTGCTCTATGAGTCTATGCAGCAAATCGGCATTCACCTTTAAAGGATCACCGACAAAGCCCCAGTCAACCCCATTATCAGAAGGGCGCTTTGCGCTCACTATCAGGTTGCCGTCAGCACCCGTGAGCCCCATAGCGTTTACCTTCCGGCTCTGTAGATTGGCAACTAACTGTTTGTTCACCAGGCCACCATACACCATAGTCACCACTTCAAGCGTATCTTTATCAGTTACCCGTCTGCCATTCACCATGTTTGGCTTGAGACCGAGCTTAAGAAGATACTGATCGGCTAGCCTTCCTCCACCATGTACTAACAGTTTATTCCCCTCCAGCGCTGCAAATGCTTTAAGAAATTGGCTGGAAGACTCCTCATTTTCCAGTACCCCACCACCAACTTTCACTACCGTTAAATTCTTCATTACTCTTTAGGCCTCTACAAAATCATCTTTCTAATGCAGCTTCAAAAATATACTTCTATATGCAGTAAAAGGAATAAAACAGAAAAAAACCCATGAGCTTTCACTCATGGGTTCCCGGATGCTAAAGTTTACAAGTTCCTTTTTTTGCTATTTGAAGATTCTAAAGGCGATTCCTTTATATTCTCCAGCGTATTCATTTGGCTTAGTATCTGTAAAGTCTATAGAAATGGCTCCGTCAGTTCCCGTTTCAAAGTTCCCCAAAGCTACTCCGGCAGCAAAAACTTCAATCGACAACCCGGCAACCGGAATCGTATCAATCCCAACTGACTGATTCAAAATACCGGACTTGTCAAGCTCATAAAAATACGCCATCACATTGTCCGTTCCGTCCTCGGTCACCAACAGCACTGGCGACGCTACCCTTGGCAAAATGAGTTCATCCTCCTTTTCACAGGCTGCAAAAACAAGTGCCGCCACAAAGATTTGAGCAACTTTATATATCTTTTTCATCTTTTCTACGCTTGATTTAGTTATCATCATTTTTTTACGTCGGATTATTCCACCCACCAGAGAGCTGTCTTCATGTCGTCGGGGCCACCATTGAGTGCTGCACCGGCTTCAACATTTGTCCCATTTAGTGAATACTCAGTGGAAGGATACACTAACCTTGTAGGAAGCACACCGTCGTTTTGAAACAAAGCCCTTGGATCGGCCGCAGGAAGCACTGGAAAACCTGTGCGTCTCAGCTCAGTCCATGCCTCTATACCCTGACCAAATAGTGCCACCCACTTTTGAGTGATAATATTTTCCTTTGAAACAGGGCCTAAAGACGCAACAAATCCCGTCGGCATGGTTGTATCATACTGGTCAAATGAAGCTTGAACAGCCTGATCAAAATACATCTGAGGGTCTCCCGTGATGTCCCCCTCCAAAGCGGCTTCTGCCTTCAAAAACAGCAGTTCGGCATAGCTCATCAGGATAACCGACGACGTTTCCTGAGCAAAATTATCTGGATTAATGATCGCACTATAACCCAGGTAATTTGAGCCAACTGAGCCCGGAAGTCCATTGGGCGTTCCCAAAATCTCACCCTCAGCAAACTCTCCCGGCGTCGCAAAAACTGACAGCCTTGGGTCTCCCATTTCGCCCATTTTGTCAACAAGTGTGCTGCTCATATTCCAGTCGGTTCTGCCCTGAAGGATGAGTATATCATGCCAGGGGTTGTTGGTCGGACGTGATCCATAAGTCAAGGCAGCCATTTCAGCATTGCTTTCCATCATCGGATAGGTGGCCGGATCATTAAGCATTGCTTGCATTATTGCCCCCGAACCGGCCACAATATGCGCTTGCCTGTTCAACAGTCGAAAGCGAAGGGAATTAAAAAACTTCTTCCACATAAGGATATTTCCATTGAAAAGGATATCCCCGGAAACACTTGGCCCTGAAGCGTCAAGTAGGCTATTAGCTTCCTCAAGGTCGGCAATAATGCCGGCGTACACTGTTTCCTGGGAGTCATAAGACGGAGAGAAAATTGCCTCTGCATCTGTACCTCTTGCTGCCTCGGAATAGGGAATGGCGCCCCATACATCCGTTAACATAGAAAATATCCACGCCTTCATACCAATCCCAATTCCCATGTAATTGGGATTGTACTTATCGCCATCGGGCCCCGCTATTTCAACAATCTTCTGAAAATTGATAAGCCCGTCTGTATAGAAAACCTCCCAGTTGGATATGTTTACCGAGGGTTGCACATTGTAATTGTCTCCCTCATTTTCATAAATATTACGGGAAATATACCCTACCCACGACATCGCATGATCAAAGTTGAGCCTTTGGTTTCTGGTCTTATTTCCCCAGTAGTTATCGATGGTAGTTTGCAATGCCTGCGGCAACAAAAACTGCGCACCTACACTTACAGGCCGGTTGGGGTTTGTGTTTAGCTCTTCAAAATCTCCTGTGCATGAAGCCAGTATCAGCACCACAGCACTCAGTGTAATTGATATATATTTCTTCATTGTATGGCTATTTAGAATTTAACATTTACGCTGAAACCCATGCTTCTTGTGCTGGGCAGCTGACCGTAGCTATAGCCCAGGCTTGCACTGCTAATTTCAGGATCAGCATGAACCGTGTTTTTGAAAAGGATAGCAAGATTGCGGCCTACCACAGACACTGAAACCGACTGAAGGAAGTTATTGCTCATCCATTTTGCAGGCAGGGTATAGGACAACGATGCCTCTCTAAGCTTCACATAAGTCCCATCAAAAACAGCAGCCTCATGATACTGGCGACCGCTGTAGTACCCGTAGAAGTTACGAGCAGGAACCACCACGTCGTTGTTGACATACTGTGGGCTTTCCTCAGTCCCCATGTTTTTGACACCAGCACCAATCACACCTTCCTCACGACCAACGCCGGTTTCTTCCAGCACACCAGTCACCCTTTGCAAGCTCACCCCCATGTCGTAAAGTGCCCCACCTTTCTTCATGTCGAAAAGCACACTGAGGGCGACACCTTTATAGCTGAATGTATTAGACACTCCAGCCAGCCAATCAGGCGTAATATTGCCTATCACATGCTGTCCGGCGAGGTTATAAGGGTAGCCATTTTTATAGAGCAACTGCCCGTCATCGGCCCTGGCAAACTTGTTACCATAAAGGTTGCCATAAGGCTCGCCGACACGTGCCTCCAGTGAAGCGCCTCTTTCAGACCATAAAGTCAGAGAGGTAAGCCCATCGGCCAGAGCAACGACTTCGTTTCTGTTTTTTGAAAAGTTAACCCCTATATCCCATCTCAGGCTGTTGGCAATTTGTACCAGTGTTCCATTGAGTTGAACCTCCACGCCTTTGTTTTGAATCTCTCCTGCATTCAAGACTCGGCGGGTATATCCGGAAGCTCTTGAGATATCTACACCAAGAATCTGATCCCGGGTGGTTTGATTATAATAGGTGAGATCCAGACCAATCCTGCCGGAAAGAAAGCGTAAGTCGGCACCCAGCTCAATTCCCGTGGTAATTTCTGGCTTGAGGCTAGAGTTAGCAATCTCCTTGCTTTCCGCAAATTTCGGGATAGCCCCATCCCACAGGCCTGTAGGACTAAACACCTGTTGTAATAAATAAGGGTCAGCATCGTTGCCCACCTGCGCCCAGCTTGCTCTTACTTTTCCAAATGAAAGCACTGAGTTCTTTATCCCCAGCATTTCAGTAACAACACCACTCAATGACACAGAAGGGTAAAAGAAGGAATTATTAGAGGCTGGCAAGGTGCTTGACCAATCATTTCTGCCTGTTACATCAAGAAACAGGTAGTTGTTGTATCCAATCTGAAACGACCCGAACAAACTATTTACCTGGGATTCTTCTACCGCACTGGCGTCGATATTGGGAGAGGCATTATTTCCAAGGTTGTACACCTTGTCGATGGTGAGCTGCTGAACCTCTGAATAGTTGCGTTTATAATAATTGACCCTTGAAACACCTCCGGCTTGTGCCGTCAGTTTCAGGTCGGGGGTCAAATCTTTATTGAGCGTAAATATAAAGTCAGAGTTAGTTTCCTGCCTTCTTAGCACCTCTTCGCTATAAGAACCTCTGCCAAATGAATTTCTCGTTCTTTCGTAGGCTATGATGTTCAATCTTGTATCAGTCCAAACATCCGTGCCCGACCGTACCATCAAACTCAGCCACTCGTTGAACTCATAGTTCATTGCGACATTGCCAAGAAACCGGTCTTTTTCATTGGGCCGCACAAGCACCTCTTCGATGAAGTAAGGATTGGTGAAATAGGTGTGCTGCCAGTTAGGCGGCTCGGTATTGCCCGCTCTCTGGATATGTACATCTTCATAGTCCTTATAATTGCGAAGTTTATCATAGTCAACATCCCTGTGGTGCCAAATGAAAGTTTGATTACTCAGGAAGTTCCTGTTATCAGATCCTGATTTAATATACTCGCCAATCGTTGTGATCGACAGTTTATCAGTGAACTTATAGGTTGAATTCAGCCTGAAGTTATTTCTCCAGAAATTATTATTGTGGACAATGCCATCCTGATCGGTTCTACCAATGGCAAGACGAAAGTTTCCGTTGTCGTTTCCTCCTGAGATGGCCACCGTGCTAACCGTGGTTCTGCCGGTTTCCCACCACTGTTCCCAGTTGTCTGGCTGCGCTACAAGTGGAGCAGTTTCTGTACCCGTCCACCACTGCCGAACAAGTCTGCCGTCCAAAGGCGCACCCCAGCTTTCATCTGTACCACGGGTGCCCTTGAAGCCATCCACAGTACCGCTCCACCCATCGGCGTACCATGATCTGTATCCGAAGCCTCCGCCATAGGTGTTTTGGAACTTTGGCTTTACCAAAGGGTTTTCGAAGGTGGTACTAAAATTGGCATCAACGCCAATACCTTTGTTGTTCTTTCCGCTCTTCGTCGTAACAAGAATAACACCATTAGCAGCTCGTGCCCCATAAAGTGCCGCTGCATTTGGCCCTTTCAATAAGCTGATCTCGGCAATGTTGTTCGGGTCGATTTCCGAAAGACCGCCTCCAAATCTTTGGTTATTTGTTCTTTCTGTCGATGTACTATTCGATGTTTGTTGAATGGGCACTCCATCAATAACAACTAACGGTTGGTTGTTGCCGCTGACAGACGAAAAGCCACGAATGATAAACTCCGGACTACCTCCAGGCACGCTGTTTCCCGACACTTGCAAGCCAGCCACCCTGCCCGAAAGGTTATTCACAACGTTTTGGTTGGGTACTTTGCTAACAATATCCCCTCCCACACTTTGTATGGAATAGCCCAGCGCTGCTTTGTTACGCTCCATACCAAAGGCAGTTACAACTACCTCCGTAAGCTGCTTTACATCTGAGCTCATCGCTAAATCGATAACCGACTGCGAGCCGATGGCAACTTCCTGGGTTTCAAGGCCAATAAAAGAAAAAACCAGGGTTTCAGCGCTCGCTGGTACTCCAAGGGAGTAATTGCCATCGCCGTCGGAAATGGTGCCAGTTGTCGCTCCTTTGACCACAATATTTACGCCCGGAATACCGCTCTTGTCCTCCTCCGAAGTCACCTTCCCTTTGATAATTCGGTCCTGGGCACTTGCAGGGAAAACAGAGACGCACTTAATGAATAACATTAGCAGAAAACTTCTTGCCAACATCAACGTCGTAGAATTGTTTTTCATAGATTACAGTTTTCGTTACAGATAGATCAATAGAATTCAAGCACGAACCGCAAATGCGGCGTGAGGTCGAGGGGTGCTGCTAAAATGTCTGCGTATTAAAGCTCGGGTGTTGAGCCTGATCCAGGAGCCACTGAAAAGCGTGCACTGCTTAAGCTCACTAAATCACCAATCTGATAAGAGGATTACACTGTACTATATACTACCTAACTACTTTTTCGATCGTGGGTGTTGATCTTCAATAGAGCATTGTTGTATATCAAAAATATCGCCGGATCGGTATAAAATGAAATTTTCAACCTACTAAATGCAAAAATGCCAAATATAAATCCAACGAGTCTAGACTTTTGCAAATTAGCCAGACCTAAAACATCTGATATTGATAAATTATCGCCTAAAAGGTGAAAAAAATATCATTTTCATTAAAATAAAAATGATTCATTGAATACAAATCAATGCTTTAACTCTTTCAATAATTCCTTTAAAACTCGTTGCGTAGCAAATTCCCGGTTGGCAGCCTGTTTCACGACGATACTATGTGGCCCATCCAACACATCATCGGCCACCTCCACATTCCGTCGAACGGGCAGACAATGCATAAACCTGGCTTGATTTGTCCACGCCATCTTCTCGGCATCTATGATCCATTCCGGAGCGTCCATAAATTTGCCGTAGTCGTTATATGATGACCAATTCTTAGCATAAATAAAATCTGCCCCTTCAAATGCCTTCTTTTGGTCATGCTCTATTACCGCACCTTTGGTATATTTCGTTCCAAGCTCAAGCCCTTTTGGGTGGGTAATCACAAACTCCACATCAGCTTTATTCATCCATTGAGAAAACGAATTGGAAACACAATGGGGAAGTGGTTTGATGTGAGGCGCCCACGAAAGCACGACCTTTGGCCTCGGCTTTGGTTGATGCTCCAGTATAGTTATCAAGTCAGCCAGTGATTGCAGGGGGTGCAGCGTAGCCGACTCCATATTAACTACCGGCTTTCCCGACTTAGTGGCGAAGGCGGTCAAAATTTTTTCTTCAGAATCAATATCTCTGTTCTCTAGCCCCGGAAAGCACCTAACGGCAAGTATATCACAATAATTGGCCATTACCGGCACAGCTTCCTTGATATGCTCAGCAGCCTTTCCGTTCATAACGGCCCCATCCTGGGTCTCAAGTGTCCACAAGTCGCCCCCCACGTTGAGCACCATAGTTTGTATACCAAGATTAAAAGCGGCCTTTTGCACGCTCATTCTTGTCCTCAGACTGGAGTTAAAAAAAACCATTCCCAGCATTTTTCCTCTTCCAAGGTGCATGTCTGCCAATGGATTCTTCTTCAATTCAATAGCTTCTCTCGCAAAAGCCATCGGGTCACTTACGTCGTCTAAGGATAAGAAATTGTTCATTGCTTAGGTAGGTTTACTATGAGTCACGAAAGTTTGCAAACTTTTGGGAAGTTGCAAGGCTTTTTATTTTGCTAGAAAGCCACTCCCTTCAACTGGAGGCCCGTCCTCTCCTCCCAACCCATAGCAAGATTCATGTTTTGAACCGCCTGACCCGACGCACCTTTCAAGAGGTTATCGATAATAGAAATAACCACCGCTTTGTTGCCCACCTTTTTTGGGTAAACCACACACTTGTTGGTGTTTACTACCATCTTCAAATCGGGATTCACAGAGGAGACATGTGTGAAGGGCGTTTTCTTGTAAAAATCAGTGTACTGCTTTACAAGTTTTGCCTCATCACCAGCATAGTCGAAATAAGCCGTGGTGATAATCCCTCTGGTGTAGTTGCCCCGGTAAGGAATAAAATTGATGGGTGGAACCTCTGCCAGCGAAGCGAAAGAAAGTGTTTCAGCCACTTCAGCCAGGTGCTGGTGCTCCATCACTTTGTAGGCAGACATGTTACCTTCTCTCCATGTGAAATGGCTGGTCGGGCTAAGCGACTGGCCTGCTCCTGTAGACCCTGTGATGCCGGAAATATGTATTTCACTTTTCAGCAAACCAGCAGAAGCAGCCGGCAGCAACGCCAACTCCATTGCTGTAGCAAAACAGCCTGGATTGGCAATCAGTCTTGCTTTCTTCACCTTATCGGCATTGAGTTCGGGAAGCCCATACACAAAACCCAAAGGATTGGACGATAACCGGAAGTCATGACTGAGGTCTATCACCTTGGTTGACTCGGGGATGGCCTGCTCTTTTAGAAAACCTACCGAAGCGCCGTGGCCCTTGCACAAGAAAATGACATCAGGCCAGGTATCAAACTTCTCAGCAAACACCAGATCGGTCTCTCCAAGTAAATCGGTGTGAGTACTGGTAATAGGTGACCCAGCCTGACTTTCACTCACCAAATGGCTCAGCGCCACTTTGGGATGATTAAGGAGTATCCGAACAAGCTCCCCGGCAGTATAGCCCGCCGCACCCCATATGCCTACAGTTATCTTCAATTCTTTACTCTCCGGCATGCTCCCCTACTTTTTGAATGATCATTTGTTGCACTCCAAATATCTTGGCGAAGCCCTTCGCATCGTCTGCCGACCAAAGGCTGTTCATTTCTCCGTACTTACCAAACAGATTGTTCATCAAGTCAAACTTCGACTCGATACCATACACCTGAAAGCGATAGGGAGCCAGCACCACGAAGACCTTACCCGTCACCCTTGCCTGAGAGCTTTCCAGAAAGGCCTCCAAATTGCGGCAAGCCGGATCCAGCCAAAGCCCTTCATGCATCAACTGCCCGTACCACAGCGACTGCTGCTCCTTGATCTGAAGCTGAAATTTACTCAGCACATGCTTTTCAAGTCCCTGATGGGCTTTGATGAGAAGGGCAGGTGCCGGCGCTTCAAAACCAACTCTTCCCTTGATGCCCAGTATTGTATCGCCCACGTGGATATCTCTTCCTATGCCATAACTGCCGCCCAGCGCATTGAGCGCCTTAATAACTTCCACGGACTTCATTTTCTTTCCATCCAATCCAACTGGCTGTCCTTTCTCAAATTCAATGACAATGGACTTTGACGCCGACTCAGTAACCTTACTGGGGAAAGCTTCCTCGGGCAAAAAGCCGTTAGAGCCAAGCGTTTCCTTTCCTCCTACCGACGTACCCCAAAGCCCCTGATTTACTGAGTAAAGGGCCTTATCAAAGTTCATCTCTACCTTGTGGTTTTTCAGGAATTGGATTTCTTCCTCCCTACTAAGCTTTTTCTCTCTAATGGGTGCTATTATCTCTTTGCCTGGGCAAAGCGCCTGAAAAACAAGGTCGAAGCGAACCTGGTCGTTGCCGGCACCGGTAGAACCATGGGCAATCGCATCCACATTCAGCTGATTAGCCAGCCTGGCAATGGCCCTGGCCTGGAAAACACGCTCAGCACTCACAGACAGTGGGTAAGCCTGGTTTTTCAGTACGTTGCCATACAGCAGAAACCTGATACCCTCCTGATAGTACTCCTCCACAATATTGAGCACCTGGTGGCTGGCCGCACCAAGTTTGTTGGCCTTTGTTGCCAGCACATCCAATTCCTCTTTGGTAAACCCACCTGTGTCAGCCAGAGCAGTGTGCACCTCGTAACCCAACGACTGCAAATAGATCAAACAATAGGAGGTATCAAGCCCTCCACTATAGGCCAATAAGACTTTCTTCTTCATTAGTAATATTTTGTACGATGCTACCCGATGATTTTCTAAGCTCTCTGCAAGCTCACCTGCTCAGCAGCTTTCTTGCCCGTGAATTTAAGAAAAGCTGCCCGCTTGAGCCTTACCAACCGCTCATAAACCTTTGACTTCTTAATGAAATTCCACCTTTTCTCAGACTGTTCTTTTGGGTCGAAAAGCATAGCGGTGCAAATACAGTTGGTTCTGTTCTTACTCATCAGAATGCTGTAATTCACGCAGCTCGCACAGCCCTTCCAAAAATCTTCGTCTTCGGTAAGCTCTGAATAGACTACTGGCTCGTAGCCAAGATCGGAGTTGATCTTCATCACTGGCAAGCTGGTGGTTAAGCCAAACAGCTTCGCATTCGGGAACATTTTACGTGAATGATCGAACGCCTTTTCTTTGATTCTTTTGGCGAGTCCCTCCTTGCGGAAATCCGGATGAACGATGAGGCCGGAGTTGGCAGCAAACTTGCCATGGCTCCAGGTTTCGATATAGCAAAAGCCAGCCCAGTCTCCACTCTTGGTAAAGGCCACAATTGCTTTATTTTCCAACATCTTTTTAGCTATGTACTCGGGAGAACGTTTGGCGATACCCGTACCTCTTTTTAGAGCGCTTTCCTCGATCTGCTGGCAGATTGTTTCAACAAACGGAACGTCGGCAGCTGTAGCTACCCTGACAGAAAATTGTGTCATTGGACAAAAAACCCTACGGTTAATAGTTTTGTGAAAAAAGAAAAAAACAGACTGGGGGGAGAAGAGGATACCACGTAGGTACCACTGGGGTATAGCAAGGCCTATGGCCTCGGAGTGCTTGGCCTAAAATTGTTTACTGAGGGACAATATGTAAGTATTGTAAACAACTGTTTTGTAATTATGGGGACAAATGTATGTCGCTCAACGAATCAATACAAGCAATTGTTTCATTTTTTGGTGGCATCCCGAAATTTCTTCTTGTATTTCCCGAAAGAGTCAGTCATTCCTCCTGACACAAGAAATGTCATGATCTCCATAGCAGGAATATCAAGTGGTGTGATATTCGCCCTGTCCACAATATACAAGTCGCCTGCAATGCTGTAAGATATGGGAAAATACACAGCCACCTTCCCTGGCAAGTTGATTGCTTTGAGATCCTCATTAGTTATAAAACCAATCCTTTGAAGTATGCCGTGTGCATCCATATTGACCACTACAGCTTTATCAAACTTCCTCTTATCGCCTACAAAAGCTGTCATCAGGTCGTTAAACGACGAATAGATCATATTGACCAGCGGCAGTCTTTTCAGAATCTTTTCAAAATACTCAAAAAAGGGTTTGGTGATAAAATAGGTAGCCAGGTAACCGATCATGAGCGTGCCCGCCAGGATCGCCAGGATACCCAAGCCTGGAATGTCGATTGGAATCAACCCATCAAGCCATCGCACTACTCCCACACTCACATACACAGTGAGCGCCAGGGGCACCACAAACACCAATCCCTTTAAGAAATAACTTACTACTCTACTCATATGCAATAAAAAAGGCTTTGCAAGTTAATGCAAAGCCCTCTTTGATATCGAAGTTTTGTTATTGTTTTTGCTGCAATCAAATAGCTATGCCTATAAATGACTTAAATGCTATTCCCATCAATCCAGTAATCAGCATAGTAAGGCCAAGGCCTTTAAGTCCATCTGGCACATGAGAATATTTCAGCTTTTCCCGAACTGCGGCCAGCGCTACAATGGCGAGCATCCAACCCACCCCTGAACCAAGACCGTAGGCTGTTGCCTCCACGATGGTGTAGTCTCTCTGAATCATGAAAAGAGAAGCACCTAAAATGGCACAGTTTACAGCGATCAGGGGAAGGAATATACCCAGAGAGCCATAAAGTGCCGGAGAAGCCTTTTCAATGATCATTTCCACCAGCTGCACGATGGCCGCAATGATGGCAATAAACATGATAAAGGTAAGGAAGCTTAGGTCTATCGTTTCGAAACTAGCCCCAAGCCAGCTAAGCGCCCCTTCGTTCAGTATGAAAGTCTGCATTACCCAGTTGATCGGCACGGTAATACCCAAAACGAAAATTACTGCAGCACCCAAACCAATTGCCGTGCTCACTTTTTTGGAAACGGCCAGGAATGAACACATGCCAAGAAAATAGGCAAATATCATATTATCGATAAATGCACTCTTAATGAATATGTTTAATGCTTCCATGTTCTTAGTGTTCTACGTAACCGTTTTTAGTTCTCTGTACCCAAATGATCAACCCAAGTATCATAAATGCTCCGATTGGGTCAACCATCAATCCGTTGGTCGGAAAGTCAAGTCCCATGGCGGCAAATACTTTGAAGTCAAATATAGAAGCCGATCCAAAAAGCTCTCTAAAGAAAGCCACCGCAAGGATAATCCATGAATAACCCAAGCCACTACCCAAACCGTCAAGCATTGAATCATAAGGCTTGTTAGCCAGGGCAAAGGCCTCAAGGCGACCCATTACTATGCAATTGGTGATGATCAATCCAACGTAAGCTCCCAAAACCTTATACATATCGAAAGCATAGGCTTTTAGCACCTCACTTACCAATGTCACAAGCGTTGCCACTACTGCTAGTTGCACGATGATACGCACCCTGTTGGGGATAAGGGTACGCATAAGCGAAATAAGAAGGTTAGAAAAAACAATTACCAGTGTAACGGCAATCGCCATCACAAGGGTAGGCTGCATTTTCACCGTTACTGCCAATGCCGAGCAAATACCCAACACCTGAACAGTAACCGGGTTATCGTCGTTCAGCGGATCGGTAACAAACTTCTTCCGTCTTTTCGAGAATAAAGGTTCCGCTTCTTTAACTACTGGTTTTTCTAGCGTTTCAGTGCTCATCGCAAACTGATTTTAGTGTTTATTAATCTCTTCTAATCAAAAAGCCATTGCAGATTGCCCGCTAGCTGACTTTTGCTTTTTAATAAATGCAGTGTAAGACGAAAGGTAATTTTCGAGCATTGCATTCACCCCTTTTCCAGTAAGTGTTGCACCCGACATTCCATCTACATGGTGAGCATCCTGTGGCTTGCCACTTTCTCCCTTCACCATAGTAACAGATACCAAATCACCATTTTCAAATATTTCCTTTCCAACGTAGCGTCCCTGAATCTCCGGCGTAGTAATTCTGGCGCCAAGGCCCGGTGTTTCCGACTTATGGTCAAATGCTACTCCTTTGATTGTATTCAGATCGCCATCCAGAGCCATATAACCCGAAATCCAGTCCCAAAGACCGCTGCCAAACATAGGGAAAACGTAAGCAGCCACCTTTGATGGATCGTTTTCATCAAGAAACATGAAGACAGGATAGTTTCTCACTTCCTTGTCCACTTTGTGGTTCTTCTGAATATCGATCTTTTCAGCGATCAAAGGATTGCCTTTAGCGTCCTTCTCAACCGGATTACCGTTGATATCTACAACCACAGACTTAAATCGCTTGTCATACAGTGCCAATACTTCCTCTCCTGTCTTGAGGTTAGAAATATCCATCACCGCACCCAGGATTTTCTTCTTGGTATCAAGCTCAATCTGTTTGGTTTGGGCTGGCTTAAGGCCAACCGAGGCAAGTGATAAAGCGCCACCAAGTATGATGGTCATCACTCCCGAAAATAAAAGAACATAAGCGTTAGACTGTCGCACGTTGTAGCCTCCGTTTTTTGTTTGCTTGTACTACGTAATAATCGATAAGTGGAGCAAATACATTCATAAGAAGTATCGCCAACATGATTCCCTCCGGATATGCCGGGTTAAACACACGGATCAACACTGTCAATAATCCTATCAGGAATCCATAAATCCATTTGCCAGTTTCAGTTTGAGAAGCTGTAACAGGATCCGTAGCCATGAATACGGCACCAAAAGCCAGGCCTCCAATTACCCAGTGGTACTGTGCCGGCATCAACATAAACTCATTAAGACCAACGAGATTGAAGATAAGTCCCATTGAGTAAGCACCAGCAAAAACCGCCACAATTATCTTCCAGCTACCTACTCCGGTCAGAACCAAAATGGCCGCACCGATCAGGCACATCAAAGTAGACGTTTCACCTATTGAGCCTGGCATTATACCCAGGAACATATTCCAGAAATCATAAATACCTGCTGACCATGAGTCGTTGAGCAAATCCACAACCGGGGTAGCCCCAGGGTTACCCACAGTGCTGGCTGCAATTGCCAAAGGTGTGGCACCCGAGTAGGCTGCTACTGGCGCAGCGTCACCAAGATATGTCCAAACCTCGCCGCTAATAGCAGTTGGATAGGCGAAATAAAGGAACGCCCTGGCTACAAGCGCTACGTTAAGTATGTTCATCCCTGTGCCCCCAAAGGCTTCCTTTCCTATAACTACCGCAAACACAGTAGCCAATGCCACCTGCCAAAGAGGAATGGTGGCTGGCATCACAAGCGGTATCAGCAAGCCCGTTACCAGGAACCCTTCACTTACAGGATGCTGCCTGATCACACAGAAAACAAATTCAACACCGAGGCCTACGGCATAAGAAACAATGATGATAGGAACCACTTTCAATGCTCCAATCAATATTTTATCAATTAGTTCAGCTTCAACCCCTGTTGCCAGAAAATGCTGATGACCAACATTCCACATGCCAAACAGCAAGCACGGAATCATAGCGATGATAACGGTAAACATCATGCGCTTCAGATCCACCGCATCTTTTACCTGGGAACCTTTCTTTCCGGTAGTTAAATCCGGGGCAAACACAATAGTTCTGTGGCCTTCATAAAGCGTATGATACTTTTCATACTTCCCACCTTTCTCTACAAAAGGCTTTAGTTTATCGAAGAAATCTTGTAAGAACTTCATAAATACGATTAGCTATATTGAATTAAGTCAAGTCCTTGTCTTAGTATTTTCTGGATATCGTTTTTCGAAACATCGACGAATTCGCAAAGTGCCAAGTCTTCTTCGATAACCTCGTAAATACCCAAAGCTTCCATGTCGTCATAATCCTCAGCCAAAATAGCTTTCATGAGGTAGGTAACATAAATATCCATTGGGAGCACCTTTTCGAGGTTGCCAGACTGAACGAATGAACGTTGCTCACCATGTGTATTTGTATCTAATACAAACTCTCTTTTTGTATTGGCAAACAGACCAAATGCTCTTTGAAAGCTCAGCTTATTGAAAGTTGGCAGTATCCAACCCAAAAATTCCTCCTTATCTCCTTCCGGGATAACTGTTACCTGGTTTGCATAATACCCAAGGAAACCATCTTTACCAACAGCTTCGCCTGAAAGCACATTCCCTGAAATCACCCTAACGTGATCCGATTTAAGATTACCTTCTAGGAACCTGCCTACATTGGCTCCGGAGTATGTGCTGTAGTACTGTGGATTGCTCACCTCAGAACCACAAACTGCTATCACTTTAGAAGCATCGTATATACCTTCAAGGAACAACTTCCCTATCTGGATAACACCAAAAGGCGAAACAGTCCAAACAAGGTCTCCTTTATTAATTGGATCAAGGTGGTGGATTTGAACGCCTACATTGCCAGCAGGGTTCGGCCCGGAAAACTTATTGACTTCGGCACCTTTCACATGCGCAAACATGGGGAGCACTTCAGCGTCGGCATTGGTATTAACATGTACAACGCCTGGCGTGAATTTCTTAAGAACATCTATACCAGCCTGAAAGAATTGATCCTGCCCCTTAAATAAGATACCATAGTTAGGAGAAAGGGGGTTGGTATCAAATGCTGAAATAAATATCGCCTTCGGTGTGGCAGTTGGGTCGGCTATACTTCCGAAGGGGCGCTGAATAATATTTGGCCATACACCACTCTTAGTCAGGAGCTCCGTAGCTGTTTCCTTTGTAAGAGAGCTCATTTCGGATACCGTGAACTTGGTAAACTGCTCGTGTGTTATTTTCTTGTCTGCAAGGATCTTGATCTCAAGAAGCTTTCTTTTCTCACCCCGCTTAATTTCAACTACCTCCCCGCTAACAGGCGAAGTGTACATTACGTTTTCCTGAAGTCTGTCGAAAAACAGGGGTGTACCAGCCTTCACACTGGCTCCTTCTTCGACCAGTAGTTTGGGGCGAGTAATTCTCTGAAAGTCGGTTGGTTTGACTGCGAAAGTCTCAGGTTGTTGAATTTCACCAATTTTTTCCTCGGCCTTGCCTGCGAGATTGATATTAAACCCTTTTTTGAGCTTTACGAATTTAGACATTTTCAATAGGTAAAATAGACCGAAATCCTTTAAAACGTGGCAAAATTAATAAAATTTAACTCAACTAAAAGGTAAGTGAAATTATTCGTTCGAAGGTTTTTTACCACCCTCATTTTCACTTACATAAACAGCACATTTAAGCAATTGTTGGTTCACTAGGACTTTTTTCCCTAATGAATTCTGCTACCCTCTCCATTAACCACATGGGAGTGGACGTAGCCCCACAAATACCTATATTTTCAGCGTCGGCAAGCCAGTTCAAATCCAGCTCCTCTTCGCTCTCAATGAAATAACTTCTTGGATTGATAGAAAGGCATACTTCGTACAATGCCCGTCCATTTGAACTCTTTTTTCCGGCAACAAACAGCACCACATCCTGATCCTCCGAAAACTTCCTCATTTGAGGCTCTCTGTTAGACACCTGACGGCAAATGCTATCGTTGGCATCGAAGTCCTGAATCCGCAACTCACCCTTGTTTTCACGAATGCGCTCTTCTATGAGCGCTTTGATATGATAGAAGCCCTTCGTTGACTTGGTAGTTTGACTAAAGAGGGTGATTGGCCTCGAATAGTCGAGCTTATCCAGGTCCTCGTCTGTCATAACAATGACGGCCTCCTCCTTTGTTTGTCCGGCAAGCCCTATTACTTCGGCATGACCTTCTTTGCCATAAATGACAATCTGGCCCTCTACCTTTTTCATACTGTCGTAGGCGTGTTTCACTCTGTTCTGGAGTTTAAGCACAACGGGACAAGAGGCATCAATCAGTTCTATATTGTTTTCAAGAGCCAATTGATAAGTTTCTGGCGGCTCGCCATGTGCTCTTATTAGTACCCTTGTATTGCGGAGGTTTTTTAGGTCGTCCCGACTGATAATCCGGAGCCCTTTCTGGTAAAGCCGCCTGACTTCCATGTCGTTGTGAACGATGTCGCCCAGGCAATATAACTGGCCATTGTCTTCCATTTCATCCTCTGCCATTTTAATGGCAAATTCAACTCCGAAACAATACCCAGAATTTTTGTCGATAGTAATGTTCATAACGCTTTTTCCTGCCCTACTTGCTTCGTTGATCGATTTCAAAATTTTGAAACAAGCTTTTAGTTCTTGTTTCGATCAACTCCGGAAATTAATTTGCTCGTGGCCAGGTTGGTAATGAGCTCTATTTGTTCCTCAAAGGTAATATGTGTGGTGTCAATTTCAATAGCATTTGCTGCCTTCTTTAAGGGACTCTCTTTTCTGGAGGTGTCTATTTCGTCTCGGGATCGCAGGTTTTCAATCACTTCCTCCAACTCCACAAGCTGGCCTTTGCCCAATAACTCCTTCTGACGCCTCTCAGCACGCACATACAGGTCGGCTGTCATAAATATTTTAAGGTCTGCATCAGGAAATACCACCGTACCAATATCCCTGCCATCCATCACTACCCCTTTGCTCTTGCCCATTTTTCTTTGCTGGGCTACCAAAGCATGCCTTACTTCCTTAATGGCACTTACATCGCTTACCTTTTGTGATACGTCCATTCCCCGTATTTCTTTTTCCACGTTCAACCCATTCAAATACACCTCATTTACCTTCTTGGTAGCATTGTAATGAAATGTTATATCAATTTGTTCAAGTGCCTTCGAAACTGCCCTGGGGTCAGTAAGCGAAACATGGTTGTCAATAAAATACAAAGTAACCGATCTGTACATGGCACCTGTATCTATGTAGATGTAACCCAAAAGACCAGCAACGGCTCGTGCTGTTGTGCTTTTTCCGCAACCCGAGTAACCATCGATAGCAATTACTATTTTTTGCATCAAATATCAGTTATTGAATATTAGCAGTCCTTGAGCGGGCAAGGTATGGGTTTTCCTTTTTTAATTGTGCGGGCTTTCTGCGTTTTAAACTGGGAAGCCCTGCAACCTTCAAAAAGAACTGCTGATGCAAAAATCAATAATATAGCCGCAAGTCCTGGTATTGAGCGGTGGAAATTTTTCATGATTTAAAGGTAATCATAGATCAGCTAACGATAAAAAGCTAGCTAGAAATACACCCTTTCGAAATGTCCGAAAGGGTGTACGTTAACCTATCACTCAATTGACTTGCACTTGCCTGTCAAGACCTTGCTCTACTCTTTTCACCCACCCTTTGGCTATTTCATAGTAGTGAAAAGCCTCGTCCATTCCATCCTTATGGCTATCATAAAGAGGAATGTGAATATCTTCTTCACCTTTGTGAAACTTGTGCTTGAACACCAGGCCTATTTTTTCGATGTGGGCATGGCCGGAGGTAACAATCACTTCCTTTTCCATCCGGCAACTAAGTATCCGGCTGAGGTCAATCACCAACGACTGCGCTTTGGAGCTGGCATACCTGCTGAAAAGGAGTTTTCTGTGGAGCGTGTCCATCACCAAAAATTTCCCTGGCAAATCCTCGAAATCTGTGATGTCCAACTCGTTTTCCTGGCTTATCTTTTTTAAATAATCAGGCGGGGTTCTTTTTGAGCTAAGCTTTTTCTTTACATAGAACAGCACGATTGGGAGCAAAATGGCCAAAGCGACCAATATTTCTATTGTCTTCATTTTAATAACTTTTTGAGAATGATCGGATGTAAAAAAACTATCTTCCCGGGCACCAATGTTGGGGAACGGGGTCAAACCGGAGCCGGCTTCAAAAAGTTATTTTAAAAGAATTGGTGGTAAAGAGAAAATACCTTTAAGGCATTTGCGGGAGGTGGACTTTTCTGATTTTTGAGCGACTCTGATTCGCCAACTCTAACAAAGCTTCCAACGAGACCAACTGCGTGAGAGAGATGATTTTTGGATCTGATATCATCTTCAACTTCTTCTCCAGCCAGTACACTTTGCAGATCGAAAGAATGGAGAATATGGCTTTTAAGATGGTCGGTATTGTCGCCTCTGGTGCCTCCGTGCTGAGGCAACGACAAGCCACTGACGGACAACAGCCCCCAGAAGCAAAGCGTAACAACAAATAGTGTCCTTGTCAACTTCATTGTCGAATTGTATACGTTAACGAAGATCAACGGTATTGTGTTGTGAACGCCAAAGAATATTTCGTCAAGCCGAAGATACGTAATTTAATACAGCACAAATAGAGCGACCCAGGAAAATTATAAGAGCCCCCTGAAAGATTGACAAACGGCTATCTTGTATGGCTTAAGGTCGGTCTTGACACTCGCAGTTGATGACTTTGAAAAGGTCAAACTACCAAATATTAGGTTTGAGGTGGCATTTTTGCGGCTTCGGTTGTCGGGTTTACCATCTTTTATTCAGCCTTCTTATATTCGAAGTGTATCAAACCGGAAAGATCAATGGATCAGGCAGCGCAAACTATGATCGACAACCTGGAGAAAAACTCCGGAAAGTCGCTGGATGAATGGATAGCACTAGTAAAAAGCAGCGAACTTTCGAAACATGGTGAAATAATCAAGCTTTTGAAGGAAACGTACGGCCTCACACACGGGTACGCCAATTTGGTGGCTCACAAGGCGAAAGGATCCGATGCGGGCTCAGTAGCCAACCTCGCCGACCTGGTTACAGAACAATATAAAGGTAAAGAGGCTTTAAAGCCCATTTACGATCAGCTGATGGTGGAAATAAAGAAATTTGGCGCCGATGTGGAAATAGCGCCGAAAAAGGCCTACGTGAGCCTGCGGCGCAAAAAGCAGTTTGCTATGCTCACACCCGCTACTAAAACCCGCTTCGAAATTGGGATCAACTTGAAAGGAGCAGAATCTGGTAGCGTTTTAGAAAAAATCACCTCGGCTAATTCCATGTGTTCGCACAAAATCAAACTTGAGTCTGCCGGAGAAATCTCCGCTGAAACTATAGGATGGTTGAAAGAAGCCTACGAGCAAGCTGGCTGAAGAACACCTGCGCTATCGCATAATGCTGACATCACCATTAACCCTTTCCAAAGCGACTCTTGGTTCATTCAGTTCGAGCACATAGTAGTAAACACCAGTTGGCAGAGGTTGTCCGTTTCGGGTGCCATCCCAATCGTTTTTATAGCCAATCTTGCTGAAAACTTCATGACCGGATCGATCCACAACAGTCAACAAACTTTGTGCGTAAAGTTCCACGCCATTAATGATAAAGCATTCATTGAGTCCGTCGTTATTGGGTGTAAAAACATTGTAACCTGAGTTCGATTAATAAAACGTTGAAATATTGGGGAGGAAAAATAGATAAAACCAGTGCGCTTGTTTATATTTAAGTATCTGACATTCAAAGATATACAAGCAAAGCACATGGTTCTATCTGACA
>NZ_LR701607.1 GCF_902498805.1 Imperialibacter sp. EC-SDR9 | reverse complement strand
CGGAAGGTCAACTCACGAACGAACCGCTGGCTTAGCTTTTCTTTTTTTTCATAACATTTGAAGTTTGATGATTCACTTCAAGATACGGATTTCGAAAAGCTACCTCCGTAAGGAGGTTTCGTTCAACGCCTCGGTAAAATGAGTGTGGGAGTTTTATGCAGCTCCGCTTCCACTACATCTTAGCCCTGTCTGCCGACAGGCAGGCACGCCGATGATAAAATTATAATTTGTGGCGGACAATCCAAGCCATCTGACCTTTGATAACTGCTGAAGCCCACATTCATTTTTACCGCTGTGTTGGCATGCTTTCAAATCCGCCAGATTAACAAGCTCAAGACAATCAGAACAACTATCAGCCAGAAAAAGCCGGAATTGATCAGCAAGTCGTACCTCCGTTTCGGAATTGAATGCTCTGGGTAGGGGAAGTTCCAAAGCCCAGTTCGAGCAAATTCGAGCAGAAGTTCGGGAGTCACTGGTATTCGCTTGACTCGTTCATATGGAGGCGCTGAGAAAAGTCCACCCGGAAAATTATGGCCTTCTTCGTCGGCATGAAAATACCACAAATAACTGGTCATATCCACATCAAACTTTTTTGCATATCCCTCAATTAGCTCATGAAAATCATCACCTACTAACCACAAATCTTTGAAGATGTCAGTGTTTGGATTGATGGGTTCATTCGAAATGAAGTCACGGATTAGGGAGTAGATATCCGAAAGCTCATAATTGCGATTTTCTTTTTTAACAGAAGACGTCATTTCTTGCGGCTACTGGTCTAGATAGTCATTAATTTCACTTGTCTTCGGATTGTAGGTGATCCAACGATCATGTCCACTTTGATTGCCCGACTTAGGAACATAGACTATTTCGCCCCGTCCCCCAGAGGGTAGCTGCCTAAGAGAATCCTCTTTAGCCATTTCTCTGTCAAATTTATCTTGTTCTACAAAAGCTCTGTAATGATCAATTCTAAAAGCCCACGGAATTGAGTCCGTTTGGTAGTCCGTCAAATACAGGCTGTCCGTTGGCGCATTTTTCGAGTCCAGGTAAGTAATAATCTGATCGAGTGCCCTTGTAAGATCACTATTGTTTGTCGAAAACTCTGATAACAAAGGAGCGTCTATTCTGAGAGGAGTCTGTGGACGGGAATCCTTGCCAGCTCCGCAAGCAATCGAGATAACCATGAACAGAAGAGGTAGAATTTTTTTCATCACGCAGTCTATGCATGCCAACGCTCGGCTAAGGCGAGTGTGGGAGTGCAATGCAGCTCCCTTTCCACTATCACTTAGCCACGCCGATGATAAAATTATACTTTGTGGCGGACAATCCAAGCCAAACTACGACCGAAAACCAGCGAGGCCCGCATTCGCTTTAGCCTTGTGTTATAGTGATTTTCCGTCTGCCCGTCTGTCCGTCCGCCAGGTCGTCCGCCTGCCCAGACATCAAATCCATGGAGTACCGCTGAATCCTGCGTCGGTCTGGTCCGTCGGAAGTGGCAAGTCGAGCCGCAGCAAATCCTGACATCCGTAGGCGTCTATTTTTTGCTGCCTCCAAGGGGTCGACAGAAAGTTTCACCAATGTTTGCAAGCAGCTGAGAAAGGCCGCTCTCTTTTTCTATCCGTATCTGTAGTCAAGTCCCGCAGTCCTTCACTATAACATTGAGTAACACGCACTAGTGCGTGTTATACCCATTATATCTACCGGTCAAGGTATTAATTAAAATGTCTAAATAAACCCAATAAAGATAATTTATCCGTTTGTGAACCCATATTATGCGTATAACATTCGAATAATTCCTTGCTGCGCTCAGCCTGCGGCATTGTATTGAAACGTTGTGATGAAAGCGGCGCCGCCTACCTCTTCACCCACCTCCCCACACTATTGTACTTCCCCTCTATCACCACTTTATAAAAGTCAGATGGGTACTTCTTCAAGTCTATTTCAAAGGCTTCTTTACCTGCTTTCACTGACCCTACCTGGGTGTAAGTGTCGGTTCCACCCGTTTCAAAGTTGTTAGTCGTGGCCAGCGATATTTTCACTTCTTCGGCTTGGTCAATGGCCTTCCAGGTGACCTTGATTTTGTTGTCTGCCAATATTGCACCCGGGTTAGAGACCGAAACAGGGCCCGTCAGTGGCACTCCATCCAACTCATACATCCTTTCTTTTGTTGGCTCAATTCCCATAAAACGCAAAGCAGTCGGCAGAATGTCCACAATGGCGTTCTGTTCTTTGGTGAAATAGGCATTGGGCTGTCCTCCCCCCATTACCATCCAGGTGGTGCGCTCCCTGTCGGATTGTCCACCGTGATCTTTCCCACCTGATTCTGCACTGCGCCCATGGTCAGTGGTAATGAATATCATCCAGTCTTCGTCTTTCTCTTTTTGCCGATACTGAACGGCTTCCCAGATGCTACCCATCTGCTCGTCTGCCATGCGAATGGCCTCATCGGTCTTTTCGCTGTTGCCGTGGGCGTGCCCCATGTCGTCGGTATACTCCAGGTACACCCACGAAAAGTCGGGGCCTTTTTCTTTGATGTAGCGGCTGGCTTCATTCACTACATGCTCGTCTATATTGTGTATGAACAGCCTCTCCTTGTCGTGCGGGAAGGCTTTTTCGTCTAGCTCAAAGCCATCAAAGTGGTAATCGATCATCACATTTCCTGCGGCTTGCAGGCCTTCGCCTACGAGCTTGGTGCGGTTGTCGAGCCACGTCGAAAAGATGGCCGTTTCCTTCTCTGGTGCGAGCTCTTCCACGAACCTGAAAGCTGACCAGTAGTTGTAGTTGGGAGCTTTGATGCTATTGCCCCACACATTGTGTTTGTTGCCCCAGGTGCCGGTAATGAGGTTGTTGTAGCCAGGCGCTGAGATGGTCGGAGTCTCTGAATAGCCACCTCTTTCACCACCCACATAGGCTCGGGTATAGCCGCCGCTTTTGGCGATGGCATCCATGTTGGGAGTGGCAACCCTTTCGAAGATTTCTGCCTCTACACCGTCGATAATGACAAACACCACTTTTTGAGAAAAAGCATCGGCCGAAGCCATGATGAACACAAGAAAGACCAGCAAATTTTTCATATCAACTCAGCGAATAGTGGAGTAACAAGGTAAGGAGAGTAACGGTGAATTGCTTCAATAATTGACCATCGGTTAACGGCCAAATGCCAATTTTTTAGTCGATGGTCGCTGGTGCCTCCCACTTTCCCCCACCACTTTCTTCGTCATTTCTCGTGGGCCGTGAGTAGGCACAAGCCTGCGTTTGCTCCTCCGGAATTTCAATTATTCCAGCCTTATCTGGCTGGTTAATAGGCATTTGATTTTCTGTTTCCCGCCTTTTTTATCGCTTTGACGCCCATTCATTACATGCGCATGGTGGTAAACTGTGTGGTCGATAGTGGGTAAAAGTGGGAAATATTCTCTTTTTTAGTAGTAAAGTGTAAGAAAGTGGGAGAGAGTGGTTGGAAGTGTCATAATTTTATTACATTTGTTGAAAGTGTTGCTGTAGTTTTTCCTGTAATCCATTATGTCATTCTTTACTAGCGAATTCGAATGTAAGATTGATGCCAAGGGCAGGCTGGTTCTTCCGGCCCGCATTAAGGTCAATCTTCCCGAAGCTCCCGGAGCGTCTGCTCCCGGTCAGCCGGCGAATGAGCTTGTGCTGAGGATGGGATTTGAGCCTAACCTGATCTTGTACCCAATGGGTGAATTCAAAAAGATCCAGTCGAAGATTTCTTCGCTCAACGAATTTCTTCCTGAGAACAGGGCCTTGAAGCGGAATTTTTTCCGAAGCATTGCCCAGATAGAGATGGACAGCGCTGGCCGAATACTAATCCCTAAGACCTTTATGAAATTCGCTTCTCTTGAAAAGGAGGCGATGGTGGTAGGAGTGGGATCCAGCATTGAGATTTGGGATCCTGGGGTATATCAAAAGCATTTGATCAACAATCCCGAAGAGTACTCTCAATTGGCGCAAAAGCTGCTGGACGAATAATCCACATGCCTATGGCCCAGGAAAACTACCACATACCGGTGATGCTCAAAGAATGCCTGGAGGGGTTGGCTATTCAACCCGGCGGTATTTATGTCGATGTGACTTTCGGCGGCGGCGGACATTCGAGAGCGATAGTAGAAAAGCTTACCACCGGACACTTATATGGATTTGATCAGGACGCTGATGCCAAAGTCAATGCCGAAGGGTTTGACAAACGTTCTTTCACATTTGTGCCAAGCAATTTCCGCAACCTGAAAAAGTACCTCAGGTTCCATGGAGTGCAGGCGGTAGATGGGATTCTGGCCGACCTGGGCATTTCGTCGCACCAGATCGATGTGCCGGAAAGAGGTTTCAGTACACGCTTTCAGGGGCCACTCGACATGCGCATGAATGTAAACAGCGAGGTGTCGGCCAAAGAGGTGCTGAATGAATACGGAGAAAGGGACCTGGCTAAGATCTTCGGCATGTACGGAGAGCTGAACCAGCCCATGAAGATAGCAAGGGCCATTACGGCCTATAGGGTGAACAAGCCGCTGGAGACCATAGAGCAGTTGAAGGAGGCGGTAGCCAGGTTTGCGCCCAGAGGAAAGGAAGCCAAGTTTTTGGCTCAGCTGTTTCAGGCCATCAGGCTGGAGGTGAACGAGGAGATGGAGGTGTTGGAGGAAATGCTGGGGCAATGTGCTGAAGTGCTGAAGCCGGGTGGAAGGCTGGTGGTGATGTCGTACCACTCGCTGGAAGACAGACTGGCCAAGAACTTCATCAACAAAGGCAACTTTGAAGGGAAGGATGAGAAAGACTTTTATGGCAATGTGATCAGGCCGCTGGAGCCTGTGAACAGGAAGCCGATAGTAGCTGGTGACGATGAAATCGCCAGGAACAGCCGGGCACGAAGTGCCAAGCTGAGGATAGCAGAAAAGAAGTAGTAGGAAAATGGAAAATAGAGTAAGAAACAGTAAAAATGAGCCCGGTGGCAAAGGACCCTTTGCGGTGCTTAGCCGCTGGCTCAAACTGGAAGGTGTGCTTGATGATACACTTCCGGCACGTTTTACGCCCTATGCCCTTTTCATTACTGTAATGGGCATTATCTACATAGGCAACAGGCATTTTTCTGATAGAACGATCAGAAAGATCGACAACATGGAAGCTGAAGTAGAAGACTTGAGAGCAGATTTCACCACGCTGAAGTCTGAATACATGTTTGCTAGTAAGCAATCAGAAGTGGCCAGAAAGGTGAAGAAAATAGGATTGCAGGAGACAAGAATACCTCCTTATAAGATAGTGGTTAATGAAGACGATTATAAACGCTGAATAGATTGAATATCAAGAGCTCCATATTGCTGAGAGTCCGGGTGGCCTTTTTATTGGTCGTTCTTTTTGCAGGAGCGGTGGTATACCGTATTTTCTATTTGCAGCGCATTCAAGGGGATAAATGGAATAAGATGGCGGAGCAAATCAGCCTTCGTTATTTACCAGTGAAGGCCACCAGGGGCAATATTTACTCCGATAATGGCAGCTTGCTCGCCACCTCCCTGCCTTTTTTCAAAGTTGCTTTTGATCCTTCGCAGCCAAGTGACGAATTGCTGAAGAAGAACCTCGACTCGCTGACGTACTTGCTTTCAAGAACTTTCAAGGACAACTCAGCAAAGGAGTATCGCCGAAGGATACTGGAAGCCAGAAAAGACAAGAGGCAGTACCTGTTGTTAAGCAGGGCTGAAATCAATTATCAGCAAAAGAAGAAAATTATGGAGTGGCCTGTCTTCAGAGAAGGCAGGAACAAGGGCGGAATCATCTTTGAAAAAGTAGAAAAGAGATACCATCCGTTTTCCACGTTGGGCTACAGAACCATCGGTAGTGTAGACGAGACCGAAAAAGGGACAGTTGGTTTAGAGTACAGCTTCAACAACCAGCTGGGCGGCATCGACGGCAAAGCACTTTTTCAAAAAATGGCTGGTAGCTGGCGGCCCGTATTTGATGGTACTGAAGTAAAGGCGAAGGATGGTCTCGATATAGAAACTACAATTGATGTCAACTTGCAGGACGTGGCCGAGTCGGCATTGCTGGCGGCCCTTTCTGATCACAACGCTGATTACGGTAGCGTGGTGTTGATGGAGGTGAAAACAGGCGAGATCAAAGCCATGTCGAACCTAAGCAAGAACCCTGAAGGCAACTATTGGGAACGCTACAACTATGCCGTAGGCAGCCAGGGCGCTGTGGAGCCGGGCTCTACCTTCAAACTAGCCTCGATGATGGCACTGCTGGAAGAAACCGACTTGAAGCTGACCGATACCGTGCAGACTGGCAACGGCGAGTATAAGTTCTACAACCAGGTAATGAAGGACCATAAGCCTGGGGGATACGGCACCATCACCGTGAAGCAGATGTTCGAATCGTCGTCCAATATTGGTATTGCCAAGCTGGTAGTAGAGCATTTCGGAAAGAAACCTTCTGAGTTTATCGACTTCGTAAAGGAAATGGGCGTTGGTCAGCCGCTTGGCTTTCAGATGGCGGGTGAGGGCAAGCCTTACATAAAATCACCCTCCGACTCGTCCTGGAGTGGTATTTCGCTGCCCTGGATTTCGCACGGCTACGAGCTGAAGCTTACCCCGCTGCAAACGCTCACCATGTTCAATGCGGTAGCCAACGATGGAAAAATGATCACCCCTATTATAGTCAGGTCGGTGCGCAAGGCTGACAAGGTGGTGGAGGAATTTGAACCCAGAGTCATCAATAAAAGGATTTGCTCCAAAGAAACGCTGGCGAATTTGAGAGAGCTCCTTGAGGGGGTTGTGGAAAGAGGCACCGCTTCCAACATCAATGGAACACACTATAAGATCGCCGGCAAAACAGGCACTGCCAAGAAGTATGTCAACGGGAAATACGTCAACCAGTACTACGCATCGTTTGCTGGCTATTTTCCGGCCGATGCGCCTAAGTACAGCTGCATCGTAGTGATTGACAACCCGAAAAACTACCGGATTTATGGTAGCGACGTAGCGGCGCCCGTGTTCAAGGAAATTGCTGACAAGATTTACTCGCAGGATATCGACGTGCACAAGGAATATCGCCCTGCAGTTGCGTATCAAACGGAAGTATTTCCTGTTGTAAGAGCTGGCTTTTTACCAGAACTGTCGATGATCTGCAATGAATTTGGCGTTTCGAACCATGAAATGGCCGACGACGAGGAATGGGTGAAAACGAGACTTGTGGGCAAGAGCATTGGCTGGACTGCCAACAAGGTGAAAGAAGGCCTTGTGCCTGATGTAGCCGGAATGACTCTGAGAGACGCTCTCTTTGTTTTGGAAAATGCGGGACTGAAGGTGCGGATAGAAGGAGATGGGAGAGTGGAGAGTCAGTCGAGAATGGCCGGAACAAGGGTTTCGGAAGGAAGTGAAATCAAAATTAAACTAGGCTAAATGGCCCTGTTAAAAGACATATTATACAAGACTAACCTAATCTCAGTTGCAGGTGATATGAATACTGACTTAGGCGGCATCTGCTTCGACTCAAGAGAGTCGAAGCAGGGCTGCTTATTTATTGCTGTTCGTGGAACCCAAACTGATGGTCATCAATATATAGATCAGGCGATAGCCAAAGGAGCCAGCGTGGTGGTTTGTGAAGACTTGCCAGCAAAGCTGCTCGACACAGTTACTTATGTGAAGGTCGACAACTCGGCCAGGGCATTGGGCTTTATTGCCTCCAATTTTTATGGCAACCCGTCTTCCAGGCTTAAGCTGGTGGCAGTAACCGGCACTAACGGCAAAACGACGACAGTCACCCTGCTTCACCAATTGTTTGGCAAGCTGGGCTACAAATCGGGGCTGCTGTCTACCGTAGAAAACAAGATCGGCGAAGAAGTGCTGCCGGCTACACATACAACGCCTGACGCCATTGCGCTGAACAGGCTGTTGAAAGAAATGGCCGACCAGGGCTGCACACACTGCTTCATGGAAGCCAGCTCTCATGCCATTGTGCAACACAGGGTTGCCGGATTGCAGTTTGCTGGTGCGGTGTTTACCAATATCAGCCACGACCACCTCGACTACCATGGCACTTTTGATGAGTACATCAAAGCCAAGAAAATGCTTTTTGATGGGCTTCCGTCTTCAGCGTTTGCGTTGGTAAATGAAGACGATAAGCGGGGAGCCATTATGCTCCAAAATACAAAAGCTGCGAAAAAAAGCTACTCACTGAAGCACATGAGTGACTTCAGAGCAAAGGTGTTGAGCAATTCCATTCAGGGTCTGGAGCTCCAAATCGACAATATAGACGTGTGGTTCAAGCTGGTAGGAGACTTCAATGCCTACAATTTGCTGGCTGTGTATGGAACTGCTGTGTTGCTCGATGAGCCGACGGAGGAAGTGCTGACACAACTCTCTGATGTGGATCCGGCTAGAGGGAGGTTCCAGCTTGTGCCATCAACTACTGGCATTGTCGCAATAGTCGACTACGCACACACGCCTGATGCGCTGGAAAACGTGTTGAAGACGATCAAAAGTTTCCGCACAGGCAACGAAACAGTGGTAACGGTAGTAGGCTGCGGCGGCAATCGTGACAAGACAAAGCGACCACTTATGGCCGCCATTTCTTGCCAGCTTAGCGATAAGGTGATCCTTACATCGGACAACCCAAGGTTTGAGGATCCTATGGAGATCATTAAAGATATGCAAACGGGTGTAGGCCCAAGCAACTACCGAAAAACGCTGATCGTGCCAGACCGGAAAGAGGCTATCAAAACAGCGATTAGCATCTCACATCCGGGAGACATTGTGCTGGTGGCGGGCAAGGGGCATGAAACCTACCAGGAGATTCAGGGCGTGAAGCACCCTTTTGACGATAAAAAAGTAGTGACCGAAGTTTTAAAAGCTTTTAGTGAATAACCAAGTATGCTGTATTACTTGTTTGATTATCTGGAGAGTGAGTTCAACCTGATGGGTGCAAGCGTTTTTCGCTTCATTTCCTTCAGGGCCGGCATGGCTGCGCTCATTTCTCTGCTAATCACGGTCACTTTTGGCAAGTATCTTATCGGCATGCTCCACAAATACCAACTGGGCGAAGAAATCAGAGACCTGGGCCTGCAGGGGCAAATGGAGAAGAAAGGCACGCCAACCATGGGGGGCATCATCATCATCATGGCCATCGTTATTCCCACGTTGCTGTTTGCTCAGCTGGAAAATATTTACATCATACTTATGCTGGTCACAGCCATTAGCATGGGATCGATTGGCTTTTTGGACGACTACCTCAAGCTCAAAAAGAAAAACAAAGACGGGCTGGCCGGAAAATTCAAAATCATCGGTCAGGTTAGCGTAGGCCTGCTTGTAGGTCTGGTTTTGGTGTTTAACGACGATGTGACTGTTCGTGAGTTCACCTACAAATCAGTGAATGGTCAAATTATTTCCTCGTTCAACGATGTGAAGGCATTGATAACGACGATCCCTTTTATCAAGGACAATGAGCTGGACTACCACGTATTGTTCGGCCTCCTTGGACAGTTCGATTGGGTACTTTATGTGCTGTTAGTGGTGTTTATCTTCACGTCCGTTTCCAACGGTGCCAACATCACCGATGGTGTCGACGGTCTCGCAGCTGGCACGTCTGCCATCATCGCCCTCACCCTTGCCATTTTCGCTTACGTTTCCGGCAACGTCACTTTCTCCCAGTACCTGAATGTGATGTTCATTCCCAACTCAGGCGAGCTGGTAATTTTCTGTACCGCCCTGGTGGGAGCTTGCATCGGCTTTTTGTGGTACAATGCCTATCCCGCTCAGGTATTCATGGGCGACACGGGCAGCCTGAGCCTTGGTGGCATCATCGCCGTGTTGGCCATCATCGTGCGAAAAGAGCTGCTGATCCCTTTCATGTGTGGCATTTTCGTAGTGGAAAACCTATCGGTGGTTATTCAGGTTAGCTATTTCAAGTATACCAAAAAGAAATTCGGAGAAGGAAAGAGAGTTTTCCTGATGTCTCCTTTGCATCATCACTACCAGAAAAAAGGTATTCACGAGGCCAAGATTGTGGCCCGCTTCTGGACTGTCGGCATTTTGTTGGCCATTTTCTCACTTGTAACCCTCAAACTACGCTAAGATGGAAGCAGTGAAAAATATCGTCATTTTAGGTGCTGGTGAAAGCGGCGTGGGAGCGGCCTTGCTGGCGCAGCACAAGGGATTCAATGTGTTTGTGTCCGACGGCGGCGTGCTGAAAGAACGCTATCGCAAAGACCTCAATGCTGCCGGCATCGAGTTTGAGGAAGGGAAGCACACAGTCAAACAAATCCTGGAAGCTGACCTGATCATCAAGAGCCCCGGCATTGCCGACAAGGTAGATATTGTAAAGAAGGCCAGGGAAAAGGGTGTTGAAATCATTGACGAGATAGAATTCGCTTCAAGGTATACGAAGGCGAAAAAAATAGCCATTACAGGCACCAACGGAAAGACCACCACCACCCTGCTTACCTACCATTTACTGAAAGAAGCAGGTTATAACGTCGGCTTGGCTGGCAATGTAGGCCACAGCTTTGCCCGTCAGGTGATAAAGGACAATTTCGACATCTACGTTTTGGAGGTGAGCAGCTTCCAGCTCGACGGGATGAATACCTTCAAACCCGATGTGGCTATTCTGCTGAATATCACACCAGATCACCTCGACAGGTACGACTATAGCTTCCAAAAATATGTCAATAGCAAATTCAGGATCATCGAGAAAATGACCCATGAAGAGTGCTTTATCTATTTCGCAGACAAAGGGCCAATTGAGGAAGAGCTGGCCAGAAGAAATGTGGAGGCGTCAATTTTCGCCATCTCTTTGGTTGAGAATGTGAAAAACGGTGCCTTCCTCGACGAAGACCATCTGGTGTTCAACATAGAGTCGAAGAAGAAATCCCACAAAATTCCTGTTAATCAGGTGTCGCTTATCGGTAAGCATAACATGGTGAATTCGATGGCGGCGGTTTTGACAACGCTAACCATGGAAGCTCCCATGGAAAAAGTGGTAAAAGCGCTAAAGACATTCAAAAATGCGCCTCACCGCCTGGAGAAAGTAGCGACCATAGACGATGTGCTGTTCATCAACGACTCCAAAGCCACGAATGTAGACTCTGTTTACTATGCTCTGGAAGGGATTGAGGCTCCCATAGTGTGGATTGCTGGCGGCCTCGACAAAGGCAATGATTACGATAGGATAGAGGCTTTGGTGAAAGAAAAGGTCAAAGCCCTGATCTGTTTGGGAAAAGACAATACCAAGCTGACGGACTACTTCACTGGCAAGGTGGCTACCATCAGGCAGACACAGTCGGTAAATGATGCCGCCCGTTGGGGGGCAGATTTGTCGGCCCCGGGTGATGTGGTGCTGTTGTCACCGGCTTGCGCCAGTTTCGACCTGTTCCGAAACTATGAAGACCGTGGTGAGCAGTTCAAAGATGCAGTTGTCGGGTTAAAAAATCATGTAGAAAGGGGGCAAAGCGTATGATAAAGGAATGGATAGAGAACAACCTTAAAGGTGATCCGATTATTTGGGCCATCGTTCTTGCTTTGTCTGTACTGAGCATCCTGGTAGTGTACAGCGCCACCGGCACGCTCGCCTATGCAAAAATGGGTGGAGATACTGAGTATTACCTGATGAAGCACTCTGTTTTGACCATACTCAGCCTTGTGGCTATTTGGGGTGCGCATAAAATTGACTACAGATACTATTCGAAGCTTTCAAAGCTCGCTCTATGGGTGTCGGTACCGTTGCTGATGATCACCTACCTGTTTGGAAACACGATGAACGAAGCTTCCCGGTGGTTAACCATTCCAGTTATCAACCAGGCTTTCCAGCCATCCGATTTGGCCAAGCTGGCCTTGTTTGTGACCATAGCCAGCATCTTGTCGAAGCGGCAGCAGAGTGAAGAAGAGCTCAAGGAATCGCTGATCCCCATCCTGCTGTGGTGTGGCGTCATTTGCGGCCTGATCGCCATGTCCAACTTCTCCACAGCCGTATTGATTTTCGCTACCTGCATGCTGCTGATGTTCATTGGCCGTGTGCCAGTGAAATACCTGGCCATGCTGGTCATGATTGGTGCGCTCTCCGGAGCCGTGGCGCTAACCCTGGGCCAAAGAGGACAAACGGTAATCAGCCGGGTGCAGTCCTTCCTTTCTGACGATGAATCAGCGCTACCCTTTCAGGCGCAGCAGTCTTACATCGCTGTTGCCAGCGGAGGAATCGTAGGCAAAGGACCAGGCCAGAGTGACCAAAGAAATTTTCTGCCTCATCCATATTCTGATTTCATCTACGCCATCATCATCGAGGAATATGGCATGATAGGAGGGGTGACAGTGATCCTGCTCTATCTGGCGCTGCTCTACAGGGGCATGATTGTGTTCATGCAGAGCGAGAGGGCCTATGGTGGTTTGCTAAGTGCTGCACTGAGTTTTGCACTGGTCATGCAGGCCTTCATCAATATGGGCGTTGCCGTGGGGCTGGGGCCAATTACCGGGCTACCATTACCGCTGGTGAGCATGGGAGGTACATCGCAGCTATTTATGGGGATTTCAATAGGCATCATACTAAGCGTGAGCAGGGGAGAATTGGATGAGTTCCCCAGCGACGTGAAAGGAAACGGAAAAAGGAAAGTAGCCGCAATGGCATAATATGACAAAAACAGGAGCATATCGGATCATTATCAGTGGAGGAGGCACCGGGGGACATATCTTCCCGGCAGTCGCTATTGGTACTGCTTTCAGGGAGCGATTCCCTGATGCTGATATCCTCTTTGTGGGTGCTGAAGGGAAAATGGAAATGCAACGAGTGCCGGAGGCGGGCTTCAAGATCATTGGGCTTTGGATCAGTGGACTGCAGCGCAGCCTGTCTCTCAGCAACCTCATGTTTCCTTTCAAGGTAATTTCCAGCGTATGGAAATCCAGGAAAATCATCAACGACTTTAAGCCTGACGTAGTCGTGGGCGTAGGCGGTTATGCCAGTGGGCCATTGTTGTACGCTGCTACGTCCAAAGGCATTCCTTCTCTTATCCAGGAGCAGAATTCATACGCAGGCCTCACCAATAAATGGTTGGCCAAGCGAGTACAGAAAATATGTGTGGCCTACGAGGGCATGGAGAAGTTCTTCCCTAAAGAGAAGCTGACCATCACCGGCAATCCCATCAGAAAAGACATCACTGCTGGAAATATTACAAAAGCGACGGCCGCTTCCTTCTACGGACTTGATGCCACAAAACCAGTGGTGCTGGTGTTTGGTGGCAGCCTTGGTGCTAAAACCTTGAATGAAAGTGTGCTTGCGGGGCTAGCAGAATTCCAAAAGGCCGGCGTTCAGGTGCTGTGGCAGTGCGGCCGTTTCTATTTCGAGCAAATGAAGCAGCAAACGGCATCGATGGACATGACCGGCATTGTGCTGCTTGAGTTCATCAAAGAAATGGACAAGGCTTATGCCGCTGCCGATGTGGTAATTTCAAGGGCAGGGGCGCTGTCGATTTCCGAGCTTTGCGTAGTTGGCAAGCCTGTCATTTTTGTGCCTTCACCCAATGTGGCGGAAGACCATCAAACAAGCAATGCCATGGCGCTTGTGAGGAAAGATGCTGCCATCGCCATTAGAGATATAGACGCCAGGCAACAACTGGTGCAGGAAGTGCTGTTGCTTTTGAAGGACAGTGAAAAGCAGTTAATGCTTTCTGCAAACATCAAGGCAATGGCCAGGCCTGCGGCTACCGAAGACATCGTTGATCAATTGGCGGAGCTATTAGGTGCAGCCGAAAGCCGTCCATTCCTGCGCATAGACAATGTTTACTTCCTGGGTATAGGCGGCATAGGCATGAGTGCTTTGGCTCGCTGGTTCAACAACCAGGGCAAAAAAGTGGTGGGTTACGACCTTACCTCGACGGCACTTACTGACGACCTGAAGAAAGAGGGCATCGATATTCATTTTACGGATGATGTTTCCCTGATCCCCGACAACTTTAAAGCCAACAAAGCCAAGACATTGGTGGTTTTGACACCAGCCATTCCAGCTGAACATACAGAGTGGGCTTATTTGAAAGGGGAAGGCTTTGATATCAAGAAGCGCTCTGAAGTGCTCGGATTGATTTCTAAGAGCAAGTTCACCATAGCGGTGGCTGGCACGCATGGAAAGACGACAACGTCTTCGATGATTGCTCATTTGCTGAAGTCGGCAGGCAAGCCGGTAGAAGCATTTATTGGTGGCATCACGGCCAACTACAACAGCAACTTGCTGCTTTCTGACGACCCCGAGTCGCTTTTGGTGGCGGAAGCAGATGAATTCGACAGGTCCTTCCTGCGCCTTCATCCCAACATAGCAGTAATCACTTCAGTCGATCCGGATCATCTTGATATCTACGGATCCGCTGAAGAAATGATAAAGACATACAGCGCTTTTGCCGGGCAGGTAATCCCTTCTGGAAGCATCTTCCTCCAGGGTAAGCTGCAGCAAACACTTATTTTACCTGCCCGCAGAGCGTCTGTTAATCACTATGGCGATTCATTTGACTACCGTCCTGAAAATGTAAAAGTAGTCGACGGACAGTTTGCCTTTGATATGGTATATCCCGAGGGCAAAATGACCGACCTGAGGCTTCAGGTGCCTGGCTTCCACAACGTGGAGAACATGACGGCCGCCATTGGTGTGGCCTTACAACTGGGCATTGATGAAAAAGCCATCAGACAGGGAGTGGCTAGCTACATAGGCGTGAAACGCAGGTTTGAGAGCATTCTGAAAGATGATCACCATGTCTTCATCGACGACTATGCGCATCACCCTGAGGAAATCCGGCAGTTCCTTCGTTCGGTGAGGGAATTGTATCCTTCCAAAGAGCTAACGGCTATTTTTCAGCCGCATTTGTACACCCGCACCAGGGATTTTGCTGATGGTTTTGCCGAAAGCCTTTCTATGGCCGACGAGGTGATTCTACTGCCTATTTACCCAGCAAGGGAGAAACCTATCCCTGGAGTAGATGCCGAAATGATTGCTTCCAAAATTTCGCATTCCAGGAAGCAGGTGATTAGCAAGGACGAATTACTGGCGTGGACGAAGAGCCACGATCCGGAAGTACTGCTCACGATAGGGGCAGGTGATATTGATAAAATGGTCAAGCCGCTGGCGGAAATTTTAAAGACGAAGAGCTATGCTGCGTAAAATTAAAATAAAAAGAGGAGTGTATTTCGTGGCAGGTGCCATCCTGCTGTTCGTACTGATTGGCTTTGTGAGCAAAAAGCAAATGGACAAGCCTTTCAGCGAAGTGTATATTGATATCGACTATAGCCAGGGAAATTATTTCATCCACGAGAACGACATCAGGAAGCTGATCAATGCCCTAGGCAACGAGGTGCTGACAGGATCTTTTGCTGGTGACATCAACCTGAGGAATATTGAAACGAAGATTGAGAAGCATCCTTTTGTGAAGGAAGCCGAGGTTTTCAGGGATTTGCGGGGCAATATAAAGGCGAAGATTAAGCAGAAAAAGCCCATTGCCAGAATTATCAACAACGGAGGTTTTGGTGCCTACATTACCGATGCAGGTGAGGTAATTCCTCTTTCGGACAATTACACAGCCCGGGTGGTGTTGGTGAAAATACCGTCATCCAAAAAGTACAAAGTTTCTATTGAGGAAGACGAGCAGGGCAAAGGGCTCTTTGAAATGGTGAGCTATCTGGAAGCAAGCAAGTTCTGGAAAGCGCAAATAGCAGAGATTTCGATGGACAAAAGAGGGGAAATGATACTCTACCCTCAGGTGACCAGGCAATATATCGAATTCGGAAAAGCGGAGGACATTGAAACGAAGTTCAGTAAACTCCATATTTTCTATACCAAAATCCTGCCCGAAAAAGGCTGGAATACCTACGAAAAAGTGAACGTGAAATATAAAGACCAAATCGTCTGTGAATAATACTCCTATGCAAAACGATAAAATTATTGTTGGCCTCGACATAGGCACCACCAAGATATGTGCCATTGTCGGCCGTAAAAATGAATATGGAAAGCTCGAAGTGATGGGCATGGGTAAGGCCGTTTCCGACGGGGTGATCCGTGGCATTGTGACCAACATCGACAAGACGGTGAGCGCCATTGAAAAGGCCGTGGCTGAAGCAGAGGAGCATTCGGGTATTGACATCCGGGTGGTGAATGTGGGCATTGCTGGTCAGCACATCCGCAGCTCTATCCACCATGGGTCGATCACCCGTCAGTCCAACGACGATGAGATCACCGTGGAGGACGTGAATCGCCTGACCAACGACATGTACAAGATCGTGATCCCACCAGGGAGCGAGATCATCCACGTGATGCCCCAGGACTACATCGTCGACTATGAGGAAGGTATCAAAGATCCCGTAGGTATGTCGGGTGTGAAGCTCGAAGCTGACTTCCACGTGATCACGGCACAGACGAACGCTATTAACAACATCAATAAGTGCGTGCGCAGAGCAGGTCTTGAGATCGAGAACCTCATCCTTGAGCCGCTGGCGTCAAGCCTGGCAGTGCTCAGCGAGGAAGAAAAGGAAGCGGGCGTTTGCCTGGTCGACATAGGTGGCGGTACCACAGACATTGCCATTTTCTACGACAATATCATTCGCCACACGGCTGTGATTCCTTTTGGAGGCAACATACTGACAACCGATATCAAGCAGGGCTGCATGGTGATGGAACACCAGGCTGAGCTATTGAAAACCAAGTTTGGTAAAGCCATCGCTGAAGAGGCAAACCCTAACGAAATTATCTCAATTCCCGGCCTTAGAAACCGTGCTCCCAAGGAGATTTCTGTAAAGAACCTGGCGCATGTGATCGAAGCCCGCATGGAGGAGATCATAGAAATGGTGCACACCGAAATCATTACCTCAGGCTTCCAGCACAAGCTGGCAGGAGGCATTGTGGTCACCGGTGGTGGTAGCCAGCTAGCGTGTGTGCAGCAGTTGTTTGAGTACATGTCGGGCATGGATAGCAGAATAGGCTACCCTAACGAGCACCTTGGCAAAGGCAAGCTGGAAACAGTGAAAAGCCCCATGTATGCTACCACAGTTGGTTTGGTATTGAGCGGCTTCCGGGCCCTCGATGAGCGTGAAAACCGGTACAATGAGAAGTCATTGCACAAAACGGTGACTGGAAAGTCAATTACCCGCAAGGACTTGACTGTACCAAAGAACTTCTTCAACAATATGCTGGAGAAAACAAAGAAAATGTTGATTGATGATTTTGACGATAAAATGGAATAGGTCGCTTTTTCGGAGGGCTTCATTGGGCCATCTGACAAAAGGACTACACCTCAACTTCTATAGTTATGACAGGAAACGCATACAAGTTCGATCTACCCCAGCATCATAAGTCGATCATTAAGGTGATCGGCGTTGGGGGCGGTGGCAGCAACGCTGTCAACCACATGTTTAACCAGGGTATCAAAGACGTTGAGTTCGTCATTTGCAATACCGATTCTCAGGCGCTCAACAGCAGCCCTGTACCCATCAAACTGCAGATAGGTGCCAACCTGACGAGCGGCCTTGGGGCGGGTGCCAACCCCGAAAAGGGAAAGAATGCAGCGTTGGAGAGCAAAGAAGATATTCGGGAGCTTCTGAGTGAAGACACCCGCATGATATTTATCACCGCAGGCATGGGCGGTGGCACAGGTACTGGTGCAGCGCCTGTCATCGCCAAAGTGGCCCGGGAACTGGACATCCTCACGGTTGGCATTGTGACGGCTCCCTTTGCTTTCGAAGGCAAAAAGAAGACGCAGCAAGCTGAAGAGGGAATCAGAGCGCTGAAGGAGAACTGCGACACCGTGCTGGTGATCCTCAACGACAAGCTGAGGGAGATTTACGGCAATCAGTCCATTTCTGAAGCTTTCTCCAAAGCCGACAATGTGTTGACCACCGCTGCCAAGGGCATTGCGGAAATTATCACTGTACCAGGCTATGTCAACGTCGATTTTGAGGATGTAAAAACAGTCATGAAGAACAGTGGCGCAGCCGTGATGGGATCGGCCGTTACCAGCGGCGACAACAGAGCCATTCGTGCGGCTGAGGAGGCCATTTCTTCACCGCTGTTGAACAACACCAACATTCTTGGTGCACAGAAAATCTTGCTTTCCATCATTTCCGGTGAGCAGGCTGAGCTGCAAATGGACGAGCTGACTGCCATTACCGAATACATGCAGGAAGCTGCCGGCGACGATGCAGAGGTAATCTTTGGCCACGGTGTCGACCCTGAGCTGGGCGACTGCATCAGGGTCACCATCATTGCTACAGGTTTTGACCAGGAGTCCATTTCGAAGATACTAGAAGAGAAGTCAGAGAAAAAAGTACACGATCTGGAGAAAGCTAAACAGATTGATCTTTTTGAGCACCAGCCTAAGAAGCCCGAAAGGCCGATTAGCGAACCGGTGATCAAGAAGCTGAAAGATGAGATAAGAGAAGAGGAGGAGGCTGAGGAGCGGAGTTATGTTTTTGATTTCAAGAAGAAAGACACCCCCCCGCCGACGCCTAAGAAAAAGGACGACGATGATAATGGGCTGTTTGAATTCGGAGAAGAGTACGAGGTAGTGGAAGGCAGCGACCTTGACCCAGACGACGCTTTCCTCGAAGAGTTGGAAGGTTCGGCGCATCAAATGAGTAAGAAGGTGGAGCTGATGGAGCAGGCAAGGGAAAGAGAGCGTAAGCTGGCTAACCTGAAAAGCCCATCAACTTTGGATAGTGATTCTTTTAAAGAGAAGCTGGAAGTGCCTGCTTATATGAGAAAGAAAGTGAAACTGCAGGAAGTGCCTCATTCATCTGAAAGGAAGATTTCAAAATTCAACTTGAATGACGACAACCAGATTTTGGGCAACAATCGCTTCCTGCACGACAACGTGGACTAGTTTTTTTTGTTTTACAGTTAATAATTGCAAAGGTTTTATTCCTGTCTAACTTTTGTGAGCTGTCTCATGCCCCGACTTTGTCGGGGCTGAGCACGGCGATTTTTCTATAGATTTCATGATACAGAACCCTTCTTCGGTAATTGCGAGGATGCTTGCCTTATTCCCAATTGTGTGAAGAATCTGAGTGCCTCCGTAGCAATCTGCCGGGCTCACAGCAGAAGCCAGCGGATTGCCAGGGCTGTTGTGGTTTAACTACATAGAGAAAATAGTATGTTCAGCCTCGCAATTACCGTCCCTGCGGAGAGTTTGTCAAGCCCTGAAAGGGCGTAATCCAACCGCAAAGGGTGCAGCCCTTTGCAGCAGCAAAACTAAAACCCAATCAACTGCTCCGCCTGGATTTCTAACTCCTTCAGGTAGGCATCGTTCGTAATCTGCTGCCCTGTGAGATGCTTCTCAATAAACGGCAACTTGGGTTTAAACGCCAGCACATGCGTGCCACAATAGTTGAGCACATCCGTAAAATGGGAGAGGGCCAATCCACCGCCCTGTCCGCCGGAGCTGAGACCAACCAGGGCCGCCTTTTTGCCTCTGAAGGTGCCAGGATACTCCATTCCGTCGATGAACGCCTTCAAAACACCGGGATAGGAACCGTTATATTCCGGCACCAGAAACACAAACTTTTGAGAGTCCTTCATTTGCTGGCGGAACCGGTTGAACGCCTCGTTTTTGCCATTGTTTTTGTAAAGGGCCGAAAAGATAAAGTCTTCTGGGAGGTCGGCCAGGTCGATGATCTCTGACGTTACGCCTTTGGAAGTCAAAATATCAGTATAGGTCTGAGCGATGTGTCGGGAATTGGCCGGTTCACGGTTAGTGCCGACGATAATGGTGATGGGGTTGGTCAATGGTCGATTCGTTTTCCTTACAACAGTTGATGGAGGCAAAAGTTTCTGGAGCTAAGGTAAAAAGAAATGTAGTATTTAGCCTGGAAGACCGAATGGCGGGTTAGCCTGGCTGACGATTATTAGCATCGTCGGACATACGCAAGACCAAATGCTTCTTCACTCTCTCTTCATCTAGCACTTTTTTATAGTCGAAGTCAGGGGTTGCTTCTACAATCCCTCTTAGTTTTTCGACTCGTGAAGGCTTTTTTGGCTTTTTTAAAGGCATATGCTGTTTACTATTTCTTATACTGCCAAATGGGGCTAATAGGAAACTTCACACCGAGTATTTTTGAAAAGTAACTTCCATTGGAGTAAAGCTGTCCATATTCGAGCGGCTCACTACCCGTTTTGGATGTCAGGTCTGACTCAATTACTCTTTGAGGGCCACCAAAATAGTTGCCGGATAGGTAAACGATAAATGTGCTTTTGAATTCCCATTCAAGGGAGAGTCCGGCATCCAGCAACACAAACACTTTTCTAAAGTTTGTTGGGGCACCAACATTCACATAATCACCATCCGGATAATAGCCGAGTGACGTGCCACTGCTAGTAAAAACATTACCATAGTTGTTCTGAAACACGACGGAAAAACCTGCTGCTGGCGTAAGCCTTAGCCTGGTGCCAAAAAGGGGGATCGGAGCTTTGAGGTGGAATGGAATTTGAGATGCACCATACGCTCTGATCCCTGCTGAGCCGTAGGAGTCCATACTGACCCTGGCTGTGTACCTGTACGCATAGAAACCTGTTTCAAGGAGAAGTTTTTCTCCAATCTCCTGGCCCAGTATTACTCCTCCAACTATTCCATCATTCTCTCGATATTCATTGACCGAATTTCCGCCGCCGATGACTCTGGATACGTCGTGTTTGGGCCCATATTCGAACCCCAGGTAGGTCTTGCGTTGCCCGACTGCCTCAAGTGAGGTCATGAAAAACACAACAATTGCTAGAAACCGGGCTATCGACTTCATTCTAAAATAGTTTAGAGAATAGGGAAAAATAAGTCCACAATCAAAGTAAATGGTTGTGGAATGAATCGCTCAGTACGAATATAAGATAAATTTCTAATTATCTATCAACTGATACAATTCCATATTTCTTCTTTTGAAGGAGGTAAGTGGCCGATCAAATACTTTTGAACGAGGGAAGCCGATGAAAACACTGCCTTACTTTTCAGGGGGAGCCACATGGCTTTGATACAGCTCAATCGCCTTTAGGTACTTGATCGCACCTGCTTTTGTTTGATCATGCAAAAAGCCGTTGAGCTCCGGGTGTTTGGTCTCAACAAAGGAAACAAGGTTGGCTCGGTTGGTAGA
This sequence comes from Imperialibacter sp. EC-SDR9, assembly GCF_902498805.1. Lineage (GTDB taxonomy): Bacteria > Bacteroidota > Bacteroidia > Cytophagales > Cyclobacteriaceae > Imperialibacter. Next base: position 35,910 of record NZ_LR701607.1, on the reverse strand, counting down.
CCATCTATCGTCGTTGAAGACCACAAAGTCTACTATTTCAATGCTGAAAATCTTTCCGTTTTGAAACACCACCCGTTCTTTGGTGACCGTGGGCTCTTCATGCAAAAAGTGAATTCTGGGGCATGTTTTGGATACTTGCATTAGCACCGTGTCACCGGACTGCTCTATTTCCTGTATGGCGTAGGTGGGATGGAAGGTAGAGTCCCATTGGAACATCTGTTTATAATCCTGCTTCGAAAGGACGTTTGCATAGATACCTTCCCTCATTCTTATGCTGTCCAGGAAAAGCGAGGTGACTTTGCCATAGTTCGATTCGTTTAAAGCCTCGAAATACGTTTTGGTAGCCGCAATGCCATCAAATGACCGCTTTTGAGTACTCGAGGTGCAGCCGATAAAAATGACAAAAGCGAGGGACAAAAGATTTTTCATTTGAGTAAAGTTATAAGTTGGAGACAAAAAGGTCAAAGAATCGACTTGGGCACCAAACCCCTTAGCCATGCTTTGAATTGCTTGGCCCTGCCGGCCTCCGCATCGGGGTTATAGTCCAACGTTGTCTCCCAGGCGTTTTCTGGCCGCATGTCTACCTCCATGGCGTGGCGAAGGTCAGCAGTCACTTTGGTGTCATAAACGACCGCCATGCATTCCGTGTTGAGGTTGGCGCTGCGTGGGTCGAGGTTGAAGGTGCCAATCACAGCAATGTTATCGTCGATCACCATCGACTTGGCATGGAGGCCAAAGACAGGGGTGAAGTTCACTTGCCTTTGCAGGGCGCCGGTCATCACCTCAAAGCGGACGGCAGCATCTGGTTTGAATTCGTAAATTTTTACGCCAGCCTCCAGCAGCTTTTCCCGATCTCGTTGGTAGCCACTGAATGCTTCCAGGTTGTCAGTCGAAGAGAGGCTGTTGGTGAGGATTTTGACGGTTACCCCACGGTCTGCGGCTGCTTTGAAGAGCTGCTGGCTGACCTCTGTTGTAATCAGGTAAGGCGACTGAATCAGTATGGACGACTTTGCCCGCCGGATCAGGCTGACCAGCGAATCGGTAGCCACACCACCACCCGCCAAGCCCTGGCTGCCATCGTTTTTACCGGGCAGGTCGGAAATGAAATGCACGCTGTCGGTCCACACCAGGGAGCCCGAGGCCTGTGCTTTCTGAAATTCTTTCGGCACCTGCTTTACCTTTTCCCTTACCTCGGGCCAGAAGTTCTCCGGGTTGCAGGCGTACTGGTGCAGGTAGGCGTACTTCACATCCAGGTTGAGCTCCTCATCGGTTACCTGGGCGAGCTCACCTACAGGCACGCTGAGCCCGCTTTCCCAGAATAGGTTGAACGACTGCTGCACGTCCCGCACTTTCTTGCCCACCAGCAGCACGTCACGGTCACGGAAGTTGTACTCATGGTCGTAGTCGAAGTACTCATCGGCAATGTTTCTGCCGCCAGTGATCACCACCTGCTGGTCGACAATGAATGTTTTGTTGTGCATGCGCTGGTTGAAACCCTGAAAGTCGGTGGCAAGCGACAACAGCTTGCCTGGTAGGTTTTTGCCGATATTGGCATTGGGGTTGTAAATTTTCACTTCCAGGTTGGGGTGGGCATCGATGGCCAGCAGGTCGTCTTCCTCTGCTTCTACCATGATGTCGTCCACAATGATCCTGATCTTCACGCCCCGGTCGGCGGCACCCAAGAGGAAGTCGGCGGCTATCAACCCAACATTGTCAGTAGAAAAAATGAAGTACTGAATGTCGATCGTTTGCTCTGCCGCTTCGGTGAGCCACGCCCGGGTAATCATGGAAACGTCGCCTTCCTCCAGCGAATGCACACCGGTTTTAGTGGCCAGCAGCTCAGCGTACGGCGCCAGGTAGTCCGACAGTTTTACCGGCGCTGCATCCGGGAGCTGCGAGCAGAAGTCTTCGGTGATGGGAGGGTATTTGGGTTCTGTAGGGCCGCAGGCCGTTATCAGAAGAAAGAGAAAAAAGGAGAAGACGTAGGGTGCGTACTGTTTCATTGTAGGCCAAAGTATTGAGAGCAGGTTACTTATGATAAGTGGCAATTTACGCCTTTGAGGAATATGTTTACGGAGCAAAATTGGTAAATTGGAAATATCTGAAGCGTAAAACGTTTGACCAGTGGTAAGAGCCTGTTGTTTGGGCCAATCAATGCAAGACTAAAGTATAATGAGAGAGAATTATCACACCGGAATAACTCTTAGTCGGATCGAATGGATTGAAGTTCTTCACGACAAGGAAGTTACAAAGGAAAAAGACTTATTGATCCTGCAAACCATGTATGGATTTGAAGAGCACCAAGCTTCGTCTAGTCAAATCGGCATAATAATCTCTGGAGCTATCGGTGCTAATGCTTCCGCTCCAATTAATTCGGAAGTTGGAAATTGGGGGAAACGACTAGCGAAGAAATTTCCAGTCAGATTTACTAAGAGAGGGGATGGGACTGAAAGAAAGTGGGATATTTTTTTTGATGGTTGGACTGACGCCAATTCAGGATTGTTTATCTGGAAAATGAGAAATGAACTTATTGAGGCGCTGGAGGAAATGGGCCAGACAGGTGAAGAAAAATATCCTGAAGAAATTCAAATAGAGGGATTGACGAAGCTACACGAAGGATCTAAAAAAACGATAGTTGTAAATACATACGAGCGGAATTCGGTAGCCAGAAAAAGATGCATTGAACATTGGTCTCCATCTTGCAGCGTTTGTGACTTCGACTTTGGGAATGTATATGGAGAATTGGGGAGAGGATTTATCCACGTTCATCATTTAATCCCTATTTCGGAAGTTGGAGAAGCCTATAACGTGGATCCTATTAACGATTTGCGACCAGTTTGCCCCAATTGCCACTCAATGTTGCATAGGACAAACCCGCCATTAGAAATTGACGAATTGAGAGATCAAATGAAGAAAACTAGGGCGTAGCGCAAGAAGCTCATTTTATTCGATATCGTAATTAATAATTATGATTTCTAATCGCCCTCGTTTGAGCGATAGCGGAAACGAGGGCGTAGGAGACTGGCGATTGCATCGCCGATATCCGACTCTTCGAAATTTCAACCGCTGAGCGAGAAAACCGAAGGCAGTTCGCCGGGTTTCAAACCCGGTTTACGGAATTCCTCCACCGACCTTATTTGAGCATCAGCCCAAACGGCTACCCGCCCGGGAGGACGTATGAGACTGGCGATTGTATCGCTTATTTGCTAGTACCCAGTTTTTTGGTATGAGCACATCCACCGTATCCAGGCCAGCGTCATGCCGATGGCGAGGTACGAGGGAGCCGACGTGGAACGGCATCCCCCGGATAGTAGCAGTGGCTCAGAAAAGAAAACTGCAAACACCGTGGAGACTTCTCTCTGCCAGCTGGTGGACTGTGACGGCTACTACCGATGCCTGGTCCGTCCACAAAAAAAACCACCGAAGCGCTCCAGTCCGGTGGTTCTTCAAATCGTTTGCTTACGCCCTTAAATTGAGCGGCTTACCTTGAATTTAGCAGTGATTTTTACATTGCTTTCATTGGCCGTTGCATTGCTCACTTCGAGCAGCCTCGCATTGGTTACTTCGAAAGTGCCCTCAACGAATCCATCAACGCCACCAAACTTTTCAATCACCAGGCTTCCTGAGCGGTTGCCTGTAACCTCGCCGTTGGCTGCATCATAGCTATAGTACGACTTTGTCATGTCGTCATTGGCCATCAGCAGCCAGGTGCCTGCCACGCTGGTTTCGAAGTTGGCATCCCAGGCGAAGGTGCCTTTTGGCTCTTCGCCTTGCCATGAAATAGTGAACGAGAGACCGCTGTCGTCGTTAGCGTTGCCAGAGAGCTGATAAGTGTTGTCCGACAGCTTCATGCATGATCCGGAGAAGACAATCGGGTCAGCGCTGCCTATCGTCAACTCAATCTTTTCATTGCCAACGGGGTCGCCTGTGTCGTCAGAACTGCAAGCGCAAAAAAATAGAACCATCCCTGCCAGCAGGGATCCAGTGAACACCTTTTTCATAGTTATTTGACCTTTACTAATTGTTAAAAAAATTTGCCATCTGAAATTGATAGCAGGAGCCAGACGGTCAACAGTCTAAAAAATTTGAGGAAGTTGGATCGCCTGAGCCTCATCTACAGACGTAAACTTTAAAAGAAGGTTTGGGAAGAGTAAAAAAAAATTACTACCCGTTTGTGCCTCTGCTTTTGTCTTTATCAGCTTCCTCAGAGGCCATGAAGAAACAGGCCTGGGCATAGAACGTTTGGGTTGAAAGATTACAAAAGTTTGGCAGGTTCTACTCTGGTTCGTGCCGCCTCCATCGTTAGTGAGAGCAGAGGGCTCGAAGCCTTTTCCGAAACTTTTGTAATCTGCGGTATCTGCCAACTTCACCCCTCCAAAAACACTTCAATCCTGCCTTTCTGACGCTCGTGGTGCCGGAAATGCATATGAGCGTATTGCAGCCATTCAGCCGCATTGAAGTACTGGTGGCCAGGGTGTTTGGTCTTTCCTTTGTTCGTACTGTTTGAATGGCCGAGTGCCAAAATTCTCTCTTTTAACATTTCGAGTCCTCTGACGATCTCTTCCTTCGATGCAGGCTGCGGGGTAGCGGCGTTCGACGGAGGCCCTTCAATCATTTTATCGAGAAACTCGTCGTTGGCAAACATCGATTTTGCCACTTCCGACATCTCGCCTTCGGCATGATCATTGGTTTGCAAGCAGGCTTCCACTTGGCTCAGAAAGAACCCCGTGGCGTCGATCAGGTGCATGTACACCTGCCCCAGCGACCATTTGTCCGGCTGTGGTTTTTCAAGCATTTGCTCAAATTCATACCTGTTCAACTCGTCCAGCCAGTAGTTGATGGTGTTCATAAAAGAAGCTGTGTTCGTTTTCAATTAAAGCTCAGTCAATTCAATGTCCTTATAGCTCACTTTCACCTTTCCGCCTCCGTGCACCTGTAAGCCGATAAGGCCCGCTTGTGGGGTGTCGTTGTCCGCTTCCGTGTAATCTACGGTTTGAACGCCATTCAGGAAGATCTGGATTCGTTTTCCCTCGGCAATAATCTGGTAGTCGTTCCAGTCGTTGGGTTTGAAGAGTTGCACACCGGCCAGGGAATCGATGCCCGCCAGCACTTTGTCTCTTCTGGACTCGTCGTACAGCGAACCAAAGTAGCCATTGCCGATATCGGCCTGGTAGCCGATCATTTCGTAAGCGGGTTCGGTGGCACGGACGCTCCTGAACTGCACACCGGCGTTGGTGAAGCCACCTCCGGTTTCGAGTTTGTATTTAAGGGTGAGTTTAAAGTCGCCGTACGGCTGAAGGGTACAGAGGAATTCGTTGTGCGGAACCGTTTCGGTCAGCGAACCACCCACGATAGCTCCGTTTTCTACACGCCAGGTATTGGCATCACCTTCCCAGCCGGTGAGGGTGCTGCCGTCGAAGAGGGTAGTGGGAGAAGGGGAGGAGCAGGAAAGCATCACGGCCAAACAAAAAAACGATATTGTGGTAGTTTTGTGTTGAGTCATAGTCTGGCATCTTACAATTTTATTCTCCCGCATGCTTCGTATGTGTGTGCTTCAGCTCAGAACTGAGCGGCATCCTTGAGGATATATTCAGGCGGGTAATTAATCAGAGAAACATCATAGTCAGCCAGTATCTCAGAAAAAGCCACCTTCGATAGCCCAGCCATCTCAGCTGCCTGCCCAAGCGATAATTTGCCTGACTCATACATTTTCGCTGCCAGGAATCTTTTTGTGTCTCTTTCGTCGAGGGTAACTCCGTCAGGAATAGTGATGGTGAATTGCTTCATGTATCAAATTTAATGAATATAATTTGACTAGTCACTAATGATTAGGCACCACCCTTTTGGCTATTTATTTCGCCACCACTTTAAGCCACCTACGAAGCCAGCTTTCCTCCTATATAAAGCAGTATTTTCTCAACCAACACCAGGTTCAGTACATGCTGCCTGATTTCCTCTTTGTTCATAATGGGCTCATTATATTGCAGGGCGAGCCCTATAGCCGGATAGGCCGCTACATGGATATTTGGCCCAACAACTGATACGTCGAGCGATGTCATCAGCGATTTTGACTCAACCATCACATTCATGATCGAATCGTCAAGAAACTGTTCCACCAACTTGTTCTCGTTGGGTACCACATAAAACAGATCGTGGAACTTCTTTTGTGTTTCGTTTCTGCTCAGCTCTTTCTCGCTCGAAAATAGCTCATCAAGTTTTTTGGAGAGGGTCGCACCGAGCAGGCCGTCTACAGCCCTGTCTATCAAGACGCTGCCTGCCACCTTCTCTTTAGACCCGATCACTACTGGTTGGGGAAAGCAAGATTGCTTTAGCACCAGTGTGCCTACGGGCCCGTGGAATTGAATAACACCCTTGTTACTGTTTGACTGAGACCGGGTAGTTGTGCTAGCTCCGGTGACTTTGGTTTCGGCTATTGTTATTGGTCGTTCGTTGGCAGTACCCTCCAGCTGCAACTCAGTTTCAACCTTCATGTAACGCCGCTCTCTCGATAGATATGTTTCTTCGAAAAAGTCGGGCGACAAAGGTTCAGTCCTCGTATGGAACCCACGGGCTTCACCAAATGCCTCGTAAATGCCTGTTTTAAGCAGCAACTGAAGTTTTTTGAATTTGTTATGGCGATGATAGCTGATGTAGATGGGGTAGCTCATGGCAAAGAGACCTGTCAGAGGTATAACAGCGATGAAGACTTTAGGCAGCGCAGGAAAAGAGACTAGCAAGACAATGGTACTCACGCATAAAATGCCGAGTGCAGCCATCGCCCTTTTGTAGACTCGATAATTGTAGCGCTGCATGATTTCCAGGCGCTGCTCCTCCAGGTAGGCCAGGTCAATAGCTACTTTGTCGGTGATAGATTCGACTTGTGATGTAAGACTATTCATTGTCGCAAGGGGCTTCTTCCACAATGGGGTAATTGTCGGAGTGAATGGCGTAGGTATTGCCGTCGAATTCTATGGTTTCATGGTCAGGGTGATAAACGAAATCCACCTTTGGAATAGCTTCATTGTCTGTTGAAATGGTGTAGGTGTTATCTACAGCTGAAATCGTTTTTATCCGATAGACAAAAGCATCCTGGTACCAGACAGTTCTCATCACCCAGCCGTTGTCGTCGTTATCAAACGTCAGCCGGGGCACACCGCCGCCGCATATCAGAAACCTTACAAGCTGCCCGTCTTTTTCAGTGAGCATTTCGATTTCCAGACCCTGGAGGTCAGCTAACAAATCCAGTGGATTTTCCGCATCCGGGTCAATTTCCATTACCTCCCCTGAGCCTTCCAATTCCTCTTCCGGTGTCATTCGGTCAGCCAGAAAGATGAAGTCGATGCCGTTGTCCCTGTCGCCTAGCCATTGATAAACTCTTGCCGAAGCCACATTTCCCCAGTTATTGCACCGGGCATCAGCTAAAATATTCGTTGTTGTCACGACTATCTGGGGCAAGGTGCCATCGCCGCCGCCTTCCACCGCATAAGTTGTGACGGTGCCAATACAGTCACCTGGATACTGTCGCTCTCCACCGTCTTCTTCTGAGCAACTGGCCACGCATTTTGTTACCAACTGAGGCTCTGCTGCCCAAATCAACGTGATCGAGTCGCTTCTTACCCAGAAAGCCGACTCTTTCATCTTTTCACCGTTTCGGTTGTACTCATAGGTGGATAGAAAATCGTTTTTGCCTTCCCCGGAAACATCTTCGATTTCTTTTACTGTACCAGGAATTAGTTGGACGATATTGGCTATGGACACCAGCTGAGATTGCACCTGGCGGAATTGATCAGGCGTGACAAACTTTCCCTCTATCTCAGCGCCGAATAAAACCGTGTAGTAGCTGCTGGAGTCCTGTATGCTTTCCTTTAAGCCGTAGAAAGTGAACCCGTCAGCCAGGATCGAATCAGTTTTGGAGATGGTGTGATTAGGAGCGGAAAAGCTGCTTTTTCGGAGTGAGATGAATTCATCAACAATAGCATGGCTTGTTTTTTCGCTCGTTTGGCCACTGTTGCAGGCAGTAATCCCCATGCCGGCAAGGCCAAGGAAAAGCAGATAAAATGATTTTTTCATATGAATGGAACGGTTCAGTTGAGTTGTAGTCGGTGCTATTGCGTAGCGTTGCCTACATAGCGTTTTGTGTCAATGACAGCATTGGATAGCCTTGCTAAAACAAAATAAATTGCCACGCCGAATGGGCTGGCTGTTATAAAAATAAAGGCTAATCTGCTTGCGGCAGTACGGGAAACTGAGGGAAATCTAGTCGAAAGAATTTAATGTTACAATAGCCGGTAAAACAAACTTTACTGCTGATTGGCTACGATGGTTTTTCGTAAGGTTACTCCTCCGGCACCTCGATTTCCTCGCTCCAGATGTACTCGCCAAACCACTGCCAGTTATGCCACACGGCGGCCAGCCTTTCTTTGGGTTTGGTGATGCCATGGCCAAAGCCTTTGTACACAACCAGCCTTGTTTCAACGCCCACATCCTGCAAGCCCTGGTATAGCTCATAGGCGTTGGGAATAGGCACCCGTTTGTCGAACTCGCCATGCTGGATAAGCGTGGGCGTTTTGGCGTTGTTGATGTTGGTCATGGGCGATGTCTTCAGGTAAATGCCCATATTGGCCCAGGGCGTGGCTTTGAGGTACTGCCGGGTGAACGGGTGGATGTCGGTATTCACATAGTAAGTGACCCAGTTGGAAATACCTGCTCCAACGGAAATAGCTTTGAACTTATCAGAATTGGTAGTGAGAAAGGCAGAAATGTAGCCACCCTGGCTCCAGCCCATGCAGCCTATCTTGTCGCTGTCGATCATGCCTTTTTTCTCCAGCGATTCCACACCCGATATCACATCCCAGGCATCGCCTACGCCCAGGTTCTCCACGTTGAGCGAGCGGAAGGCCTCACCGTAACCTGCGGAGCCCCGGTAGTTGGGCTGTAAAATCAGCGCACCTTTGTTGATCCACTGGTTCAGGGGATAAACATAGCTGGCGACGGGTGACGGAGTGGAGATGCCCGTCGGGCCGCCGTGGATAATGACCAGCAGCGGATACTTCTTTTTTGGATCATAATCCTTTGGCTTGCTGAGAATTCCCTCAATGGTAGCGCCATCCTTGCTTTTCCAGCTGATCACTTCGCTGTCGGCAGTGGCCCAGCCAGAAAGCTGCCCGGTAAAATGGGTGAGCTTCTTTTGCGCCACGGCCTTGATGGGGCTCGTGTAGATTTCGGTCAGGGAATTGTCTTCCACACCTGAGAAAGCGACAGCTTCGCCATCTCCGGTGAAAGACATAGCGTAAATCCTTGCGGGGGTAGTAAAGATGGGCTTGAACTTTCCGTTGTCAGGGTCGATAAAGAAAATGCGTCGCACTGTTTTTTGGTAGGCAATACCAAAGATCCCTTGTGCGTTCCACACCAGTGAGCCCATGTTTTCGTCGAATGACTTGGCCAGTTGTGTGTTTTCCGATCCATCCAGTTTTATTCTAAACAGCTTTTCATTTTTGTAGAAATTTGAAGTGGTGTCGCTCAGATAGCTGCTGTAGAGAATCCACTGTCCGTCAGGCGACCAGGCCTCAAGCCCATCGGAGCTTTCGTTTTTAACCAGCGGCGTCACCTTCCTGGTTGCCACCTCCACAATGGAGATATCCGATTTAATAAAAGAAGTGATAATGGGATCTGGCTGGTGATTGAAAGCGATCTTGGTTCCATCGGGTGACCATAGAAAGCTGGTCACCGTGTAGCTCACACTGTCCAGCAAAATTTTGGTAGTCTCGTCTTTTTTCGTCGTATCCTTTTTATCTTTTGGGAGCTCGGGCTTAAACAATTCTTCAGGATCAAACGTCGTTAACCACAACCTGCTGAGGTTGTATTCCGCATCTTCCACCTCAAAGCCACCAAACTTTTCTTTTCTGGCCTTCTCGGCTTTCTCTTTGTCTTCTGCTTGTGTGAAAGCAATTCGCTTGCCATCAGGTGCCCATTCGAAACCAGAGATGCTTCCCTTCGTATCAGTCACCTGCACTGATTCGCCACCTTCCAGCCGTATCACTTGTATCTGCGTTTTTCCGGTTTTGTCCGACAAAAAAGCTATCCATTGCCCGTCGGGCGACCACTTCGGACTGGTGCTGCTACTTTTTACATTGTTAGTTAGCTGAAAGGGGGCGCCACCATTTTTTGACAGCCAAATTTCCGTATCAAACCTGTTTTCTTCCCAGTCGGTGGAATTAACGGTGAAGGCGACATTTTTTCCATCGGGAGATATCTCGGGGCTGCCCGCAGATTGCAGTGACAGCACTTCTTCAAAGGAAGGGTTTTTTAGCGATTGGCTGTGCAAAGCGATGGAGGGAGCTGTTAAAAGGAAAAAAAGAAGGAGCTTTTTCATAGAAGGAGAGAGTATAAAGTAACATGCCTGGGCATTAGAACAGTAGGCTAATATAGCGCTGTGCGTGATGAAATCCGATGCTTTTATTTCAAATACGATTTGACAGAATTAGATTGACCAAAAATTCTATCTATCACTGTTTCTGATGTCCATTAATCTCAATCAAATTCAGGAAGCTGCTCATTTTATTCAGAGCAAAACCTCCGTTGTTCCGGAAACGGGAATCATCCTGGGTACTGGCCTTCATAGCCTGGTAGATGAGGTGACAATTGCCGATGTGATTGACTATAAAGACATTCCGCACTTTCCTGTTTCAACGGTTGAGTTTCACAAAGGCAAGTTGATATTTGGGCACATTGGGAAAGTGCCTGTAGTGGTGATGCAGGGCCGGTTTCATTTTTACGAAGGCTACAGCATGCAGCAGGTGACCCTGCCGGTGAGGGTGATGAAGCTGCTGGGCATTAAGCGCCTGTTCGTGTCGAATGCTTCAGGCGGACTCAACCCTGGCTTCCAAAACAGCGACATGATGATGGTGACCGACCACATTAACCTATTCACGGAAAACCCGCTGAGAGGTAAAAACCTGGATACACTGGGCGACCGCTTCCCCGATATGAGCGAGGCTTATGACAGGGGCATGATGAAGCTGGCGAGACAGATTGCGAAAGAGGAAGGCATCGATTTGAAGGAAGGAGTGTATGCCGGAGTTGAGGGACCGAACCTGGAAACGCCAGCAGAATACAAATACCTCAGAATTATTGGTGCCGATGCGGTCGGTATGTCTACCGTTCCTGAGGTGATCGTAGCCCGGCACATGGAAATCCCGGTGTTTGCCCTTTCCATCATCACCGACATGGGCGTGCCGGGAATGATTAAGAAGGTAAACCTTCAGGAGATAGTAGATGCTGCCCAGAAGGCCGAGCCCTTGCTTAGAAAAATGGTGAGCCGGATGGTGGAAGCGACGGCAACTTAAACTGCACCATAGCAATTTTCTGATGCCCACCGTTAGAGACAGAGTAAATGGATCAGAAATCCCAATCTAACTACGCCTGCAGCAAAAACATCATAGCAATAAAATGAGTGATGGTGCCTCCAAGCACAAACAAATGCCAGATTGCGTGGGCATACATCATTTTCTTTTGCACAAAAAAGATGGTGCCAAGGGTATAACTCACGCCGCCGCCAAGAATCAATGACAAAACGGTGGCGTCGAGCGAAGCGAAAAGTGGTTTGATAAGAAAAACACCCATCCATCCCATGCCCAGGTAAAATATCAGCGATGCCTTGGGAAAACGGTACTGGTAGTACACCTTAAAGATGATGCCCAGCACGGCCAGCAGCCAGATGATTCCGAAAAACACCCATCCGAGTGCTCCGCCTACTCCCAATAAAAGAAAAGGTGTGTAGGTGCCCGCAATCAGAATATAAATGCTGATGTGGTCGAACGTGCGGAGGAGTCTTTTCACCTGCTCGTGCTGAAAGGCGTGATAGAGCGTCGAAAAGGTGTAGAGCAAGAGAAACGACCCTGCAAAAATGCTGCTGCTCACCACATGAATGGCTGAGCCATTTAAGACCGAGAAAGTGACTAACAAGGAGATGGCCACCACGCTGAAGAGGATGCCGATGCCGTGCGTGAGGCTATTGGCTATTTCCTCTTTGAGGGTTTGCGGTCGATGTGCTGAAGCTTCCATAGTTTACTAATAGTTTATGGCCACGAAAAGTGCCCCAATGTAGTCATTAAAGAGGTTGCTTCGTGCAGAAAATCAGAGCAACCTCTTTAATCATAAGAGAGAAGTTTTCCGGTGCCGCTGATTCTTACCTTAATTGCTTTTGGCTCATTGAAATAGATAAGATTTCCATAGCCGCTCATTGTACCTCTCAGCGTGTCTGTGGGAAACACTTTCATATCGTTCAGTCCTTCGTGCTCCACCACCACCACCTTTGCCTTAAGCTGGCTACAGTCAACCAACGACACCTGCTGGTTGACAAACAGGTCGGCGTAGTCGCTGGCGCCACTAATTTTTACGTTGGACTTGCCGTAGTTTCTCAGCACAAATCCACCTGTTTTTATGGTGAGGTTAATCTCAGTATAGCTGAGATGGATAGCCAGCCAAAGCCGGTTGAGCTGTATGGTGTCTTTGCTGTACATCGGGCTGGTGCTTCGGTGAACAATGAAGTTCAGGTCAGGCGAAGAAATCGTCAGCTTTGGGCTCTTATAGTGGCTGTTCCAAAGGCAAGTCGTTGTGTTCTCCACCTGATAACCCTGGTCAATTTCTGTAAACACCACGTTGGGCAGCAACTCTTCATAAGTAGTAAGTACTACCTGTTGAAAGGCGCCGCTTACCAGCTCTACTTCAATGTCATCCATGATCTCCAGGCTGGTGAACTTCTTCAATTCTATCTCCTCTACTATCTCCCTGCCGTATTTTTCAAAGCACCGATCAACAAACCCATCCTGACAGGCTGACCCGGTTAGTCCACCAAGCGTCATCATTAGTAACTGCAAGATGTGTCTACTACTAAAACGCATAGGCACCTCCCCAAATTACTGCGTAAGATCCCTTGAAATTCCTGACAATCAGGTGACTGGCCACCGAGAACTTGTCGTTGATATGGAATTTCAGCCCTGCCTTCTGGTACCAGTCGGGGTCGGCTGTTTGCTTCACCACATGGTAGCCAAGCCCTGCCTGCAAGCCTATTCGCCCAAACAGCCATTCTTGCTGAGCGTGGATGCCTACTCTGTACTGAAGGCTGTTTCCCGTCACAATTCCTGTGTTCACCTCATACTTCGTCGCCCAATCATAGAAGTAGTCGACGCCTATGCCAAGATAGACTTTTTCAAAAAACAACCTTTCTCTCAGAACCCCGAGGTAAACCAGCGCATACTTTTTTGCAAGAAGCCACTCCGGTTGCCTCAGTCCCCCACCAAGCTGAAGAAGCCAATGGCTTTTTTTTACCAGCTGCAGGCCAGGTTTAGGCGCTTCAAACCCCTTTTCTTTTTGTGAAAAAACGTAGCCAGCCCCAACGGCCATTTGTGCACTATTCAGTCCCAGGTTCGGAACCCTAATGCCTCCGTTCGAAATGTGCATGAAGGACAGTTCCGCCCGGCTGTACCACCTCTGGCCCCAGTGTCTTTTGAAGCCAACACCAAAGTTGATTTTGTAGCTAAGCGGAGCGCCGATGGCAAAGTTGAGATTGCTTTCTTTTATGCTGAAATGAGAGCCGGAGTAGAGCAGCCCTACGCCTGTGTTGGCGTAAAACGTAGATTTTCCAGATTGGATGATAGGTATGTCGAGGAAGGCCTGCAAGCCGACGGCCTTACCCAGGTTTTTATTGTGGAAGTCGAGATAAGTCAATTTTGCATGGAAGGCAAAGTGTTTGGGTGTGTTGGCCCAATTATATAAAGGAATGGGTGTTTTTTGATAACTGAGGCTAAAGCCGCTAAGGGAGGTGTTGGTCAGGTGAGGGATTTTTTTATTGAAAAAGAAGGCGCCGTGCTCACCGGTCAATTCAATACTTTGTGATGCTGCGATGGAACTAATGCTTTGTCCGAAAACATTTGATAGTAGATTGAAAATAAAGATTATTGCAAGCGTATAGCGCATCGAACAAGTGAAAGACTCAAAAGTATGGTTTTGAAAGGTAAAACGGCAATTGTAACAGGAGCGAGCAAGGGAATAGGTCTTGCCATTGTAGAGGAACTTTTAGAGAGGGGAGTGAAGGTGGCTGGCTGGAGCAGAACAGACCCCGGAATTTCAGACAACGACTTTCAATTTATTGAAGCCGATGTGCAATCGGTCGAGTCGATTGAAGCTGCCTACAAGGCCACAGTGGCAAAGTTCGGTACCACTATCGACTTTCTGATCAACAACGCCGGACTCGGCATTCCTTCGGCTTTTGAAGACACCAAGCCAGAAGACTGGCAGACAATGTTTCGCACTAATGTCGACAGCATCTTCTACATCTCCAGGTTGCTGGTGCCGCAAATGAAAACAAACGACTTCGGCCATATCATTAATATTTCCTCTATTGCCGGGCTCAATGGGGTGAAAGGGTACGCAGCCTACAGTGCTACCAAACATGCGGTAACCGGACTCACACATTCCATGATGATGGAGCTCCGGGACTTTGGGATCAAGGTCACCGGGGTATATCCGGGCTCGACCAATACCCATTTCTTCGAAGGCAGACATACCTCTACACCACCTGAAAACATGATGCGGCCTGAGGATATTGCCAAGTCGGTAGTTGAGTTATTGGACACCCACCCAAATTACTTACCAGGCGATATTGAATTAAGACCCTTAAGACCACAAGGAAAGCCTAAAAAATAATATTTTTGGGGTTGCATTCAGGATATGTCGCTAGAGGTACAAAATGTAAGTAAGGTTTTCGGCGCTCAGAGAGCGGTTGATCATCTTTCTTTTTCGGCTAAGAAAGGAGAAATTCTCGGGTTTTTAGGCCCCAATGGTGCTGGCAAGTCTACCACCATGAAAATGGCTACCACTTATTTTGTTCCGACGGAAGGAACGATTTCCGTGGCTGGTTACGACGTGGAAACCCAATCGGCTGAAGTGCGCAACCACGTGGGCTACCTGCCCGAGCACAACCCGCTCTATCTCGACATGTACGTGCATGAGTACCTAGCCTTCATTGGCCAGGTGCATAAAATCAAAGGCAATGCCCTCTCCAATCGGGTAAAGGAAATGATTGACCTGTGCGGACTTGGCGTAGAGCAAAACAAACTGATCGGCCAGCTTTCCAAAGGTTACCGCCAGCGGGTGGGCTTAGCGCAGGCACTCATCCACAATCCGCCGGTACTTATCCTCGATGAACCGACCACCGGCCTTGACCCTAACCAAATCCTGGAAATCCGCCAGGTGATCAAAGAGATAGGAAAAGAAAAGACAGTCGTGTTTTCTACCCACATCATGCAGGAGGTAACTGCCATCTGCGAAAGGGTCATCATTATCAATAAGGGCAAAAAAGTGGCCGACAGTACGGTGAAAGAGCTGGGTAAGCAGGCCAAAGGACAAACCTTTGTGGTGCTGGAGTTTTCGGACGAAATGAGCAGCTTTGCCGGGTTGGATGAAATGAAAGAAGTAGTCAATATAGAGACCATCGACGCCAGGAAGATTCGGCTTACAATCGATGCCGACAAGGACATTCGACCGTCGCTGCTCAAGCTGGCGGGTGAAAATAGCTGGCCGCTGTTGGGCATCCAGCAAGAGGAGAACTCTCTGGAAAATATATTTAAGGAACTCACACAAGAAACTGTTTCTTAGCCTATGTGGACAGTTTTCAGCAAAGAAGTCAATAGCTTCCTCAATTCCCTCATCGCCTATGTGGTCATTGCCGTGTTCCTTACGGGCATTGGCCTGCTCATGTGGGTGTTTCCCGAAACCAGCGTGCTCGACTATGGATATGCCGACATGGAAACGCTGTTCAGCCTCGGGCCCTATGTGCTGATGTTTCTAATTCCTGCTATTACTATGCGGCTTTTTGCAGAGGAGAAAAAGGGAGGGACGCTTGAGTTGCTGCTGACCCGGCCGCTTTCTGAAGTGCAGATTATAGGCGGCAAATACCTGGCAGGCCTCTTTCTCGTTGTCTTTACTTTGCTGCCCACGGCCCTGTACTATTTCTCTATTTCGTCGCTGGGCAATCCGCCGGGTAACCTCGACACCGCTGGCATTCTGGGGTCTTATGTTGGTTTGGTTTTGTTGGGGGCCGCTTTCACATCGATTGGTTTAATGGCATCGTCGTTGTCAGAAAACCAAATCATTGCTTTTATACTGGCAGTGTTCCTCTGCTTCTTCCTTTTTACTGGCTTCACATCTATCGCCGCCATCAACGTGTGGGGCAGCTATTCATTGTTCCTTGAGCAGCTGGGCATGCTTACGCATTACAACTCGCTAAGCAAGGGCCTGCTCGACTCCCGGGATATTGTTTATTTCCTAAGTGTGATTTTCATCTTTCTGCTTATCACCAGGCTTAAACTCAACCAACGGATATGAACTGGAAAAGCAGACAGATGACCCGATGGTTGATATTGCTCAATGGCCTTTTTCTGGTTGTTTGGGTGAATATGCTGGCTGAAACCTGGCCGGTGCGCATTGACCTGACCGAGGAAGGAAGGTATTCTATTTCTGAGCCCACCAAAGAACTGTTGCGTAACCTCGACGAGGTGGTGTATGTGGAGGTGTATCTCGAAGGAGAGCTGCCTTCCAACCTGAAAAGGCTTCAGAAATCGATCAGGGAGACGTTGGAAGAGTTCAGCGTGTATGGCGGTAAAAACCTGGAGTTCACTTTCAAGAATCCAGTGGCAGGTGGTTCTCGTCAGGCGCAAGAAAAAATGATGATGGAGTTGAGCGCTAAAGGCATTCAGCCCACCGACCTGAGCTATACCAAAGACGGCAATACTGTCCGTCGTCGGTTGTATCCCGGTGCACTGATTTCCTACGGAGGTCTAGAAGCTGGTGTGATGCTGCTCAAAGGCAACAAAGGCGACGGCAACGAGGAACTGCTCAATCAGTCGATAGAAGGGGTGGAATACAATCTGGCCTATGCCATCAAACAGCTAGTAAACAACGACAGAAAGAGGGTAGGGGTGGTCGTTGATCATTACTCCATTGACACACTGGCGCTGGCTGGTTTCCAGTCGTTGTTGATGGAAAAGTATGAGGTGAGTGCCATACAGCTGGCCAGTCAGGTGCAACCATTGGCTGGCTTCGATGCCATTGTTGTGGCAAAACCCTCGGTAGAGTTTAGCGAAAATGAAAAATACCTGCTCGATCAGTACGTCATGAGTGGAGGCAAGCTGCTGTTTTTCATTGATGCGCTCAGCGTCGACATGGCAGGGGCGGAGGGAGCAGGCACCATCGCTTTTCCAATTGAACACAACCTTACCGATCTGCTTTTCAACTACGGGGCCCGCATCAACCAGGACTTTGTGCAAGATTTAAGTTGCGGTGAGTTTCTGGTCATCGATGGCATGGTGGGCGACCAGCCTCAAGTGAAATTGATCCCCTGGCCGTTTTTTCCCGAAGTTAACCGTTTCTCTGATCACCCTGTGGTCAAAAACCTGGACGCTGTCATTTTCCGATTCACGTCTACTATCGACACGGTAAAGGCCGATGGCATAGTGAAGACGCCTTTGATGTTTACTTCCGAAAGATCGAGGGTGCTGTCATCACCCGTCAGGGTCAACCTCAACGATATCCGGGGAGGCATCAATCCTGAAACTTTCAATCAGGGTAGTCAGCCTGTGGCCTATTTGCTGGAGGGGCCATTTAGCTCACTTTACAGAAACAGAACACTGCCAAGAGGAGTCAATAAAACCGGTTTCAGGGAAAAAGGTGTACCCTCAAAAATAGTAGTGGTAGCAGATGGCGATTTCATTCGCAATGAGCTGAACCCTGAAAACGGGCAGCCAATGGAGCTGGGTATCGACCCCATTTCTCAAAAAGTGTATGCCAACAAAGACTTCATTGTGAATGCCCTTGAGTACCTCATGGACGATGATGGATTGATTTTGGCCAGAAACCGTGAAGTGAAGATACGACCGCTGGACAAGCAGAAGATAGATGAAAGCCGCACATTCTGGCAGGTGCTGAATCTGGCAGGACCTTTGGTGCTTTTGCTGCTCTTCGGTATCGCTAAAATGTTCCTAAGAAAGAGAAAATACACCAGGTTCCAAGGCCATGCATAAAAACACCACACTACTTATCTCTCTGGGCGTTTTGTTGCTGCTAATTGCCGGCACATGGTGGGCTGGCCGTCCATCCGAAACATCCATTGTAGGATACGATTTACTGGAGCTATCCGACACGACCAAAATCTCACGCATTGAGATGATTTCGCCTGAAAATAGTGTGGTATTGAGCAAAGCGAACGATAAGTGGCTGGTCAATGACAAGTACAAAGTTGATCGATCTATCCGAAATTTCCTGGTGGGAGTGCTGAAGCTGGTGAGGGTGAAAAGAGAAGTGGGGCCAAGTCAGCTGGCTGAAGTAAGGCAGTGGATGGCCACAGGCAGAAAAGTAATTGTTAGCGGGGAGCAAGGTGTGCTCGCAGAGTTCACCGCTACAGGCAACCCCTCGAAAACCGAATCTTACTTCACTTTGGCTGGTGACAGCAAGGTGTATCAGGTGGAACTGCCCGGCTATCCCAACTATGTCTCCGGCATCTTTGAATTCACTGAAAACCAGTGGCGCAACAGGCTGCTGTTTTCCAGCGACTGGCGCTCAATCCAGTCTTTAACAGTCGACTATGCCGATGACCAGAAGGAAGATGTAACCATTGCCTTTGATAAGACCACCCTGAAAGTGGTTGACTTGCCAGAAGCAGACACCCTCGTGCTGGAAAACTACATCCAGCAGTACGAATCTTTTTTTACCAATGAGTTCATCAGCGAAGGGCAAATCCCTGTTTACGACAGCTTGATGGACGCAATGCCTGTGGCAACTATCAGGTTGAGGGACATTGACGCTGCGAAGAATACGGAGCTTGATGTCTACCCCGGCCCAGCAGATCAACCCTATGTGCTGCTAAAGGATGCGGAGGGAAACTACTCTGTTTGCGATGCCGGCCGGGTGCGTTCGCTATTGATTTCTCTGGATGATTTGAGGCCTGAAAATTAGACCAGATTGCCTGTTTCCTGGTTAAAAACTGGAACAAAGTAATGTCTCTTCTCAATTTTTGAGGGATGAAGGCTTCAAGGAAATCAAATCCTTTTAGCGCATCGTGCCCAATTAAGGAGGGCGGGAGAAAAATGGCGGAAGGGTGCGGGCAATTGGCCTTTGCGTTAATTTTTCGATGATTTTTGGTTACTTTTCATCAAGGAAAAGTAACAGCCAGTCCGGCTTTAGGACAAAAGGGTTGTCTCTGACAAATTTATCTAGGGTAAATTGTATCCTTTAAACTGAATCAGACCTCCTTCTTCGGGAATCTGATAAAAGCGGTTTTACAACTTGATTAAGCACTTTTTTTATGGAAGTAAAATTTCCCCAGACAACGATGACTGGAATAGCATTTTATTACCCTCAAATCTAATTTTTGTTATAACTTTGCCGGGTTAACAATCTTACCTTACAATACAGAAATTCTATGAAATTCATTGTTTCGTCATCATATCTACTCAAACAACTATCAGCTATCAAGGGAGTGATTACCACTAATCCGGTAGTACCTATCCTTGAAAACTTTCTATTTGAGATTACCGACGGAACCTTGAAAGTGACGGCTTCGGATCTGCAAACTTCTATGATCACCGAAATAGAAGTGGAGGCCAAAGAAAATGGCAGCATCGCTGTTCCGGCTAAGATTTTGCTGGAAACCCTTTCTAACCTCCCTGAGCAGCCAGTAACCATTTCTGTTGACGAAGACACCTACAGCATCGAGATCAGCTCCGACAACGGGCGCTACAAACTTTCAGGCGAAAACGCCACCGACTTCCCTAAGGTGCCGGAAGTAACCAATGGTTTTTCTGTGAATATATCTTCTGACGTGCTTTCAACAGCCATTAACAATACTTTCTTCGCTACCAGCAACGACGAGCTTCGTCCTGCCATGACGGGTGTATACATTAAGCTTGACGAAACCAACACCACTTTTGTAGCCACTGATGGTCACCGCCTGGTGCGCTACCGCAGGGTGGATGTGGCTGCGGATGTAACCAACTCAATGATCATCCCGAGAAAGGCTTTGAACCTGCTGAAAACAACTTTGCCGGTGGCAAACACCAACGTAAGTGTGGAGTTCAACGTGTCAAACGCCTACTTCAAGTTTGATCATGTTAAGATGATTTGCCGACTCATTGATGAGCGCTTCCCAGACTACGACAATGTGATCCCGGCGGAAAACAATAACATCATGACCATCGACCGCCTGGAGTTCCTTAGCTCCATGAAGCGGATTGCGATTTATGCCAACAAAACCACTCACCAGGTAAGGATTAAAATCACTGGCAGTGAGCTGATGATTTCGGCTGAAGACCTGGACTTTTCCAATGAAGCCAACGAAAGACTTTCATGTGAGCACGACGGAGAAGATATTGAAATCGGATTCAATGCTCAGTTCCTCATTCAGATGTTGAGTAACCTGGAGTCGAAAAAGATTTCGTTTAAACTTCAGGCTGCCAACAAAGCAGGCTTATTGGTGCCGGTAGACAAGGATGAGAATGAAGACCTCCTCATGCTTGTAATGCCGGTAATGCTCAACAATTACGTGTAAGCGAACCTCGTTTTATACCGGTCATATCTTTTACTGTAAGTAGCCTCTGCTGATGCTTTAGTGTGTCATTGTTTTTCATTAATTTGAGTAATAAACTCAAACAAATACCCATGAAAAGACGCACTTTACTCGTAATGGCTTGCATAGGTTTGGCGGGCACTATCAATCTTTCATTTACCAAGGCTGACTCATTTCGAGAGCTGGATCTTTCAGGAGCCTGGAGCAGCACCGCTACCGTTAGTGGCAAGCCTGCCAAACATATGCTTGTCATGACCGACGGATACTTTTCCATGGCTACCTATGCAGAGGCCGATGGCTCCTTTATCACCACGCTGGGAGGTAGCTATTCTAACACTGACAACTCACTATCAGTCACTTTGGAGTTCAATAGCTCAGATCCTTCTTCTGTTGGCCAGCCAACAACGCTGAATTTGAAAGAAACCAAAGAAGGTTTTACAGTGAGCAGCTCAGACGGCTCGATTTATTATGCCTTTACCAATGTAGATAAGGGAAAGCCAGGTGCTCTGGCAGGCCCGTGGCTGATGTCAGGCCGCAAGGCGGATGATGGCAGCATCGCCAACAGAGACACCAGTGGCCCTCGTAAAACAATGAAAATCCTTTCAGGCACACGTTTCCAGTGGATCGCCTTCAACACTTCTACTGGAGAGTTTTTCGGCACCGGTGGAGGCAATTACACCACCAAAGGTGGAAAGTACACTGAAAACATAGAGTTTTTCTCCAGAGACAATACAAGGGTAGGAGCTGCTTTGCAGTTCGATTATTCGCTGAAGGAGGGTGCCTGGCACCACAGTGGACTCAGCAGCAAAGGCGACCCGATTTACGAGGTGTGGTCTAAGAGGTGATTGCTCTCCGATGCAGTTTTTGAGCATCTTATATTGGCTGGTTTTGCCGGTTTTTTTTTCATGGCAAAGCTCGCCTGATGCGCCCACTGGAATCCTGGCCAATGAAGAATATGTTGGTGCCTGGATGAGCGAAAGTGTCGACAAAGGGAGGCCTGTCACTCAGATTTTGATTGTTAGCGACACGTACTTCACTATAGCCTCCTTTCTGACAAAAGATCATCATTTCCTTTCTACTTCAGGAGGCACCTACAAGATGGAAGACGGCAAAATGTCGGTGACCATAGAGTACCACTCTCCTGATCACTACCAGGTAGGGAAACAGCATGTGTTGCATGCAAAACCGACTGAGACTGGCTATAAGCTGGTGGCCCGGGACGGCATGGTGCTGGGCGATTGGAAGCGAATCGACTCAGGCAGTAAAAGCGAAATGGCTGGCCTTTGGTACGCCGCAGCTTATAGGAATGAAGCAGGCGACACAATCAGAACTGACTATAAAGTAAAGACCATCAAGATATTATCCGACACCCGTTTCCAGTGGGTGGCCTTTGACACAATTTCCCGGAAGTTTGTGGCAACGGCGGGTGGCACTTATTCTGTCACGCAGACGGGTTATGTGGAGAGTCTGGAATTTTATGCGAATGCGGACGATAGGATCGGTAAATCGCTTGGATTCAGGTATAAGCTGGAGGGAAGTAACTGGACTCACACAGGAAAAAGCAGTCAGGGGTTGCCGCTTTACGAGCTTTGGAGTAAAAAATAGTGCGGATGAGAAGACTCGAACTTCCATACCTTGCGGCACCAGACTCTGAATCTGGCGTGTCTACCAATTTCACCACATCCGCATTTAAGAATACAATATTAATACAACGACATGAAAACCGTACTATGGCGTCTATAGAATATCAATCACGATAAACTCAACCCGTCGGTTTTTTTGCTTGTTCTCCTCGGTGGTATTAGGCAGGAGCGGTTTCATTTCGCCATATCCTTTGGCTGCGAGCATTTTTTCGGGCACGCCCTTGTCCTTTAGCACTTCAACAATGGCTTGTGCACGTCGACCGGAAAGCTCCATGTTATCATCGTGAGTGCCAGAATTGTCCGTATGTGCTGCAATTTGAACGACCAGATTCGGGTGCTCCCACAGCAACTCATAAACCTCTTGTATCTCTGCCAGAGACTCTTCTAGCATTTTCGCCGAGTTGGTTTCAAAAAAAACTTCTTTTAGCTGGAGCTTCATGCCAACCTTAATAGGGCTTAGTTCCAGCGTTATTTTGATGTCAGGCCCCAGGTTTTCTTTTGCCAGATTGAACTCTACTTCGTTAAAGAGATGGCTGTCGGCTTTGCTGACAATGCGATAGTCTCCGCCTGCAGCAAGATTTAGTTTAAGCGTGTCGCTAAGCTCTTTGGCAAGGAGCACCTTTTTATTAAGCATGTCGAGCACTTTAACTTTGGCAGTGATGTTTTTCTTTGTTTCACTGTCGACTACTATCAAAGTTAACTTAGGATTTTGCTTGATGTTTTCAGGTGGCGCTTCTTCAGAGTTGTTGATGGAAGCCGTTGTTATTTCTGAGAAGGTCTTCAGGCTGATTTTAGCCACAGCAATTTGTGAAACGCTCAGAGTAATCAAATAGCACACGGCTACCCTAGCGAGTAGTTGGGACATTGGTTTCATGCAGGAACAGGTCGATAGAAAAATCGAATATATAAAAAAAATATTTTTCTGACCCAAAGTCAGGTGTTAACGCTTATTTAACGGGTTTAAAACCTCTCTATTTGTGCGCCAATGGCGTTTAGACGTTTTTCTATGTATTGATAACCACGGTCGATTTGCTCCACGTTGTGGATGGTGCTGATGCCCTCGGCAGACAGCGCAGCGATGAGCAGCGATACGCCTGCACGGATGTCCGGGGATGTCATTTGTATACTGCGCAATGGAAATGCTCTGTCCAGTCCAATCACCGTCGCCCTGTGAGGGTCACAAAGGATGATTTGAGCGCCCATGTCGATGAGCTTATCTACGAAGAAAAGGCGTGATTCGAACATTTTTTGATGGACAAGCACCGTTCCTCTGGCTTGGGTGGCGGTCACCAGGATGATACTGATGAGGTCGGGTGTGAAGCCAGGCCAAATAGCATCTGCAATGGTAAGGATGGAGCCATCAATAAAGGAATCAATCACGTAATGCTCCTGAGCAGGAATAAAAATGTCGTCGCCTCTGAATTCTAGGTTGATGCCCAGCCTTCTAAAGGTGTCGGGTATGATGCCCAGTTGATCAATGCGGGCATCTTTGATGGTGATTTCGCTTTGGGTCATGGCGGCGAGGCCAATAAAGCTGCCTATTTCAATCATATCGGGCAGCATGGTGTGCTCGGTACCCCCCAGGCTCTCAACACCCTCGATCACAAGCAGGTTGGAGCCAACGCCGGATATTTTGCCACCCATCCGGTTAATCATTTTACACAACTGCTGGATGTAGGGCTCGCAAGCCGCATTGTAAACAGTGGTGGTGCCTTTGGCCATTGAGGCTGCCATGATGATATTGGCGGTGCCTGTAACGGAAGCTTCATCCAAATGAAGATAGGTGCCGGTAAGCTCTTTGGCTGACACGTTGTAGAAGCCTGTGCCAAGGTGGTAGTCGAATTTAGCCCCCAGCTTTTGAAAACCAATAAAGTGCGTATCGAGCCTTCTGCGGCCTATTTTATCACCTCCTGGTTTTGGTATTTTTCCCTTTCCAAACCGAGCCAACAAAGGGCCGAGGATCATGATAGATCCACGCAACGATGCAGCCTTTTCCTTGAACTGATCGGACTCAAGAAAGTCCAGGTTAACGTCCTTGGCAGTAAAAATGTAGGATTCAGGGCCCGTTTTCTCTATTTGCACACCAAAATCAGCCAACAACTCTATGAGTTTGTTCACATCCCTGATATCAGGAATTTTCTTGATGTGTACTGGTTCTGCTGTAAGTAAAACTGCCGAAATTATCTGAAGAGCTTCGTTTTTAGCACCCTGAGGTTGTATTTCCCCCTTAAGGCGCTGCCCTCCCTTTACCCTGAAAGAGGCCATCTAGTTTCTCCTGCGCTTTTGGAAATTACGTTTGTTTCTGTTGTTGTTGCCGCCTCTGTTGTTATTTTCTCGTTGTTGGCGGGGTTGGTTGGTGGCAAATTCTCTTTCTTTCACCAACGGGTCGAAAAGGTTTTGCTCCTTTACTTTCTCAATGCCAATCGTAAGATCCCCCTTAGAAAGCTGCTCAATGTTTTGAAGAATTACTTCATCATCAACATTGTCACGGTTCCAGGCCAACTGGAAAGTTTTCATCAGCTTACCAATGGAAATGACAGCAGCTTCACGCTCTTCTGCATCCTCCAAAGCCAGCGCCTTCTGAATCATTAGCTCCACGTTTTTTCCGTAGTGCTTAAACCGGACATTGTGAGTATTGTAGTCCATTTTTCTTGGCTTACGACCAAGTATGCTCTTTTCAGGCATAGGAAAAGGACCGTCCACTTCAAGCTCGAAGCCAGCCATGATATACAGGTCGTCCCAAACTTTCTGTGTGTACTCCGGATAATCTTTGGTGTTAGGATTGATCATCTTCATCAAATCCACAAGGGTCTCCGCAAAGCGGGTCCTTTTTTCTTTGTCCTCAATGGTCTTCACATAGTTGACCAGCTTTTGGACATTTCTTCCGTATTCTCTCAAAACTAAAGGGCTTTTATCTTCATCGAAGTCATTCATAGGAACGCCGTTTTGGTGCTACTCTAACAGGGTTCCTAGCAATTTACAAAAATCGCAATGAAAAGTTTCATCTAAAGGTAGAGTCTTCTTACTCCGAAATGAAACTTTTGGCGAAACTATTCTACTATTCTCAATTTGGCAAAGCTTAAAAGCAAAGTTTTTTCGCCAAACTGCTCAAAATCAATGATGGCCTTCCTGTTGGCACCGTCCACGTCCATCCTTATTACCTTCCCAAAGCCGAATTTCGGGTGTTCCACCCTGTTGCTGACTATTAAATTGCTGGTGTCGCTTGGTTTGAAGTCGGAGGAAGGTTGGTGAGCAGTTTGTTTTACAAAATGTCTTGGTGCTTGTGGTTTTTGCTCGGGGAAGCCGGCGATGAGCGAGCGCTTTCCAAAGTGCTGCGCCTGCACTCCCGGCAGTGGTTCGTGGTTGCCAATAGATTTGCTCACCTGCAGATAAGTCGTGTCGATGTCGGACAAAAAACGGCTGGGTTCGCAGGTTTTTAGTCTGCCATAACGATAGCGGTTGAGCGCATAGCTAAGGAACAGATGCTGTTCAGCCCGGGTAATGGCCACATAGAATAACCTGCGCTCTTCTTCCAGATCGGCCCGGCTGCTGAGCATCATTTGGGAGGGGAAAAGGTCTTCTTCCATGCCCACCACAAATACGTTTTTAAACTCCAGCCCCTTCGCCATGTGGATGGTCATCAGTGTCACGGCGTCGTCGAGCTCTTTGTTTTTGTCGTCGGCATCAGTAAGGAGTGATACCTCCTGCAGGAAGGCACCAAGCGTTTTGTCGTTCGTTTCTGGATTGTCAACGAACTCTTTGATGGCGTTGAGTAGTTCCTGCACGTTTTCGTACCGGTTCAGTCCTTCCACCGTTTTGTCCTCGTAAAGCTCTTTGAGCAAGCCGGAGTTTTTTGCGACCAATTGAGCAGTGTCGTAAGCATCACTTTTTTCCATCGTGATGCGAAAGCTCTTGATCATGGTGACAAAGTTTTTGATGGCTTCACCGGCACGTCCACCCACAAAATGGTGGATATTCTCAAGAATCTCCCAGAGGGAAACACCCTGCTCATCGGCTGCAACAATAACTTTATCTACACTGGAGTCGCCAATGCCACGCTTTGGTAGATTGATAATACGGCGAAGTGCCTGTTCGTCATTTTGATTGACAGCGAAGCGCAGGTACCCAAGCAGGTCTTTGATCTCCTTCCTTTGGTAGAACGACAATCCACCGACGACCTTGTACTTGATGTTCATCCGCCTGAGTGCTTCTTCCATCGCCCTCGACTGGCTGTTGGTGCGGTACAGTACAGCAAAATCGCTATTATGGTACTGGTGGTTCATTTTTTGCTCAAAAATGGTCGAAGCCACCAGCTTCCCTTCCTCATTGTCGCTCACGGCCTTGATGAGCTCTATCAACCGACCTTCCTGGTTGGAAGTCCAAACGTTTTTGTGGAGCTGCGCTTTGTTCTTTACAATCACCGAGTTGGCAGCGTTGACAATGTTCTGTGTCGACCGGTAGTTCTGCTCCAGCTTGATGATCCTGAGGTCGGGGTAGTCTTTTTCGAAATTGAGAATGTTCTGAATATTGGCCCCCCGGAAGGCGTAAATACTCTGTGCGTCGTCACCCACCACAGCTATGTTTTGTCGAACGGATGCGAGCCTTTTTGTGATCAGGTACTGCGAAATATTAGTATCCTGAAACTCGTCCACCAGCACATATTGAAAGCGTTGCTGGTATTTGTTGAGCACGTCAGGGTGTTCTTTGAAAAGCAGGTTGGTGTTAAAGAGCAGGTCGTCGAAGTCCATGGCGTCGGCCTTGAAACAGCGCTGCACATAAAGCTGGTAGAGCTTGCCAATATGCGGCCGCATCTGGCTTTCGTCGTCGGCCTGATACAACGGGTTGTTGATGTAGTCTTTCCACGAAACCAAGTTGTTTTTGGCGCCAGAAATGCGGCTAAATACAGCGTTGGCTTTGTAAACTTTATCATCCAGGCCCTGTTCTTTTACTATTGCTTTGATGAGCGACTTTGAGTCGTCGGCATCGTAGATGGTGAAGTTGCTTGGATAGCCAATATGATGCGCTTCCGAACGAAGAAGTCTGGCAAACACGGAGTGAAAAGTGCCCATCCAAATGTTTCGGGCATCATTGTCCACTACTTTTTCTATCCGGTTGCGCATTTCCCGGGCAGCCTTATTGGTAAAGGTGAGTGCCATTATTGAGAAAGGATCAACATGCTTGTACTTGATCAGGTAGGCGATTCTGTAGGTGAGTACCCTGGTTTTTCCCGATCCAGCGCCCGCAATGATCATGGTCGGCCCTTCCGTATTAATCACCCCTTCTCGCTGAGGTTCGTTTAGTTCTTTCAGAAATTCCTCTTCCGCATCTAGACTCATGACCGCAAGTTAACAAATGACGGGCTTCACATGCGAGGAAACTTTTGGAGGAATTTTGATATCTGCAAAATTAAGGAGAGGACGCCTGTGGAAATCTGGGTTTAGCAGGACGGCTAGCGCTGGAATGTTTTGATAATACCTCTAATACTGACAGATTATTCTACTCGTTTATTAATTTGCCAGCCTTCTATCAAAGAGCAGTGTATGAATTTGACTATCCGTGAGGCATCATTAGGAGATGCTAAGATTATTATCGACTTCCAGATAAAAATGGCCTGGGAAACAGAAAAGTTGAATCTGGACAGGGCCGTGGTTGAAAAAGGTGTCATTTCTGTTTTCAACGATCCAAATAAGGGCACGTATTTTGTAGCTGAGGAGGAAGGTAAGATTGTAGCCTCATTGCTGATCACCTTTGAGTGGTCCGACTGGAGAAACAGCACTGTGTGGTGGATTCAGTCGGTGTTTGTGATAGAAGAGTCCCGGGGAAAAGGTGTCTTTAAGAAAATGTATCAGTTTCTCTCCGACAAAGTTAAAAGGATTCCTTCTCTGGCAGGCCTGAGATTGTACGTGGATAAAACCAACACATCGGCTCAGGGCGTGTACAGCAAACTTGGTATGAATGGCGACCACTACCAATTGTACGAATGGTTAAAGTAGAAGGAAATGAAAAAGGTATTATTTGGACTGGGTTTGGCACTGCTGGTCTACGGTGGCTATACGGCTTACGAATTCTATAATTCACTGGGACTGAGCCCAAGGGGGCAGGCAACCTACCAAACGCAGAACATTACCATTGATCTTGACTATGGCAGGCCCTACAAAAGGGGGAGAAAGGTTTTTGGTGGGCTGGTGCCATACGGCGAGTACTGGCGCACAGGTGCCAACGAAGCCACAGAAATTGAGTTTAGCAGAGATGTGGTTTTTGGTGGTAAGCCGGTAAAAAAAGGGAGGTATAGACTCTACACTATTCCTGAATCTGCCCGCTGGACAATAGTACTCAACAGTGAATTAGCCCAGTGGGGTAAGTTCGAACCCAACTACGACCTGGATGTGCTTAGGGTGGAAGTGCCGGTGCTTAACCCAAAAGAAGAAGTAGAGCAGTTGACGATAGAGTTTCAACCCGATGAAAACGGAACCCAACTTCTTTTCAAATGGAACAGGACGCTGACCAGGGTGCCTATCAAATGGGAGAACCCGCCAATCAGCTCACTTAAGTGAATAATCTGTTCAATCCTTCATTTATTCATTTCAATACAATAGGTCTACTGGCAGGGTAACTGAAAGCGTAAAGTAATAGTCTAAAGCTCATAACTTAAAAAAGGACTATTATGCTTAAGAACTACCTCAAAATTGCTCTGAGGAGCATGGCTCGCCAAAAGCTGTTCAGCTTTGTTAATATCGCCGGATTGTCATTGGCGATGTCGGTTTCGTTGCTGCTTATCACCATCATTTACAATCAGTACAACTACGACAGGTTTCATGCTGGCGCTGACCGTATTTACAGGATCGAGAGCTTTAACCCCAATGCACCCCGTATTTTCGCAGGAACAGCCAGCAGTCCTTTGCCTTTCAGGAAAGCGATGGTTGATCAGTATGCCTATTTTGAGGCATACACCAATTTACGTTCTGATTTTCGGAGAGAGGCACAAACAGACGACAAGGTGTTGGATATCAATGGCCTTTTGGCGGATGAAAGTTTCTTTAAGGTTTTTTCATTTCCACTGATGGAAGGCAATAAAGAAACTGCGTTAAGAGACCCTTTTTCAGTGGTTGTGACCAAGGAAACAGCTGAAAAGTTTTTTGGAAAAAGGGATTCCTATCTCGGGTTGGTGCTTGATTATACAGGTGTTGGACCCTTCAAAATCACCGGCGTGCTTGATATGGACGGAGTTAGTACGCACATGAAATTTGAGGCCCTCGGTTCCATGAGTACACTCAATTCGATGGCTGACGACGGTCCTTTTTCGAACCAGAAGAACGACAACTGGTCAAACTTGTGGGTGGGTTATAATTACTTCAAGCTGAACCCGGGTGTAGACCCTCAGCAGGTAGCAGCTACTGTCACTGCTCTAGCCGAAGAAAACATCGAATGGGCTGAGGACAGACAGCCTTACACATTTGGCGTGGCCCCGGTGACAAAAATTGCCATGGGCAATATGTATGGTAACGAACTGGGGTTTTACATTCCCAGCATTGTGCTGGCGTTCTTTGGGTTTCTTGCCCTTGTGGTAATGGTGACTGCCCTGTTCAACTACACCAATTTGTCGCTGGCAAAATCACTGACCCGGGCACGGGAGATTGGTATTCGCAAAGTGTCGGGTGCCACCCGGCGTCAGGTGATTCATCAGTTTGTCATCGAATCCGTCATCATGGCCATGCTGTCACTCATTCTTTCAGTGGGTATTCTTAAAGTGATGATCCCCGCCTTCAATGGACTGGAGATATTTACTCTGGCAGAACTGAGTGTTGATTTCTCCTACGGCGCTTTTCCTTACTTCGTTGGCTTTAGTGTTTTTGTTGGACTTATAGCGGGTGTTTTTCCTGCTCTTTTCCTTTCAAAGTTTAGCCCCATTCAGGCATTGAAGGGCTATCATGGGGTTTCGGGCGGTGCAGGTAAGAGGGGATTCATGTCGAACTTCTCTTTCAAAAAAGTGCTCATGATCGTTCAGTTTGGCCTATCCATCTTTATGATCATCTCCATCCTTGTGATGAGGGAGCAAACCAGCCTGATGGTGAACTCTGAGTACGGATTCGATGAGGAGAACTTGCTTGTGGTGGAATTGCAGGGCAGCAAACCGGAGATAGTGGCAGCTGAGCTTAGTAAGAATCCGGCTGTAACTGCCTACACTTTTTCGTCCCACAACCCTGCCATTGGCCGTTCGCATGGTGCCGATTTTCAAAGAGATATGGAGGGCGAGCGATTCGGGCTCAATCACTTCTCTGTCGACGATAATTACATTTCCACGTTCGGGATTACGCTTTTGGCAGGACGAGACTATGCGCCTGGGGACGGCGAAGGCACAGAGAAATTCATCATCCTTAATGAAACCGCTGTAAAAACGGTCGGCTTTGAAACTCCCCATGAGGCCATCGGACAGGAGATTATTTTGGACAAAGAAAACCGGGTGCAGATAATTGGCGTAGTGAAAGACTACCACTTCGAGCCGTTGATGAAATCCATAGAGCCGATGGCCCTGCGGTTTATGCCGGACAGTTATGAGAACATTAACCTTAAAATTAGTTCTGCCAATGTGCCATCGGTGATAAGTGACCTACAGGAAGCGTGGAAGTCGATAGACAGCAAAAGGGAGTTGAAATACAGCTTTTTGGATCAGGAAATGGATCATTTTTACTTTTTTCTGGGGGATATCACGGCAATTGTAACTGCTGTCTCACTTTTTGCCATCTTTATTTCCTGCCTTGGGTTGTTGGGCATGGTGAGCTTCCATCTTCAAACAAAAGTGAAGGAGATTGGCATCAAAAAAGTGCTTGGTGCCACCACTCAATACCTCGTCATGTCACTCACCCGCCAGTTTTCCATGGTAATTATCATTTCGGTGGTGGTGTTTGTGCCCATTGCAGTGCTGGTCAGCGATTTGTGGCTGAACCTGATGGCTACCAGAGTGTCGATTGGGTTTGGCGTCATAGCGATGGCTTTGCTCATTGTTGGTTGTCTTGGCCTGGTTACTATTGTTTCACAGGTGATAAAGGCAGCTACGGCCAATCCGGTGAATGCGCTTCGAAATGAATAAATTTTCTTAAGCATAGCGATAAAGCTCTGACCGTTGGTCAGGGCTTTTTTTGGCTCCAACCCATAGCCAGTACTTTCAATCAATAGTTTCATTAAATTGTGCTACTTACTCAGTGGACTAACCAGGCATTTATATGAAATCGTTGAACCCATTCTTTCTCCTCATTGCTGTTTTTTTTGTCTGCGGCTGCGTTGGTGACCCCAATGTTGGCGATGGCTATGATTTTGCAATTACCAATGCTAACCTCGTCACAATGACCTCTGACAAGGTGGTAACCGGGCAGGTGGTGTATGTGAAAGACGGTTTGATTGCCAAAATAGTAAGTGAAAAGCATTTCATGCCTAGTCAGGCAGCTA
This sequence comes from Imperialibacter sp. EC-SDR9, assembly GCF_902498805.1. Lineage (GTDB taxonomy): Bacteria > Bacteroidota > Bacteroidia > Cytophagales > Cyclobacteriaceae > Imperialibacter. The sequence continues at coordinate 4,203 of NZ_LR701607.1, read as the reverse complement.
CAATCATTGATGCGAAAGAAGCCTACCTGGTGCCAGGTCTCACTGAAATGCATGCACACATACCTCAGCCAGGTCCAGGCCCTGATAAAACCCTTGAAACGCTCTTCCTTTATCTTTCTCAGGGTGTCACCACCATCAGGGGCATGCTTGGGCATCCCGAACATTTGAAACTCAGGGAGCAGGTAATGGCCGGCGAAATACTTGGGCCCAGGATTTTCACATCAGGCCCTTCTTTCAATGGAAATAGTGTGCCTACCGGAGAGTCGGCCGTGAAACTGGTGAAAGAACAAAAGGAGATGGGTTACGATTTTATGAAGCTGCATCCCGGCATTAAGTTGTCGGTTTTTGATTCAATGGTAACCGCAGCAAAAGAGGTTGGGCAGACGTACAGCGGCCACGTGTCAGTGTTTGTTGGCATACGTCATGCGTTGGAGGCGGGGTATGGAACGGTAGATCATGTTGACGGCTATGTCGAGGGGCTGGTGCCGGACACTTTAGGGCTCGATCCGGAAAGCAATGGGTTCTTCGGCGTCGACTGGGTGCCGTATACAGACATGGGCCTTCTGGATGGGCTTATTCAAAAGACTTTGGATAATAATGTGGCAATAGTGCCTACTCAGTCGCTGTTTGATCGTTGGATATCAACCAAATCGGCTGATGCATTGCTGGCCGATCCAGAAATGATTTACATGTCGCAGCAGACCAGGGCCAACTGGAAAAGGTCAAAAGAGAACTTTTTGAGTGGACCTACTTTTAGCGCAGCCAATGCCAACAGACTTAATGAGATCAGGAAAGTAATGATCAAAAAGATGCACGAGGCTGGCGTGCCCATCATTTTGGGGTCCGACGCACCGCAGGTGTTTAATGTGCCCGGGTTCTCGGCTCACCACGAGCTCAAGTCGATGATCGACTGCGGGTTAACCCCTTATGAAGCTTTGAAAACAGGCACGATTAACAGTGCAGTGTTTTTCAATCAAAAAGGAAAGTTTGGGGAGGTGAGTGAAGGTGCTTCGGCCGACCTGGTGCTTGTGAAGGCTAACCCACTAGATGATATTGCCAATATGAGCAAAATTCAGTGGGTGATGGTAAGAGGCAAATTGCTGGACAGGCAGTTTATCGACGGCGAGTTGTCGAAGATTGCTGCTTTGTATGAGGAATAGGCTCTCAACTTATTGATGGCATTGATATGAAGAGGCTTCAGTTTAATGTATTATTATTTTAGTTATACTTTTAGTATATTAAACTAATATATTTGCAACATCGTTAAGTAGATACTTAATATTATGCTTTCACCATTCAGAGAATCAACTATGTACAATAGAAGAAAATCCTTCAATAATGGAGCCTGGTCTGCTTTTAGCATAATGGGAGATGGATTGGAGTTAAGAAATAACAATAATCTAAGATCTAGTTGGTATAACGTTGGCATATATTATAAGAGAGCGTTAAGTGGCAACTCTATTAAAAAGGGATTTGATAATCGTTTTTCTATTGAAGACCTTGATACATTATAATTAATGGCTAAAAAGGTTGATAGTGAGTTAATCACAAAACAGATTCGCCAACAGTTTCCTAAGCTTGGTGGAAATGAAGCTAGAAAAATCGTTCAAATAGTTTCTCAACAGGTCAGCATAAGAACAGGGCCATACCCTTCTCCAGAGGATTATGATTATTACAATGAGATTGATCCTGATCTCACTGGGCAAATGAAAAGGATGGTATTAGAAGAGCAAAAACACCAGCACAATCTTGATGAAAAACACTTAGATAAGGATTTTCTATTGAGAAGGACTGGTCAGGTATTTGCATTTATCTTATGCATGATTGCCCTCATTGGTGGGTTTTATACTGTTTTACAAGGATTTGAGATTGGAGGAGCAATTATCGGCGCAGTAGGGTTGGCTGGAATTGTAGGGCAGTTTCTGCGGCGCAGGTAATACTTTATCCATTATTCATTCCAGCGATAAGACCAGCAAAATTTGAGCGCCGTATAGGTGCGAAAACAAGCTGAAGATTAACAGCTAGTTTAATGTGATACTTATTAAAACAAGTGTTTCACCTAAGAAGGAAAGGAAGCCATCAAAAAGCATTGGCCTTGAGTTTGGAAACTTCATTAAGCTGGGGTATATCAGTACTTTTAAGACACTCTTTGAATTTTAGGTTTAGTGCCACATTGATTTGCTAGGAGGTTCGAAATTAAAGAGCTAAGACCAACTCTAAAAAAGGGCTCGAATCAGAGCCGAAAGGTTTTTCTTCAGGTTGTATAGTATTAGTATCGACTATTACTTTGTACTTGATGTTTCCCTTCATCTTACCTTTTTTGTCTCACCAATTCAACCTCTTGGGAGATTTCTTCCATAGTTAAATCGTCTGTGTGGAATTTCTGAAGTAAATCTTCGAAGCGCTGCAAATAGGTTCTGTCCTGAAGGGCTTTTAGCAGATCTCTCTGATCCTTCTTGCTCATTTTACTCACTAAATTGAAAAGCTGAGCTCGGCTTATTTTGAGGTTGAATGTGTCGTTGGAAGCCATACTTTCAGTAAACAGTTAATTTATAAGAAGCGTTTCTACACTCTGCCCTCTCTTTCTTGTCATTTACAAATAACGATATTTTCTGAATTTGATCGGCATATCTCGTTTTAAACTATTCACTTAGAGCTCTGACAGGTTGAAGATAATATGGAAATGGTAAGCGTCTTAGGGTGAATCGTTGTTTTACTCCGTAAATAGCGAGAACTTTGTGCCATGATATTGGTAGAAAACGCCGTCATCTCTGACGACATCAAAGAGCAGTTGTTTGTATGTGACCTTACCAAGTGCAAAGGCGCTTGCTGCGTCGAAGGCGACCTGGGCGCTCCTTTAGAGGAAGACGAACTTCAGCAAATTGATAGCATTTTGGATGAAGTGAAGCCTTTTATGTCCGATGCTGGGGTGAAGGCCATTGAGAAAAGTGGGGCTTACCTGCTCGACGAGGAGGGTGACTTTTCGACCACTACTATCAATAATAAGGAATGCGCCTTCGCTATCTATGACGAAAGAGGCATTTTAAAATGCGCCATTGAGCAAGCCTGGCTGGCAGGAAAAACAAAATGGAGAAAACCTATTTCTTGCCATTTGTACCCAATAAGGATATCGAAGTACGATAACTACGACGCCCTTAACTACCACCGCTGGCAAATATGTGCGCCTGCCTGTGACCATGGCAAGGAGCTGGGTGTGCCTGTCTACAAGTTCTTAAAAGAGGCGCTGATCCGAAAATACGGAGAGGCCTGGTATCAGCAGCTAGTGGAAGAAATCGAAGGCTGAGGGCTTCAGTTAGAAATAAATGGGCACCAGTAAGGAAACCTGATGTGCCAGCACATTGTCGCCACCCGTGACACCCCCCAATTGTGAAATGTTGTCCAGGTAGTCAGTGGCTGTGTTCAGCAGGGTGAATTTGTAGCTTACGCCAAAGTTGTTTTTAAACCGATAGGCTGTTCCGAGGCTGGTAGGCAGAAGCAAAGCAATATTGCCTGCCGACTCATTAGCGGCCCGGGTGTTCGTTTGGTTGGCCAGGCTGACCCCCTGCTCGTCTTTGGCATTGTATCTCATCAAGCCGATTCCCTGGCCCAGGAATACCCTGAGACGACTCCTCAGATAAACGTTCCAGTGAAGCTGGTAGTAGGCCGCTACAAAGGAATTGCTGAAATAGGTATTGGGCTGTCTGCCACTTTCAGGGCTGACGTTGAAAACCGGATTGAGGTCTTGTCCGGTAACATTACCTATGATAAGATTCACGCTGCCATTCCATTTCTTCTGAGTCTTAAACTGCAGGCTCGTGTACAGCCCACCCGTCCATTTGCTGTATTTGTCCCCCAGGTCTCCTTTGTATGCCTGCGTATTGAACCCAACCGACAGCCATTTTAGCGTGTCCTGAGCGACCGCACTGTTGAAAGACATCAGAAGGAAAAGGGAAAAAATGATGCGCATACAACGAAGATAATAGTTTAAACCCAGAATTGTCATTAGGGCTTAATTTCTAATGGCCGCCATTAGGGTTTTTAGGTTTTAAATCACTGATTATCAATGCTATGAGTTGTTTTTTTCGACCACAATTGCACGATTTTCCGTGTCATTTTAACTTACATGGCAGATGGACTTAAAACTGGCCTTTACTGACAAAGAAATCACCCCCTGGAGTGGGATGGTTTTCATGAAAAAACTGC
>NZ_LR701606.1 GCF_902498805.1 Imperialibacter sp. EC-SDR9 | reverse complement strand
CTAACTACCCCCATAGCACCCAGGAGCCCCGTTCAACGCTGTTTTAGAGCCAATTTGTCTTTACCGACCCAGCATTAAACCGATTGGTTTATCTTTGGACAAACTGGCTCTAAAACACTATATTGTTAGCTACCATATTACTGAGCATGAGATACTTCCTCGCATCATTTATTTCATTGTTTTGCTTCTATCAACTGAGAAGCCAGACTTTCAGCGAAATCGAAATTATTGCACAGGAAAATGATGAACCGCCGACTAAAGAAGGTCGTCCAGTTCATCAACTCACATTTCACCTTACAGGGAATGATTTAACTCTAGCGAACTACAAAATTTCAGACTTTGCCTTTTCCACCAACCCGATAGTGATTCCGGAAAACTTGGTAGACAGCCTTTCTGAACTCGTGAGCAACCCGAGAACAGACTTTGTCATTCGAAGAACGGTTGAAGGTGAACAAGTGCAACCGATAAAATTGAGTTTAGATAGCTTAAACTTCTGCATTGACAATGCCTACATGCGAAAAAGGAGAATCAGCACTGGAGGAATTTCCATCAAGATTAAAGTAAAAGATAGAAGCGCCGAACTATTAGTCTTTGAATTTGACAGTTCTGAACCAGAGCTTTTTAACTATCAAAATTATCTAACCCTATACCCCGTACTTGAAAATAAACTACCAGAAAATCTACCTGGCTCTTATTTATTCAACGATAGCTATCTAATGAAGAAAGTGACTGAATATTTTGAAACAATCAGATGTGAAGATTATTACTACGGAGAGTTTGTGAATGAACATCCAGAACGAACCCCGCAACAGAACCGAACTCGTGAAGGCTGGAATTTTGACGACTATATGACGAAAAGAATTGGAAATTGACCAATGCTATGAATGAATTCGGTTTCTTGGGTAAGGATAATTTAATGGGACTTGGAAAGTTGGCCACGGTTTGGAAATTTAAATATAGGTGGCTTGTTCCAGTTGAGAAGTTTGTGTTTTGTAATACTCGATCAGCTAGACGATAGCTACCATATATGAAGGACTGCTTTCTCATAATCCTACTTTCAATAATTGTCGTTTGTTGTAATCAAACCACTGATCGCACAAACCTTGTGTGGTCGGAACATGAACGCCTCGAGCTTTCGGAAAACGAGATTCTTGACACCCTTTACCTAACAGTTATGGATAATTCGAGGTCATTTGTTATAGATTCTTTGAATAGAAATCCAGCTGACTTTCAATACGAACTGCTTCAAATTCATGAAAATGGTTCTTACACGATTATTGTTGAGCTCTATGACAAGCTGGACGAGGTTCATGAGGATAGCCCATTCGACGACTCAACAATATACATGAGACTGAACCACTACATGGACCTTCATTTTGATTCTCTAGGCGCCTTCCAATATGACACATGGATTGCGGACACAGATGATGAACTTAAAGAGGCGGAGAAGATGCTTCGGGAATTCGAAAAGGAAGGTAGCTAACACGCCGCTAACAATGAATGGCGGTTTCATCAGTTTTCAATCATTTGCGGGATTGGAATCTCTGTCACAAAATATAATTTTAACATCGCCGTGGCTAAGTACTAGCGTAAGCGGAGCTGCATAAAACTCCCACACTCATTTTACCGAGGTGACAATATGATCTTCTACATGAAAAATCTGCCAACTACCATAACTCTTGTTCTTACTCTTGGCTGTTCGACATACTCGGCTGACGAGCTTAATGGCAAATGGGCTATTGAAGGCGAGCCTTTTGAACTGTGGATTTTAGACACGCTCGCCATCGGATTTGACTTTGAATATCAACTCATGCATCTATACAAGGTTGATTATGACGATAAAATGCTAACATTTACGTCCATAGAGCCCTACCGGGGCTCAACTTGGGAGGACAAGGTGATTACGGTGATTCAAGACAAAATGGAACTCGAACTTCAGAATCCAGGCAACAGGAAGAAACGGAAATATGTTAAGCTGACAAGCGAACTGCCAGTAATATCATCAGACTACGAAACAAATTTTCAGCAATACGAAAGTTATATGATTAACAAAATGAGCATTCGCTGACTCAGCGTTAGTCCCAATAGGAATTACAACTCTAAATGACTGCTTGGCTTAAATACTTATGGAATGAATCAGGAAAGGCCAGCTTTCTGTTCAAATTCCTTTTTCCAGCCATTGCATTAGTCTTTGCATGGCGATTCCTCGGCCTACTTTACATAACCAACATTGGGCTCAGTGACTTTGAAACAACCAGTGGAGAAATCTACTCCGTTAAAATTACCGAAGAACAGCCATTTGGTAGGAACCCTCGTATCGAACACAACCTTAAAATCCAGCTGGCAAATGGCTTCAACACATTTAGACTTCGTGACCATTTTGAGCCTCGGTTTGGTGATTTGGTTACTAAACTTCCTATGAATACAAAGGTTACCCTTTACCATCCTAGTAAGACTCAAGCCTATTTATACATGCTTAGGCAATTTGATTTGTACCAGATTGAGGCAGGCGGACAAATCATTTTTGACTTTGGTGTAATGATCAGATACCAGAAAGATCAAATGGGATCGTATGCACTTCTAAGCCTAGTTTGTTGGTTTTTCTTTGGACTCTACCTTTTCGAACAGCGACATAGACGACTGGCCGATGGAAAAAGTCGCTAACACAAACCTTCCATGTATGGGGGCTCGGCGGTAAGGAAGCTGCAACTCGCTTGGATTGTCCGCCACATCGGCTAATTTTATCATGGTCAGCCTTAGCAAAAGCTACGGTTGGCAAAGCTTGGCTATTGTGGAGAAAGGCGGTAGTTCTTATCAATCCCGATGCTGCATGACCTGTCGAGCGCTGAACGCCAGTCCAAATCAGGAAATCAATAAATGGCTGACTACGACAAATACTACGAGACTGAAAATCTATTTGGAGGACCATATACCGAGTTGGTTGAGTTTTTCAAAAACCACGAACCCAAAGGAAAACTCCTCGACCTGGGTTGTGGACAAGGGCGGGATGCTATAGCTCTGGCAAAACTCGGATATACGGTAACCGGAGTTGATAGTTCAAAAGTCGGCATCGACCAGATGATTGGCATATGCAACGCAGAAAACCTGAAAATCGCTGGATTGGTCGGTAATATATATGATTTTGATAACTACGGCGATTTTGACATTGTATTGCTCGATTCCATGTTTCATTTCGAGCAACGTGACAGACAAAAAGAAATTTCTTTGATCAATAAAATTGCCAGCGACCTAAAGACCAATGGCTTGATTTGCGTATGTGTACAGGATACCGGTTCCAAAGTCAGGATCTTAAAGGGAGCAATAAGCAATTCAAAATCAGATTTTGAGACGGTAAATGATTCATCCCTGGTTTACAGGTACGAAGATGACGAATCAGGCCATAAATCAACAACTAAATATTGTATGTATATCGTGAGAAAGAAATGAGAAATACCTTACAGGCTTTTCTTTTAATACTACTGCTATCCTCTTGTCACTACAATGAGGAATCCGACGCACTTATTGTTGAGGTTTTGCCTGAAAGCAAAGCTGAATATCAACGGACAATTGTTGGTCATTTATCAGGAAAATATGAGTTGGCCAATAAAAGGCTGATCAAAAGTCGCTGGTCAGTAGAAGAAAGGGCTGTTGCAAGACTGTATTTAAAGGAATTGATAGCAAGTCTGAGCATTGAGCCCCGGGAAAATCATTATACGTCACCCAACCTTAATTTCGCTATTGACTTATTGCTTGAGCCGTTCAAAGGCACTAATATTTATGGAATTCTTCCAGCCACCAAAAACAGCGACGAGTACGTTGTTTTGGGTGCGCATTATGATACAGGAAAGAGAAATGCCCCGGGCGCAATTGACAATGCGACGGGAATTGCACTGATATACAGCGTGGTAAAGGAGCTGGCAAAAAGTGAGGTTAGAGACAGGAATCTGGTGATTGTTTTCTTCGACCAGGAAGAGGAGGAATTGATTGGAAGTAAGGCCTTTGAAGCATTCATTCATGAAGAGCAGTGGAATATACATTCAATCCACTTCTTTGATATGGTTGGGTGGGATGCAGACGAAGATAGTGCCATGGAAGTTTATTCGGCTTCGGAGTCGCTTTTGGACACTTATCGGACAACGGCAGGTGCCCACAAGAAGCCACTTAAAGAAATCGCTATTGATCCGGTAGGATACGATAACAGCTCAACCGATTTTGATGCCTTCGTTCAGGGTGGGTACAATGTAATAGGGGCTGGCGAATGTTACTATTTCAGAGATTCTACTCCCTACAAGGATAGCCCCGATGATACGTTTGAAACAGTCAACTTTCAGTATCTGTTGTCTTGCTCTGACATGATTGAGGACGTCATAAGAAAAATAGTAATACTATGAGCGCTGTGCAAGAGCGAAGGTTTAGCATGCTGGTGAAGCATCTTTGGTTTGTAGCTATTTTAGGGATCACACTGCTCTTCTTTTTGTATAAAGGCATTTCTTATGCTGTGATTGGAAGCTATGTTCCAGTCGTTTTTATTATGACAATCGTGGCACTATTCCTCACTGGGTTTTACAGATCGGAGAAAGCATTTATGCGTGTGCTAAGTTTATGGGCTGTATTAGTCGTTTTGTGGTCTTTTGTAAGGTTGTTACTGAGCATCGTGAATCAATTTGTAAAGCCCATACCTGAGGGGCATGTTCACGATCAGCTTGGAATAGCTGGCTCGCTGCTCAGTTTGGCCTTCCTGTTTGCAGGAGTTTATTTATTGAGGAACAGGAATAAAGTATTTGGCTAACCAATTGAGCTTGCCTGCTTCTGGTTTAATTGGTCACTGCAATTTTCCGTCTGCCAGATATATCAGATTTGTGTAGCTATGCAGGGTTATAAGGGCTATATTGCAGATGCCGTCCCGAATTATTTTCATTCTTACCAGCAATTTTCCTTTTATCTAGTCTCACATCGCTGCTCTTCATTGGATCACTCATTCTAGCGAAGGTCACTAAAACACCAATAAAAGCTACATGAGCCAATCCATTAAATTTGTGTCGAAGGAGTACGACTTTTTCACTACTCTGAATCACCGAGTCAACCAGTACTTCAAAACAAAAAACATTAGCCGCAATGCCAACTCTGCCATGGTCTTCAAGACTATTGCCATGTTTACGCTGTATTTCGGCCCCTACGCAGTCATTGTAGCAGGCTCTTTTTCAAGCCTCTACGTGTTTTATGCCTTGAGTGCCGTTATGGGGTTTGGCCTTGCGGGCATTGGCATGTCGGTGATGCACGACGCCAACCATAGTGCGTATTCAAAAAAGAAATGGGTAAATACACTGCTCGGCTATTCCCTGAACATGGTGGGAGGCAACGCATTCAACTGGAAGGTGCAACACAATGTGCTCCACCACACGTTCACTAACGTTGACGGAACCGATGAAGACATTGAGCCACGTGGAGTGCTTCGTTTTTGTCCCCACACCGACTGGAAGCCCTTCCACAAGTTCCAGTTTATCTATGCGTGGTTTTTCTACGGCCTTCTGTCATTTATCTGGATTGTGTTCAAAGACTTTGAGCGGTTGACCAGGTACAAAAGGGCCGGCCAGATAAAAAAGCAAAAGACGACTGAGCTGAAGGAATGGTCGGTATTGATACTCACCAAAGTCGTATACTATTCCTATATCATAGTGATACCAATTTTGGTGCTGCCGTTTGCCTGGTGGCACGTGTTGATAGGCTTCTTTGTGATGCACTACATAGCTGGCTTTATTCTGGCAGTAGTTTTCCAGCTGGCGCATGTGGTGGAGGGCACCGAATATCCTGTGCCTGACGAAACCGGCAATATCTACAATACCTGGGCAGTGCATCAGCTACACACCACGGCCAATTTTGCTCAGCACAACAAGTTGCTCTCCTGGTATGTAGGGGGGTTGAACTACCAGGTGGAGCATCATCTTTTTTCCAATATCTGCCACGTACACTATGACAAGCTATCCGAGATTGTCAAAGAAACGTCGGAGGAATTCGGGCATCCATATAAGTCAAAGCGAAGGCTTCGGGACGCAGTGGCGAGCCATTTCAAAGTGCTGAAAGCGCTTGGCAAAAAGGATGCATCGCCAGTGCTTGAGGCTGTATTTGTGCCGTAAAACCTTTTTAAATTCAGCTATAAAAAATAAAGAGGCAGTTGATCCAGTCAACTGCCCCAATTGCTTTATGAGTAAAGCTTTTCGTAGTACTCGTCGGCCATTCTGTGGCTGCTGAAATACGGCACCACATCCCTCATACTGCTTTTCATCACGTCCAGCCACTTGTCTGGCTTGTCGTAGTAAGTAGGAAGAATCTCCTTTTCAAGGATTTTGTACATCCCCTCAAAGTCCTCCTGGTCAAGCTTCGGGTGGTCGTTGAAGTCAGTGCCATCAGGAATCAGGTAGCTGTTTACGCCATGCTTGCCGAACTCCGGAATCCAGCCATCCTGAATCGATAAATTCACGCTGCCATTCATGCTGGCTGTCATGCCGCTGGTGCCCGAAGCTTCTCTGGGCTTTCTGGGCGTGTTCAGCCAAATGTCGCTGCCGTTTTTCAATGAGCGGCTCAGTGCCAATTCATACCCTGTCAGCACCGTGCAGTTGGCAAACTCTTTCGACACCCTCACGAGGTGGTTAAAGATGTCGATGGCACCGTAGTCTTTGGGGTAGGGCTTGCCAGCCCAAATTATCTGAACAGGCCTTTTTGTATTAGTTACCAGCTTGCGGAACCTGTCGAAGTCTTTGAGCAGCAGATCCGGCCTTTTGTAGGCGGCAAATCTTCTGGCCCACACGATGGTGAGTACGTCGGGGTCAAACAGCTTGCCCGATTGGTCGGCCACGATTTTGAAAAGCTCGCTTTTCATCTCCTTCTTTCTGGCTATCAAAGCCTTGTCATTATTTTTCTCCAGGGCGGCGTTCAGCTCTTTATCGGCCCAGTAGCTCACATTTTGAGAATTGGTGATCGGAATAATCTCGCAGGTATCTTTAAAAGGGCCCCACATTTCCTTCGACACCCCGGCGTGGATTTTAGATACCGCATTGGCTTTTTTGGCCAGGCGCAATGCCGCCACGGTGTAGCTCACTTTTCCTGATTTGTCCGTGATCCAATCTACTTCTTCCTGCTTCCAGCCAGTAGGGAAAAAGCCAATTTTGTTCAACAGCTCCAGGGAATGCTCTTCATTACCGGCTTTTTCCGGTGTGTGCGTGGTGAATACGCATTGGGTCTTCAGCTTCTTTTTATCGGCTGCCTGCGCATACATGTGAGTAAAGGCCGGCAATCCATGGCCTTCGTTAAGGTGGTAAATGTCGGCGCCGCCCAGGGCTTCAATCACCTTGTAGCCACCCACGCCCAGCACCATGCTTTGGGCTACTCTTGTAAGCTCATTGTCCTCATACAGCCTGTGGGTAATCGTGCGTGACAGGTAGTCATTCTCAGGGATATCCGTGCTTAGCAGATAGATAGGCGCACTGCCAAAGGTGTCGGCCTTGAGGGCATACGCCTTGGCCTTTACACTGCCATTGTCGAAAATGGGAACATCGACAATGATACCCGTATCTTCTAGAAAGCTGTAGTTTTTCTCTGTCCAAACAGCGCCGAGCGACTGATCCATGTTGCGGGTTTGGTCGTAGTAGCCGTACTGCCACAGTATGCCAACGCCGACCAGATTCTGCTTAAGCTCATAAGCACTTCGCATGTGCGAGCCCGCCAGAAACCCAAGACCTCCCGAATAGATTTTCAGCGCCTGGTCAATGGCAAATTCCATGCTAAAGTAGGCTACCTTCTTCTTGTACTTAGCATCGTATTTATAGGGGTGAAACCATTTACTGTATTGACTCATAGTTGATTGTGCTTGTTTTGATGAGCGAAAATAGGCAAAACAAATTTAGGACAGCAAGAATGAAACAGCCGATTTCCCTGAACAGGTTTGCGGTAAGCATAAAGAAGCAATTGAGGGCTGTTTGCTCCTGACTTAGTGGTGTTTCATGCTCATGTTGAGCATGCAGCCAATCGGCTCCGTTTTGTTTGGGTTGATGGCTTTGCCGGCAAGAGCGGCGGCAATGGCATCGTCGAGGTAGTGCTCGGTGACGACGTTTCGGTACTTGCCCAGCTCATAAAACCAATTGTCTATTTTGCCCCTGTAGAGCAGGTCGCCCGTTTGATTAAAAAGAAAAACTTCAGGAGTTACTTTGGCTTTCAGAATGTGGGTGACCACCTGGTGGCTGTCGAGCAGAATAGGGAAGTCGAATTTGTATTTGGCAGCAAAGGCACCGGCGGTTTCTTTGGTTTCTCCTTCGCTGGGAGCAATGCCCACCACGCTGAGCCCATCTACTTGCGCCAGCTCCCTGAACTTGCCTGTGTACTGCTGGCAGATGGGGCAATCGTGCGCCATAAGGATCAAAAGTGTGAGCTTCTGGTGCTCAAATGATGAAAGAGAATAGGGCTGGCCGTCGTAGTTTTCTAACTCAATTTTCCTAAGCGACTCACTGAAATTACCAAGGTCGGTGGGAATAGTTTGCGCCAGCACACCAATGCTCAGTAGCTGACTAGTAATCAGGCCAATGAGGGTTAAGAAGCTTACGTGCCACCGACTGTTCATACCTTAAAGTTAGGGCTTAATACCCTTGATAGAAAAAATATGACAAAGCTTTCCATTATCTTTCCAAATCATCGGCAATCCTTCTACTTTGGATTCCGTTTAGAGATTAACAAAAAGAAGAAGACAGTCATTTCATGAATTTTCTATTTCCTCAATTCCTTTGGGCTCTTCTTGCACTTTCTATTCCGATCCTCATCCACCTGTTTAATTTTCGCAGGGCGAAAAAAATATATTTCTCCAATGTGAACATGCTCAGGCATGTGAAGCAGACGAGCAGCTCCAAACTGAAATTGAAGCATTGGCTGGTGTTGTTTTCGAGACTTGCGACCGTCTTTTTTCTGGTCATGGCTTTTGCCCAGCCTTTCATGCCTTCCAACGACGGCAAGCAGCTGAGTGGCGACGTGGTGCTGTACCTCGACAACTCGCAGAGCATGAGCAACCTGACGGGCACGGAAGCCCCCGGGTTAGATGTAAGCATTGGGATGATCAGCGAAGTGCTCAAAGCATACCCAAGAGAAACACGCTTCCAGCTTATTACCAACGATTTTGCGCCGTTTTCTAATCATGCCAAAAGCAAGGTGGATGTCGAAGAATTGCTTACCGAGCTGAGCTACTCATCCATCGTAAGATCGCCCGATGAGATCGTTGGCCGGATGGAGCTGGGCGCCACGGAAAAAGACATTTACTGGATCAGCGACTTTGCCTACAGCCCTGAGCAGCCGGTATCGGATGGGGACTCCGTCAATAATTTTAAGTTGGTGGCCATTGCCTTTCCTGTTTCCGCCAATATTTTTATTGACACGGTATACCTTGAAAGCCCTTTCCTGATCGAGGGTCAAACCAATACCCTTTTTGTTTCGCTACGCAATACGGGCGAAGAAATAAAAACTGATATGCCGGTGAAGTTTTTTGTCAACGACATTCAAGCGGGGGCACTCACCACCGACCTGGTACCCAATGGGCAGACCACCCTTTCATTTGAGCTCAATATGGCACTCGAAGAGTTCAATCGGTGCCATCTCAGTATCGACGATTTCCCTATTCTTTTCGACAATGAGTTTTACCTGACGCTGAATCAGTCGCCCAGGGTGCGCATCATGGAGATTCGGGGCAGGACAGCCTCTTCTGCCATTGGCCGGGTGTTTGCCAACGAGCTTTTGTTCGATTTGCAGTCCTTCAACGCTGGCAATATTGACTACGGAAGCTTTGAAGATGCTGAGCTGCTGGTAATCAATGAGGTTGATCAATTGAATAGCGGGCTGGAAGCTTTTATCAAGAGCTCTCTCGACAACGGACGGACGGTTTTGATTATTCCATCATCCCAAAGTTTTGATGGCGGGTGGACAAATATTTACAGTGCCCTCAGGCAAAGTGTGCAGACCAATCTGCAGGAAATTGCTCAACCCGACCTCAATAACCCATTCTTTAAGAATATTTTTGAGGCCTCTGCCGACAAAATGGAAATGCCGGCGGCTGCCATGCAAATGAGTTGGGGCAACAATGGCGATCATTTGCTGAAATACAGGTCAGGTGCCCCCTATTTGACGAGAACGAATGCCTCTTCGGGGGTTTTGTACCTGCTGGCTGCTTCTCTAGCGCCCACCAGTAGCACGTTTTCCAACAACGCCCTATTTGTTCCAATCATGTATAAAATGGCTATCGGTGCCCGAAGCACAAAGGGCCGCCTTTACTATACACTTGATGAAATACTGCTCACCGTCAATGGGTCGGAAGTAACAGATACCGATCTGTACAAGCTAAGCGGTAATGGACAGGAGATTGTCCCCGGCCAGCAGTCGGTTGGGGCAAATGTAAGGCTGGAACTGCCCAGGTTTATGATGCAGGCAGGCTACTACGATGTGAAGTTCAGGGACGAGCTGGTAGATGCGCTGGCGTTCAATCTGGAGAAAGGCGAATCGCAACTCAAACCTTTGCCGGAGGAGTCGGTGCTGGAGTTGTTTAACACGGTGGAGAAAAAAGAGATTATCAATGTGCTATCTCCTGAAGATCTCGAAAAGAATTTGAACGAACGCTTCAATGGAAAGGAATTGTGGAAATATGCCTTAATTTTGGCGTTAGCATTTTTACTTATTGAGGTCTTATTACTTCGTTTCCTATGAGTAGCCTATACCTGAAAGGTGTAAAACTGATCAACCCCTCCTCGGAATTCCATCTGAAAAAAGTCCACCTTTCCGTGAAAAATGGAAAAATTGACTACCTGGGTTTGAAGGAGACTACCAATAGCACAAAAGCAATTGAAGGCAAAGACCTGATAGTAACGCCAGGCTGGTTCGACCTGCGAGCCAATTTTTGCGACCCGGGTATGGAGCACAAAGAGGATCTGACATCAGGGTTGAAAGCTGCTGCGGCCGGAGGCTTTACAGACGTGTGCCTGCTGCCAGATACCCACCCCACCATACAAACGAAGAACGATATCGAATACCTGAAGTCGAAAGGGCGGGGCAAAGTAACAACGGTGCATCCAATGGCAGCGGTTACGCTTGGGCGCAAAGGGGAGGAGCTGAGTGAAATGATAGACCTGCACCATGCAGGTGCCGCAGCTTTTACCGATGGACATGACCCAATCTGGAACACGGATATTCTGCTGAAAACACTGCAATATCTTCAGCCACTTCATGGTGTGTTGATGAACAGGGCAGAAGATAAGTGGCTGGCAAAATTTGGTGTGATGCATGAAGGTGTGCAAAGCACAAGACTGGGCATGAGAGGAGTGCCTGTAGCTGGTGAAACCATCATGGTGGAGCGTGACTTGAGAATATTGGAATACGCCGGCGGGAAGATCCATTTTTCACTGGTGTCTTCGGCTGAGGCTGTCGATATGATCAAAAAAGCCAAAAAGCATGGACTCTCAGTTACGTGCGATGTGTCGGCGCACCATCTTTGTTTCAACGACACCTACCTGAGCACCTTCGATACCAACTATAAAGTATCACCTCCCTTCCGCACCGAAAAGGACAGGAAGGCACTGATCGCCGGAGTGAAGGACGGCACCATCGACGCTATTGTGTCGGCGCATGAGCCGCAGGATGAAGAAAGCAAAAAGCTGGAATTTGACCTGGCAGAATTTGGCATCACCGGGCTTCAAACCCTCTGGCCAGTGCTCAACCAACTGGACATTAAAGGCGAGCTGTCGCTGGAGCAGTCGCTGCTCGCTGTCTTCGCCGGGCCACGAAAGGTGCTTGGTCTGGAACCGGTTGCATTGGAGGTTGGCGCTGATGCCTGCCTGACAGTCGTCGATACATCCGCCAAATGGACGTTCGATAAGAAAACCAACCTCAGCAAATCGATCAACAATCCCTTTTTTGGCAAAGAGCTGACCGGTATGGTGGCAGCAGTTTCTAATAATGGTCTTGTTCAAACCACCAACTAAGAAGGCATGAAGAATCCTTTGATCAAAGTGCCCCTTAAGTATGGGACAATCGGCGCTTTTGTCATGATTGTTCTTTTCATGGTGATCTACCTGTTGGGCGATAATCCTTTGTTTGCCGAGAATGTGATTGACAAAGTGTTGCTGGCGTTGTTTTTATTTTCGGCCATTAGGGAGTTTCGTGATGTTCACAATGGAAAAATCATGTTTTTCTGGGAAGGGATGACCGTCGGATTCTTTTGCTATATTGTGATTGCAAGTATCGTGGGGCTTTTTACCTGGATGTTTTTGGAGTACTACGATTGTAATCTTTTAGCAGACTTTGTCACTAATGCTTTAAAGAGTGCTGATAGTGAAAAGGCTGAGACTATTAAAGATGTTGGGCAGGAAAGCTATGATGAAATGATTCGGAGTATAAGTGCTACCAGCACTATCAAAATCTCCTTCGAAGCTTTTCTGCAAAAAACGGTCTTTGGTCTGCTTTTTACCATTATCCTCTCTATGATTCTCAGAACAAAACCTAAAAACTAAAAACCATGGAACAACAAGTAACAACCAGAGGTGTCGGCATGCAGTACGGTGTCATCGTTGGCATTATCATGATCATTTACGGCACTCTTTTGCAGGTGAGCGGCTTAGCACTTGAATACCAAAGCCTTTCTTATATTAACTACATTTTTCTAGCTGTCGTTATTTACCTGGCACACAAGAAATTCAAGGAGGACGGCGACGGCTTTATGTCGTACGGTCAGGGGCTAGGAATCGGCTTTTGGATATCGTTGATTGGAGGTGTGATATCTATGGTGTTCAGCTATATATACATGTCCTTCATCGACTCCACCATCATGGAGCAAGCAATGGACAAAGCCAGGTACGATATGGAGGAGAAAGGAATGTCCGATGCGCAAATTGACCAGGCAATGTCAATCACTGAAAAATTTATGACGCCTGAGATGATATTTGTAATGGGCATTATTGGCACTCTGATTTTCGGCTTTATATTGAGCCTGATTGTGTCTGCCATAACAAAGAAGACCGATCCGCAACTTGAAGTTTAATGACAGAAGATAAGCCTGATATTTCTGTAGTGATTCCTCTTAAAAACGAAGAGGAATCGCTGCAGGAATTGTGTGAATGGATACAAAAGGTGATGAAGGAAAACCAGTTTACCTACGAGGTGATACTGGTGGATGACGGGAGCACTGACGCCAGCTGGGTAACTATCCAGGAGCTTGGCATGGGCAATAGTTGTGTCAAAGGCTTACGGTTCAATAGAAATTACGGGAAGTCCGCTGCTTTGCACGAAGGCTTTGCGGTAGCAGAGGGCAAGGTGGTTATCACCATGGACGCCGATCTTCAGGACAGCCCAGATGAAATTCCTGAGCTTTATCGCATGATCACGGAAGATGGCTACGACCTGGTGTCGGGGTGGAAAAAGAAGCGGCACGACCCGATTGGCAAGACCATCCCATCCAAATTTTTTAATGGAGTTACCCGCATCATGTCGGGCATTCCGCTGCACGACTTCAACTGCGGGCTGAAGGCCTATCGGTCTGTGGTGATAAAAAACATTAGGGTGTATGGCGAAATGCATCGGTACATTCCGCTCATTGCCAAATGGAACGGGTTTTCTCGCATTGGCGAAAAAGAGGTGCTGCATCACGCCAGAAAATACGGTAGCACAAAGTTTGGACTGGAACGCTTCATTTTCGGTTTTCTTGATCTGCTCTCTATCTCCTTTGTTACCAGATTCAAGCGCCGTCCGATGCATTTTTTCGGCACGCTGGGCACACTCACTTTTGTGTTTGGAGCCGGCGTTACCGGTTTTATGGCGCTTGAAAAATGGAACAACCTCAGGCTCAAACTTCCGGTCAGGGAAATTGTCGATCAGCCATTGTTTTACATCGCTCTGCTGGCTGTAGTTGTAGGCGTTCAGCTGTTCCTGGCTGGCTTCCTGGCTGAAATGATGACAATCACGAGCAATAAGAGTGAAGATTATCTGGTCATTGAAAGGTCAGGTTTATAGCTTTGGCCTATGGCTAAGCCCAAATACTCATTCATAGTACCGGTTTATAATCGGCCGGAAGAACTCAGGGAACTTCTTGACAGCCTTTGTGACCAGAACGCCGAAAACTTTGAGGTGATTGTGGTGGAGGATGGATCGGAGAAGAGGGCCGACAAAGTAGTGGAAACCTTTGCTGGCAGACTCGACCTCACTTATCTTTTCCAACCCAACGCCGGCCCGGGAGCTGCCCGAAACAATGGGGCTTTGCAGGCAAAGGGCGAGTGGTTGGTCTTCCTGGATTCTGACGTAATTGTACCCCAGGGCTATTTAGCTTCCCTTGAGGCACTGCCAAAGCTGCCTCTGTTGTTTGGTGGGCCCGACAACGCTGCCCCCGACTTTTCCGCTACTCAAAAGGCCATCAACTATTCCATGACGTCTTTTCTTACCACCGGGGGCATTCGTGGGAGAAAGAAATCGATGGAAGCCTACAAGCCCAGAAGCTTTAATATGGGCATTGAATCAACGCTTTTTAGAAAAATTGAAGGCTTCAGAGGCATGCGATTTGGCGAGGACATTGACCTGAGCCTGAGGGCAGAAAAGGCAGGGGTGAGAGGCGTTTTGATTGAAGAGGCCTGGGTGTATCACAAACGCAGAAGCAACTTCAGGCAGTTTTATAAGCAGGTGTTCAACTCCGGCGTGGCAAGAATCCACCTGCAGTTGTTGCATCCCGGCTCTACAAAGGCCGTACACACATTTCCGGCTTTGTTTGCTGTTGCGGTGCTCTTTCTGGTCGTTTGGGCCTTGCTGTTCAATGCCAACAGGCTCTTTCCGCTTTTGATCTATGCGGCCATTATCCTGGTTGATTCAACAACTAAGAATGGTCTGCCAGCCGGGATCTTGTCAGTACCGGCCGCATTCGTGCAGCTGGTCGGCTATGGACTGGGTTTCTTAAAAGCGGGATTTGAGGTGTATGTACTCAGAAGAAAGCCTAAGTTTGGATACGCCAATACCTTTTATAAATAGCTTAACGTGAGTTCGATATAAGAAAGTAACAAAACATCACCGAGGGCGTCATTGCGGAAATTTTCTTCAGATATTTTTCTCATCTGAAGAAAATTATCCGTTCCACGTCGGCGCAATCTCCGCCTCAAGACATATGAGATTCCGGGCTGCCCGCCTGGGATAAATATTGGCCCATTTTGATTTTAGGCCAATATTTTCCGGAGTGACGACATTCTTATATCGAACTCACGTTAGCTTATGCCTTTTTGCAAAAGAAAATTGTCTCGTCTTTTGGTAGCGCATACCTGGTAACTACTTCGTCCGGTAATTCCTTCACATAGTCATTGGCATCAACTGTAAACCCGGCGCTAGCCAGCCTTTCAGCATAGTCCTTGCCATACTTTCGAACGTGGTCGTCCTGCCCAAACCTGCGGTAGCGCTCCTTTGGGTCGGTGATGGTGATGTCTTCAACCGTTTTCTCTTCCAGCGGATAAAAGAACGGCACCTGGATAATTGCCCACCCACCAGGCTTCAGCACTCTGTGCAACTCGCTCATT
Source organism: Imperialibacter sp. EC-SDR9 (assembly GCF_902498805.1). Classification (GTDB taxonomy): domain Bacteria; phylum Bacteroidota; class Bacteroidia; order Cytophagales; family Cyclobacteriaceae; genus Imperialibacter. Next base: position 46,516 of record NZ_LR701606.1, on the reverse strand, counting down.
GCTTTCAGGTCGCTGTCTACATGTTCCATCACGTGATTGCAAAAGGCCACATCGAAGGTGTTGTTGTCAAACGGCACCTGATGGATATCCATCTTCACTTTCGCCAAAGGCGATTCTATGTCGGCCGTGATGTAGTCGTCTTTATGAAGTTTTTCAAATGCTTCTATAAAGCAGATTTCCGGGGCCACGTGAAGCACTTTCAACTTATCGGTGAAAAAGTTAGTCTTGTTCTTGAGAAACAGGTACATCAGCCTGTGCCGCTCCAGGGCCAGGCAGTTGGGGCAGAGTGCATTTTCACGGGACTGCCTGCCGTAGGGCAAGAACTTTCGGAAGTGGGCGTTACATACCGGGCATTCCACTTTGTTGCCAATGTAGAAGATGGAGACCACCTTGAGCACCCAATGGCTGAAAAGCTGTAGGTATTTTCTGGGTACTGTCCGTAGCAAAAAACTAATGATGTGCTTCAAAACTATAGCGATCTGGTTCCGAAATGCCTGCAAATATAGTAGATTCGAAGCCCAAACCAGCTTGGAATCGAAATAAGGAAATATTGATTGAGGAGAATTACCAGTATATTCGAAACCATGCGTCTTAGGCTCCCTATTCTTTTAATAATACTGACTACAGCTTTCTTTCTGGGAAGCTTACGCATGGCAACTGCGCAGTCGAAAGAAAAGCCTATAGACAAGGATTCCCCTTCATGGGTGCTGAAGCAAAAAAAGAAAAACGACGCAAAAAAGGATTTCCCAAAACAAGAATACCCTCGCTATATTATCATAACAGAGACAAAAGGAGTGCTGTATGGGAACCCCTGCGCCCTGCAGGAAACGCACAAGATGGGCTTTGAGTATGTACTGCTAAAGGAAGGCCAGCCAGGCTACGAAACTATGTGGAAGAAGATGACCAACAACTTCTTTGTGAAAACGGGACTGGTATTTCGACGGTCACCCTTTTGGAAACTCATACTAAAGAACAGGATCGAAGACTGCCGTGTTAATACCGGCGACTTTATTGGAGATAGTTCAGCTCCGGAGGCACTTAATATCGAAGCAGTCTCACTTTGATCTGGTTCGCTTCACAGCCAAAATTGACCATGTGCCATTCATTCGGTACATTTAGGTATATTCACTAGGTAAAAAAATAAAATCATTTCTACTTAGGGTTTTGAAGTTGAACAACGCCTTTTGGGCACAAAACACATCAATATGAATAAAGTAATGAAAAGCTTAAGCGTCGTGGCTATGGTGATGCTTTCTTTTTCCTTTGCTGCCAATGCGCAAAAAGGAAAGTGGGTTTCTTTGTTTGATGGAAAAACCATCGATCAGTGGCACATTTACAATAAATCAGGAGTTGATCCGAAATGGCAGGTGGAAGATGGTGCCATTGTGCTGACTGCCGGTGGCGCTGGCGACCTGGTTACTAACAAGGACTACGGCGATTTTGAATTAGAGCTTGAGTGGAAAATTTCTGAAGGAGGAAACAGCGGTATCATGTTCCACTGCATAGAAGACGCCAAGTACAACGCTCCTTACTACACAGGCCCTGAAATGCAGGTGCTTGACAACGAGCGCCACCCGGACGCCAAACAGGGTAAAAATGGTAACCGCCTTGCGACGTCTCTGTACGACATGATCCCCCCCAGCGACCCCTCAGCTTACAAGCCAGCGATGGAATGGAACAAAGTAAAACTGGTGATCAAAGACGGAAAAGCCACTCACTACATGAATGGAAAGAAAGTGGTTGAATACCCTACCAGCGGCCCCGTTTGGGATAAAATGGTCAGCGAAAGCAAGTTCGCCAAGTGGGAAGCTTTCGGAAAATCATCAACGGGCAAAATTGCCTTGCAGGATCACGGCAACAAAGTGTGGTTCCGTAACATCAGAATCAAGGAATTGTAGAAAGCTTTTGCTTATTGGCCGTTAGCTTTTAGCCAACAGCTTCTTAGATTCCTGTAAAACTGAAAGGGCTGATCAATCTCAGCTCTTTTTTTATGTCTTCGCTTACCTCAAGCTCATCGATAAAAGTACTGATGCTCTCCTTCGTTATCTTGGCGTTGGTGCGGGTGAGTGCTTTTAGCGTTTCGTATGGATTGGCAAAGCCTTCTCTTCGAAGTACCGTTTGAATAGCCTCGGCTACCACCGCCCAGTTGTCCTCCAGATCGGCATCAATAGCCGCCTGATTGAGCTCCAGCTTGCCAATGCCCTTTGCCAGCGAAAGCAGGGAGATATAGCTGTGGGCAATGGGCACGCCAATATTTCTTAGCACCGTTGAGTCAGTCAGATCTCTTTGCAGCCTTGAAATGGGCAGCTTGGCAGACAAGTGCTCGTAAATGGCATTTGCTATACCAAGATTCCCCTCCGCATTTTCAAAATCGATTGGATTTACCTTGTGTGGCATGGCCGATGAACCAATCTCACCGGCTTTGATTCGCTGTTTAAAGTAGTTCATGGAAATGTACTGCCACACGTCTCTTGAAAAGTCGATCAGGATGGTGTTGATGCGCTTGAGCCCGTCAAAAAGAGCCGCCATGTGGTCGTAGTGCTCAATTTGGGTAGTGGGAGAGCTCCTTTTCAATCCCAGGCTATTGCCTACAAAACCGTTGGCAAACTCAGCCCAGTCGTAGGTGGGAAAGGCCACGTGGTGGGCATTGAGATTGCCGGTAGCACCGCCAAATTTGGCCGCAAACGGTATGTTTTTCAATCCGTTTATCTGCTCCTCCAATCGTACCTGAAACACCCTGATTTCTTTGCCAAGACGAGTAGGAGAGGCGGGCTGCCCGTGTGTCTTAGCCAGCATCGGTATTTTCTCCCAGTCGGCGGCCATAGCTGCCAGCGAGGCAATTATTTCATTCAATTTGGGCAGGTAAACCTCCTGCAAAGCCTCCTTCAGGCTTAGAGGAATGGCGGTATTGTTAATATCCTGCGAGGTGAGACCAAAATGGATGTATTCTTTATAGGCAGACAGGCCGGCAGCATCCATCTTCTGTTTGATAAAATATTCCACCGCCTTCACGTCATGGTTGGTCGTTTTCTCTATTTCCTTGATGGCCAGCGCATCCTTCTCCGAAAAGTCTTTATAAATGGCTCTCAACTCGGAGTACTTGGCTTTTGGGAAAGAGCCAAGGGCAGGCAGTGGTATATCACAAAGCGCTATGAAATATTCGACTTCTACCTGAAGTCTGTAGCGAATAAGCCCCCATTCTGAGAAGTAGGGAGCCAGCAAAGCCGTTTGTTTTCTATAGCGGCCGTCGACAGGCGAAATGGCTGTTAAATGTGTTAAATCCATGCTTAAAAAGAGAAGGGGCAAAAGTACGGAATTATGGCTAGAATAGTGTTCTTGATTGAAACAAAGTAGGCAGGGGGCAGCCTCGACGAATTTCAAACTCCTGCTGGGGCCAGCTTAAAGCATGGTGGCTGTTTCCAAATCAATAAATATTTGTGGATTTACCGCCTTCAGTTCCGCCAGAAATTCTCCTTCCCGCCCTGGGGTAATCAAAGCGTGCCCACCCTTGAACCTTACCTTCAATTTTTTCAGCGAGGGGCCGGAGGACGAACTCTGCAATTCATAGCTTCTATGGATAGTTAAAATCTCGCCGATGGGAATTGTTCGTTCAATGAGGGGGCCGATCTTAACCATCAAGTTCCCTTCTTCAATGATATAGCGGATGCCAAACCATGTGATTCCGAATACTCCCAGAATGAGCAGCCCAATGGAAAGTAAGATAAGATTCCCACTTCTTATCGCCGGAAGGCCCATCAGGAAAAACAGCAAACAGATCAATCCCAGGTATATTAAACCCACAATAGGCCCTTTTCTCGATGGAAAGCTTGTCCTCATCAACGATACTAGTCCTCAAAATACGCCTTCAGTGGCTCCCAGTAGTAGTCGATCCATCCCTGGTCAATGCTGTCTGCCACTTCTTCGGGCACACCAAGCTGTTTGAAAGTAAGAAGCGTGCCGCCGGGAACTGCCGTAAACTCGTAGATGACCCTGGAGAAGTGATCTTCCGGCCAGCCATCCTCGTCGGCTTGCCAGGTTTGCACAATGCGCTTTCCATAAGAGAGCTCCACGTTTTCACCAAAACAGTAGCCGTCGAAAGCGCTGTGTTCTCCGCCTACTTTTCCGTCGTTTTCTGCGGGACTATCAGTAAAGTCACTATGTTTTTTGGGGTCAAGAATGGCTTCATAAGCCTGATTGGGTCCTGTTTTCAGGATCACCTTGTGGTGTAAGTCACGAGTTTCCATTTTTCATTCCAGACGGGCTGGAGTGTTTTGTGTTGGTTTGGTATAACTTTAATTTTTCAGGTGGGAAAATTAGAAAAGCTTTCAAAATATCTTCTCAACCCTGTTGTTTTTTTTCACTAGTAAAATACGAAAATATCAAGAAAAAACCATGGAAACAGGTCTTTTAGATGAGCCAAAAAGAGCACTGTGAAGATCGAAATATTTTAGCGGCAACCGTAAATAAGTCAGGATTGCTTTTCTATTGACCTAAGCAGTTTCACAACATTTCCTGTTAGTTCCGATGAAAGCCGCACATCCACCAGCACCTTCTGCAGATGCTCAATAAAAATATCTCTTTCTTCCTGAGACCTGTGAAGTGGTATTTTTTCGATCAGCTCAATGAGTGAGTCGAGTCTTTCATTGGCCAGTCGGCTGTCGAGAAGAATTTCCCTCACCTGAATAAGCAGTTTGTACTCAGGGAGCACAGGCATTTTGGCGAGCTTTTGCTTGAGCTCAAATTCCGTCCAGGGCCTGGTGAGTATTTTGTCCGACATCATAAATCATTAAAGGATTAATCTAATCTATTTTTGCCAGAAAATCGAAAATATGTTTAAAGTACTGTTAGACAATGACATACGATTAAATATCATTTGTTAACCAAAAAATTTAACCAATTGGTTAAACCTTTCGGTTAAGACTTCGTATATTTGCATCATGACGAAGGATGTAAGTACAGAAAGAAAGATACTGGAAGCCGCCAGGGAGGTATTCATTCAACAGGGAATGGCGGGAGCGAGAATGCAGGAAATTGCTGACAAGGCCGACATCAACAAAGCATTGCTGCACTACTATTTCAGGTCCAAAGACTTGCTTTTCGAAAGGGTTTTCATGGAGACACTCCAGTCAAATGGCCCGGCCCTGTTTGGTATTCTTGGGAAGGAAATGCCCCTAAAAGAAAAGTTGATGCAGTTTGTGGAGCACTATGTGGAACTGATGAAGAACAATCCCTTCATGCCTCTTTTTGTCATCAACGAAATTTCAAGAAACCCCGAAAAGCTGTTTGGTAAAATTGGTTCGCAAGTTTCGCAGGTGGCGTTGGGGCTGGGTTTGCAATTGAAGGCTGAAGCGGCTAAAGGTACCATAAGACCTATAGAACCAGTGGATCTCATCAGCTCTATCATGGGGCTGTGCGTTTTTCCTGTCATTGCAAAGCCTATTCTCAGGCCGGTCTTCGGACTTAGTGAAGAAGACTATAACAAATTTCTTGAGAGAAGAAAAAAGGAAGTTCCGGTGATCATTTGGAACTATTTAACTGACAAATCAACAAACGAATAATATGAAGAGGTTTGTATTAACAATGAGTGCAATGGCGATGGTGGCCGGGGTTTACGCCCAGGAAACTATCAGCCTGCAGGGCTGCTACGAGCTGGCACTTCAGCATACACCGCTTTCGGGGCAGGCAGCTCTTTATGGAGAGTTGGCTGCTTCCAAAGAGGAACGGCTGGGACTGGCGTATCGTCCGCAAGTGAGTCTGAATGGGCAGTGGAGCTATCAGAGCGACGTGTTTTCATTGCCATTCAGTATTCCAGGCGCTGAAACGCCGGAAATTCCAAAAAGCCAGTACCAGGCTACGGTGGGCATCGAACAGAGTATTTACGACGGCGGCATGGTCAGGCAGTCGAGAGAAGCTTCCAAAAGAGAACTGGCGGCCAATCAGCAGAAAGTGGAGGTCGATCTGTACAAGGTAAAGGAGTCTGTGAACAGCTTGTATTTTGGTATCCTCAGGATTCAGGAAGCTGAAAAAAACCTTGAAGCTGCAAGGAACACTTTGCTGGAGCGAAAGAAGGTGATTGATGCCGGGTTTTCTACCGGAGTGCTTTTGCAGAGCGACAAGTCCGCCTTCGAAAAGGAAATACTCTCCATCGAACAACAGCTTGTAGCTGCGGAGGCAGAAAAAGAAGGGCTTGTAGCCATGCTGGGCGACAAACTTGGGCAGCCTCTCTCGGTAGATGCAGTATTGACCCTTCCCGGCGGCACCATTCCACTGGAGGATGAAGCAACGATCAACCGACCGGAGCTCAGCTATTTGAGTGAGCAGAAAACTGTGCTTTCTCAGGCGGGGGAGCTCATTGCTGCGAGAACTAAGCCGAAGGTAAGTGCTTTTGCCAGAGGTGGCTTTGGTAGTCCCAATCCTTACAATTTCTTTAAAACCGACCTTAGCGGGTTCTATATGGCGGGAGTAAGGCTTTACTGGCCACTTTTCGACTGGGGAGCCAGCAAGCAGGAGCGGCAAGAGCTGCAAATTCAGGAGCAGCTGCTCGAAAACAGCCGCAGCGATGCGATGAGCCAATTCGAAAATGGCACCCTCCAATGGAGAAAGAAATGGTTGGCCTCTGACGAGGTGATGAAAAGGGACGCTGAGATCGTCAGGTTGCAGGAGTCAATTGTCAGGGAATATGCTGCCAGGCTCGAAGGCGGAACTGTCACCTCTTCCGACTACATCACTGCGCTGGATCAGCTTACAAGGGCAAAAATTACGGCCCGCATGCACGAGATCGACAAGGCATGGTATCAGGTACAATACTTTACACTTACAGGAAATCTTTAAGGAACTATAGCAATGAAAATTTTCACATACACAGCAAGTGCATTACTGCTGATCGGGTTGGCAGGATGCAACAAAAATGAAGAGAGGTCGGATGCTTATGGCAATTTTGAAGCGACCGAAGTGCTGGTTTCTTCGGAAGCCACAGGCAAGCTCCTGCAGCTAAAGGTGGAGGAGGGCAGCCAGGTGAAGGCGGGTGCTGCCATTGGACTGGTGGATACCCTTGGCCTCCATTTGAAGAAAAAGCAACTCATAGCCTCTAAGCAAGCGATCAGAAGTAAGCTTCAAAACGAAAAAGTACAGATCGACGTGCTGCTTGAGCAGAAGGAGAACCTCGAAAGGGAGATCAAACGGGTGGACAAGCTGTTCGCCGAAGGGGCAGCGACTGCAAAGCAGCGTGACGACCTGCACGGGGAGTTGAAGGTGCTGAACAATAGAATTGACGCCACCAAAAGCCAGCTAAGCACAGCCAACAGAGGCTTGTTGTCTGAGTTGGCTCCTCTGGAGGTGCAGATAGAGCAAATAGAAGATCAAATTCAGCGCAGTGTGCTGGCAAGCCCGCTGGGAGGAACGGTGCTGTCAAAATATGCTGAAGCAGGTGAGATTGTAACTTTTGGCAAGCCGCTTTTTAAGGTAGCCGACCTGAAGGAATTGACACTGAGGGCCTACGTAGATGCACCGCAGTTGGCCTCCATCAAAATTGGCCAAAAGGTGAGGGTGCTGACCGACGGCAGCGACGGCAATTTGAAAGAGAATGAAGGAACGGTGTCATGGATCTCGTCATCAGCCGAGTTCACGCCGAAAATCATCCAAACAAGGGAAGAAAGGGTCAATTTGGTGTATGCGATCAAAGTGATGGTGCCCAACGATGGGGCATTGAAAATAGGAATGCCGGGTGAGGTTAAATTCTAAGGTCATGGAAAATCAAAACGCAGTTATTGTAAAGAACCTGGTGAAAACCTATGCCCATGTGGAGGCATTAAAGGAAATTTCTCTGAATGTTAAAAAAGGAGAGCTGTTCGGGGTAATTGGCCCCGATGGTGCTGGCAAAACTTCACTTTTCAGGATTATGTCTTCGCTGTTGCTGCCCGATAGTGGCGAAGTAAATGTTTTGGGCATTGATGTCACCAGAGACTATGCTTCAATTCGCAAAAAAATGGGCTATATGCCTGGTCGGTTTTCTCTTTATCAGGACCTGAGTATTGAAGAAAACATCAATCTGTTTGCTTCCATTTATGACACCACGCTGGAAGAGAATTATGAGAATATCAGGTATATCTATTCTCAAATTGAGCCTTTTAGAAAACGCAGAGCCGGAGCGCTATCAGGTGGAATGAAACAGAAGCTCGCCCTGTGCTGTGCACTTGTGCATAGCCCCGAAATTCTTTTCCTCGATGAGCCTACAACTGGTGTAGACGCCGTTTCGAGAAGCGAGTTTTGGGAGATTCTTCAGATGCTGAAAAAACGAGGAATGACCATTTTGGTATCCACTCCCTACATGGACGAGGCCAGCCTTTGTGACCGGGTGGCCCTCATGCAAGACGGCCGCATTCTTTCTGTCGATACACCGGCAAAAATTACTACTGCCTATGCGTACTCTCTTGTGGCCATCAAAACAAACGAAAAGTACAACATGCTTTCGTCGCTTCGAATGCTGGAGCAGGCCACACTGGTGTATCCATTTGGCGAAAACATCCACGTGGTGTCCGACAAAGGCAAGCTGACGAGTGAAGAGCTAACCAAATACCTCAGCGCTCAGGGGATGGAGAACTGGGAGATAGTGGAGGTAGCACCGGATATAGAGGACTGCTTTATTGCGTTGATGAATCAACATGTAGCGGCATGAGTAGTTCTATCATAGAAGTAGAAAATCTCACCAAGAGGTTCGGCACCTTCAAGGCCGTCGACTCCATTTCGCTCGAAGTGAAGCAGGGAGAAATCTTCGGGTTTCTGGGAGCCAATGGTGCCGGTAAAACCACCGCCATGAAGATGCTTTCAGGCTTGCTCAGCCCCACTTCCGGCAAGGCAATGGTAGCTGGTTTCGACGTGTTTAAGCAACAAAACCAGATCAAAAAATCCATAGGATACATGAGCCAGCGGTTTTCGCTTTACGACGACCTGACCATCAAAGAGAATATCCGGTTTTATGGCGGCATTTATGGTTTGAAGAGAAAGCAGTGGAAGGAAAAAGGAGAAAGGCTTATAAAAAGACTAGGACTCGACGAAGTGGAGGGTAAGCTTCTGAAAGACCTGCCATTGGGCTGGAAACAAAAACTGGCTTTTTCTATCGCCATTCTTCACGACCCCAAGATCGTTTTTCTCGATGAGCCTACAGGGGGAGTAGACCCCATCACCAGGCGACAGTTTTGGGAAATGATTTACGAAGCAGCCCACGACGGCATCACCGTGTTTGTAACCACACACTACATGGACGAAGCAGAATACTGCGACAGGATTTCGATGATGGTGGATGGCAGGGTGGAGGCCTACGATACACCAGAAGGTTTGAAAAAGAAATATGGTGTGAAAACCATGAACGAAGTATTTATCAAGGTGGCCCGGCCTTAGGGCGGCCAAAGAAGATAGCATTTCACTATGAAAAGACTGACTTCACTTATACGAAAGGAGTTTTACCACATCTTCAGAGACAAGCGAACGCTGCTGATACTCTTCGGAATGCCTGTGGTGCAAATTCTGCTTTTTGGTTATGCCATCACCAATGAGATCAAAGATGCTCACATTGCCATCCTCGATCAGTCGCACGACGAGGTGTCACGCAGGTTAGCTGATAAGCTGGTTGCCTCCGGATACTTTCTCCCTGACGGACAGGCTGAAAGTATTGACGACGTTGAACAGCTATTCAGGGAGGGCAGGATAAAGATGGCTGTGGTAGTCGAGCCTGATTTTGCAGACAAGCTCCAGCATGAAGGAAAAGCATCGGTGCAACTGCTGGCAGATGCCACCGACCCGAACATGGCCAATACGTTGGTTAATTACGCCACTGCCATCATCCAGAATTTTCAACTGGAACTGAACCAACCCGGGCAGCCCCCCATTCTTGTGGGGGCTGAGGTGAGGCTGCAATACAACCCCAGCCTGAAAGGCGTGTTTCTTTTTGTTCCGGGCCTTATTACCATCTTGCTCATGCTGGTATCGGCCATGATGACATCCATTTCGATAGCCAGAGAAAAGGAAACTGGCACAATGGAGGTATTGCTTGCCTCGCCTATGAACCCCGGTCAGGTGATTATAGCTAAGGTGGTGCCTTACTTCAGTCTGGCATTTCTTGATGCCGTAGTGGTGCTGCTGCTCGGCAGGTATGTCTTTGGTGTGCCTATAATGGGAAGCGTACCACTATTGCTGGCAGAGATCATGCTTTTCATCATTATGGCGCTGTCGCTGGGCATTCTAATTTCCACCGTAGCTCAAACTCAGCAAACTGCACTGTTGCTTTCGCTGATGGGACTGATGCTGCCGACGATCCTGCTTTCAGGCTTCATTTTTCCTATTGAGAATATGCCCTTACCACTGCAAATCATCTCGCACATTATCCCGGCCAGGTGGTTCATTGTGATCGAAAAGGCCATCATGCTCAAGGGGGTCGGCATCGCCTATTTCTGGAAGGAAACCCTTATTTTGATTGGATTTACCGTGTTTTTTATTGGGATGAGTATCAAGAAGTTCAATGTCAGACTTGGTTAAACTGAAAACACCATGAGAATTATTCTTTACCTCATACAGAAAGAGTTTTTGCAGATTTTCCGCAACAAGACCAACCTGCCCATTTTGTTTGTGATGCCGGTGCTGCAGCTGATTGTGTTGAGCTACGCTGCCGACTTCGAAATCAAAAACCTGAAGGTATACTGGATGGACAATGACCAGAGCAGCGCAAGCCGACAACTCTACCGTGATTTGACTGCCTCGGGCTACTTTACCATAGCAGGAACTGGTTTCGACCATGCGGAAGCCGCAGCGGCTCTTGACAAAAACGAGGCTGATCTGGTAGTGGAAATACCGGCGGGCATGGAAAAGAAGCTGGTTCGGAAAGAACCACAGCAATTGCAGGTGATAGTGAATGCTATTGACGGCACGAAAGCTGGTCTGGCCAACTATTACTTTGGCAGAATCCTTGGCGACTATAATCAGCGGGAGGTGGCAGCGCTGCAAATGAGGGTGGTGGCGAGCGGTCAGCCCATTGCCCGGCAAGTGATTAATGTCGAGTCGTCTTTCTGGTTCAATCCAGAGCTCAATTACAAGACCTTTATGGTGCCCGGCATTTTGGTGCTTTTGGTCACGATGATTGGTGCATTTTTGAGCTCAATGAATATTGTAAGAGAAAAAGAGATCGGCACAATCGAGCAGATCAATGTAACGCCCATTCAGAAATACCAGTTTGTGATTGGCAAGCTTTTGCCTTTCTGGCTGCTTGGCCTCATGGTGTTATCAATAGGGCTTATGGTTGCGAAGGTGGTGTTTAATATCCCGTTTGTAGGTAGCGTAGGGCTTATCTATGCATTTTCCGCCGTCTACCTGCTTTTGATTCTTGGCTTTGGCCTGTTGATTTCTACGCTTACCGACACGCAGCAGCAGGCCATGTTCCTTGCCTGGTTTTTTCTGGTTGTTTTTATTCTGATGGGTGGACTCTTCACCGCCATTGAAAATATGCCTGGCTGGGCCCAAACCATCACTTTGTTCAACCCGATCCGGTACTTTATAGAGTTTGTGCGACTTGTGATGCTTAAAGGTGCTGGCTGGCAGGAGACCAGGTTCTTTTTCGCAGTGATTTTCGGTTACGCTGTGTTGTTGAACGGACTGGCGATTTTGAACTATAAAAAGACGGCCTAGGTAAGGAACAGGATGAGGCTTTTGCTGAGTCAAAGCCCAATAGCCTTCAGATCCTCCAAAGTGTCAAGGTCAACGCTCGCTTCAGGCAGTGGGTAGCTGAGGACTTCGGCGTCAGATAAATTCTTTATAATTTTTCTGGCGCCCTGGTCTCCTTTCAGTAGCAATAGTTGTTCGAAATAGCTGCGGGGGAAAATGGCCGGAACACCAATGATTCCGGAATAGGCCGCACCTAAGACTTTACTTTGGTCGTTGAGCCATTTACCGACCATTTCTGAGAGGTGTTTTTCCGAGACAAACGGCTGATCCACCAGCAGAAACATGACGGCTTCAGCATCTGGCGGAAGGAAGCTCAGTCCTGCTTTTATCGAGGTGCTCATACCTTCGGAAAACTGGTCGTTGTATACTTCGGTGTACGAAAGACCAGTCAGTTCTTTGCAAACTTCTTCCCGTTTGGCACCAGTTACAACAAAAACATTGTATTCGTTTGCAAGCGCTTGCGTAATTGTTGTGACACGATGGCGTACCAGGGTTGAGTTTTTGAACGGTAGCAGCTGCTTGGCCTGCCCTAGCCGGGAAGACGAGCCTGCCGCCAGCAGAACGATGCTAAGCTTTGCCTTTTTTGGAGCTTGAGGCATTGAGCTGCTCATAAATATTGTTTAACAGTCGGTCGTCGTAGGCGCTGCGGTCGTGTATGGGGCCGTCAAGGTGTTTCAGGTAGCCACCTTTGGAATTGTTGAAAAATGCCTGAATCTCGGCAATGACCGACAATGCAATTTCATCGGGTGTTTCTGCACCCAGGTCAAGACCTATGGGTGAGTGAACGGTAGCTGCCCAGGCATCTCCCGGGTAAATACCCTCTTCCTTCAACTGGTCAACCATTTTATCGAAACGCTTCTTAGGGCCCATAATGCCCAGGTACGCCGGTGGGTTTTTGATCAGCTCTTTGAGTACGGCGTAATCGTACTTGTAATTGTGCGACATAAGAATGGCAGCGCTGAATCTTTTGAATATGATATCAGTAGACACGTGGTCTCGTTGGCAGAGGGTCACATTCTCAGCATCGGGAAAACGCTTAGCACCGAGGTGAGCGATACAGTCGTCGGTCACTGTCACTGCCCAGCCCAGGTTTTTCGCCATCGACGTTACTGGCGCCGCATCGAAACCACCACCAAAGACCACCAACTGAATGCCAGGGTGCAGCGTTTCTACCAGCACTTCCACCATAGCCTCATCGACCGTGTATTGGCAGATGGCAGGCCGGTTTGCCACAAAGGCTTTTTGAGCATCGGCAGCTATGAGCGCTTCTAAATTTGCATGGCCGATAGTACTGTATTTTTCACCCAATCCATTGAGTAAAAACCTCTGGCCCTGATATGGATTTTCAGCGATAGAAGAGTCGAACACCGTGGCCAGCACAGCCAGCTCACCTCTCTCCACGAACTTTTCAAGCAGGTGAATAGAGTTGAAAACATCCAGCTCATTGATGGGCTCAATCAGCACGTCGATGATGCCATTGCAGCCGAGGCCGACGCCCAGGCTGGTGGCGCTATTGTCGTCCATGGTGTCGTATGTAACAAGCGAAGGACGATTGTTGAGAATTGCCTGACGGGCCTTGCGGAGTGCGTCACCTTCCAGGCAGCCACCGCTGATGGCACCTGTCCAGCGTCCGTCGTCCGTCATCAGCATTCTCGCACCCGGCCTTCTGTACGACGAACCATGCACCCGCATAACAGTGGCCAACGCAGCTTTTTGAGTTGAAAAATTAACTTTTCTGTAAGCCTCAATGATGCTTTTTGCCTCTTTCATAATATCAACTCAATTTACAACTCTTCATCAATTCTATCCACCCATTCAAAAAATAAACCCCATGAAGGGGTTAGTTAATACATATTTAAGACCAATCAAGTTTCACCAGGTGGTGCCTTTTAAATCTCTTGCTGCTTTCATGATGTCCCGTCTGCTGATCTGGCCTTTCAGCACACCTTTGCTGTCAATCACAGGAAACCTGCGAAAATGAGTAGTGAGAAACTCATTGGCCACATCAAAAATGTCTTTATCAACATCCATGGTTTTCACTTTTCTCGACATGTAATTTTTTACTTTCCCCTCGTGATTTGGGTGATTATGGTAAGCAGAATCAATAATAATTCTCAGGCAGTCTTTTTCCGAAAGCATTCCTACCAACTCGCCGACGTCATTCAACACAGGGCCGCCAGATATCCGCTTGTCCAACATAAGGTCGATGGCTTCCTGAATATTTTGATCTGGATGAAAAGTGAAGACATCCTTGACCATGTAGTCGGTAACGGGGGCGTATTTAATGGGTTCGACAGTCCTGGTAGTACCAGTATCTTTTGGGGGAGTAAAATTCATTGTCAGTTGTTTAAGTGATATGATAGGTTATATAATGAGCCTGGATAAATCAGGAAGTATAAGTTACGGAACTATCAGGAGGATTCAAACTAGACTGACTATGTTTTCTGTAAAATCAGTACATAGTTTTGAGATTTCAGAATTTGCAGAATAATATTTTTACGAAACAAAATCTTCGATATAAGATTTTATTTGAGGGATCAGGAGCACATCAGCCCTGCTCAATTCCAAAGCCTCCATGTTGTTGAAATCTACCCAGTCAAAAGCCAGGTGTTCGGTAAGGTGCACGTCTCCGCTTATCCACCGGCAATTCCAAGCTGTCAGGTCGATGCGGGGCACCTCTATGGATACGGTGCCAATTTTCTCAGTGGGACTCACCTCAATGGACAACTCTTCCCTGATTTCCCGGGTGAGCGCTTCTTGCTCCGTTTCTCCCGGTTCAACTTTGCCTCCGGGGAATTCCCATTTGAGGCCCTCTTTTTTGTGAGCAGGACGTTTCGTTACCAAAATTTTTGACCCACTTATAATAATCGCACAAACAACTGAAAGCATGGGCTAGAAAATCTCTACTCTGCTGAGTAGCATGTCCGATTTGAAAGTGTTATTTTGAAATGACAAGGTGAGGTCTTTCTTGTCGAGCGAAATCTTGCCGCCCAGCATATCGATAGCTGAGTACTCTATTTCCTGCTTGGTTAAAATGTCAAGATAGTACTCCTCGTTGGCACGTCTTATCTCGAAGCTAAACTTTTGAACCAGGCGGTCTTCACGAAAAACCTCGGCGTTTTTACCAGAGATAAGCACCTTATATAGAATACCTGTTTTTAGCGTGCTGACGGTGATAGCACCAAAAGGTGTAGGGTACTTTGTATTTACCCAAACCCAGACGCCACTGACCTCAACATTCTTTCTATTGATGGCTTCCTCCATCGGATCAACTTTGGAGCATCCGTCCAAAAGCACCAAAACTGTCAGGAAAAATAGCGCTTTTGTCATAGGATAAGCTTGGAGTAAATGCAGGCCGACGGAACGCCGGATACCCTCGCCCCATCAATTTAAGGAATAAACAGTTATAGTCCTCTGCATCCCTACTGGGCAAAACAAAAAAAAAGCGAGCCCTGCCCGCTTTTTACGTTGATTTCGGTCTGATTATTTTACGTTGAACGAAACGTCCAGGTCGCCCCATAGCAGGCTCACTTTGCCCGACTTGTCTATCGTGTAGGTCAACCTTTCGGAGGCAGTTACAGCTTTTTTCGGCTTTACACTTACTTGCAGAGCATCTTCTCCCTTATTTTTTTCGTAGTCAAAAGCGCCCCAGGTGTCCCAGGTTTTGTTGAAGATAAGTGTCCAGTCGTCACCGTTTTTCAATGTAAAAAATGCGTATTTTCCAGCTGGAAGTGCCTTGCCTTCTATTTTTACATCTTTGTCAACTTCGAATACAGTGGCGTTGTTAGCCCCAGCTCTCCATACCTTGCCTTCCATTGGCTCCACGTCTTTCCCCATTGTTCTGCCCTTCAAAGCAGGTGAGCTGTAATTGATTGATACGGTGGCTCCACTCTTTATCTTTTCTGATACTGACGCAGCAGGGCTTGGTTTGTCCTGGGCGAGGAGGTTGCCAAAAGCAATGGTGAAGAGTCCCAAACAAAGCGCAAAAATTTTGTAGCTAGTTTTCATGGTTTGTGATTTAGTTAAAGGATACCACTGTAGACGAACCAGCAACCCAAAATGTTTTGGCTTTGATGTTCGTTTCAATAAATGGTTCCGATCCAGTCAAACATATCCACCTTCACATACTGTGAGTATTTACCTCTGAAGTCTGATATGGCAATTTTCAGATTGTTTCTGCTTACTGAATCTTCGTCCAGATAAAAAACGAAAGCAGACGTGCCAGCTGGAGTGGCGCTTGCCCGCCTGAGGGATACTTTATTTTCTTCATCGATAAGAAAATAAGTGTAGTCGCCTTTCACCAGCGCAGTGTCGGCAAGCCCGTTGTCGCTAAGGAGGTCAAAAAAGTTATCTACAAGAGTGTTCGACTGCTGCGATTCGGAATATTTCTGGATGCTGCCCCAAAGTATGCCTTCGGGCATTCGGTAAACCTGGGGGTTCACAAACGCAAAGTCATCGCTTTCCGTCATGTCCAGCGTATAGCCAGTGTCTGAAATAACAAGAGTGCCTGTAGACGCTGGCTTGTCTTTCACTTTCAGGCTTAAGTTGTACGTTCCATTTACAATTTTTGAAAAAGAATAAACATTGTAGGCTGGGCCGGTTTCGGAGCGGCAAGTACTGTTTTTGTAAATCTCATTGAATACGATATCAAGTTTGTTTTCATCTGCATCTACTGTCATTAAGATATTGTAATTGGAACATTCATACAGATTGGTTGACTCAAATAAGATTTGAAAGAATGGATCTTCTCCACTTACGTCTTCCAGCATTGTTACATTAATTTTGCTTGTGATAGGGCCTTGAAATTCGTCACTATCGAGGCTGCACGAGAACAAAAACCCCAACCCCACCACTGCAATGATTGCAATCTTCTTCATACACTATTTTTTTTGGTATTAAGAGACAAATTTGGTGACAAATGGTTGGAATGTTGCACCTCAAAATCACAATTCACAAAAAAATGGCGGTTTTGCCTGTCAGAAAATTGCAGATCGCTGAAATACAGGCCAGTTGATATTCCACAATCCCAAACTTTGTTTGCACAGGCTCTTCAAATCATAAATTATTACCTAATTTTGCAGACTTTTAAAGGAACGTATGGATCACATCCGCAATTTCTGCATAATAGCACACATAGATCACGGTAAAAGCACCCTTGCTGACAGGCTCCTTGAGGCCACTCACACCATCACTGATCGGGAAAGGCAGAATCAGCTTCTTGACAACATGGACTTGGAGCGGGAGCGAGGCATCACCATTAAGAGCCACGCCATTCAAATGAACTACAAGAGTGGTGGCAAGGATTACGTGCTCAACCTGATTGACACACCAGGCCACGTTGACTTTTCTTACGAGGTATCACGCTCCATTGCCGCCTGCGAAGGGGCACTTTTGATTGTTGATGCATCTCAGGGCATTGAAGCGCAGACCATTTCCAATCTGTACCTGGCTTTAAATCACGACCTCGAGATCATACCGGTGCTCAACAAAATTGACTTGCCCGGCGCTATGGTGGAGGAGGTAAAAGACCAGGTGGTGGAATTGCTCGGTTGTACCCGGGAAGAGATTCTATTGGCCAGCGGAAAAGAAGGTATTGGCATAGACGAGATACTGGAGGCTATCGTTCAGAGGATCAAGCCACCCAAGGGAGATCCTAACGGCCCCTTGCAGGCGATGATATTTGACTCCGTTTTCAACTCTTTCAGAGGCGTTGAGGTTATTTTCAGGGTGTTCAATGGCACCATGAAAAAAGGAGAAAAGGTAAAATTCATGAATATCGGCAGCATTTACGATGTGGACGAAATTGGCGTACTCAAACTCAAACAATCACCAAAAGCAGAAATTAGCGCTGGTAATGTTGGGTACCTGATCTCTGGCATAAAAGTGGCCAAGGAAGTAAAAGTAGGAGACACGATCACCCATGTGGACAGGCCAGCGGCCGTTGCCATCAAGGGTTTTGAAGATGTGAAGCCGATGGTTTTTGCAGGCATTTATCCTGTTGAAACTTCGGAATACGAAGAGCTTAGGGCATCAATGGAAAAGCTACAGCTCAATGATGCCTCCCTCGTTTGGGAACCAGAGACTTCAGCAGCTCTTGGCTTTGGCTTTAGGTGCGGTTTTCTTGGCATGCTTCACATGGAAATTATCCAGGAGCGCCTGGAGCGGGAGTTTGACATGACTGTGATCACCACAGTGCCTTCTGTGCGGTTTCATGCCACGCTCAAGGGCGGGGAAATGCTGAAAGTAAGTGCACCGTCGGAAATGCCTGACCCCATTGCTTTAGATTTCATCGAAGAGCCTTTTATCAGGGCGCAGATAATAAGTAAATCAGAATACATCGGCCCCATCATCTCTCTATGTATCGACAAGCGTGGCGAAATAAAAAACCAGGTATACCTTACCTCCGACAGGGTAGAGCTGACGTTCGAACTGCCGCTGTCAGAAATCGTATTTGACTTCTTCGATAAGCTGAAAACAATTTCCAGGGGCTATGCTTCTCTCGACTATGAGCTGATAGGCTATCGTCAGTCGAACATGGTGAAGCTCGATATCATGCTCAATGGTGAGCGGGTCGATGCCCTTTCGGCCATTGTGCACCGGGACAAGGCTTACGATTGGGGCAAGAAGCTCTGCGAAAAATTGCGTGAGTTGTTGCCACGCCAAATGTTTGAAATAGCGATTCAGGCGGCCATTGGGGCGAAAATCATCTCCAGGGAAACTGTGAAAGCCATGCGTAAAAACGTGTTGGCTAAGTGCTACGGTGGTGATATTAGCCGTAAGCGTAAGCTACTTGAAAAGCAGAAAAAAGGTAAGAAACGGATGCGCCAGGTAGGCAATGTGGAAATTCCACAGGAAGCCTTTATGGCGGTATTGAAAATAGACTAAACCATAAAAGATGCCTCAGATACTTGATGGTAAAAAGGTAGCTGCAGAAATTAAGCAGGAGATTGCAGCCAAAGTAAACGAATTGGTGGCTCAGGGTAAGAGAGCACCTCATTTGGCCATCATTATTGTTGGTGATGACGGGGCAAGCCACACCTACGTGAATGGTAAGATCAAGGCTTGTAAGGAAGTTGGGTTCGACTTCACGCTTATGCACTTTGCCAAGACCATCTCTGAGGAAAAGCTCATCAAGCATATAGAGCAATTTAACGCCGATACAGACATCGATGGTTTTATCGTGCAGTTGCCTTTGCCGGAGCATATTTCAGTAGAAAAAGTGACTGAAAGTATCTCGGCCGAGAAAGATGTTGATGGGTTTACCAACCAGAACTTTGGAAGTATAGGTTCGCAAACCCCTTTGCTAATGCCTGCTACTCCTTTTGGGGTGATGGAGCTGTTGAATCGCTACAAGATTGAAACCAAAGGAAAGTATTGTGTGGTGGTAGGTGCAAGTAGGCTGGTGGGAGCACCGCTGGGCATACTCATGACCCAGCAGGGACAAGCCACAGTAACACTTTGCCACAAATACACCGAAAACATTTCTCAATACACCAAAAATGCCGACATCCTGCTGGTGGCCGTAGGCAAACCACACCTTGTCACTGCCGACATGGTGAAGGATGGTGCGGTGGTGGTAGACGTGGGAACTACGAGAATCGACGACCCTACCAGGAAATCCGGCTTTAGGCTGGTAGGTGATGTGGACTATGACAACGTGGCACCAAAAGCGTCTTATATTACGCCAGTGCCGGGAGGCGTGGGGCCAATGACCATTGCGTCATTGTTGATGAACACGCTTCGTGCCTACGAAATGCTTCTTGAAACAGCCTGATACCATATTGCCTTCAATAAAAACAGCCCTTCCGTTAATGGAAGCTTTCTATACCATACAGGGTGAAGGAGCTTTCCAGGGGCATGCTGCCTATTTCATTCGCCTTGGTGGTTGCGATGTGGGCTGCGTGTGGTGCGATGTAAAGGAGAGCTGGGAAGCGGCGGCTCATCCAGATACAGAAGTTGCCAGGATAGTGAAGGAAGCTTTGCAGTTTCCGGCAAGAGTGGCTGTTGTTACTGGTGGGGAGCCCCTGATGTACAACCTCGAAGAACTGACCAGTCAGCTTAAAGACAAAGGATTCAGAACCCATATCGAAACGTCTGGCGCCTATCCGCTTTCGGGAAGTTGGGACTGGGTGTGCTTTTCCCCGAAAAAATTCAAAGAGCCGCTTCCAGAAGTAGCTTTGGCGGCAGATGAGCTTAAGGTGATCGTCTACAACAAGTCAGACTTTAAATGGGCCGAGAAGTACGAAGCCCTTGTTGGCAAAAATTGCCGACTGTTTCTACAGCCCGAATGGTCACAGCAGGAAAAGGTGACACCTCTGATCATTGACTACATCAAAGCCAACCCGCAGTGGCAGGTTTCACTTCAGGTGCACAAATACCTGAATATTCCTTAATTCAGGAATGCTCTATATCTGTATAAAAATCCGCCAGTGCCCTTCCCGGTAAATTTCGAAGTTTAGCTCGCAGTCGAGCTGGTAGGAGTTGAAAGCGCTGGGCGCATAGAAATTAATAGTGGCATTGGTCAGCGGATACACCACCTTGGTAAAAGCCACGATAGTTTGGCTACTTTCAAACATAGGCGACTTGTCGGCCGAAGCTTGCAGCTGACTAACCCCAATCGGTAGCCCGTTTCGCTGAATTAGTATTTCGACCTGGTTGGGGGTGTCGGCCATATGCACAAACCTTGTTCTGAGAATATTCCGCTTTTGTCCCACAGTGTAAGAAGAAACGTACTCACCAACGTACTTGTCTTTGTCCCAGTAGCCGGTTACGATGCTATCTGGCACGCCAAGTTTTCTGATATAGAGCTCACCCTTACCATCTTTGAGACCATTTTTGAATTCACCCTTATAAAGGTTTCCATTCGACCAGGTGTAAGTGCCTACGCCGTCCGGGTAGCCTTTCTTGAAGCTCCCCTCATAGGTGTGAGAACCGAGTGCCTTACCAATACCATGAGCAAGCCCTTTTTTGCATTCACCATCGTACTCAAGGGCGAGCGTTTCCATCAGTACCTCGCAGTCTTTCTGAATGGTTGGGTCCGGCCCTAAAAAAAGAAACAACCCGGCAAAAAGTAGTGTAAAAAATGTGTTCATATTGAGTTTAGGTTTTAGGCTACAACAGGTTGCTTTTCAAAAGCACTTACTGGAAGATACAATATAACCCAAACAGGGGGAGTAAATCTATATGAAAAGTCAATCTGGAGGCAAAGAATTCAGTTTTTTTGGACAAACGCTTGTTGAAAGAGCTTGGAGAAGCTCAGTATAGTCTCAATAAACCTCGATTGTGATCAGCCACCTCGCTTTTTTGAATATGTCGAATTCAACATGGTATTCTAAAATGGCAGAACCAACCGGTGCCTGGCTGCGGAAGTCTAGTTTTGCACCAGTAAATGGAAAGTCCAGCTTGCGCAGCACGGTGTATTCAAATTCCGACAACGGCTTAACCTCCTGATCACTCACCAACCTCAGCCCGTCTGCCACTACCGATTGCTTGTTCCTGGCATAAACAATCATTATTTCCGACCCGTTCTCAGTTATTTCTTCAATCATTACACTTTTGATATTGCTGGAGTGCGATTCTCTGTAGGGCAAATTTGAAGCTCCTACGAAAATATCTTTGATCCAGTATCCTGCAAGAAGGCTGTCCTTTTGACCTTCCCTTTTCATCTTCATTTCTCCATAGCCTTCTTTCACACCTTTTACAAAGTCTCCCGAGAAATAGTCACCATTCTTCCAAATGTATCGCCCCTGTCCTTCGGGCAGCCCTTTTTTGAACTCACCGATATAGGTGTCAATGCCTTTAGCAGTACCCGTTCCCTCAGCCAGCCCTTTTTTACAGTCACCATCGTAAGTGCCCGAAATAGTTTCCAGAAGTACTTCGCAGTCTTTTACAGGTGAAATGGCCTGATCACCAAGAAACACAATTAGGAGAATGATAAAGCTTTTGATCATGATACTTTAAATAGATGTTGAAGACAAATCTATGGCTTCTGCCGTTATGTATTCAATTTTTTATAATAGGATAATAGCTAATTTAGTGTGATGATACGATTTGCTTCTCTTTTGGTGGTGATATTATTCTTCGGCATAGCTGACCTGGCCGCCCAGTCCACTTACACCACCGAAGATAAAAAGGCGATAAAATATTACGAACAATCGGCCCTGCAGATCAGAGGCCGTGACTTCAACGGCGGTATTGAATCACTGCAAAGTGCCTTGTTGCGTGATCCCTCATTTATAGAGGCTCACCTGCGACTTGCTTCAGCCTATAAGGTGCTGCTGAGATACGATCTTGCCGAGACACAGTACCGGGAAGCGCTGGCGGTGGACTCACTTAATAAACTAAATTTTGACACCTACTTTGCCCTTGGCCTGATGATTTACGACAATGGCGAATATAAGGAGGCTAGGAAATACCTATCAAGGTATATTCAAACCAACCCAAACAATGCAGGGAGAGAGGGCTTGGCGATGGATCTTATCAAGAATATTGATTTTGCGCTCGACCTGATGAGCAACCCCTTGCCGTTCAATCCGGAGCCCCTGCCTGCTCCGCTCAACAAGTATGTGATGCAGTACTTTCCGGCCGTTACAGCTGATGGGAAGCAGCTTTTCTTCACTGTTCGGAAAGGTAACACTGCCAACGACGATGAGGATATTTATGTAACGGAGCAAAATGATGAAGGCGTTTGGTCGGAACCAGAGCCCATTTCCGATCTGATTAACTCACACAGGAACGAAGGCACTAGTTCGGTTTCTGCTGATGGTCGTATGCTGATTTTCACCTCCTGCCAGGCACCTGGAGGGTTTGGGAGCTGCGATCTTTATTTTGTTCAAAAGGAAGGAGATACATGGGGCAAGCCTCAGAATATTGGCCAGCCAATCAATTCTTCCGGCTGGGAGTCGCAACCATCGCTATCGGCTGACGGTCGCACACTCTATTTTGTGAGCGACCGAAGGGGAGGGCAGGGGAAAAGAGATATTTGGGTCAGCACCCTGTCGGCTCGTGACAACTGGATGGAGCCGGTGAACCTCGGCCCCGTTATCAACACGGAAGGCGACGACCTGTCGCCTTTTATTCACGTCAACGGCCAGTCTTTGTACTTCTCCTCGTCAGGGCATAAGGGGCTTGGTAAGTATGACTTGTTTCTGAGTGAAAAAAATGGGCTTGAGTGGTCCCAGCCGAAGAACCTTGGCTACCCCATCAATACAAAAGACGATCAGGTATCGCTGGTTATCACCTCTGACGGCACCAAAGCCTATTACTCTCATGAGGTGATAGAGAATAACCGGGATTTTCAAAGCTCATTGTACACATTTGACGTGCCTGAGGAAATTCGGGTGCAAAACAAAAGTAATTTCCTCACAGGCAGGGTAATGGATATAGAGACCAAAAAGCCACTGGGAGCGTCCATTGAGATGTTCGACATCAACGATGCGTCGCTTAACTACAAAGTGACCTCCGACAAGGTGGATGGAAAGTACTTTGTAGTGCTTACCGAGGGCAAGGAGTATTCTATTTACGTTACCCGCAAAGGCTATCTGTTTGAAAACCTTACATTTAACTATCTGGAGAAAAAGTCAAGGGAGCCTGAAGTCCTTGATATCTATTTGACGCCTATTAAAGCAGGAGCTACGTCGGTACTTAAGAATATATTTTTCGATGTTGACCAGTATGTGCTGAAAGAGAAGTCTAAAACAGAATTGGACGAAGTGATAAAGTTTTTGAAAGACAACGAGCAGATAAGGATGGAAATAGAAGGGCACACTGACAATACGGGCAGTACTTCTCACAACTTGGAACTGTCGACAAATAGGGCAAAATCGGTTTATGATTTTTTAGTCAAGGCGGGAATCCCAAAGGAAAGGCTTCAATACAAAGGGTACGGATCAACCAAACCCAAAGTTGACAATAGTACGGAAGAAGGAAAGCAGCTTAACAGAAGAATTGAGTTCAGAATACTTTAGCACATTAACCAGCACATGGGGATCCAAATGAAGAGAGTTTTAACCGCAGGCCTTTGCCTTGTCGCTACGGTGGCCGTCTTTTTAAAACAGCAGGCGCCAGTTTTAAACAAAATTCAGCCCAAACTTAGTATCAAGCACCAAAGATTGTTGGAGAAAATCAGCGAGGAAGGGGAGGGTGAAGAAAAACAGGATGGCTATTCCAGATTTGCTGAATTCCACCGACTGTTGCGAACACCTGACGGCAAGCCTGGCCCCGAATATGATTTTAATTATAAGCTAAAGGAGCTGGAAAGGTCGACGGCAAGAATGGCCAATTTCAGAACTTTGGGGACAGTGCTGGACTGGAAGTCCAGGGGGCCTGGAAACATACCCGGCAGAACAAGGGCACTTGTTGTCATGCCAAACGATGCCACGGGCAACACCTGGCTGGCTGGGTCTGCCGGTGGGGGTGTCTGGAAAACTACAGACAGTGGCGCCAGCTGGACAAATATGACGCCAGACTTGCCCAACCTGGCTGCGGCTACGCTGGCGGTTTGCGCCACCAGTCCGGCAATTATTTATGCCGGTACGGGCGAAGGCTTTGGGAACCTCGATGGCATCGGCGGCGCCGGCATTTTTAAGTCGACCGACGGTGGATCCAGCTGGGTGCAGTTAACTTCAACAGTTGCTGACAATTCGTTCCGGGTGGTCAACAGGATCATTGTTGATCCAAACAACCCCAACCTGGTAATAGCCTGTGCTAATACATCAACCAACACATTCAATACAGCCACTTCCGGTATCTTCAGAAGCACTGACGGCGGAACTACATGGACGAAGGTGTACACCTCCGATGAGCCCGTTCAGCAGGTAATAGCGGCACCTGGCGATTTTTCGGTGCAGTATGCGGCCGTGCGGGCGGTAGATGTTTTAAAATCTACGGATGCAGGTGCTACCTGGTCAGCCACATCATCCAACCTTAAGTCCTCGGGAAGAATTGAATTGGCTGTGTCAGCAAAAAGTCCGCTAAAAGTAGCAGCCTCAGCCGAAGGAAGCCTGAGCGGAGAGGCAGGTGCCGATCTTTTCATCAGCGAAGATGGTGGAACTAGCTGGGCTTATGTTTCCGAGAAGGACGAAAACAACTTTGACTTTCTTGAGCAGGGCGACTACGACAACGCCATCATGTTCCATCCCTTTCTCGACAATGTCGTTTACGTGGCAGGTGTCAACATCTTCAAATTCACTATCGACTCTTCCGCTCCTTCCCTCATCAAGTCTGTTGAGACGTTCGAAAAAACTGGTGCCTCATCGTTTATCGATTTCACGCCGTTCAACGGCAACAACTTACCCGGGCTGGAAATCGGGGACGTTGCCGCTGAGGAACTGGTGGATGTGGAAATAAGATTCGGGCCAGGCATCAACCAGCTTGCAGCCAGATTCACTGTGAACAAGCAGGGTGCAGGAGTGCCAGCAGCCCAGTACCTGTACAAAGACTATGTGGAAGTCCCTTTTCAGGTTTGGGACGTTACCAATAACAGGCAGCTGATGGCTTCATTTCGGGACCAGCAGGAAGATGGGGAATTCACACTGATTGGAGCCAACACCGAAGGAGACGGTAGCACGCACAGCAGGGAGTACCTCTTTGTTCATCTTGTCGATTATTCGACGACAGTAGATGCTGAGATTGCAAAAAATGGTGGTCATGAGTACCAGATGGAACTCAACCTTTGGCCGGTGCTGGCTAGCGGAGGCGCCTGGAGTCCCAAGAGCCTTCCGGACTCAAAGTTGAATATCACATTTTCAAGCATAAGCAAGCTCAAAAAGCAGGTAACTATTGTGGCCGATGGTTATGGAGAACATACCGAATTTTCAGGGGGGAGTGTCATTAACCCTACTTCCTCCATCCATGTCGACCACCATTCATTGACAGCAGGCACAATTTCCACCTCGGACTCTACATTCAGAATAATTTCGAGTAACGATGGTGGCGTTTATCATTCGACCGTAAGCAAAGACCCGGGTACCGCCAATGGAGATTGGACATTTTCGGGAACGGGCATGGTTACAGGGCAATTTTACGGAGTGGATAAACGACCAGGCGTAGACCAATATATTGGAGGCCTTCAGGATAACTCGACCAACATCTCTCAGGAGGGTACCTCACCTGGCGGCAATGCGAGCTACACACGGGTGATTGGTGGCGACGGCTTCGATGCAGTCTGGAACTACGGAAATGCTGCGCAGGTAATAGGGTCTGCTCAGTTCAATACTTTTTTTAAGTCTTCCAACTTTGGCGCCCCTGGCAGCTGGATCCCTGCCGTCTCCGGTTTGCCTCAGGACGACACAGAGACTGACTTCCCCTTTTTCTCAAGGCTGGGAAACTCCAAATCTGTGCCTGAAGTACTTTTCTGTGTTGGCACAAACGGAGTTTACAGGTCAACCGACTTTGGCGATAAGTGGGTGTCGGGCCAAATGGACACAGATTGGTCATACAGAGGTTCGTTCACCAACGTTGAAGTCTCTCAGGCCAACTCAATGATCGTTTGGGCAGGAGGCGCTATGTCTTCCAATCAAACCTTGCAAGTATCCACAGACAGAGGAAAAACTTTCAAAAAAGTAAACAACTACACAGGCAATGCGCAGCTCAAAGGCGTGATCACGGGGATTGCTACTCACCCAGCGGACGACAGCACAGCTTATGTGCTTTTTTCATATGCTGGTTTGCCTAAAGTAGTAAGAACAACAGACTTGGGGCAAACATGGCAGGATCAATCAGGCTTCGAAAGTAGCGCCAATGGAGTTGCGGGCTTTCCGGACGTAGCGGTGTATTCCCTTTTGGTGCTGCCAAATGACCCATCGGTAATCTGGGCAGGGACAGAAATAGGCATTTTCGAAAGTGCTGACGCTGGCCAATCATGGACACGTCTGGCTGGTTTACCAGCTGTTTCAGTTTGGGAAATGAAGGTGGTGGATGATCAGGTGGTGATAGCCACTCACGGAAGAGGTATTTATACAGCACAGCTTTCCAATGTTCCACAGGTTACGATGGCTCCCTTTATCCAATCGCTTGGTGTGAAGCCGTCGGGCCTTGTTAATCTGGAGGCTCAGCTACGGTCGACTTACGACAGCACTCAGGTGCTCGTAAATAATCAGGCAATCAAAACGCTTGGCCCCAATACTGCCGGAGACACAAGTATTGATTTTTTCATTGATGGAGAAAGTGAGATAGAGGTGGTTCTTCGCTCATTTAAATCAGGCAAAGAATTTGTGTCCATTTCGAAGTCTGCGGTGTCGGATCTCAGGGCTCCCTCATTGAGCTATTCCAGCACCTTTGATGACCCTCTGGCGGCAAACGACTTTACAGGCAATGGCTTTTCAGTGGCAACGCCGGTTGGTTTTTTGTCGTCGGCTATTCACTCCAGGCATTCTTATGATGAAGACACTACATACGTCTACAAACTGCTAACTCCTATCGTAATAAGTGCCGAAAACCCAACCTTCAAGTACCGTGACATAGCCATTATTGAAACCGGCGAAACAGGAACTGTGTTCGGAGACGATGAATTCTACGATTTTGTTGTAGTGGAGGGCTCTACAGACGGAGCAAACTGGACGCCCATTGAGGATGGGTATGACGCAAGTTATAACGCAGCCTGGCTGAGCACTTACGATAACGAAGGCAAGGGTAATGAAGGGCTGTACGTGCAGCATTCTGTTAATTTGCTCGACACGTTTAACCAAGGTGACACTGTAATCTTCCGATTCAGACTCTTCTCCGATCAGCTTAGCAATGGCTGGGGCTGGTCCATCGACGACCTCAAGATTCAGACAGAAAGCGACAACACCCTGACTGCCACAGGAAATAGCCTTGACACATGGAGCTTATACCCCAATCCTGCTGGTAATTTCGTCACTCTGGGGCATCCTGACAGATACAGGGGACTACTTGGTGTAACTATCCTTAACATGGGCGGACAAAAAATGCTTCAAAAGGAAATGAATGTTATTTCAAAGAGTACAGAAGTTAACCTTACCACTTTAGAACCGGGCATTTACATCTTAATTGCCCATTTTACCGACGGCGAAAAAAAATTCCGATTACTGAAAGAATAAAAATTGATTATTCCAAGTTTACTTTTCTTAACATTCTCAAAATATTGTTCGGCGACCTCCCCCAATTTGCGTGATCTCGAAAAATTAAATTAAGCAAAACAGCATTTTATGTGGGTTTTGAAAATTTCACAACGCTTGATTTGATATAATGTGACGCCACGAAAGAATCTTAGATTTTTTTGAGATTTCAGTGAAAAACTTTAAGTTTGAGTTTACTTACAATCGAAAACTATTACCTATTTCCAACTTTAAACAAAACAGTATGAAGAGGATTCTACTACTATGTTTCATGCTGGTTTCAGTCTTCGTATCCGAAGTCTGGGCCCAAGACAGGGTGGTGTCAGGAACAATCACATCTACAGATGATGGTTCTTCTCTACCCGGTGTGAACGTTGTACTTAAAGGTACAACCGTAGGTACCATCACTGACATTGATGGTAACTACAAAATTAGTGTTCCCGCAGCAGGCGGAACGCTCGTATTTTCTTTTATTGGTCTCACCACTCAGGAATCTGAAATTGGTGCAAGATCAGTTATTGATGTTGCAATGGCATCTGACGTTAAGCAATTGACTGAAGTAGTTGTAACAGCTGTGGGTATTGAGAGAGAGAAGAAGGCACTCGGTTATTCCGTAGCCAACCTTTCATCTGATCAGGTATCTCAGCGTGCTGAGCCAGATCCTCTGCGTGCTATGCAGGGAAAAATGCCAGGTGTTAACATCACAGGTGGTAACGGTGCTCCCGGTTCATCCACTAAGATCAACATTCGTGGTATTTCTTCAATGACTGGTAACTCCCAGCCACTTTTCATTGTTGACGGTATTCCATTCGACAACAGTGTGAACGGTAATGATGATCCAGGATCAAACACAGTTACTTCTAACCGTGCATTTGATATTGATCCAAACAACATCGAAAGTATTTCTATCCTTAAGGGTGCTGCGGCGTCGGCGCTTTATGGTTCCAGAGCGACAAACGGTGTTGTGGTAATCACAACCAAAGCAAGCAAGAAAAATACTAAGAAGGGAATGGAGATCAGCTATAATGGCTCTGTCAACTGGCAGGAGATTTCCGGTATTCCTGACTATCAGGATGTGTATACTCAGGGTTCTAACCAGGTATACAACGGTGGTTTCATCGGTAACTGGGGTGCTCCTATGCCTGACTACGTTGATCAGATCAACCAGCAGTATGGCACTAACTACACCAAGACTTACTCTTTGTACCCTGATGGTGCTCCTTATCCTGACGGCACAGCTAGTAACCCGATAAGCAACAGATACCCAGGCTTGTTCCCTGATTTGATGCAGGATTACACAATGCCTGATGGCTCTGTAAGAAGCGTATCCGCACCTTACAAAATAGAGCCACATGATATCATCGGTGAATTTTTCCAAACAGGCCGTGTAGTCGAGAATGGAGTAACACTTTCATCTGGTTCGGAAAAAGCTAGTATCAATACTGGCTTCTCAAGAATGAATCAGGAAGGTATCGTTCCTAACCAAACTATCGACAGAACTACTCTTTTCTTTGGTGGTAATGGTCAGCTTGATAACGGACTATTCGTTTCAGGTACAGTAAACTATGTAAATACAAATCAGGTTTCTCCACAGTCAGGTGCCAGTGCATTCTCTGACTACTATGGTGGACAAGCGACAAACTCAATTTTTGCTCGTTTGTTTTACCTTCCAAGAAACTTCGACTTGAATGGTCTGCCATTTGAACACCCTGTTGATGGTTCTAACATATTTTATAGAGCACTTGATAATCCACGTTGGATTGCCAAAAACAACCTCTATGAAAGTAATGTAAACCGTGTGTATGGTAACATTACCGCCGGCTACGATGTCACTGAGTGGTTCAACGTAACTTTAAAAGGTGGTGTTAATACTTACCATGATTTCAGAAGAGATTTGATAAGACCAGGTGGAATTGCCGTTCCTAACGGTGGTGTTACTACAGACGATATCTCCAACACTGAGCAGGATTATAACCTGATCATGACGTTCAGCAAGGACATCAACGAAGACCTTAGCTTCCGTGCTTTGGTAGGTATGAATGCCAACGAAAGAAAGTATTCAAGAAGAACGATTGGTGGTGCTAACGTAATCACAGCTAGCCTGTTGAAGACAAATGCAACTTCTACTCAGATTGTACTTAGAGACTTTGACAGATTGAGAAGACTTATCGGTGTTTATTCTGATCTTTCTCTTTCTTACAAGGATTTTCTTTTCCTTAACGTAGTAGGCCGTAATGACTGGTCGTCTACACTTCCTCAGGGAGCGAACAACTATTTCTATCCAGGCGCAAGCCTTTCGTTTGTGTTGAGCGATGCGGTGACTATGCCGTCATTCATCAACTTTGCAAAGTTGCGTGTAGCACAAACTAAAGTGGGTAGAGATGCTGACCCTTATCAGGTTAGAACTGTCTACGCATTGGGTCTGCCGATTGCTTCTCCCAGGTATTCAGGTGTTTTCAATACAGCAACTTTGGGTAACACCCTCGGAAACGCAACTCTTAAGCCAGAGTTTACAGACGAGTTTGAGGTAGGTGCCGAAGCCAGAGTTTTGAATAACATCATTGGTTTGGATGTGACATACTTCTCCAGAAGTTCTACTGACCAGATAGCCAGTGCTGCCGTTTCACGCTCAACTGGTTTTACTCAGGAGATTGTAAACATCGGAGAGTTGACTAACAAAGGTTGGGAAATCGGCCTTGACGTGACTCCTGTTAAGCTGTCCAATAGCTTTACCTGGAATTCTTACTTCGCATTCACGAAAATCAAATCTGAAATTGTTGATGCAGGCCCAAGTGGTGAAATCTTCATCGGTGGAGCAGGTTCAACTTTTGGAACGATCCATAGAAATGGTGCTCCTTACGGACAGATCTTTGGAACGAGCAATGCAAGAGACGATGAAGGCAATATTTTGATTGACAAAAACACAGGTCTTCCTTTCCCAACTCAGACTTCAGGAATCATTGGTGATCCTAACCCTGATTTCACACTTGGTTGGACAAACACATTCTCATTCAAAGGCGTTACTTTGAAGGCGTTGATCGACTGGAAACAAGGAGGAGACTTCTATTCCTTTACTGCAGCTTCTTTGATGCTTCGTGGTCAGCTAGCTAACTCTGTTGATCGTGAAGGTCTGAGAGTGGTACCAGGTGTTTATGGAAGCAACCAAACTTATGCTGCTACTCTTGATGAGAACGGTAACAAAATTCGCAATACTACACCAATTACTGCTTTTGACTCCCACTTCTCTAACGGATGGGGTGCTTACGGACAGGATGAGGTAAACGTATATGATGGAACGGTTATTCGTTTGCGTGAGTTGAGCCTTGGCTATTCACTTCCAAAATCAATTCTCGATGGTACACCTTTTGGAAGAGCTTCCATTTCGTTGACTGGTCGTAACCTTTGGTTCCGTGCGCCTAACGTATTAGAAGGCTTGAATCTGGATCCTGAACAATTGACAGCGACGGCAGACTCTAATCAGCAAGGATTCGAGTACGGAGCGACACCTACTACTCGTCGTTATGGCTTCAATGTTTCACTTAGCTTCTAATTGAGGCTTAATAAAATGAATGAACATATGAAAAAATTACATAGAAAAGCTTTAGCTGCATTTATGTCGCTAATACTTTTGTTCTCTGTTTCTTCGTGCGACATCTTCGATTTGGATGTCAACACAGATCCTAACAACCCATCAGAGGCAGCGGTTGATCTTCTGCTGGCCAATGTGTTGTCGAACATGTCTTCCTCGTTGGCAGGTGGGTTCAACGGTTCTTCTACAGGGTTCATGGCACAGACTGATAATAGTGATAATTTTAATTTCAGCAATGCGTCATGGAATGGTACTTGGAATTTTCTCTACAGCGGCCCTCTTAAGGACCTAAACGAGTTGGTTGCGGCTGCAGAAGCACAGGGAAATAACCCCCGTTATCTTGGCATTGGCCAGGTGCTGAAGGCATACTACTTCAGCACTATGGTAGATTTCTTTGGAGACGTGCCTTACACGGAAGCGTTTCAGGGTGATGCTGATAGTCCAATCAAAGAGCCAGCTTATGATGACGATGCTGCCATCTATGCCGACTGTTTGAGTCTGTTGGATCAGGCCATTGCTAACTTTGCCATCACAAGCACGGTGGCGGTAAGAGGTGACCTTATCTACAACGGTAACATGACTCGTTGGAGAAAACTAGCCAAAACTATGAAGTTGAGGCTGTTGCTTCAAACAAGGAACGTTAGCGATGTAGCTGGCCAAATTCAGGCGCTCGTTACGGAAAACGATTTGATCACCAGTGCGGCTGATGATTTTCAATACGAATTTCCAACTGCAGTCACTCCTGATTTTAGACACCCATGGTACCAGGCTGCATATGCTGGTGGAGAAGCTGGGTTTAACTACTTTGGACACCAGTTTATGTACGAGATGTTGTTGAATGGTGACCCAAGATTCCCGTTCTACTTTCACCGCCAGACTACAACTGTGCTAAATCCTGACGATCCGACGGACAAGCAAACGATCCCTTGCTCTCAGAGAACAGATTGTACTTACGGATACTTTGTGTTGAATCCTAATATTACAAACGCCCTGTTCGGCTCAGACCCAGATGGACTTTCTTCATCTGAAGAGGCTTATCTGGCGGGTATATTCGGGAGGGACAGAGCTGATCCATCAGGTATTCCTAACGACAACCCTATCAGGACTATCCCTGGTTCTTATCCAGCCGGTGGTGTGTTTGATGCTACTGCTGGTTCGGGCGGAGGCAATAGAGGGTCAAGTGTAGGTTACTTTCCTATGCTGACAAGCTGGATGACTAAGTTCTATCTTTTGGAAGCTTCCATCACTTTGGGAACTGACATATCAAAAGTGGCAGCAAGCGAGTCTGCTCTGCTTAACTCTGCATTGACTGATCAAATGAACAAAGTTTGGGATTTTGGTTCTCGTGGTCAAACAGTAGCGGCTGATGAGTCTACCTGGGGCACTGCCTATAGCTGGCCTGTTACTTTCAAGACCCGAGCTGCTCTTAGGGCTGAAGTTTTAGCTGCCTACCCTACAGGTGGTAGCCAGACCGCCAGGCTTGGTTATGTGCTGAAGCAAGCATGGTTTGCTAACTTCGGGAATGGCATTGAGCAGTATAATGCCTTCCGCAGAACAGGGCTTCCTGCTGATATTCAGACGCCGCTTCAGTTGCCTCGTCAGTTTGCGCTACGTTTCCCGTATGCGCAGGATGAACTTAACCTGAATAGCAAGACTCCGGTTATCATTTATGACAATCCTTCTGCTGCAGTGTTCTGGGATACACTTAAGTTTCAGTTTTAATTAGTTAATTAGACAATTATGAAAAAACTAAATAAATATATCCTGGTGCTGCTGGCAATGGTGGTTGTTATCCCTGCCTGTAAGGACGAGGATTTGGTAATACTACCCGATTGGGAATCAGGTGTCAATGCATATACAGTGGTAGCTGAAGGCTCCAAAGGTGACTTTCTAAGCGGTAACGCTGCACAGGACATTACCTTTGATATGCTGTGGAACTCTATTGACGGTGACAATACAGTGACGAAAATAGAGATTTTCGCATATTTCAGCGAAGCTTACACTGACCCTGACGGTAACCCTGCTGTAGCCAACTATGGTGGTGCAGATGGTGTGTCGTTCCTAACAATAGAAGGCGCCGCAGTGCCTGCTAACAAGGTGACAACATCATTCACTATTTCTCAGGATGATATGTATGAGATGTTTAAGGACTCTTCCTTTGATTACGATAAGGACGGCACGGCTACTCCCGTTTGGAGTAACCCTGACAAGCCTAATAGAAATGCCAGCAGCACAAACTTTAAGTTTGTACCGGGTGACTCTTTCTCCATTCGTTGGGAGTTGACCACCGCTGATGGTAGGTTGTTTGATTCATGGTCTCCTTCAGTTTGTACTGAATTTCCTGGATCCAACTGCTCATATGCCTGGGCGATCGTTTGTGCAGCGGAAATTTCCAAGCCAGTAGGTGACTGGTCATTCCAGTTGACTGATACGTACGGAGATGGTTGGCAGGGAGGCTATATCAGCGTTCTTGTTGATGGTGCTGAAGCTGCGCAAGTGAAAATACCTGACGGCGGTGGTTCGTCGGGAAGTGCAACTGTAAGTGTTCCTGCAGGAACCACATCACTTTCCTTTGAGTGGAGCGACGACACCTATAACAGCGAGTGTGTGTTCAAAATTATTTCGCCAAGCGGAAATGTCGTTGCCGATATTTCGAATCCGTCTGCTGGTAAAATTAAATTGGATCTTTGTAGTGAATAATTGAATTTTAAATAAATATCTAAAAGCCACCCAAGTTTTTGGGTGGCTTTTTTTATGCACCTCCGGTGGTTGTTTTTGACAGTTTGTTAACTGAATGTGGCGACGTTAGATTTCATCCCGTAATGAGTGAAGATGATGTTCGGAAGGCCGAAGGGCATCTATACAATTGGGATGGAATTGGATCGAAATCTTGCTGGCGCTCCTACTTTTCGATGTAATATAGAACAAGGTTCATCATTTCGCTGGTTGTATTCCAGCCGTATTGTACATCCTGGGGCGGAAATGTTGGGTTTGCTGGGTTTCCAGCAGTATTGTCGTAGGAAGCTTCCACTTTGATAATGGAACCTTTTGGTATTTGCACCAATTCTTTGAATTGATAGCTGGTCTGCCAGTTAAAATCCCACTTGTTTATTCGTATTAAAGGTATTTCTGTTTTTTCTGGAGTAATTGCATAAGCCTTAAAAGAACTGCCCAGATAATGCATGTGGGGCATCACAGCAATCACTTCAATTGTGGTGTCTAGCAGATAGACGGCCTCGAAATACGGCTTGGTATTTTTAGGAATTAGAAATCGGTTATTCAGGATGTATTCTTCCGTAATAGTAATGGTTTTAACCTCCTTTTCTATTTTTCCTTGGGCCAGGTATAAATTGATAACAGAAAGATCCTCTTCTTTTACAGAGGAAGGTGCGTAATGTATGTTGAGGATCAGGTCAACATCCTTATTGATCTTCTTACCGGTTCCTTTGGGAAAGAAGATGGGGAAGTTGCCAGGTACCCAACCGTAAAGAAACCTGTCAAGAGGAGGATATTTGTTGAATTGCCAGATGGCTGAATCGTTGGCCGAGAGGCCTTCAATATGCCGAACCATATGGCTGGTGTCCGTCATAATGCGGCTATGGTGGACCAGCCTTTTGTTGCCAGGAACAAACTCAATTGCTTCAAGGTAGGTGTCCTCGGCAAGGTGGGTGGGGATATTGAAAAACCTATAGTCGTCTTTTCCGGCATCACTAATCGTAAAGGGACTGCGCATGGCAAAGCTTAGGTCAGGTTTGCGTTCTGGATATGGACCCGTAGGCACATCAATTGATTGCGCATCCTTTTTGTCTCCTTCTTTTTTTCCTTGCGTTACCCAGGCTTGTATGGAGGCTATTTCTTCGTTGGTAAGCAAACGTTCGTTTAGGTAAGTTTGGTAGGAAGGATCGGCTTGCCAGGGCGGCATATATCGTGTTTTGGTAACATACACGATAAAGTCTGCCTTGTTTGATACATCCTGGTAAGTGATAAGATTAAATGGCCCGGCTTTTTCCGGCTGATGGCATGGAGTGCAATTTTCATGAATGATCGGAGCTATGTCTTTGTGGAAAGTCAGCACCTCACTCTTCTGTGCAGATAAAGTATTGCATTGGAAGGCAATAATGAGCATTGCTTGAAGGAGCTTAATCAAAAGTACTTCTTTCCTCATGAATAGGGAGCTCGGATGATAATATGCCTGTGCACTAAAATTACCATAATTTTTTTATCACCACATGGTAAAAGCCGACGTTTAGTAGTATTTCTCTTCGGATAGATAGCCTTTTACATAATCCGCAACCCCACTTTCCAACTCTGTAAAAGGCTGATCATATCCGACAGACCTTAGCTTAGCCATATTGGCCTCGGTAAAGTACTGATACTTGTCCCTGATGTCCTCAGGCGTGGGTATGAACTCAATGTCAGGCGTTTTTCCCAATGCGTTGAACACTGCCAGCACCAGATCTTTAAATGTTCTCGCACGGCCAGATCCAAGGTTGTAAATGCCGCTGTCCTTCCTGTGGTGCATCAGAAACTGGCAAATGCTGCACACATCCATCACATACACAAAGTCACGCATTTGTTCACCGTCTTTGTAGGCTGGATTGTGCGACTGGAAAAGCTTCATTTTGCCTGTTTTCTTTATTTGATGGTAGGCATGAAGAATCACAGAGGCCATTCTTCCCTTGTGATATTCATTGGGGCCGTATACGTTGAAGAACTTCAGGCCAGCCCAAAAGAACGGTTTCTTCTCCTGTTGCAATACCCAGATATCAAATTCATTCTTCGATTCACCATAAGGGTTCAACGGCTTGAGCTCGGAGAGCCTTGATTCATCGTCGTCGTAGCCAATTTCCCCCAGGCCATAAGTAGCGGCCGACGACGCATACACCAGCGGAATTTGATAGAGCGTACACAACTCAAAAACCTTTTTCGAATAGTTGGTATTCAGCTTCCAAAGAAGCTCTCGATCAAACTCGGTAGTGTCTGTGCGTGCTCCCAGATGAAAGATGAATTCTATCTGCTTTTGATTATTCTCGATCCAGCCGAAGAAGTCATCCCTGTCCACACGTTCTATGAGTTGCTTCTCTTCGAGGTTTTTGTTCTTCTCTTCGTTGGAGAAATCATCAACAGCCACAATGGCCCGGAAGCCCTTCTTGTTCAGGCTTGAAATAAGGCAGCTTCCAATAAAGCCAGCAGCACCAGTTACTACGATCATTCAGAGTTATTTTGCCCAAATATAGGGCTAAATAGCAGCCCAATAAAGCCTAAAGGCTGAAAGCCTGCGCAACACGCACACATTCTTCTTATATTTGCGAAAATTTGTTGGGGAATGATTTACGTAAGCAGGAAGGAACATTTTAACGCAGCTCATAAGCTATACAATCCGGCGTGGTCAAAGGAGAAAAACGAGGCGGTTTTTGGCCCTTGTGCCAACGAAAACTGGCATGGGCATAATTTTGACTTGATCATAACAGTCAAAGGAATGCCCGATCCGGAAACAGGCTTTGTCATTGACCTTAAGAAGTTAAGTACGCTCATTCGCACAAGGGTTATCGACAAAGTAGACCACAAAAACCTTAACCTGGATGTCGATTTTCTCGAAGGGAAAATGGCGAGCTGCGAGAACATAGTATTTGAATTCTGGAAGATACTCTTTCCAGGAGTCAAAGAAATTGCACCAAACGCAACTTTACATGCCATCAAGCTTTACGAGACGCCCCGCAATTACGTAGAGTATTTTGGAGAATAGCATCCTTTGCCTGCCATACCCTCACTAACCACCCAAACCCGGACCGAATGAAGTATTTTTTGATTGCAGGAGAGAGGTCTGGAGACTTGCATGGGTCTTTTCTAATCAATTACTTAAAGAAAGCCGACCCGGAAGCGGAAATAGTGGGGTGGGGTGGCGACTACATGGAAAAGGCTGGAGGCATTGTTCTCAAGCACTATCGGGAGCTGGCGATCATGGGTTTTTGGGAGGTGATCAAAAACCTGAGAACCTTGGCGAGGCTTCAAAAGGAGTGCAAAAACAGCATTTTGGAGTTCAACCCGGATGCGGTGGTTTTTATCGATTACCCGGGGTTCAACCTGAGGATTGCTGCCTTCACCAGGGCAAAGGGTTTTACCAATTTCTACTACATTTCTCCTAAAGTATGGGCGTGGAACCAAAAGCGGGCGTATAAGCTGAAGCGGCTGATCGATAGGCTTTTTTGTATTCTTCCATTTGAAGTGGAGTTTTTTAAAAGGTATGAGTTTGACGTCTCCTATGTGGGAAATCCTCTGAAGGAGGCTATTAGGTCATATGATTTCGACGAGCAGTTTTTAGGTGCCTGGGCGGGGAAAAAAGTGATCGCCGTGCTGCCGGGAAGTCGGGCGCAGGAGGTAGCCAATGTGGTGGAAATGCTCAAGCAGACAGTCCCGGCAAAGCCAGAGTTTCATTTTCTGGTGGCAGCAGTTGACAACCTTCCTGATAGTGCCTACGAAGCACTAAAGCATAGCGGCGGAAACGTAGAGCTGGTTTACAACAAGACTTATGAAATCCTCAAACTGGCTGAGGCCGCTATAGTAACTTCTGGCACTGCCACCCTCGAAGCAGCCTTGTTAAAAGCACCGCAAGTTGTTATTTATCGAACCAGTGGCATTTCCTACGCCCTGGCCAAAAGGCTTATCAAGGTGCCTTTCATTTCTTTGGTCAACCTGATAGCAAACAAGGAGGTGGTAAGGGAGCTGATTCAGGACGAAATGTCACCCGATAATGTGCTAAAAGAGCTCAACTCTATCGTCTCCGATAGCAGCGGATGTAGAAAGGCCATGTTGCAAGGCTACGATTTAGTAGACTCGATTATTGGAGATCAGAACGCTCCGGAGCAGGCCGCCCGGGAAATGGTATCTTTCTTGAAAAAAAAGGCCTAAGCGGCCTTTAGTCTTTTGAACTTCGATTTGTTCATTTTCTCTTCAGCGTAATCCTTGCTGATGACCAGCTTGTCGATATCCTTCGATGAGGGAATTTCAAACATCGCATCGTTAACGATTACCTCGCAGATAGATCTTAGCCCCCTGGCGCCAAGCTTAAACGCTACGGCTTTGTCGACGATAAAGTTCAATACTTCGTCGTCAAACTCCAGCTCCACGCCTTCCATCGCAAACAGTTTCTTGTATTGTTTGGTCAGTGCGTTCTTAGGAGAGGTAAGTATTTTTTTAAGTGTCTCCTTATTTAAAGGATCCAGGTAGGTGAGTACCGGCATACGACCGATAAGCTCCGGAATCAAACCGTAAGACTTCAAATCCTGCGCCGTGATGTATTGCAGAAGGTTATCCTTGTCAATAAACACGTCGTCTTCCTTGTCAGCGCCAGCAGCAAAACCGACAGGCCTGGTTGTCATTCTCGACGAAATCATCCTGTGAATACCATCAAAAGCACCTCCACAGATAAACAGTATGTTTTCTGTGTTCACTGTGATCATTTTTTGGTCGGGATGCTTCCTGCCGCCCTGAGGCGGCACATTCACCTGAGTACCTTCAAGCAACTTTAGAAGTGCTTGCTGAACACCCTCTCCGCTCACGTCACGGGTAATAGATGGGTTGTCCGATTTTCTCGCAATCTTGTCAATCTCGTCTATGTAAACGATCCCTCTTTCGGCCGCTTCCACGTCGTAGTTGGCAGCTTGCAGCAACCTCGTCAGGATACTTTCAACGTCTTCTCCCACATAACCGGCCTCGGTCAATACCGTAGCATCAGCTATGCAAAAGGGCACCTGCAGAATTTTGGCCAGAGAACGGGCCAGATAGGTTTTACCTGTCCCTGTTTCTCCCACCATTATGATATTGGACTTTTCTATGACGATATCATCATCCGTTTTTTCCTGCGTCAACCGTTTGTAATGATTGTACACAGCCACGGAAATAACCTTTTTGGCTTCATCCTGGCCCACAACAAACTCATCAAGGTGATTTTTTATCTCAATAGGCTTGATGAGGTTGAACTTCGGCTTCGCAGTGCTCGTCCTTGTTTTTGTTTCTTCTTGCAAAATTTGCTGAGCCTGCGAAATACATTTATCGCAGATATGAGCATGTATACCTGAGATCATCAGGTCGACATCCTTTTTGTTTCTCCCACAAAATGAGCAAGTTACTTGGGCCATCTTATCTTCCAAAAGTACTTTATTTAGATGATTTTCTCTGTAAAACTTCGTCAATTAAACCATACTCCTTCGCTTCGGTTGGTCTCATCCAGTTATCCCTGTCAGAATCCTTCTCCACTTGTTCGTAAGGTTTGCCAGTATGGTTCGAAAGAATGGTGTACAAATCCTTCCGCAACTCCTGCATTTGTCTCAGGGTAATCTCCATGTCCCTGGCCTGCCCTTGCATGCCGCCGCTCGGCTGGTGTATCATGATCCTTGCATGAGGCAATGCAGAACGCTTGTTTTTGGCGCCACCTGCCAACAACACCGCACCCATTGAAGCAGCCATGCCTGTGCAAATAGTTGCTACATCAGGGGTCACATATTGCATAGTGTCATATATCCCCAGGCCCGCATAAACCGAACCACCAGGGCTGTTCACATATAGCAGAATATCTTTCTTTGCATCTACAGACTCCAGAAACAACAACTGGGCTGTGATAATATTACCTATATTTTCTTCTACCTGCATGCCGAGGAAAATGATCCTGTCCATGATCAGGCGGGAAAAAACATCTATTTCCGCAAATCTTGTTGGTCTTTCTTCGATAACCGACCGGGTCATATTCTCCACTCTGCTTGCATATTGATCGAAAACAGAGCCCGAAATCCCCTGGCCTTTCACTGCGTATTTCCTAAACTCTTCTTTTGAAAGCTCTTGATACATTTGACGTATTGTTAATGGGTTGACACAAAAATAAAAAAAAAGCCCTTCTGTGAAAGGACTTCAATTTAACCCAAAAAGTTGGTTCTTAGTTCATAGGCAGGTCACGGAAATCATCAAGACTAACTTCCTTCGACTTAATGGTCACCTGTGACTTGATGTACTCCATTACTTTCAGCGTTTGAACCTGATTGTGAACTTTCATGTAATTGTCACCATTCTCCCCCTGAAGGTAGTTGTTAACAAACATATCGATGCTCGATTCAAACTGAGATCCCATGCCACTGCCAGCCAGCTGCCTTCTGATCAACTTTCTGGCCTCTTCCATCACATCCTCGTGCTCTATTTTCAAATCCTGATCCTTGCTGATTTTGTTTCTGATAAGAGACCACTTCAATTCTTTGGTGTAAGCATCAAACTCTTTCTCGATATCTTCCGGGGTCAATTGCCCTTCAT
This sequence comes from Imperialibacter sp. EC-SDR9, assembly GCF_902498805.1. GTDB lineage: Bacteria > Bacteroidota > Bacteroidia > Cytophagales > Cyclobacteriaceae > Imperialibacter. The sequence goes on along the minus strand of NZ_LR701606.1, from coordinate 5,845 downwards.
TCGTTCTCAGCAACCAGCTTTTCAAAAAGCTGTCAGGAAGCTCAAGTTTAGTGTTTTTGATCAGCTCATTTCTGATTGACCTGTCAAGGAACATGTCCGTTTCTTGTTGGTAGTTTTCAGAAATGGTTTCTTTTATTTTTTGTTCAAACTCTTCGTTTGACTTAACGGCGTCTTTGCCAAACGTCTTGTCGAACAATTCCTGATTGACCTCGGCTTTAGCCACCCGGCTAATATTTTTTACTTCAAAAGTATATTTGCCCTTCAGTTTCTTGGCCTCATCTTTGGTAATGCCCAGAGCGATGGCCAAATCTGATTCTTCTTTGAAGAGCTTTTTGATATCCACCTCAACAATAGCTCCTTTAGCTAAGCCAACTAGTTTTTTTGCCTCTTTTGGCGAAAGTTTGTCGGCATAAAGCACAATGCTTTCCTCTTTAGCGTCATCTTCTGCTTTCAGAACGCCGAAAAGGTTGTCTCCCTCGCCTGCAGTTTCCTGATCAGTGGTTTCGCCGAACTGACTTTTCAGGTTTTCAACTGTTTCCGCAATTAGCTTCTTATCGACTTTTATCGAGTATGCCGTCACGCTGACCTTTTTCGAAAGGTCAATTGAGAATTCATCAACCAGACCAACGTTGTATTCAAATTCAAAATCCTTCTGCACATCCCAATCAATGTCCTGCGCTTTTTCAACATTGGGAAGAGGCTCGCCAATGATCTCCAGTTTGTTGTCCTTGATGTAATCCGACACTTTGTGAGAAAGCATATGGTTCACTTCATCCACAAGGATCGACTTGCCATACATTTTGCGAATCATGCCCTGAGGCACCTTCCCTGGGCGGAAGCCTTTAATGGAAGCTTTACGACTATACTCCCTTATTTTTTCTTCAACTTTGGGTTGATAATCAGTTTCTGAAACCTTAATTTTAATAAGGGCTTCTGTCTTAGTAATCTTGTCGAGTTGAATATCCAATGTTGTAGAATTTTGTTGAGTCAATCCAATATAAAAAAACCCTCTCAGCAATTGCGTAGGAGGGTTTGTTTTTTAGTGCGGGTGGAGGGACTCGAACCCCCATGCCTTGCGGCGCTAGATCCTAAGTCTAGTGCGTCTACCAATTTCGCCACACCCGCTTTTGAAAACGGAATGCAAATGTAGAGAAATATTTTGTTTTGTCAACGTGTAGTAACAAAAATTTGTTTAAATAGGTATTCGTTAATAAAGTAACATGCAGGCGGTAGACATTGAGGAAGAGAAGCGGGAAATAATTCAGAGGTATAGGCGCTTGCTGCGACTGGCAAAGCCACTTCTGAAAGATGGAGATGCCAAGCTAATCAAGAAGGCATTTAATACGTCTATGGAAGCCCATAGGGAAATGAGGCGGAAGAGCGGTGAGCCGTATATTTTTCATCCACTGTCGGTGGCGCAAATTTGCGTGGAAGAAATTGGTTTGGGTACCACGTCTATTGTGGCAGCCTTGCTGCATGACGTGGTGGAGGACACTGACACTAGTATTGCTGATATTGAGCGGGAATTTGGGCCGAAGATCGCCAAGATCATTGATGGCCTCACTAAAATATCCGGTGTTTTCGAGTACGGTAGCTCCCAGCAGGCCGAAAACTTCCGAAAAATGCTACTCACCCTTTCCGAAGACGTGAGAGTAATTCTCGTGAAGCTGGCCGACAGGCTGCACAACATGCGAACGCTTGGCAGCATGCCTCGCAATAAGCAACTGAAGATTGCTTCTGAGACAATTTATCTCTATGCCCCGCTGGCTCACCGACTGGGACTGTACACAATCAAATCTGAACTCGAAGACTTAAACCTCAAATTTACCGAGCCCGATACCTATAAGTCTATTGCTAATAGTATCAGCCAAACCAGGGCTTCCAGAAACAAGTACATCAGATCTTTTGTGAGGCCAATACAGTCGGCCATAGAAAAATCTGGTTTGACGGTTGAAATCAAAGGCCGCCCCAAATCGATATACTCTATATATAATAAAATGCGCAAACAGAACATTCCTTTCGAGGAAGTGTACGACCTGTTTGCCATCCGAATAATTATCGACACTGAATACGAAAACGAAAAGGCGGCCTGCTGGCAGGTGTATTCCATTGTTACCGACTACTATCAGCCCAACCCCGACAGGCTTCGTGATTGGATTTCCACATCGAAAGCAAATGGTTATGAGTCTTTGCATACTACGGTAATGTCACACCACGGCAACTGGGTGGAGGTGCAAATCAGGTCTCGCAGGATGGACGACATTGCGGAAAAAGGATATGCAGCCCATTGGAAGTACAAAGAGAATAAATCAAATCCACAAGAATCCGGGCTGGAGCAGTGGATCACCCGGGTGAGGGATATGCTGGAGCAAAATGATTCCTCAGCGATTGAATTCGTAGACGATTTCAGATCCAACCTCTTTCAGGAGGAAGTTTTCGCCTTCACGCCGAAGGGTGATTTGAGGACCTTGCCACATGGTGCCACGGCACTTGACTTTGCCTTTGACATACACACCCAAATTGGGGCACGTTGCATCGGGGCAAAGGTGAATCAAAAGCTGGTTCCGCTCAATCATGTATTGAAGAATGGAGACCAGGTTGAGATTCTCACCTCCAGCAAGCAAAAGCCCAACGAAGGATGGCTTCGGCTTGTTGTAAGCTCAAAGGCGAAATCAAAGATCAAGGATCTTCTGAAAGAAGAAAGGAAAGCAGCAGCAGCAGAAGGCAAGGAAATAGTACTTCGAAAGCTGAAGCAAATGAAGTTGACGCTTTCCAGTGAAATCTTGGATCAGTTGGTGGCATATTTTGGTACTAAAACACCACTTGAGTTTTTCTTTGAAGTAGGTAAAGGCAAGATCGACTCAAAGGACATAAAGAAATTCAAGGACTTCAAGGAAGGGAATATTCAAAGGAATGGCCATAAAATTCAGGATGCCCGTGCTTTTGAAAAGCAGATCACTGAAGTAAAGGGCAAAGATCATGACCTGCTGCTGATCGGTGAGGACATGGATGTGATTGACTACAAATTCTCCAAATGCTGCAATCCAATTCCTGGTGATGAGGTTTTTGGCTTCGTAACAGTCAATGAAGGCATCAAAATCCACCGTACCTCATGCCCAAATGCGCCCGAGCTTTTGTCCAACCATGGTTACCGGGTGGTGAAGGCAAAATGGGCGTCTCAGCAGGCAATAGCTTTCCTTACAGGGCTGAAAATTACCGGCACCGACAGAATGGGAATGATCAACGACATCACTAAAGTGATATCGGATGAACTCAAAGTGAACATGCGGTCGATAACTATCGACACCGACAATGGGATTTTTCAGGGTGGAATTAAGTTATATATTCAGGACACGAAACATCTTGACACCCTGATTCGGAAACTCGAGGAAATTAGTGATGTTTACAGCGTCTCCAGATACGATGACTTAGAGCAGCTTGACTAAGCCAGCTTTTACTATATTTGTGACTTTGAAAGTATGGTACTCAACGAAAAAATATTCTCGGAGGTAAAAAAGATATTTACAGCTTACCTCGAAAAAAAGGAGCTGAGGAAGACTCCCGAACGTTTTGCTATCCTGGAAGAGATCTACTCCAGGGGTGGCCACTTTGATGTTGAATCTTTATACATAAGTATGAAGAACAAAAACTACAGAGTGAGCAGAGCCACGGTATACAATTCGCTTGACTTACTTGTTGAATGCGACTTGGTCTCAAAACATCAGTTTGGGCAAAACATGGCCCAATACGAAAAATCATATGGTTACAAGCAACACGATCATTTGATTTGTACCGAATGCCATAAGGTAATGGAGTTTTGTGACCCACGAATCCAGAATATTCAGAATACCGTCGGCGATTTATTGCACTTCGATGTCATGCATCATTCTCTTATCCTCTATGGCAACTGTACGAATGCCTCTTGTGGCAACAGAGAAGAGCTGGCCAAAACAGAAAAAGCATAAAATTTACTTTCTAATTTTTAAACTGAGCTTTCTCCTTATATAATTGCGCCTGAATGAAATACACACATAACATAAGCGACAAAATACTTCATCTTCATTTTGAAGGCGACTTAATCGGCGAAAACAACGGAGCCGAGTTGGTAGAGATAGTCAAAGATGCTATCGATAAACAGGTCAGCCTTTGTGCGCTTTACATAGAAGATGTCAGGTATATCAACAGTAGCGGCATAGGCGTTTTGATAACAATACTTACAAAATTCAGAAACAAGGGTGGAGAAGTAGTGCTCGTTAATCCTTCTGATCATGTCAAAAAGCTGCTGGTGATCACAAAGCTCAATGCTATCTTCTCTATAGTAGACAGCAAAGGGGAGGCAGTGGAAAAACTTAAAAAATCTTAAACAAATGGCGGTAGATGTACTTTTGGGCCTTCAGTGGGGAGACGAAGGTAAGGGAAAGATTGTGGACGTTTTGGCGCCCAAATACGATGTAATCGCCAGGTTTCAGGGCGGACCAAACGCAGGCCATACTTTGGAATTCGACGGTATAAAGCACGTACTTCATCAAATTCCATCTGGAATCTTCCATAGCTCTATAATCAATATCATAGGCAATGGCGTGGTGCTTGATCCGATAATATTCAAGAAAGAAGTAGAGGCTTTGTCGAAATATAATGTCGACATCAATGGACGGCTCTTTATTTCAAAAAAGGCTTCTCTTATTCTCCCAAGCCACAGCCAGCTTGATGCTGCCTACGAAAGTTCAAAAGGAGAGAAGAAAATTGGCTCTACGCTAAAGGGGATTGGCCCAACCTATCAGGATAAAGTGGCAAGGCTCGGACTCAGGGTGGGCGATATCCTGTCACCCGATTTTAAAGCAAAGTATAATGCACTTAAAGAGCAGCATCTCAAGATACTCGACTTTTATAACTACGTCCACGATTTCTCCGAAAAGGAGGAAGCTTTCTTCAAAGCGGTTGACTTTCTAAAGGACTGCCAGCTTATCGATAGTGAGTATGTGATTAATAAGCATATTAATTCCGGAGCTAAAATACTGGCTGAAGGCGCTCAGGGTTCATTGCTCGACATAGACTTTGGAAGCTACCCCTTTGTCACCAGCTCAAATACGACGGCTGCCGGGGCCTGCACCGGTCTCGGAATAGCACCTGGCAACATTGGTGAGGTCTACGGCATCTTTAAAGCCTACTGCACAAGAGTGGGAAGCGGGCCGTTCCCAACTGAGCTCCTTGAGGAAACTGGCGAAAGGCTTAGGCAAGTTGGTCATGAGTTTGGCGCTACCACAGGCCGGCCCAGGCGTTGTGGCTGGCTCGATCTGCCAGCACTGAAGTATGCTATCATGATCAATAAAGTCACATCCCTTTTCATGATGAAGGGAGACGTGCTTACGGATTTTAATCCGCTCAAGATATGTACTAGCTATTCAGTTGATGGCAAACCGACGGACGAATTGCCTCACGACCTGATAAATGGCAACTATAGCCCTGTCTTTTCTGACTTCTCCGGGTGGAATGTCCCTATCAACAAAATAAAAACTTACGACGCTTTTCCTAAGGAAGTACATCAGTATATCTCCTTTATTGAAAAAGAAGTCAATGTTCCAATTAATCTAATCTCCACAGGACCAGATAGAAGTGAAACAGTCCTGAAAGATTTTAAGTAATTTTTTAGAATAGGGTTGCAAAGTATAACAGAAGAGTAGTACCTTTGCATCCCTTCTAAACGAAGAAGGAATTCCAACTGACCTACTGTTCTATTCCTTCAAAAAATATTTATAAAATAATTTTTGGATTTAGGGAAAAGAAGTGATTACCTTTGCATCCGCTTTCAGAGGCACGGCCAAAGAAAGAGGTGGCAACGAGGCGG
>NZ_LR701605.1 GCF_902498805.1 Imperialibacter sp. EC-SDR9 | reverse complement strand
ATGCTCAAAGCCTAAATATCAATTTTACCCACTTCGTTAATCTTCAGGCTATGATGCAAAGCCGTAGAATTAGACCTGAAAGAACCCAGGCCGCACTTTTTTATTGCCGAAAATAGCCAAACTCAAGTAACACGCACTAGTGCGTGTTACAAGTGTTGTGCTTCATAATCTTCTAGACGTAATTGAACGCAGACTTAACATATCCACCTGAATCCGGAGCTTTTGATGAGGTTCATTTTGAAAGACCTAGTGTCTGGAACTCGCAAATATTTTCTTGGGTCAAGTTCGAGGATACTCAATTTCAAGACTGGTACGGATCATTTAGAGGAGCTCCTCTAGGACATCTGGCACTTTCGCCACAAACTGGACTGGCAATCATTCCGACTGAGGACGGCACCTACTTGATCGACGTGAGCAGCAGAAAGTTGATAAGGTTTTATGGAGTCGAATACCAAATTCAAAGTGTTATCTTATCTCCTGACGGAAGTACATTTGTGCTTAGTAGTTACCGTGAACTATATCGAATGTCGGACACCTTCGACTTGATTAAAATTATAACTCAGTCCAACATGGACTTGGCCAAACTTCTCCGAGTGAATGGAAATGGAATTGAATTTGAATTTGAGGAAATTGGCGATTGGATTCGGAAGCAAGGGACTATCGATACTTTGACCTGGACGATTAAATAAAATGCGCAATCAACCTATTGCCTCGATATCGCAGGGACAACTCGACTTCCTGATAAAGCGAGAGTTTCCAGAGCTGTCTGAGATTGTATCCAATAAGCTAAAGTTTGTTGCAAGCGACACTGAATCTGGACGGCGAAGAATTTCCGTAGCTATTCTTAAACTAGCCAATCGAGACTTCGGAAAGCTGGACACCCTAATTGAAAAAGCAAACTTCGATTTTAGAGATGTCGTTTCTCAAGCAGAGTATCCGACAAACTCCCTCCGAGGTTTTGACGATCGAACACTCGAGCAGGAAATGTCGGAGCACAGAGCTGACTGGGAAGATTATGCCGGTTGGCTAAGCAAAACGGAATAAAAGAAGCACAACACAGCGGTAAAAATGAATGTGGGCTTCACCAGATGTCATAGGGCAGTTGGCTTGGATTGTCCGCCACAAATTATAATTTTATCATCGGCGTGCCTGCCTGTCGGCAGACAGGGCTAAGATGTAGTGGAAGCGGAGCTGCATAAAACTCCCACACTCATTTTACCTAGGCGTTGTGGAGCATGACCTACAGGACGTGAAAGAAATTCAACTGCTTTATAATAGACATACTGAGGCTCCTTTTCCGGCCACACAAGGACTCGAGGTCATGGGCATTGATTTGGCTCTCATCGACTCAGACTCAGCCGGTCTCATAGCGAAGTTTCTAAGCCAAAAAGGACACCTAAGCCAAGATGATTTCCGAATTCTTCATCACTGCTTCTCTGACCTGAAGGTTGTGGTTAAAGAGCTTGAGAGCGAACCACGACTTTACTTCTCTAATCTTCTAAACATAGTTGGACAGATAATCGGATTCGAAAACACTGGACGCTCGACGGAAGACTTCAAGCCGGAATGGGAGACTAAGTTTCAAAGAATTCGCCAGATACTTAATGACTGGGATCCGATAGGGGTAGCGGATATGGTGGATGATGAGTACGATACGATGACCTTCAGAACTTTGGCGGTCATCATGAACGACAAGCCACAAGAAAATATCTATTTTGTTCTAAAGGACTATACTAAAAACGCAATGGAAATGTCCGTAGACGAGGAAACCTTGCGAAGAATTACTGGCAGCATCTGGGACTTGCGGAATAGATGAAAGCTCCACAATCGAGTAGACGGCCGATGAGCGGTTAAGCTCACCGGTGCGCCTCTCACACCACCGTACGTACGGGTCTCGTATACGGCGGTTCATTGAATCCTAGGTTGTGATTTTGAGTAATGGTCGAGCATACTTTCATATCCTTTTCTTCTCAGTCGTGACAGGGTAATTGTAGTTCCTAGGATAGGGCTTTGAGCTACTGCCCAGCCTCCCATTCTAGTCCTGCTCCAGGCATATGCCTGACCCTGAGACACTCCCAGTCTAATTAGGTTTTTACGCTTTCGCTCTGGCTTTTTCCAGTCGTGCCATATGCAGTATCTGAGTCGGTTCCTTAACCATTCATCAAGCTGTTTGAGTTTGGCTTGAATACTTGCCAGTCGGTAGTTATTCACCCATCCCATCCACACTTTTCTGAGCTTATAAAGGCGTTCTTCGAAACTGTACGGTAGCGTTTTCTTGGTGATAGCCTTGAGTTTCCGCTTCAAGTTGTCCCAGCTATTTTGCTTCACTACTAGTTGGTACTTGCCTTTTTCCTCTTTCTTGTAAGTGGGCACAAAGCTGTGCCCGAGCAACTCAAAGTTGTTGGGCCTTCTGATACCGCTCTTTTCCTTGTTGATGGGCAAGTCCAGTCTGTTCTTGAGGAACAGATAGACTTCATTGCCTATCTTTCGGGCTTCTGCTTTTGACTTGGTATAAATACTAAAGTCATTAGCATAACGAACATATTTCAAGCCTTTACTTTTGAGATACTTGTCCAGCTCATCCAATAATATATTGGACAATAACGGACTAAGAGGACTTCCCTGTGGCATCCCTTTTCTGCGTTTGTGCAACTTTCCGTTGATCTGGATCGGTGCACGTAGCCATTTTCGGATTAACCATAAGGTTGTCTGACATTTTACCCTGTTGTAGATCATCTGTAGCAATTTGTAGTGTTGCACTTCATCGAAAAACCCTTTCAGATCAACATCCACAATATCCTGATAGCCATCATTGATGTTTCTCAAGGCTTGTTTTACTGCTCCGTGTAGGTTCTTTCCCGGCCGGAAGCCATAGCTCTCTTCTTCGAATTCAAGGCGGTTCGCCGCTGCGATCAAATCGTGTTGCTAGTTGTTGGCTAACGGCCTGTTGAAGCCACCTGTCTACTACAATGGGGACTCCCAGCAGTCTGGTCTTTCCATTACTCTTGGGTATCTCTACCGCACCGGCGGACCGCCCTCTGATAGCTTGTGGTACATACTTCCTGTTCAGGATTGAGGTGAGAACAGCTTTGCGGTTTCCGTCAATGTATGACTTCAATTCGCTTATCTGCATCCCATCCACTCCTGCTGCTCCTTTATTCCCTACCACTTGACGGTAGGCTTTATAGAGGTTTTTAGGTTGTAGTACTTTTTCTATCATCTTTCCTCTTCCCTGTCCGCTTAAGGTTAGGCTATCCCGGCGTAACCGACATTCCTATCCGAATTAGGACACAATTCAATGTTCAGTCCTTCCCGGTCTTGTGAGGCCTCTCCGGCTTTCGGAGCTCGTTTCCCAATCGGTACTATGACCTCGGCTGACTTCTCAAGCTCCAATCTTTGGAGTCAGAGATCTCCCCAGGTAAGGGCATATTCCTTCACCCAATATCCACTGGATCTACTGCACAAGTACCAAAATGGCAAGCCATCCTTTGGACGTCAGTATGGTGTGGTACCTCATCCGACTTGTACAGCCTCTGTATCCAGTTCCTGTTCGTTGGAACCAGGTTTTGCAGGCTCGCTTCCTTCACTCCGTGCCTCACGGCATACGAGCTTGCGACTTGCTAGTGCTTCGGGGTACGAATCCGTGCACAAGGGATCGTTCCACGCCGGTTACACCCTCTGGAATAATTTGGTATCTTAGATACCAGATGCCCATGCTGGGCACACACAAATGCTATGAATGAATGGGGTTTCATCGGTCAGGATAGTTTGGTGAGGATTGGAAAGTCCGCTACAAGTTTTAAATTTAAATCAAGGCGTGGCTATGTGCGAGAGGAAAGGTTAGTGCTTTCTAATCCCCACTCATCATAGCTGTGCGTAAGCATTAATAAATCTTCAGAACGCAACTATGAAAAAGGTAATACTGATCCTTCTTATAGCTTTCCCAACCTTTGTTTTTTCCCAACCTGTTTTCAAAGCACTTGAGCAAAAGAATCACTCGGAACTTGAACGGCTCTTAGTGAATGGTGAAAAAACAGACCAGTTCAATGACAAAGGTCTGACGCCTCTTTGGATGGCTGTTTTTCGCAATGACACAATCGCTCTAAACATTCTTTTGAAAAACGGTGCAGACGTTAACTTTCTTGCAAAAAATGGCATGCATCCAATAATGATTGGCTCCGGAGCAAATTCTTTTGAGGCTGTTAAGATCTTGCTTGACAATGGAGTCGATGTGAATTGGAGATCCAGTGCCACATCCAACCAACAACCTATAAGATTTGCCTCAAAAACAGGGTCCGTAGAATTTATAAAAATGCTATTAGAGTATGGTGCGGATATTGAATCTTCAGCAGATGACGGTGTAACCCCTCTATTGGCAGCTGTTTATAGTAATAACATTGAACTTGCTAAATTCTATTTCGAACAAGGAGTAAAAGTTGACTATGTAGCTAGAGACGGGGAGTGCATATCCCATGAAGCCATTAAAACTAAGAACCCAATGATGGTTAAACTTGCACTTGAATATAATGCTCCGCTCAACTACAAAGACCCAAAAGGTAAAACAACATTGCAACTCGCCAAGGAGTCTGGAGACGCTGAAATCAAATCAATGATAGAAGAAGCCCTGAAGGAAAGATAATGCTAACACAGCGCTTCCATGAATGGCGGCGTCATCAGTTTTCAATCATTTGCTAGCTTGGAATCTCCGCCACAAAAGTTAAATTTATAATCGCCCTACCTTCGCTAAAGCTGCGGCTGGCAAGGCGTGGCTATGAAGTAGTTGAAGCGGAGCGGCATAAAACTCCCCCACTCATTTTACCGAGGTTACACACAAATCACCTGCGTGCGAACATTCTTATTCATACTTTTTAGCATAGTTTGCTTCAAAGCACCTGGACAATGCATTGAAAAAGAATTTGTTGGCCCAAGTCATAAATTTGCATACCTGCTTAGGTTGGCCACAGACACTACACACAATAGCCGAATCGAACAAGATTTCTTCTGCGCATATCCAAATTCGGTTGGCGAACTAAATGCGATATTTGGTGCTGACCAGCAAACAGGAATGCTTCCTTTAAACGGCGTCCATGATCGATTGAAAATCATCTTCTTTTTCTACCATCTTAGGACAATTGACAAGTCTGCATATTATAAAAAATACATAGACCTATGTGTGGACGGCGAGTGGCAAAATACTGACGACGTCGACGGATTTGGTCTCCTAAACAAACTTTTGGCAGACCCTTCGATGGTTGTGACGGAATTAGAGACACGTACGGATTCAGACATTCTAAATGTGTTTAGGCTATTGTTGAGTTGCACCAATGAGAAGGGTTTGAATACGAAATATACTGAGATTAACGAGGTACTAGCGAGGAACTCTCCTGCTTTAATGGCCCCATTGCACAAAGCTTATAATGAAATTCAGACATCGACGCCTTGGCAGAGGGACTAAGTGTGTGTAACAAGCCGCTAACAATGAATGGTGGTTTCATCAGTTTTCAATCATTTGCTGGCTTGGATTCTGCGCCACAAAGTATAATTTTATCATCGCCCTACCTTCGCTAAAGCTACGGCGGGCAAGGCGTGGCTAAGTGCCAGTAGAAGCGGAGCTGCATAAAACTCCCACATTCATTTTTGGCAGGCGTTAGGGAGAATATGGCCAAAGATTTTTAATACCGTAGCAGCTCCATAAATGCCATTTTGGTTTGAAAGATCACTCGCAGGCTTTATAGACCCTGACATAATCTACCTCAAATTGATCAGGCAGGTCTGCATCGGACCCCTCATAATCTGTCGCTGCAAACATCTGAAAAACGATCCTCATGGGGTGATCAAACGGCCATTTCCTCCAGTTGTTGCTAAACTTGTTGAAAGTCCAGTAATGGCTCCCATCTATATAAAACTCCAAACGGTCTCTGTACCATTCCAGTCCATAAATATGAAATTGTTCGGTAGCATCTGGAAGAGAAACTGAAGTTGAATGCTTTTCTCTATTCCTGCCATTCTTCCAATTCGAATTCTTGGTGTGAATATTTGTATAAACGTCAGGAGCATTGTACCCCCAGTACTCCAAAATATCGATCTCCCCACAATTCGGCCATTCTCCGTATTCATCATACGACCCCAACATCCAAAATGCAGGCCAGGCTCTATTAGCAGTTGGGAGCTTTGCTCTGCACTCTATTTTTCCGTATTGATAATAGTCAACAGAGGCGATATCGGATCCGGTGTAGGCATATCCCTCATAATCTTCTTTGTGAAGTTCCATGATGAGCAAGCCATTTTCTACTCTAACATTTTTCTGGCGATCTGTTCTGTAGGTGATACCATTTGGTGCTACTGAGATTTCCCAGACTGCTTGATCTAAGGAATCAAATTCATCCTCAAAAACCAGGCACCAGTCCTCCACCGAAGGGTCGGGCTCTTCTTCTTTGCAAGAAACCAAGGCGCAAAGAACAATTAGAAAGGTTAACCGCCTGATCATAGCATGTAATTTACAACCAAAATACAAAAACCATTAAAACTAAAGCTACACGGTAAAAATGAATGCATGCCTTATTGGCAATCTGGTGGCAGTTGGCTTGGATTGTGCGCTACATAGTTTAAATTTAGTCACGGCCCCGCCCGAACCACGTTCAGTGCATAGGGTCAAACGCCAGTGGAAACAGCGCTGCACCTAGCTCACTTCACGAACCATACATTCAAACGATCTTAGCACAATGAAAGGACTGCTTACCCTACTTTTTTCAGCGGCGTCACTCATAGTTTACCCTCAAACTGAGCGGGTGCAAACTAAAAATGAAGCCGTTGATTTTAAGGATTTGTTTAATGCGACCAAGCGGGCCGGGGTAGCATGCTACAGGATTCCGGCAATTATTACTGCTCCAAATGGAGATTTGATTGCTGCTATTGATGAAAGGGTGCCCTCCTGCGGCGACTTAAAATTGAGCAGGGACATAAATATAGTTATACGAAGGAGCGCTGACGGTGGCGATTCCTGGTCTGAGATTGAAACTGTGGTTGATTACCCTTTGGGTAAATCAGCCTCAGATCCATCAATGATCGTTGATAAAGTCACAGGTGCAATTTTCATGTTCTTTAATTTCATGGATTTAGACCATGAAAAAGATGTGTATTATCTGAAAGTAATTAAAAGTATAAATAATGGGCAAACGTGGAGTTCGCCTGTCGATATCACCTCACAAATTACAAAACCGGAATGGCACAATGATTTTAAGTTCATTACTTCCGGAAGGGGTATACAAGCCAGTAGTGGTAAATTATTACACACCCTGGTGGATTTAGAAAAAGGCCTTCATCTTTTTGGAAGCGACGATCACGGTGAAAGTTGGTATTTAATTGACTCCCCAATTATACCAGGTGATGAATCCAAAATAATCGAGCTTACCGACGGCACATGGATGATAAATAGTCGTGTAAATAGTGGGGGATTTAGGTTTGTTCATGCCTCATCCGATGAAGGGGCAACATGGCTCTCTAAACCCGACTCATCGCTTATCGATCCGGGCTGCAACGCCAGCATTATCAGGTATACTTCGATTAATGAAGGGGCTGACAAAAACAGAATACTGTTTTCAAATGCAAAAATGAAAGACGAACGAAGCAATATGACCATAAGAATAAGCTATGATGAAGGAAAGAGTTGGACAGATGGGAAAACCATTTATCATGGAGGTTCGGCTTATTCTTCAATGACCATACTTCCAAATGGTGATATTGGTTTATTTTTTGAAAAAGATGATTACCAGGAAAATGTGTTTGTCCGGCTCACATTGGAATGGTTAACCGACGGCAAGGACAAATACAAAATACCTCAACCTGAATAACCTGCGGTAACAGATCGGTTGACTGCGCGCCCTGCCCCCCGCTCGCCCATCCTGGTCTTACTCCTGGCCCTTCCTCCCGTCAATAATTTTGACTACATTTAATTGTTCAGCGGCCACACAAGGCGCTGTTTAAGTTTATGGTGGAACTTACCCGTGTGGCGTTCACAACGCCGTCCTCGGGAAGTTGTTTTTTATACTCACTTGTCAAATCCGTCGGCAGTTCAGACGTTGGATTATCTATCTTTTTACTTCAGTGATTAACAACACCATTATGAAATGTAACACACCACTATTGAACCTTTGCGGCACTTTCATCTTTGTGCTATTCCTTTACTCCGCCATGGCGCAGCCTGCTGCACTCGGAGTGTTCACCAACAACGTAGATGTAGGCGCCACAAAAACAGCCGGAAAAACCACCTATGACCCCGACAAACAGTCATATGCCATTTCGGGCTCAGGGCAAAATATATGGGGCCAGAAGGATGAGTTTCAGTATGCCTACCGCAAAATGACAGGCGATTTTATCCTCAGGGCAAACGTAGCATTTGTTGGTGAGGGTGTTGACCCACACAGGAAAATCGGCTGGATGGTAAGGCATAGCCTCGAAGTGAACTCCCCTTGTGTGTCGGCAGCTGTGCATGGCGATGGACTTGTGTCGTTGCAGTTCCGTGAAAATCCACAGTCGGACATGGACCAGAAGGCGTTCGTCATGACCCATGCTGATGTCATTCAATTGGAACGAAGAGGGGACACCTTCATCATGTCGGCAGCTAAAATGGGAGAGCGGTTTTTTGAGGAGCAGGTATCGGGCATCGAGCTGGGCAAAAAGGTGTATATTGGTCTGTCGGTGTGTGCCCACAACCCCGACGTGGTTGAAACAGCCACATTCAAAAATGTGCGGTTGATTGTTCCGCCAAAGCCAGACTATGTGCCCTACAGAGATTATATCGGTAGTCATATTGAGCTGATGGACATCGCCACGGGCGATCGGAAAATCGTTTTCAGCGCAGATAATTCCTGGCAGGCACCCAACTGGATGGTAGACAATAATGTCTTTACGGTTAATTCCGATGGATTGCTCTATGATTTTGATTTGAGAACGGGAAAGCCAACAAAACTGGAAACTGGCGCTGCTGTCAGAAACAACAACGACCATGTGCTGTCATTTGATGGAAAGCAAATGGGAATCAGCAGCGCCCCACCGGAAGACGGGCATTCGATTATTTTCACCATGCCCAGAAAGGGCGGCAATCCGAAACGGCTCACCCCAAATGGCCCCTCCTACCTTCATGGCTGGTCGCCAAATGCCAAAGAGCTGGTATACACTGCCGTGCGTGACAAAACATGGAATATCTTCAAAATACCTGCTTCAGGAGGCCAGGAAGTGTAGCTTACCAAAACTCCTGGGCTTGACGACGGGCCTGAATACACCCCGGATGGGAAATACATTTACTTCAACTCCAATCGGACTGGCATAGGCCAGATTTGGCGCATGAAGCCCGACGGAAGCAATCCGGAGCAGGTCACGTTCGACGAGCTGAACGATTGGTTTCCACACATTTCTCCCGACGGCAAATGGATCGTTTTCATTTCCTTCCCAAGAACGGTGGACTCAGGACAGCACCCGTTTTATAAGCACTGCTATATCCGGCTAATGCCGATTACCGGGGGTGAGCCAAAAATTATTGGCTATATTTATGGAGGCCAGGGCTCTATGAATGTGCCGAACTGGTCACCCGACTGGAAACGCATCGCCTTCGTGAGCAACAGCGCTTTCCTGAACTACTAACCAATAATTAATCTGTGTCCAATGTATATGAAAAACGTAGTTTCTTATCTCTTCCTTCTCTTCATCCTTGGGGCTTGTAGCCCCGCCAAGGAAAAGACTGGCACGAGTCAGGCAGAGGCAATCGAACAGCAAACGATACGAAAAATAGATGTGCATGCGCACTACCGCTATCCCCGACCCTACCTTTCCTCCTTTTTTCAGGACTGGAACATGCAGGCAGTGCTGGTGGATGTGGCTCATGAGGATTCTGCTGGCGTCCAGCGCAGCTGGGAAGAGTATGTAGACATGAACATTGAAAACCCAGAGATATTCTATCTATGCAGTTCCCTGGTGGGTGTGGGGATTGATGACCCAGACTTTGCCGCCAAAAACATTGAACGGCTGAAAAACGAGATTGCCACCGGAGCCAGAATGGTGAAGGTGTGGAAGAACTTTGGTATGGTGACGAAAGACGCTGCTGGCAATTTTATCCAGATTGATGATGCCCGCCTGCAGCCTGTTTGGGATTTTCTAAAGGAAAACGGCATCCCCGTGATGGCCCATATAGGTGAGCCAGTGCAGGCCTGGCGGCCGTTGGACGATCCAATGAATCCGCACTACGAGTACTACAAAAACAATCCGCAATACCATGCGTTCGCCCATCCTGAGATCCCAAGCTATGAAACCATCATTGCTGCCCGTGACCGGTGGATTGAAGCTAATCCGGATTTGCCCATTTTGTGCGCCCACATGGGCAGCATGTCGCACAGTGTGGACATGGTGGCCGAGCGCCTGGACAAGTACCCCAACATGATGGTAGAGCCTGCGGCCCGGTTTGGCGACCTGGCCAGCCAGAACAGCGACAAGGTGAAGGCCTTCTATGTGAAGTACCAGGACAGGATCATGTTCGGCACCGACTTTGGGAATTACGATCCGGCAGAGGGCTGGACAGCCGAACAACTCGACGCTGAGCAGAAAGACCTCGATGCCACTTACAACGACCTATGGCGGTACCTAAGCACCACCGATTCGCTGGTCATCAGGAAGCAGCATACCAGAGGCCTGGGCCTGCCCAGGGAAGTATTAGAAAAGGTTTACTTTCAAAATGCAAGTAATTTCCTGGGGCTTGAATAAATAGCACTGCATCAGGCTCTCTTTTGGAACCAAGGACACCTGTGATGGCCTTGGCTTAAAAAAACGCCAGCGAGCTTTCCTAATGCAAACTCTTTACCTCGCTGGCAAGCTTCTGCAACGTGTCTTTGGCATTGCCGAACAACAACCTGGTTTTGGGATCAAAAAAGAGTTCGTTTTCGATGCCAGCATAGCCCTTGCCCCTGCCTCGCTTCATCACAATAATGTTTCTGGCAAAATGCGCATTGATGATTGGCATGCCCGCAATGGGGCTGCCGGGATTATTGATGGCGGCCGGATTCACGACGTCGTTGGCACCTATAACCACTACCACATCGGTGTTGGCTATTTCGGTGTTGATGTCATCCATCTCCACCAGCTGGCTGTAGGGCACGTCGGCTTCAGCAAGCAGCACATTCATATGCCCGGGCATGCGGCCGGCCACCGGATGGATGGCGTACTTCACTTGCACACCCTTGTCGGCCAGCAACATATCGAGTTCATGGCAAACATGCTGTGCCTGCGCCACTGCCAGGCCGTAGCCAGGCACAATCACTACGCTTTTAGAGTAAGAAAGCAAAATGGCAGCATCGCTCATGCTGATTTCCTTCATGTCGCCTTCGGGTCCGGTGCCCGCACTTGCCCCTGCTCCACCAAAGGCCCCCAGTATTACATTAAGCAGTGATCGGTTCATGGCATTGCACATGAGCACGGTGAGTATGGTGCCTGCGGCGCCCACCAAAATACCGCCCAGGATCATCGCCTGGTTGCTGTAAATAAACCCAGCCATGGTGGCAGCGATGCCCGTGAGACTGTTGAGTAGAGAAATAACAACGGGCATGTCGGCACCACCAATGGGCATCACGAAAGTGATCCCGTACACCAATGAAATGCCGAGCAGCAGATACAGTGCCCAGCTCAGCTCACCCGCTGTTTGGCCTGACGCCATCATGTAAGCCGACAGCCCGACCACTACAAGCAGCAGAAGCAAGTTCAGGTATTTCATCCAGCCGGAGACGGTGTCGCCAACTTTTCCGTCGAGTTTGCCGTAGGCCAACATGCTACCACTGAAGGCAACACTTCCCACTATCAGCCCCAACAGTGTGGCCAGCGCCGAGCCCACATTGCCCATGTCGGTATTCGGAAACTCCAGCATCGCCACCAGGGCAGAGGCTGCACCACCTGTGGCATTGTAAAACGAAACCATCTGGGGCATTGCCGTCATCTGAATGCGCAGTGCCATCACCCAGCCCAGTACGGTGCCAACTCCCAGCGCCGCCAGAATGATCCATACGTTGGCCAATGGAATAGCCTCTCCCTGGCTGTCTTTGTGCAGCAGCAATGTGGTGACCATGGCCAAAAACATTCCGGCAGCCGCATAGAAATTTCCCTTTCTGGCTGTTTCCGGGTGACTCAGCAGCCTTAAGCCCACCACAAAGAGAAGAGCGGCCAGTAAATAACTTAGTTCGAGCAAAGCCCCGCCCAGGGTGAAATCGACACCATTTAGACTTCCTATTACCTGATCCATAGATGGTTTATTTCTTTTTCTTTTTGAACATCTCCAGCATGCGGTCTGTCACCACGAAACCACCGACCACATTGAGCGTGGCAAAAATGATGGCAAGAATTCCTAAAATCAGCTCCAGCGATACTTTCGACGCATCGGCATGGCCAACGAGGATAATCCCGCCAATAATGATGACACCACTAATGGCATTGGCTCCCGACATGAGCGGGGTATGCAGCACTGATGGCACGTTGGAAATTACTTCAATTCCCAAAAAAACGGACAAGGCGATAATGAAAATGGCCTCTCTATAGGTGAAAAAGAAAACAAATATCTGCTCCATTAAATGTCAATTAGCTCTCCAAAAAGTGATTTTACCCGGCTATTTAAAACTTCCCCTTTGTGGGTGATGCATGTGCCGGCCACAATGTCATCGTCGAAATTGAGATTGAGCGACCCGTCGTCGGCAATCAGCAATTCGAGAAAATTAAAAACGTTCTTTCCATACATCTTGCTGGCATCCACCGGCATTAGCGAGGGATAGTTTGATTGCCCGATGATTTTTACGCCATGATGCACAACGGTCTCATTGTCCTGAGTCAACTCACAATTACCACCACTCGAAGCCGCCAAATCGACAATCACAGACCCCGGCTTCATTCGCTCCACTGCCTCTTTCGGCAGAAGAAGCGGTGCTTTTCTACCTGGAATCTGGGCTGTGCATATCACCACGTTAGCTTTCGCAGCATGGTCGTTGATGGCCTGTTGCTGCTTTTGTTTGAATTCGTCCGTTTGTTCTACCGCATATCCACCTGCTGCAGCGTCTTCCCTGGCCCCTTCCACTTCTACAAACCGGGCCCCAAGGCTCATCACCTCCTCTTTCACGGCCGAGCGCACATCGAAAGCCTGCACCTGAGCACCAAGCTTTCGGGCAATAGCTATCGATTGAAGGCCTGCTACTCCGGCTCCCAGCACCAATACGGTGGCCGGACGGATGGTGCCTGCTGCAGTCATGAACATGGGGAAAAAGTTGGGCAGCTGGCTGGCTCCTTCCAGCACGGCCTTGTAGCCTGAAACAGTAGCCATCGACGAAAGCACATCCATTGCCTGCGCCCTCGACGTCCGGGGTATGGAGTCCATACTAAAGCTGGTAATGCCCCTATCCAGAAAAAGCCTCACCAGTTCTTTATTCCACAGAGGATGGTACTGACTCAGCCAAACCTTATCGCTCCCCAACTGCTCCACCAGCTCGGGCGATGGCTCACCGATTTGCACGAGCAAATCAGATTTAGCCAACACTTCTTCTCGTGAAACTATTTCCGCTCCTGCTTCCTCGTATAATTGATTGGATTGAAATGCCGTTAATCCTGCATCTTTTTCTACAAAAACCCGAACTTTCTGCTGAACCAATTTGGCTGCGATTTCAGGTAAAAAAGCGATTCTCTGTTCATTTCCGCTTTCTTTTAGAAGGCCTACAATCATTGTTTTGCGTTATTAGCTATAGGGTGTACTATTATTCTCAAGGCGAGTGAACCGCATGACTCAAAAAGCCATGCAATCATATCACTCGCCGACTTTCAAGTCACTTTTGCATCACTTACCAGAAGCTACTTACCAGCAAATATGCGGTAAAAAATTCCAAAGTTTTCAGTTATCATTTGGGCACCAGCGCCATGTGCACCCACTTTCCCTATCCCTCAACCTACGATAATAGCTTCAATATGAGTCTTTTGCAATTATTTCGCTCACTTATGACATTGCGCTTCCCTTTACAGACGCAGTTTGACCAGCTACCATGTACAGCAGGCCGCTATTTTCAGAATTCTTTATTCATTTCTGTTTAATGAACCGATTCTTTCCACTACTTTCCTAAACGGCCTTTAAACATCACGTGGCTGATGACACAAGAAACTACTGCGCAACGAACCCTCTATGGCCAGCAATCACTTTAATATTCAAGGTCTTTCGTCTGAAGAAGTTCTCGAAGCCAGGAAAAAGCATGGTGCCAATACACTGAACTACAAAAAGGAGAGCGGCCTTATCGAAGCGCTCAAAAGCATCGCCGCAGAGCCCATGGTTGTGCTGCTGCTGGCTGTGTCCTCCATTTACTTTTTTACCGGCAATCTCGGTGATGGCCTCTTCCTGGCAGCGGCCATTGTGCTGGTAGCGGGCATTTCATTGTACCAGGACTCCCGCAGCCGCAACGCCCTGGAGAAGCTCAAGAACTTTAGCCAGCCCATGTGCAAGGTGATAAGGGGTGGCGAAACGACAGAGATAAAAAGTGAAGAACTGGTGGTGGGCGACAGCCTGATGATTGAAGAGGGCAATACCATTGCCGCAGATGGCATCATCCTACATTCCAATGATTTTTCTGTCAACGAATCGATTCTCACCGGCGAGTCGATGGCGGTATATAAAGATGCAACTAAGGAAGATAACAAGGTTTCGCTGGGCACAACAGTGGCCAGTGGATTGGCCGTTGTCACTGTTACTGCCATTGGCAACGCCACCAACCTCGGCAAAATTGGCAAAAGCCTTGAAGACATCGCCGAGGAAAAAACACCGCTGGAAAAGCAGATAGCAAACTTTGTCAAGAAGATGGTGCTGATCGGCGCCATTGTCTTTCTGATTGTATGGGCCATCAATTATTTCCAGTCTTACAATGTGCTGGACAGTCTGTTGAAGGCGCTGACACTTGCAATGAGCATTTTGCCGGAAGAAATACCCGTGGCCTTCACCACGTTCATGGCCCTTGGTGCCTGGCGACTGATGAAGCTGGGCATAGTGGTGAAGCAGATGAAAACTGTGGAGACACTGGGCAGCGCCACGGTGATTTGCACTGATAAAACCGGCACGCTAACCGAGAACAAAATGAGCCTGGCCAGGCTATTTGTGCTGTCTTCGCAGGACATAGTGGATGCCAGTCAGCCGCTTTCAGCAGACGCTCAGTCTCTTGTCCGGTTGGCCATGTGGGCCAGCGAACCCATCCCTTTCGACCCCATGGAAGTGGCGTTGCACGAAGCCTACGGACAATTTACGGTAGCTGATGAACGACCCGCCTTCAAAATGATTCATGAGTATCCGCTGGGCGGGAAGCCACCGATGATGACGCATATTTTTGAGGACGACAAAGGTACCCGCATCGTTGCAGCCAAAGGAGCCCCCGAAGCGATGATTGCCGTATCTGGCCTATCGACAGGTGAAAAGGAGCAAGTACATGAAGCCATTGACGCCCTGGCAAAGGATGGCTTCAGGGTGTTGGGGGTGGGCGAAGCCAGCTTCAATGGCAACAACTTCCCGGCCACTCAGCAGGAGTTTCCCTTTGCTTTCAAAGGCCTGGTGGCCTTTTACGATCCTCCAAAAAAGAATATTCCGTTAGTACTGGAACAGTTTTACGGCGCAGGCATCAAAGTAAAGATTGTGACTGGCGACAACGCCCTCACCACCGGGGCCATTGCCCGACAGGTGGGCTTCCACGGGTTCGACAAAAGTATGAGCGGCGATGAGTTGATGCAGCTAACGGAAGACGAGCTGAGGGAAAAAGTGGAAGAGGTGCAGGTGTTCACCCGCATGTTCCCCGAGGCCAAGCTGAAAATTATTAACGCCCTGAAGGCGAGGAATGAGATTGTGGCCATGACAGGCGACGGCGTCAACGACGGGCCTGCCTTGAAAGCCGCCCACATTGGCATTGCCATGGGCAAGAAAGGTACAGAAATCGCCAAGCAGGCAGCGTCGCTTATCTTGCTGGAAGACGACCTTTCCAAAATGGTGGAAGCAGTGGCCATGGGACGGAAAATCTATACGAACCTGAAAAAAGCCATCCAGTATATTATTTCCATACATATACCAATCATCCTTACTGTGTTTCTTCCACTGGCTCTGGGCTGGATATATCCCAATATCTTTTCGCCCCTGCACATCATTTTGCTTGAGTTGATCATGGGGCCTACCTGCTCCATCATCTATGAAAATGAGCCTTTGGAGAAAAATACAATGATCCGAAAACCACGACCTTTCAGCAGCACTTTCTTCAATTCGAGGGAGCTTACCACCAGTGTGGTGCAAGGATTAGCAATCACAGCGGGCACTTTGCTCACCTACCAGCTGGCGGTTCATGCAGGAGCCAATGAAGGTGTTACCCGCACCATGGTTTTTGTGGCGCTCATCTCTTCTAATATTTTTCTCACACTGGTTAACAGGTCTTTTTTCTACTCAGTCCTCACTACCTTAAAGTATAAAAACAACCTGGTTCCACTCATTATCGGCGTTACTGTCCTCATTCTAGGGTTGCTTCTTTTTGTGCCTCCGCTTACACGATTCTTTGGTTTTGAGTCCCTTGGGTTGGGGCAGTTAGGCACAAGTGGTGGAGTTGGTTTCCTGTTTGTTATTTGGTTCGAGGTAGTGAAGTGGGGGAAAAGGAGAACGGCTTTAAATTGATAGAGCTTATCCGTATTGTCTGGTGAGTAAAAGCTGATTTTTCTGAATGATATCTCCCGGCTTTTTGTTGAAAGAACAGGAACAATTAACAACACTATTTAATCGCAAAGCCATGAGCTACAGCATAAATAAAATACTAAAGGGTAAAAGCTTCGATGAAGCAACAGAACAAGTGACCGCTGAATTGAAAAAAGAAGGATTTGGGGTGCTGACTGAGATTGACATCAAAGAAACGCTGAAAAAGAAGCTGGATGTAGATTTCAGAAAGTACAAAATTCTGGGTGCTTGCAATCCTCAGTTCGCTTACAAAGCCCTCCAAAGCGAAGAAAAAATCGGCGTTTTTCTCCCTTGCAACGTGGTGGTGCAAGAGCATGCCAACGGAGAAATTGAGGTGTCGGCAGTTGACCCAATCGCTTCCATGGGCTCAGTAAAAAACACAGACCTGGAAGGCATAGCAAAGGAGGTTCAGCAAAAGCTAACGAGGGCAATCAGTAACCTCAATTGATCGCTGACACTCCAAGGCTGCTATTCATGACGAACCGAAACGGTGCAGTTGCATGAAAAACATCAGGCAGGTATGGCACGAGTTGGCCGCAGTGTATTCGCAAAATCAGTTGTTGATTGATAAGCTATGGCAGGAGATTGAAAATGCGTATTCCTCATCTGGTCGGCATTACCACAATTTGACCCATATCGAACATATGGTCAATCAAGCCACCGGGTGTAAGTCGCAAATTGCTGATTTTGATGCACTTTTATTCAGCATTTTCTACCACGACTTTGTGTACAACACTCTAAGGAATGACAACGAGGAGAAAAGTGCTGTGGCCGCAAACGATGCGCTCGTGACGCTGGGAGTACCTGAAGAAAAAATAGCACGATGCGTAAAGCAGATATTGGCGACAAAGGAGCATACTGCCACACAAGACAGCGATACCCAGTACCTACTCGACATTGATCTGGCAATTCTGGGAGAAAGCTCTGAAATCTATCAGACATACGCTAGGGCAG
The DNA here is from genome assembly GCF_902498805.1 of Imperialibacter sp. EC-SDR9. GTDB lineage: Bacteria > Bacteroidota > Bacteroidia > Cytophagales > Cyclobacteriaceae > Imperialibacter. The sequence continues at coordinate 47,294 of NZ_LR701605.1, read as the reverse complement.
TAAGAAAGGAGTATGCTGTTTACCCCAATTTTGTGTATAGAAAAGGGCGAAGAAAAGTGATCCGACATTTCCTGGACATGGAAAGAATTTTCAAAACTGACGCATTTCATTCGAAGTATGAACTTCAGGCAAAAGCTAATCTTGCACACGAACTAATGGAGCTCAGTAACTAGAAAGGATACCCAATAGCAAAATTGAGTACAGGATTTTTCCAGTCAAATCCAAAGCGCTCTCCCATGGGCAGGTAAGGTTTCTGAATGGGGGCAGCAAGATCGAGTCTGATCACAAAGTTTTGAATATCCAGCCTCACGCCCGTTCCCACGCCAACGCCCAGCTCCCTAATAAAACCGGAAGTGAACTTACCGCCGGGCAATGCCTCATTTTCGTTGGACAGCCACACGTTGCCGGCATCGGCAAAAAGTGCACCTTTCAGGTAGGAATATATGGGAAAACGATACTCCAGGTTGGCTTCCAGCCGGATGTCGCCCGCCTGATCGAAAAACGAACTGGCGTCGTCGGTGTCGGGGTAATACGTTCCAGGCCCGAGCGACCTCACACGGAACGCCCTCACACTGTACGCCCCTCCGGAAAAATACTGTTTGGAAAACGGCAGGGTTACGGAATTACCATAAGGAAAGCCGAAACCAGCAAAGAGTCTCGTCACCAGCTTCTGTGTTTTACTGAGATAAGCGTAATACTGAATATTGATGTCGCTTTTATAATACTGTGCATATTCCAGCCCAAAGAAAGTGTTTTCTTCCTTCGCTGACGTCAATTCATTGAGCAAACCCATCCCATTGCCCGCCATGTCTACGTTGAGTGTCACAAAGAAGGGGTTTCTGATGCCGGAACTTAGCAACTCATTGTAGGTGAATGTGTAGGTCAGGCCACCGATAAATTGCTGGTCGAAACTGCTCTGAAGGAATTCGTTTTCAGCGAGTATGGCTTCAAACTCAGTAGTCGTTTTGGCTAGATTAACTACGTTCACACTGATTGGATTGAGGTCGTGGTATACATACCTGCTGGCGTTCCAACTGTAGCCAAAGGTGCTTGAAACCGACTGAAGCGTGTAAAGGTCACTTCTGTTCAGGTATTCAATCCCTGCGCTTAATTTTGTTTTTGGTACAGCATATTTAAACTTCTCGCTCACCTTCACTGGAAACAATAACCTGGGAAAGAGCAAATCACCTTTCAGGCCAAGCTGGATACTACTCAAACCGGTAGTGGTGCCTTTAATCAGCTGTTGTTCATAGCCTGCCTCGGCTGTCACATTCAGCGTTTCGCCACCCAGAAACAGGTTTCGGTTGCTATGCGTGAGTGATAGCGACGGACCGGCAAAATTATTGGACTTGGTCACACCCTGCAGCTCAGCCCGCAAAGCCCTCCGTTTAAGGGGAGACAGGTAGATGGAGGTGGCCAACCCCCCCAGGGTATCACTGGTATTTTCTTTGTCTGTTTCTTCGTACAGGATGTTCACAAATTTATAACTTCCAATTGATGATAGCCTGCTACTTGTACGTTGCGAGACTGTAGAATTATACCTGTTACCCTTTTCAAGCAATATATAAGGAGCGAGACGCCTGGGCTGGAAAAATATGGTGTCCTGAATGAAGTTAATTGCTGCCAGGGTGACCGTGTCATTATCGGCACCTTCATCCAAGGTGTAATTGGGAAACACATTAATGGAGGTGACTTCGTAGGGAATCACCGACTTATGAGGCACATCTTTCTTCAGCCTGAGGTAAAGATCTACAAGTTTACCTTCGTGGCTATTGGTGTCGGCCTCAAAAATGAGAAAGTCACCATTGAAGTTGTAGTAACCTTTGCTTTTTAAAAATTGGTCTATGTTGTCTCTCTCTGCCTGCAATTGCTCCAAATCGAATCGTATGCCAGGCTTAACAAACTCACTTCGTTTCAAATAGCCGGCAATGTCACTGTAAACTGGAAGCGAACCGCTGTCCAGCTGATAGCTATTGATGATGTAAGGTGTCTTTAACCGCACCGTGTAACTAAACGATCCTCTATTAGTTCCTTTGCCTTCAACGAAAGCAATTTCGCTTCGGAAAAAGCCCCGGTTTTCAAGGCGGTTGTTCATCAGCTCCACCACCCGCAAAGGATTTACGTCGGACATATATACAGGTTCCTGCCCTATTTTTTTATTCAAAACCCGATAATAAAACCCGGGCCGCTCCTTTTTTGCTTTGTAATGCGACAGCAACCCAAGGCGAAAGCCAAGTATTTTTGAATTAGGTTTGGGCGTCATCACAGCCATCAGCTCATCCTGGATCCCACCGAGGCCCTTCACTTTGGTTTCAGCCTTCAAGTCTATCTTCGATCCGGTGTAGAGCAGCTCATCCTCTGGTATAAACTTTTTCACCCGACAGGAGACCATACCTGCTAAAAAGCAAGCAACAAGCAAGACTGATATGTTAGCGATTAACTTCAATTTCCTATTACTTTTCAGCTTTACCTTGTTCAATCTCTTCTTCCATTCCTTCCTCTTTAGCCATTTTTCGCCAGAGTTCTCTGAACTTATTAAACTCTTTGTTATACATCACCGAAATGCCCGTAAGAATAAGCTGTCCGTCAATTACACCCTCGTATTCGTTTTTTCTAAAGCCTTTGAGCCGATATCGTCCATCCTCGGAAAGCAGATATTCGAGGCTGACATTGCCAATAACAGGTGTGGTATCGTCCGTCGTTTGGGCGGTTCCTTCAATATCTACTGCGCTGCCCACCTGCACAATCAGGCGATCGTGGAAAAGTTTCTTCTGGGCATCTATATCAAGCTGGGTTCGGTCTTCCGGAGTTTCCCCCTCATAGTCGGTGTAGCTGTCCAACCCAAAATTGAGGTCGAGGCCTGTCTTACCGACGAGTTTATCCGAAAAATTATTGAGCTGCCCCGACAGCACTTTGTTGACATTCCCTCTGGCGATTGATGCCACACCCCCTCCACTTCCATCAGTACCTGATCCCGGAAAGAATCGGTTAAGCACCAGCAGAGAAAATACCTGCTTATTCAATTCACTTTCCTGGCTGTTCAGCTGCTGCACTCTGCTATACACGTCGCCACCAATGGCTCCCTGATCACTCTCGGGCATATCAAGTGCAAAAGACAGCTGAGGCTGTAATAGTTGCCCGCTTACGTTGAGATAAACGAGGAAAGGTAAGGTTTGCTGGTATTTACTTGCCAGACTACTGCTCTCACCTGATGTGTAGATCGCCATCAAAGGTGCGGCCGAGGTTTCCACATTGTAAATAGCTCTCACATTTAATGAAGCATCCAACGGATCACCCCGCCAGCTAATGGTGCTCTCTGAAGACATTTCAAATCGCTTTTTTACCAGGTTATACAGGCTTGCTTCGTAATGCCCGCTTGCAATAGCATAAGTTCCGGAAAGGGTTGTTCTGCCGGTTGGGTCGAGGCCAACAACCAGGGTTCCGGTACCTGACACCTGAAAATTGTCCCCGGTTTTTTCATCAATAATGAGCTTGAAGACCGCATTTTTTTCAACCGTCAACGTCGTATTCACATCGTAGCCGGTTATCTGAGCCGAGGAAGAACTACCTTCGCTTCGGGTCAGGATATCATCGGGATTTGCTTTGTTTACAAACATCACAACTCCTTCCCTTTCTGCTAAGTCAACTTGTGACTCCGGAACCACCACAGTGAAATCGGTCCCTTCTTTGATGGCGAGCTTTCCCCTGATGACCGGGACTTTCAAGTCGCCTCCAACAGTCAGATCAGCATCCATTTTCACTTTACCGTAAAACAGTTGTTTGTCTCCCTTTGCGGCGTTGACCGGCTGAAAGTTTCTTGCATTGATCGTCAACTGGAACGTCGGATTACCAATATTTTCAGTCAACACTCTCCCGTCCAGCCGGAAAACGTTTTCATCATCATCGACAACTGTGAAATTATCGAGGTACAATCCCGTATTATCAACCTTGAGCGTCTCGTCGGGCAATGTAAAACGGGTGTCTAAACTATTCACAACAAGGCTGGCGGCGTTAAAACGAATAGTGCCGTTGTACTCCGGCGAGGCAGTGGTGCCCGTGATTTTGACTACACCGGCCATGCTTCCGCTGGCTTCGGAAACTGCCTCCTTTGCAAAGCCTTCAATCACGCTTGTTTTGACTTCATTTAGCTTCAAATCGAGATTCATTTTCGCCCCCGCCTCATCAGCCAGATAGTCCCCTGTCAGGTCAAGGTCAGCACTGGCTCCTTTGAGGGCCAGGTTGAAATCATAGCCTCCGCTTCCAATCGATTTAGCGTTGACTACCATGTTGCCGAGGTCGACCTCCATGATATGCAGCTGATCAATCTTGAGACTAGCGAGCATGCCCGTGTTACCAAAAGGATCCTCCACGATGAAATTTCCCGACAGGACCCCCGTAACGAGCGGCTCCTCAGGGTTAAGTGAGCTAAGCAGAGTGGCAAGGCTAAAATTCTTGAAGTCAATTCCAATATGCGCCTTCTCGATGTTGGGCAGGTTGGAGCTAACGGTGAGCGATTGCTGGTTTTTGCTCAATGTGAAATCCTGGAACGTCAGCAGTCTGTTAGCATAGCGTATCTCATTGGTCTCTTCAATCGACCAGGAGCTTTTGTCGAGAACGAAACCCGATGGAACCACATGGTAATTGATGGTGTCGCTCTCAAAACTGATCTCTGATCGCACATGTGCAATCGCCTCCTCTTTATCGAAGCTGTCAAAGTCAAATGTTAGCAGCCTGCTCCTAAGCACTCCGGCTATGGTGGTTCTCTGAATCGCCAGTGGACCAGCTTCCACACCCAGCCAGCCAAAGTCGAAAGTCACGCTGTCTTTCCCGCCTGTAAGGTCGAAACGAAGACTGTCCACTTTGCTCCCGCCATAGGCAATAAGCGGAGCCCGGATCCGTGCCTCCAGTGTACTATTGGCCTCATCAAACGTTGCGGTGATGGTAACGGAATCCATCTGTTCAAGCCCTGGCAGCAGCACTTCGTTCAGCAACGGCGACTGCCGGATCGTTAAGGCCATTTCCATGACGGTATTTCGCAAAACCGTGTCGGTTGCCACTGAATCAGAAAAGTAAGCATTAAGTTGTCTGGTTATGGCAGCTGCCAACAGAGACGGTGAAGTATTCGATTCCATGTTCAGCCTCAAAGAACGACTCGCCACGTGTAAGCTCGTGCTGTCTTCCTTCACCATAGCATCAGCGTTAAAAGCACCCAACGGAAAAGATCTCCCGTCGTAGATAGCAAGACCATCTTCTATGTCCGCTTTAATGCTAAATACATCCGCATTTCCGTCAAAATCAGCCTCCAGCTTAAATCTGGCTCTGATGTCTTCTTTGGTTATACCAAGGGCTAGCAAATCGGCCCCTTTCAAGTCGAGCACCATGTTGACCGTAGATGAAGAAGTATCCAGCTCGATTAGCGCTTTCATCGAAACGTCCAGGTTCTCGTCTTTAAATAAAAGATCAACATCTCCTTTTCCTTCTTTCATGTTGCCAGCCAATGCCAACCCTGAAAAATCGTAGCGATTGAACTCCAATGTTTGAAAGTCAGATTGGAGCGATGCGTTAAGTGACGGCAGGTTTGATCCCGACCCAGCCGCCTCCGCAGTGAAAGTCAGCATGCCTATCTGATCACTTTTCAACAGCTTACCTAGCCGGAGTTCCTTCACGTCAATATCAGCGGCGAATGATAGCCGCTCTTTATTAGAAAACTTACCGTTTACGTTTATTCTACCATCCGGAGTCGTCAGGCTGGCTAATATGGTTGACTCGTCAAGCTCTCCGTTGGCCGTCAGGTCAAGGGTGATTGTTTCCGGCACGGCCACGCCCAGCTCATCTTCCGACATAAATTTAACAACGTCCGTTCTACTTGTTTTGAAAGTAAAAGGTGCCGCTGCAAACTGAAGGTGTTGCACGTCCAGAACATTTTTCAACGCTCCGTTCCATGACAGGGTCGTTTCATCACCCCAGTTGATCAAAGCATCATTAACCTTTAAGTCAGCGAGTGACCCGGTTAGCTGAAAATGGCCGCTTAACTTTTGCTCTGCTAGTGCAACGAGATATTTGTTTTCAGCAAGGATTGGCTGAAAAATGAAGGCGTCGCTTACATTGATACCCATCTCGGCAATGTAGAGATCGAATACTGATGTTTCTGGTGAATTGAGCGCCTCCGCAACGGAAGGATAAGAAACACTTAAGCTACCCTTCACACTGCTTTTGCCTGTTTCGACTTCCAGATTTGCTAACGATAAGGCGTTGTCCTCCACCTTCAAATCAAAAGCGAGTTGCGTCAGGTGTAGGCCACTTGCTTCACTAAAGGAAAGGCTGTTGACTTGCGCCTGCGCCAAACCCGGATGAAGAGCCACATTTGAGGCTTCGAATGCCAAGTCAGCGAAAGCCATGGCGTTGGCATTAAAAGTACCTTCTCTGGAGCGAACCGTATCTACCTGATAAGCAAGCTGATTGTCTGCCAGCGAAATGGATCCCACCGCCACCTGCCAGTCTGGCCATTCAAAAGCCAAAGGGGCTCGAATACCTTCTACCGTATCTGCTGGCTGTGCGATAGGCTGTAGACGTTTGGTGGAAACATATGACAGATCCGACTGCTGGAAAACAATAGTTTCGATATTGATTATGTTGTTGGCCAAATCGATTTCCGGCGCTTCAACTAAAAAGTGACCAATCTGCGCCTCCACGGCTATGGAATCTGGCATTGATACATAGCTGCCCTTCACGTCGTCCAGCGTCAGCTCGTCCACGATTAAAAATGGAAGCACAGACGGTGACCCAGTCGTATCTACAGATTGCGCTAAGGGCTTTACCTGTTTGTACGTTACTTCGGAATGCTCCAACGCAACCGATTCAACATGAAACCTCATTTGGTCTAAGTCAAAATCGTCCATTTCGAGTTGAAGGCCACCGATTTTCAATGATGCCAATATTCCAGAGACCTCATCATCATAGGTAATGTCAAAATCATTGAAAGCAACCGTCCCAACCTCGATATAGAAAGGAGCTCCTTCTTTAGGTGGTTCAGTGGCTGCCTGAGTCGAATCGGGCTCAGCTGCAAATGCAGCTATCAGAAAGTCGAAATTGTAGGCTCCGCTGGGCTCTTTTCTGTTCACCCTGGCAGTAAGCCCCGACCATTCCAGCATTTTCAGGTTGAGGCCATGTCCTTTAACTAGCGGAATCAGCGCTACCGATAGCTCCAGACTCTCGGAATAAAGCAGGGTATCACCCTGCTGGTCTTCAACGTAAAGGCCTTCCAGAAAAGCGTTTCCAGAGAAAGTAATGAAAAGCCGCCGGATATCCACCTTTGCCCCTGTTTTGTCGGCTACCAAATCAAGCGCCTTGCTCACAATGATATCCTGCCCCCAGGGACTTCGGATAAGCAACACGGCAATGATGAAAAGCAACAAGATGCCTCCCAAAATACCCGCTATGATCTTTATGAATTTATTTCTTTTTGTTTCTGGCATATAGTCCAGTCATCCCTGCCTGTGCAAGGCGGCAATGTGGCAAAATCTTGTCTCAGGGTTGGAAGGTGCAATATAACAACGTAAGATATCACCAAACAGCTATTTTCAAACTCAATACGGCAGGGGCATTTTTTGGAAAAAGAAAGTTCAGCAGCCAAGTCGGCTAGCATTACCAATGCAACTTAGAGAATAAACAGCTTCCATTTGTTTGACTGTCAATGAATTGTGATCGGCATCGACACACTTTCGCCCGCCACTATTCATGCTGCTGGAAGAAAAACTAAAATCATTTGCGTAAGCAAATACTTACATATATATTTGTAAGCAAGTACTTACGCAATATAAAATGGAAACCAGACGAGATGTATTTCAGGCAATAGCCGATCCAACCAGAAGGGACATTCTCAATATGCTCACGCAGAAATCGCTCAACCTGAACGCCATCGCCGAAAATTTTGAGATGAGTCGTCCTGCCATTTCGCAGCATATCAAAATACTAACCGAGTGCGGGCTTATTGTCATCGATCAAAAAGGACGGGAGCGCTATTGCCAGGTGCAGCCGGAGAAGCTGAGTGCCGTAGCCGATTGGCTGGAACCCTTCCGTAAAATGTGGGAAAATAGATTTAACCAACTCGATAATTTGCTTACCCAATTAAAAGAAGACAAAGATGAATAAGACAGTTTTTACCAAAGATTTGACTAATAAGAAAATATTAGTCGAAAGGCATTTTGATGCACCCGTAGCACTGGTTTGGAAAACCTGGACCGACGCCACGCTGCTGGATCAATGGTGGGCCCCAAGCCCATGGAAAGCCAAAACAAAATCGATGAACTTTAAGGAAGGTGGCTACTGGCACTACTGCATGGTGGGGCCTGAAGGAGAAGTAGCCTGGGCCAGGCTTGACTATGACAAGATCAGAGTTCTTATCAGCTATTCGGCTAAAGATGCATTTTGCGATGAGGCTGGGAAGATCAATAAAGACTTTCCGGGAGCGTACTGGGAGGTCAGTTTTTCTGCGACGGGAACCGGCACTAAAGTCAATGTAGTCACATCATACAACTCGGTGGAAGAGCTTGAAGCCATGGTGAACATGGGCTTCCAGGAGGGCTTCGCCATGGCGCACGACAATCTGGACGAGCTAATCAAAACCCTTGTCTAAAAATCCTTTTCATGAATGCGGCAAGTCGCAGACTCCCCTTGTGTTTGTCGCATTCATACCGTAGTGTCATTGTCATAAAAACTGATATTTGACTCTCACAAACCCAACCCAATACCGATATGACAAAGCAACTTTGGCTCAACCTGCCTGTGAAAGATGTAAAGAAGTCAAAAGCCTTTTTTACAAAGCTTGGTTTTCAGTTCAGCACCGGACCTGGAGATACCGAAACCTCTGCGGCTCTATTAGTCGGAGAGAAAAATGTGGTGGTGATGCTGTTTGAAGAGCCTGCGTTTAAGGGCTTTGCAAATGCTGACATTGCCGACACAAGCAAAGGCTGCGAGGTGCTGCTTTCCATAGATACCGAGAGCAAAGAGGAAGTAGATACTTTGACTCAAAAAGCGATTGATGCAGGCGGGAAAAGCTCTCACAAACCGTCCGCAATGAGCGGCTGGATGTATGGCAGTCTTTTTATTGATCTGGACGGCCACCGCTGGAATGTGCTCTACATGGACATGAGTAAAATGAAGAATTAACGTTCACCAACCTAAACCTACTACTATGAACTTCTTTAAAAGCGCAGGGGCTGTCCTGCTTGGACTGGTTGTCATTTTTGCATTGTCTCATATCACCGACGTGGTGCTGGAAAAATCGGGTTTGATGTTGCTGCCATTCGACTCAAATCCGCTTTGGCTAAAACTTTTCGTCACTTTCTACCGCACCTTTTATGTGTTTGTTGGCGGTTACGTCACTGCCAGAATAGCCCATATCAATCCAATGAGGCACTCCATTATTCTCGCTACCATTGGCACTGTGTTGGGCATTCTGGGAGCCATCGCCATGTGGAGTGAACCTCCTCACTGGTATCCGGTAGCGCTCGTTGTTTTTGGCTGGCCAAGTGCCTGGTTGGGCGGAAAGCTGAGAGTGCGGAATCAGGTAAAAAAATACATTGTCTCCCCAACATCATTACCAATGATAAAATTTACGACTACCATCTTGCAAATGGGTAACAATACAGGCATCGAAGTACCTAGCGAAACAGTTGAAGCGCTTGGGGCCGGCAAAAAACCTCTCGTGGTGGTCACTGTCAACGACTATACCTACCGAAGTGCCATTGCCACCATGGGTGGAAAATTCATGATCAGCTTCAGCTCTGCCCACAGAGCAGCCTCAGGCCTGGCTGGTGGCGACAAAGTGAAAGTAACGTTAGAAGTAGATACTGCTCCCAGAACGGTGGATGTGCCCGAAGATCTTCAACAAGCATTGGATGCTCAACCAACCCTCAGGCGCAAGTTTGAAGCGCTTTCAAACAGCAAAAAGAAGCTGCTTGTATTGCCGATAGAAGATGCTAAAACAGATGAGACCAAAGTCAAACGGGTTGCTAAGGCAATCGACATGTTAAAAGAAGGAAAGATTTAAACCATTTTTAGGAGTCAAGCCTTCTAGTGTTTTAAATATCAATACTACAATTAGGATATTGATGTTAATTTTCTCACATTGCAATACTACAAATAAGACATTGGGATATTTCCATGCCTTACTTGTGAGAAAACTCAAACATAAGGGCTTATGAAAAGATCTCAATTTATCAAAGGGCTTGGCCTTGGCGCTTCGGCCCTCGTGGTAGCACCCAATACCATACTCGGCCAGGAAGATAAACCAGCTCCGTATCAAAAAGATATCGTGCAGCAGTTTGTTGGAGCGGGGCACAGAGATCTGGACAAGGTAAAAGAGCTGCTCGCTGAGTTCCCTAACCTGATCTACAGCAGCCACGACTGGGGCAATGGCGACTTCGAGACCGCTATTGGCGCCGGGGGTCATGTTGGCTTCAAAGAGATGGTCAATTTTCTGATTGATGCCGGCGCCAGACCTACTCTGCATGCGCTTACTATGCTGGGAAAAACAGATCTGGTCAAGCCAGTTCTAGAAGCCTATCCGCAAATGCTCAATACACTCGGCCCTCATGGCTTTACCTTTCTTCACCATGCACAGCGAGGTAAGGAAGATGCCGCAGAGTTACTGGCCTACTTTGAATCGAAGGGAATGAAAGAAATCAAAATTGCACTTAAATAAATCATTACGCATGAAGGAATATCAATTGGGCGAATTCGAGGAGATTGTGCTCCTGACTGTCGGCGTATTATACCCCGAAGCTTATGGGGTGGCATTGAAAGACGAAATTGAAGGCCGACTGAAGCGAAAAGTGAGCGTGGGTGCCCTGCAGTCTGCCCTCCGGCGAATGGAGAGCAAAGGCTATCTCCACTCCAGAGAGGGAGAACCCAATACCGAAAGGGGCGGCAAGCCCAAGCGCTACTTTACGATCACGGCTTATGGAAAAAAGGCGCTGGATCACTCAAAGGATGTGCGGCTGGCGCTGTACAATGCCATTCCCCCTGTTGCATTGGATTTCAAATTCACATGATCAAACGGCTGGCGAACCGGCTGCTCAGGTGGTACCTCCACCCCGATTTTTACCCCGACATTAGTGGTGACCTGGAGGAGCTATACCTGCGCAACAGGGCAGCTTCGCCGGTGGTGGCCGATTGGAAGTACATGCTGCAAGTGATTGTGCTTTTTCGGCCTTCTTTAATGCGAACATTTTTCAAAAACTCAATTATAAAGGACACAGGTATGCTAAGAAATTATTTCAAAATAGGTGTAAGGAGCCTGCTCAAACAGAAGGCCTTCACCTTTATCAATGTAATGGGGCTGGCAGTTGGGCTGGCGGCCTTCCTGCTGATTCAGCAGTATGTAAAGTTTGAAGAAAGCTATGACCGGCACTTTGCCGATGCTGACCAATTGTATCGCCTCACAACCGATCAGGTGGTAGACAGCGTGCTGGGCACCAGAGATGCCATGTCATTCGCCCCCTCTGGCAAAGCGCTGGTGGAAGAGGTGCCGGAAATCATAGACGCCACCACCACCTACAAATTTGGGGGGTTGATCTTCAGAAAAGGAGAAAGCTTCGTAACCGAGGAACGTGTGATAGCCGTCGATGAACATTTCCTGAATTTGTTCACTTACGAAGTCCTGAGTGGCAATACTGCCTCTCTGCTAAGTGAACCAAACAGTCTTGTGTTATCGGAATCAAAGGCCAGGTTTTATTTTGAGAGTCAAGATCCTGTTGGCAAAACCATCTACCTGCAAGATTTTGAGAAAGATTTTAAGGTCGCTGGCGTGATTGCTGACCCCGGTCAGAACACTCATTACAAATTTGATATCCTGATGGCCATCAGCACCATCAAAGAGCGGCTTGATCAGGAGGCGTGGAATGGGTATAACTATTATACCTATGTAAAACTCGACAAAGAGGCCAATATCGACAATATCAGGCCTCTGCTGCCTGCCCTGTCAAAGAAATACATGGGGGACGACAACACGCTGGTATTCAACCTACAGCCCGTGATTGACATCCACCTTTATTCCGATTTAACCTTTGAACCAGAGATACATGGAAGCGCCCGGGCCGTCAGTTTTCTCAACCTTATTTCAATTTTTATCCTGGTCATTGCGTGGGTCAATTACGTGAACCTCTCCACGGCCAGGTCATTTGATAGAGCGAAAGAAGTGGGCATCAGAAAGGTAGTGGGTGCCCGTAGGAACCAGCTCGTTTTTCAATTCATGACAGAGGCGTTTATGATCAATGTGCTGGGGGCTTTACTTGCCCTTGGGCTGGCAGAGCTTGCCTTGCCGTCGTTCAACAACCTGATCAGCAAAGAAATACTCGATCATGCCTGGAATGATGAGGGATTTCTCAGGAATGTAGGCCTATTTGCTTTTGTTGGCACACTGGTGTCTGGTGTGTACCCTGCCCTGGTGCTCTCGGGATTCAGGCCCGTGATGGTACTGAAAGGAAAATTCAGAAACTCAAAACAGGGAGTTTGGTTGAGGAAAGGCCTCGTTGTGCTGCAGTTTACCGCCTCACTTTCTCTCATCGCCTGCACCTTCATTGTTTACCAGCAGGTCAGTTTTATGCGGTCTAAGGACATCGGCATGTCAATTGATCAGATAGTTGGGTTCAGAGGCCCCAGATCCAACAACGAAAACTTTGCAACTCAAACCCAGAAACGTACTTTGTTTGCTGAGGAGCTAAAAAACCACCCTGAAATAAAGGGCGTGGCCATGATCTCCAATCTGCCGGGAGGTGGCAGCTCCGACGTGAATTCAAGCAGCGGAGGGATCAAAATCGTCGGCAAAACCGACTTGCTGGAAGCTACTACTTATGTACTGCAAATCAATGATGAGGTAATTAATTTACTGGATATCGATCTCATTTTTGGCCGAAACTTCGACAGAACCAGGGGTGCCGACACGGCAACTGTGTTGGTAAATGAATCCTTTATCAAGCGGTTTGGTCTCGAAGTAAATGAAACGATAGTCAATGAAAAGATTCAGTTCGGCAAAAACCTCGAAAACCCTAAATGGAACATCGTGGGAATCCTTAAGGACGTGAACCGCAGCTCTCTCAAAAACGCAGTTGAGCCAACCGTTTATTTCTACAATGATGCACCACCACAGGTGATGGTAAAGCTGGAAGCAGGCAAGTATCAGGAGGGTCTTGATGTGCTGGCTGCCACCTGGGAGCAGTTTTTCCCCAATGCACCTCTGAAGTATGCTTTTCTGGATGAAAGGTTTGACAGCTTGTATCAGGAAGATAAGCGCTTTGGCGCTGTTTTTGGTGCCTTTTCGGTGCTGGCGCTGGTGGTAGCCACACTCGGATTGTTCGGGCTTTCATCTTTCATGGCCATTCAGAGAACCAAAGAGGTGGGTGTAAGAAAGGTTTTGGGTGCATCGGTTGGGCACATTGTTGGCATTTTCTATAAAGATTTTCTATCCCTGATCGTGTTAGCACTTGTGGTGGGAGCGCCGCTTATCTACCTGGGCATGAATCAATGGCTGGATGGCTACGCCTACCGGATCAGCTTCCCGTGGTTGTTTCTTGGCTTATCGCTGCTCATTGTGCTGGCGATTGCGCTTTTAACCGTGGGCTACCAGGTATATAAAGTGGCTGTTTTGGACCCTTCTAAAACACTGAGATACGAGTAAAGTCTCAAAACAGCGTTCAAACCACAAAAAGGCCATCCCCCGGGGTGGCTTTTTTTGATGCGCCTCGAATTGAACTCCTTTCGGTACATTCTGCTATCTTGCTTACTAATAAACAACTTTACCCTTAGAACAAACCCACCTAGCCTACTTCATGAAACTGCTGACATTTCCTGCGCTTCTTTGTTTTCTCACCCTTTACTCCTGTTCCACCTCAACTCAGGTGGGCGATGGAGATGCCGCCCAAGTCATCGAAAACAGCCTGGTGGCTGGCATGCAAATAAAAGGTGAACCGGTGAAGACCTACACGCTTGCTGAGAGAATGGCACACTATAACGTGCCTGGAGTAAGTATTGCCGTAGTAAAAGACGGAAGAATTAGCTGGGCCAAAGGCTACGGAACTGCTAACACTCAAACGGGCAGCCTGGTTGATATCAACACACTGTTTCAGGCGGGCTCTATCAGCAAGCCTATTGCCGCATTGGCAGCTCTGAAACTGGCACAAGAAGGCAAAGTTGACCTTGACCAGGACGTAAACACCTACCTGAAAGATTGGAAGATTCCTGCCAGCGAGTTTACGCAGACTGAAAAAGTAACACTTCGCCGATTGCTGACCCATACTGCAGGCACCACCGTGCATGGCTTTCCTGGTTATCATCCCACCATGATATTTCCAGGCATTGAAACAGTCTTGAACGGCAGAGGTAATACGCCAGCCATCTTTGTAGATACGACTCCCGGCACCCTTTGGAGGTACTCAGGCGGGGGCTATACCATCATGGAAAAGGTGGTGGAAGATGTGACCGACTTGCCACTCGACATTTACCTGAAGCAAAACGTGTTGGAACCCCTGGGCATGGACCACAGTACCTATGCGCAGCCTTTGCCGGCCGATCTTACAGCTAATGCCAGCGCAGCTTACGACGGTGAAGGCACACTTATTGACGGGCTTTGGCATAACTACCCGGAGCAGGCTGCCGCCGGCCTTTGGACCACCCCCACCGACCTGGCCAAATACTGCATTGAAATTCAATCCACTGTGGCTGGCAAAAAGGACGGCATATTATCGCAGGAAATAGTGACCCACATGCTCACCAAAGACAAAAATGACTGGGGATTGGGGCCATCACTGAAAAACGAGGGCAATGGCCTGATTTTTCAGCACGGCGGAAAAAATGCAGGGTTTACGAACAATATGGTGGCCTTCGCCCATAAGGGAGAAGCCATTATCATAATGACCAATGCCGACAACGGAGGCCGCCTGATTGGCGAAATCATCAACGCAGCCTCTGACTACTACGACTGGGATCTGTCGAATGTCAGAACCATAGAAACCATCAAACTGTCCCCGGAAAAACTACAGGAATTTGTCGGAAAGTATCAGTATTCAGAGCAGGTGCCGGGATCAGGCAGCTATTATATTGAAGTAAGGCTCACCAATGGTCAGCTCACTGTGATCGACCCCGAAGAAAACAGTTCTTTCAGTCTGACGCCGACGGAGGCTATGAAATTCATCGACCTGGAAAAAGGAGATCAGATTGTCTTTTCTGCCAGTGAGAATAGCCCGGTAGTCTTGCTTTGGAACAACAACTACAGATTCTATAAAGTAGAGTGATGATGTTACAGGCAAACGAACGGACAATAAAAGTGCTGCTTGGAATTTGGATAATTGGCTGGTTAATTCCGTTTTGTGCCCTTGCTCAACAAGCGCAGCAACCCAATGTCATCATTATCCTCACCGATGATCAGGGCTACGGCGATTTGGGAATTACAGGCAACCCACATGTCAAAACCCCAGTCATTGATGCGTTCGCCAGGGAAAGCGCCCGACTCAATAATTTCTACGTATCTCCGGTGTGCGCCCCGACCCGCTCCAGCCTGCTGACAGGCCGTTATTCACTGCGTACCGGCATCAGAGATACTTACAATGGCGGAGCTACTATGGCAGCCAGCGAGGTGACCATTGCCGAAATGCTAAAGCAAGCCAACTACACCACCGGCATCTTTGGTAAGTGGCACCTGGGCGACAATTACCCCAGCAGACCCAACGACCAGGGGTTTGATGAATCTGTCATTCACCTCTCGGGAGGGATGGGGCAGGTTGGTGATGTAACCACCTGGTTCAAAGGCGACAGCAGCTATTTCAACCCAACACTCTGGCACAATGGGAAGCAGGAGGCGTATCAGGGGTATTGCTCGGATGTTTTCGCTGAACAGGCCGTGAAGTTTATCGAAAACAATCGCCGGTCTCCATTTTTCTGTTACCTGGCCTTCAATGCACCACACACTCCCTTGCAGGTGCCCGACAAGTACTACCAGATGTACAAAGACATTGATCCGTCAACTGGTTTTGACGATGGCAGACCTTTCATGCCTATGAGTGAAAAGGACAAAGAAGATGCACTCCGGGTGTACGCTATGGTAACAAATATTGACGACAATGTAGGCAGACTCCTCAAAAAGCTCGACGACCTCAAAATCGCCGATAATACGATCGTCATTTTTATGACGGACAACGGCCCTCAGCAGAACCGGTATGTAGCAGGCATGAGAGGGCGGAAAGGTGACGTTTACCGGGGAGGAGTCAGAGTGCCGTTGTATCTGCGCTATCCGGCCAAGCTGAAAGGCAACAAAGATGTCGCCACCACTGCTGCCCATATCGATATCCTGCCAACCATCGCTGAGGCTTGTGGCGTAGCCGCTCCAGCTGACCGGCAAATCGATGGCAGGAGTCTTTGGCCACTGCTAAAGGGCGAAAAGGTCGACTGGTCAGAAAGAACGCTGTTCTTTTACTGGACCCGGCGCTACCCCGAGCTGTACAACAACATGGCGCTGCAAAAAGGCCCCTACAAGCTGGTGGGCAAAACCAACTACAATGCCCCGCTGGAAGCTTTTGAACTGTACAATATTGAAGCCGATCCATACGAGCAAAACAACATCATTGCAAGAAGCAAGACCATAGCAACGCCTCTGAAAGTTGAGTTGGATCGCACTTACCGGGAGCTCATTACCTCCGAAAACCTGATGAACCCGCCCAGAATTGCTGTTGGCAGCGCAAAGGAAAACCCTGTGATCCTAAACCGAAACGATGCTGACGGCGAAAGAGGCATTTGGGCCCAGGAAGAAATTTATGGACTTTGGAGAGTCGGTATTGAAGAAGGGAGATACAATATCCGTTTCAAATTCACTCAGCCAGTAGCAGGTGGCGGTACCTTATACCTCGAAACGGGGCCCATTATCCAGCAGATGGAGGTGGCCGGAAGCACTACTGACATGATAGAAATGAAGACCGTCAGCCTGCCTCAATTGGACTGCGACCTGACTTCGTTTTATGCAGTAAATGGCCGGAGCATCTTTCCTTTTTATGTGGAGCTGAAGAAGTTGGAGTGAAGCGGGGGTAGGCACGGACCTCTCGACCGCTGCTTTAGGGCATGTATGCAAAATATTATATCTTCAATGCCAGGCTGGAAAGCACACTGGCACCTATAAGCAGTCTTTTCGTAAAGATAAGCCGTTCGGTCTGAAGCATAAACTAACCACTCGTTGAAACAAATGAAGAAAGAGACAGGTATGCTCAAAAAGCATAATTCCCTGACAACTGTCAGAAGACTGCTTCTACTAGCACTACTAGTGAGCCCGCTGACGAACGCCTTTTCACAGGTGAGGCTACCAAAAATCATTACAAACGGTATGGTTTTGCAGCGTGACGCAAAACTCAATATCTGGGGGTGGGCGTCTCCGGGCGAAAAAGTCACCGTTGCATTCAACAACAAGCGATATAAAGCAACAACCTCTGCAGAGGGAAAATGGCAGGTAGAGTTGCCTGCCATGAAGGCGGGTGGCCCGCATCGGATGACGATTTCAGGCAAGAACACCATTACCCTCGAAGATATCCTGCTTGGTGATGTTTGGTTTTGCTCCGGGCAATCGAACATGGTTCACCAGTTGAATATCCATGACGTTACCTATGCCGATGAAATAGCCAATGCCAACTACCCTGAAATACGGCAGTTTCTTATTCCAACCCGTAATAGTTTGGCCGGCCCCATGGAAGATTTGACTGACGGCTCCTGGAGCCAGGCTGTGTCAGAAGAGGTGAGACCTTTTTCGGCAGTGGCCTACTTCTTTGCGAAAAAAATCTACGAGAAATACCATGTGCCCATCGGATTGATCAATGCCAGTGTGGGCGGCACCCCTATTGAAGCGTGGACAAGTGAGGAAGGTTTCAAAGAATTCCCATCTATACTGCAAACCATAGAAAACAACAAGGACACAGCATACGTCAACGCAGTCAATAGAAAGGCAAGACCAAGCCAGCCCCCAAAGCAGCCCGAAGACAGAGGACTAACCGGGCCAAAACCGTGGTATGCCTCCGATTTCGTCCCTAAAGGCTGGCGCACCATCAACGTCCCCGGCTACTGGGAAGACCAGGGTGCCAAAGACCTGAATGGTATCGTTTGGTACAGAAAAGAAATTGATGTCCCAGCTTCCATGGTTAGCAAAGAGGCGAAGGTATTTCTTGGGCGGATAGTGGACGCAGATGTGCTCTACATCAATGGCAAAGAAGTCGGGAACAAAACGTATCAATACCCACAGCGAAGGTACCCGGTTCCCGCTGGCCTGCTAAAAGCCGGGAAGAATGTTTTTGTGGTGAAGGTCACTAACTACAACGGCAAAGGTGGGTTCGTACCCGACAAGCCCTATTGTGTGTTTGCCGGCACCGACACTGTCGACCTGAAGGGCTATTGGCAATACAAAGTGGGCGCTGTGTTTGCACCCAGGCCATCGTCACCGCCAGGCATCAACGCACAAAGCCAGCCTACCGCACTTTTCAATGCGATGGTGGCCCCTGTCACCAATTATCGGATAAAAGGAATATTGTGGTATCAGGGAGAAAGTAACGAGCGCCGACCAGCCGAATATGCCTACTTGTTGCCAGCGCTTATCAGAGACTGGAGAAATCGCTTCAATTATCCCGGCGCACCATTTATTTATGCGCAGCTCCCCAACTACATGGACGTGAGCTACCTGCCATCCGAAAGCAACTGGGCAGTTTTGAGGGAATCGCAGCTAAAGGGTCTGGCGGTTCCCAACACTGCCATGACGGTAAATATTGACTTGGGAGAATGGAACGATATCCACCCTGACAACAAAAAGGATGTGGGCGAAAGAATGGCGCTTGCGGCGCTAAAAATAGCTTATGGGGAAGCCATCGTTTATTCAGGCCCGTTGTACGAAAACCATTCTATCGAGGGTAACAAAATAACCATCTCGTTTTCACATACTGGTGGTGGCTTGACAACCGATGATGGAGAAGCACTGAGCGAATTTGCTATCGCCGGAGCCGATAAAAAATTTGTTTGGGCACAGGCAAAGATTGAAGGTAATAAAGTGATTGTATGGAGTGATGAATTAGCTGAGCCAAAATTTGTGCGCTACGCCTGGGCCGACAACCCTGACAATCCCAACTTGTACAACCAGGAGGGACTACCAGCCTCTCCATTCCGGACACATCAATGAAGCTTTGTATGCACTAATATTTCGACTCGGCTATAAATAATTACAACTGATGAAAAACCTACTTACTCTATTATTTACCGCTTCAATTAGCCACATGGCGATTGCCCAGGGGGCGAAAATTGACAGCAGCAAATACCCGCCTCTGATCACTTTTACAGCACAGGAAGACCACGCCAACATGATGCAGCAGTTGAGCATTCAACAACTAAGGCCGGGTCCAAGCGGCAATGAATCGGCGCCCAATCACGCCAATTACGATGAATCAATTGCCAATCCCTGCCCTCAGTTGCCGGAGCTGCTTGTCACCAACAGTGGCAAAAAGGTCACCTCGGCTGACATGTGGTGGAAGCAGCGCCGCCCTGAAATTGTAGAAGATATTGAAACTGAAATGTACGGCCGCCTGCCGAAAAACATCCCGGCAGTGACCTGGGAAGTGAAAATCACAGACAAAGAGTTCGTTGGCCGAATACCGGTTATAGCAAAGCAATTGGTGGGGCATGTCGACAACAGCGCCTATCCGCTGATCAACGTCAACATCAATATGATGCTGGTGGTGCCCACCAATGTGAAAGGGCCCGTACCGGTTTTGATGATGTTCGGCCGCCCTTCATTCCCTTCGCCAGCGCAGCCCTCCAACGACGACATGCAAACCCTGAATGAGACCTTCAAGGAAATGATGATCAGGAGCAATCCTGAGGTAAAGGAAATCTTCGACCGGTACCCGGCCTATACGCCCGTCACAAAATTGCCTGGCCCCAATTTTTTTGCACCTCCTCCAACTGGCGATTCGCCTCCAACAGAGCAACTGCTAGCAGCAGGCTGGGGCTATGCCACTATCGAGCCTGCGAGCATTCAAGCCGACAATGGCGCAGGGCTCACCCGGGGAATCATTGGGCTGGTGAACAAAGGCCAACCACGCAAACCTGACGACTGGGGCTCACTGCGTGCCTGGGCATGGGGAGCCGCCAGAGGCCTCGACTATTTGGAAACAGACACCCTGGTGGATGCGAAGAAAGTAGGCATCGAGGGCGTGTCACGCTATGGAAAAGCCGCCCTGGTGACGCTTGCTTTGGAGCAAAGATTTGCCGTGGGGCTCATAGGATCGTCTGGAAAGGGTGGTGCCGTGCTTCACCGGCGTGTTTTTGGTGAAGCCGTAGAAAACATCACTGGCTCAGGCGAATACCACTGGATGGCGGGCAACTACCTGAAGTACGGCGCTTCCAAAGCCGAATTCGGAAGTAAGACAGGCTGCGACCTGCCAGTCGACTCACATCAATTAATTGCACTGTGCGCCCCCCGATTAACATTCATAAGTTATGGCATTCCTGAAAAAGGCGATGCTAAATGGCTGGATCAGCACGGAAGCTACATGGCTACGGTGGCCGCTGGCCCGGCTTTCAAGCTTTTAGGCGTCAAAGACATTGGGGTCTCCAATAACTATCAGACTGAGCAAATGCCTCCCGTCCTCACAGGTCTGCTCGACGGCGAACTGGCATGGCGACAACATGACGGAGGGCACACCGATGCACCCAACTTCCAATACTTCATTCCATGGGCAAGTAACCTTTTAAGGTACGAGAAAACACAATAACTCAGGCTGCAACCTAAGTGTGGGCCTGATTTGATATGGTATGTGACCAGGGAGAGTGTCTCAAAAGTCCTTTAGCTGACGTAATTGTCACATTGAGCCTGTCGAAATGCTTATTAGGACTAATAACAAGGTTTCGACAAGCTCAACCTGACATCCAGTTAGGACTTTTGAGACACCCTCATTTGGTTTACCAGCCTATCGCTTAACAACTCCAACCACTCACCACAGTTTTGCAACAAATTCTAACAACCAAAGTATACTCCTCCATACGATCATAAGAGCATCAGTATGATTTATGAGTACCAGGAGTTTAAGCTGAACAGCGTGCTTAGTCGATATATCGACTGTGTGTGGACAGAAAGCTATACGCAGCGGCCTGAAAACAAAGGGCGAACCTACCTGGTGGTGCCCGACAATACAGTGGAGCTAATCTTTACCTCTGGCACGCTGGAAAGAAAAATAAAAGACGGCTCAGACAAAGTAGAGGTTTTGGGTAGTCACCTCTCCGGGCTCAAAACTATTGCTCAGGATGTGAAGGTAGATGGAGAAATGGGTATATCTGTTCGCTTCAAGCCTTATGGGCTCTATCCATTTATCAAGCCAGGCCTTCAGGAAACCGTCAATCAGTCAATTCCCATTGAAGACCTTTTTGGAAAAGATATGCTGGAGCTGGAGAGCAAGCTTTTTGAAACCCAGTGCTTGCTAAATAGGGTTAGGCTTATCGAAACCTACTTTATGAAAAGACTGCTGACACTCAACCGGCAGGCCGATGCCACTTTCGACTACCTGATTAACCGCATTGTGGATGGAAGGGGCGCTCACCGTATACTCGATCTGGCGGAAGAAACCGGCGTCATCATAAAAACCTTTGAGAGAAAATTCATGCAAAACCTGGGCGTGTCACCCAAGCAGTGCGGGCAGTTGATTCGGCTGTTTCATACACTGAAAGCCACTAACAAAGCCAGCCAGGTCAACCTCACCAGCATTGCCCACGACAATGGTTTTTACGACCAAATGCACTTTATAAAAGAAATGAAGAAGTTCACACGCCTGACACCCGGCGAATACCTGAAAGCTCCGAGGGATTTGCAGATGCCCATTTTTACAAGAAACTGAAGCTAAACATCTTTTGTCCAGTTTTTACTATCCTGCTGCGCAATAACCTCGCAATTTTGGCAATTAAAATCATAGCTGGCTTCCTCTATTTGACCAAGGCATACTCAAGGATATTTGAGTAGATACAACACTGACTGATGAAAAAATTTGCATCTATTCTTCTTGCAATATTCCTCGGCTTTATCGCCGGAAGGCTCGCTGCCAACAACCGCCAGGGTGAGGTACGCCGTACGCTCCTGTTTCGAGTTGTTTCACCAGATGGCTCAGTTGAATCCTACCTCTTCGGCACCCACCACGCCCTTAGCAAGTCTTTCTTTGATACACTGAAAAATGCGAAGGACAAACTCATGGCAGCGGATATCGTGATTACAGAATCAGACCCCGGGCCCGGGCACACAGCCAACGATATCGTGAACGCCCGTACGGCTGACACTCAATGGTCAAAATACCTGACAAAAGCTGACCTGGCCTACTTACGAGAGCACTTGCAAAACAGTCCCGCCAACTTTGAAAAGCTGCGGCCTGAGGAACTGCACGCAGCTCTCAACAGGGAATACACCATTAACACCTGCAACACAAGATCCGCCGCTGACCCCAATCTTTCAATCGACGACTATATCGGCTTTCTTGCCAAGCAGGCAGGCAAGCAAGTGTTAGGGCTGGAAACGGCTGAAGAGCAACTGGAATTAATCAGGAAAGACATTGAAGGCATGCCACCAAAAGTGCATAAAAAACGCCTGTCCCGGCTTATCGAATTAATAAAGAGTGGAGGTGATACCCAAAGCTGCGAAGCCACCGACATGTACCGGCAGATGGCCTTTGACTACCGACTAACGGAGCCCTGCCGCAACAGCCTCATACTCACCGACCGCAACACCCGCTGGCTGGAAAAAATCGTTGATGATCTCCAGTCCTCAAGCTGCTTTGTTGCTGTCGGCCTAAGCCATCTACAGTTTGAATGCGGGTTGATCAGCCAGCTGAGGGAAAGAGGGTTTGTGGTAGAGCCGATCTCGGCTATTTGAGAACCACCCAATAGTTTCACTGAAGGCTTTTTAAGCAAAAACTATTAGATTGACTTTCCCTTTTCGAGCACAAAAGGGCTTACGTTATTCTATTTTTAACACCTCATGAAAAAATACCTACTCGCTGTCGTGGTTTGTCTTGTCGCCTTTGACACCTTCTCTCAAGAAAAGTCTTTGCTCAAATGGTGGAACCCAGCCGAACATGCATTCCCCGTTATAGAAGGGCAAGCCTGGGCAGGCGAAACAAAGGAACCCTACGACCGGCTTCCCGCCAGAGCCGAAGGGAAAGTACCCCCGGCAGTCTGGAACCTTTCTCAGCATTCAGCTGGCCTTATGGTGCGGTTTCGTTCCAATTCTACACAGATCGTTGTTCGATATATTTCTAAGCCAAAAGGTGACGGCAACAACAACGGCATGGATCACATGCCCGCTACCGGTGTGAGCGGCGTCGACCTCTATGCCATTACCAATGAGGGGCAGGAAGTCTGGTGCGCTGCCAAACGAAACTTCGGTGATACCATTACCTACCGCTACGAGGGGCTGAGGCCCAACGACCAATTTCACGAGCTGGGCCGAGAATACCGCCTTTATTTGCCGCTTTACAATTCGGTTTCCTGGCTGGAAGTAGGCGTGGAAACCGGGAGTCATTTCAAACCACTTCCTGTCCGCAAAGAAAAGCCCATAGTAGTGTACGGCACCTCTATCGCTCACGGTGCCTGCGCCTCCCGCCCCGGCATGGCCTGGACATCCATTGTCGGACGAAAAATGGATAGGCCACTGATCAACCTGGCCTTCAGCGGCAATGGCCGCCTCGACAGCTCCGTTGTAGATTTCGTGAATGAGATTGACGCCAAAGTGTTTGTGCTCGACTGCTTGCCCAACCTGATTCCTGGCACCTGGGCAAGGCTTGGCATCAACGGAGAACAGGGGCTAAAGGATCGGGTACTAACGTCTGTTCGTACTTTGAGAGCAAAGCATCCCACTACACCAATGTTGCTGGTGGATAACGCTGGTTATACCGACGCCCTTGTCAACGACGATAGAAAGTGGCAATACACCAAGGCCAACCGGGTGCAGCAGGAGGCCTTTTATCAGTTGAAGAAAGAAGGAGTTACCGGACTCTTCTACCTGACGAAGGAAGAGATTGGCCTGGGACTGGACGATACGGTAGATGGCACTCATCCCACCGACCTCGGCATGCTTCACTATGCGCAGGGCTACGAAAAAAGTCTGAGGGCCATTTTGAATGAACCGGTGGGAGTCGCTTCCACCACCAAACCAGTCACCCAATACCGTGAGCCCAACAACTACGACTGGGAAGAGCGTCACAACGAAATTCTGCAGATGAACGCCAACGAACCACCTAAGATGGTCTTCCTCGCCAATTCTATTATTCACTTTTGGGGTGGCCTACCCCGCACGAAACGAGTGGTGGAAGAAGAATCGTGGAAAACGCTGTTTACACCTGCAGGCATGCGCAACCAGGCCTATGGGTGGGACAGGGTGGAGAACGTGCTTTGGCGTGTTTACCATGGAGAGCTGGATGGGTTTCAAGCCAAAAAGATCTTCATCATGATAGGCACCAACAACTTGCACCTCAACACTGACGAAGAAATCCTTGAAGGGCTAAGCATTTTACTGGACGTCATCAAAATCCGTCAGCCAAAAGCAGAAATCACGATGATGGGACTTCTGCCACGAAGAAATAACGAGCAGAGGGTGGCCAACCTCAACCTTGAAATGGCCAGGCTTTCCAGTAATAAGCAGGTAAAATACGCTGACCTGGGTGCCATCTTCTTAAACAAAGACAACAAGATTGACGAAAGCCTTTTCTCAGATGGCTTGCATCCCAACGCCACTGGGTATGTGAAAATGAGAGAGGCACTGAAGCCGTTGGTCAGCAAATAATTAAGCCTACTCGACTAGAAACCCATTGCATCAAATTACCATCGTTACAAACTCAACGCTCAGATTTACATGAAATTTTATATTTCTTCTCTTCTGTTTCTAATTTCCTGCTGTGATTGTATCGCTCAACTAGATACTCTTTTTCTAGATAAAAAATTAATTGAGACCAAGAAAGAAACTGCCGATTACTATCGGTTGAAAACACCCTCCATTTCAGACCCAGAAATGACAATGGTTGAAGACTATTATATGGGTGGTCAACTCAGAATGTCAGGATCCTTCATGCTTCCAAAAGGCAATATTAAGCATGGTTGGTTTGTTTACTATTTTCAAAATGGCAAGAAGTCGTCAGAAGGAAATTTTGAAAAGGGTCAACGTGTGGGCAATTGGACATACTGGCACAAAAACGGGGTAAAAAAAGAAACTCGGTTTTTTGAGACACCTGAACCTGGCAAAGAACTTTCTCAGTCACAAAAGGTCATTCAATTATGGGATTCCACTGGATTACAGTTAGTAACAAATGGTACTGGCGACTATCAGTCATCAGTCGAAGACGAGGAATATACCATAGAAGGGCGGTTAGTCAACTCAGATAGAGATGGAGAATGGTTCGGTAGATATGAAAATGACTCTTTGTTTTTCAGAGAAAAATATCAACAAGGGGTTCTGATTAGCGGAGTGAGTTACGATTCAATTGGAACCGAATACCATTACAAAGAACTGGTGATACAACCTGAACCAAGCGAGGGGCTGCCTAAATTTTATAGCTATATTTCCAAAAATTTAAAGTATCCAAAGTCTGCACGAAGATCTCGAGTTGAGGGAAATGTCTTTGTTCAATTTTTCATTAACGAGGAGGGGGAAATAGTTGACGTCGAGGTCTTAAAGGGAATTGGTGAAGGCTGTGATGAGGCTGCGAAAGAGGTAATTTCAGGTGCTCCTCACTGGAAGCCTGCAATGCATCGAGGCCAGAGGATAAAAGTAGAAATGATCTTACCTATAACCTTCAAAATCCATTAGAATTATCTATCTAACGGCAGGTTCTAAGTCAAATTCTTCCTTATGCTCCAACTGCAACGAACCACTTCTGAAAATCCAGCCTTCGTAGAGTTGGTAAAGCAACTGGATGTGTACGTGACAGCCATGGATGGTGAAGACCATGCCTTTTATGCCCAATACAATCACATCGACAAGATCAGGCACGTGGTGGTGGCTTACGATGGAGAAACAGCTCTCGGCTGTGGCGCCATCAAAAAGTTCGACGCTACCACCATGGAAGTCAAAAGGATGTACACTTCTCCTGAAGGCAGAGGGCGGGGAATTGCCTCCAAAATTCTTCACGAATTAGAGCGATGGGCTACAGAGCTTTCCTGCGAATATTGTATTTTAGAAACCGGCAGGCAGTACAAAAACGCCATTAGGTTGTACAAAAAATCTGGCTACTCTGAAATTGAAAACTATGGACAGTATGCCAATATGACGAGCAGCATCTGCTTTGCGAAGCAGCTACAGAAGCAACCGACAACCTGACTCTACGCTAAAAACGATCCTCCCATGACGTCAAAAAACCTCCTGACCCTCCTTCTCCTTTGTTTATCTGGTTACGTTTATGGCCAAAGTGCCAAACCCAACATCGTTTTCATTCTCACCGACGACCAGCGTTGGGACGCCCTGGGTTATGCAGGCAACACAATTATTCAAACACCGGAAATGGACAAGCTGGCCAGGGAGGGGGTGTACTTCAAAAATGCCTTCGTCACCACCCCCATTTGCGCCGCCAGCCGGGCCACCATCATTACAGGGCTTTATGAAAGGAAACATAATTACACCTTTCAGCAGCCTCCGGTCAAAAACGAATTCACTGACAACAGTTATCCATCCCTACTGAAAAGTGAGGGCTACTACAGCGGATTTTTGGGCAAAATGGGCGTCAATTTTGAAAACAAAAGAGACACGAGCCTTTTCGATGTATACAAGCCTGAGCCCGTTGGGGCCTACTTCAGGCTGGTAGAAGAAGGCACCAGGCACAAACACACCACCGACGTGATCAGGGATAACGCCATCGATTTTATCGAAAATGCGCCAGAAGGCAAGCCGTTTTGCCTTTCCATTAGCTTCCATGCGCCGCATGCCGACGATAGCTCACCGCAGCAGTATTTCTGGCCGCAGGAAGTAGATAGCCTGTACAAAAATGTGACTATCCCAGGCCCGGCCATGGCCGACGACAGCTACTTCATGAAGCTGCCGTTGCCTGTGCGAGAAGGCTTCAACCGAGCCCGCTGGAACTGGCGGTTCGATAGCCCGGAAAAATACCAGCAAATGGTAAAGGGCTACTACCGGATGATCAGCGGGATAGACCGAGCCATCGCCAAAATACGAACAGCGCTGGAAGCAAAAGGAGTTGATAAAAATACAGTCATCATCCTCATGGGCGACAACGGCTACTTTCTTGGCGAACGTCAGCTGGCTGGCAAATGGCTGATGTATGAGCCATCGCTGCGTGTGCCGCTCATAATCTATGACCCATCAGGCGTTGGCAACAAGACCGTAGAGGACATGGCCCTGAATGTAGACATTGCCCCTACCATCCTTGATTTTGCTCAGGCCAAAATTCCAGCGTCTTATCAGGGAATGAGCCTCACCGGCCACACCAAAAAAACGAAAATGGCTGTACCAAGACGAGACGCCTTCCTTTGCGAACACCTCTGGAACTTTAAGCCTATCGCTGCCAGTGAGGGCATACGAACCGAAAAATACAAGTACTTCAGGTACAGGGATATTCCAGATTCTGAAGAACTTTACGACCTTGTCAACGATCCGTGGGAAACAAAAAACCTGGTACAAGACAAGGCGTCGCAGAAAATACTGGCAGCGCTTCGCAAGCAGTGCAATGAGGAAATTGAAAGTTTGTCTAAATGATGAATGACTACAAGCAGCCGACTCTCTGATTAGGTGGTGCCACCAGCTATGGCTGTGGGCACCACTGCAAGTCGTGCCCACAACGAAGGCCCTTGCCGGGTTGGTGGCACGACATGTAGATGAACGTACCTCAGCCGGATATACCTGCCGCAAACCACCCCTCCAATTGCCGCTTCTGCACCGGAGGAATTTATGAGGATAAAGGTATTTTTGTTACGTCGGATACTACAAAAACATTAGGTAATGGGAGCAAAATTCAAATCAGTCGATGAGTATATCGGTACTTTTCCTGAAGAAGTGCAGTCGACTTTAACAGCCTTGAGGCAAACAATTAAGCAAGCTGCACCCCAGGCAGAAGAGCTGATCAGCTACAATATGCCGGCCTTTAAGCAAAATGGCTTTCTCGTATCGTACGCCGCCTGGAAAAAACACATTGGTATGTATCCGGTACCTGCTGGAGACCAGGCTTTCCAAAAAGCAATAGCTCCCTTTACTACTGAAAAGTCGACAGCCCAGTTTCCATTAAACCAACCAATGCCGTTAGAGCTGATTGCGCAACTGGTAGCATTCAGACTAAAGGAAAACAACCAAAGAGTCCAGTCTACCTCAAAAAAGTAAAACACCATGGAAGCAGCACCTTCTCACAAATTCAAAACCGTTGAAGAATACTTCGCCGCATTTCCTGAAAAAACGCAGCAACTGATGGAAGGCCTGAGGGCAACGATCAAAAAAGCAGCCCCCCAGGCAATAGAGAAGATCAGCTACAACATGCCAGCCTTCATGCTTGAGGGCATGCTGGTATATTACGCCGCCTACGATAAACACATCGGCTTTTACCCCACCCCTTCCGGTATTGAAGCTTTCAAAAAAGAGCTGGCAGGCTACAAAGGCGCCAAAGGCTCGGTTCAGTTTCCCATCGATAAGCCCTTGCCGTTGGATCTCATTGCCCAAATTGTAAAGTTCAGGGTAGAGGAAAACCTGGATAAGGCCAGAGAGAAAAAGAAGAAATAACATTTCGCAACTTATTTCACGTCGATCTTTTGGGGAGATGAGTAGTCCCGCAAGTCGTGCCCACAACGATGGCCCCTGCCAGGTTGGTGGCACGACTGGCTAGTGACTAGGCAGCGAAAGACTACAAAAGTTTCAGCTGTTTTACTGAAAAGAAAGATCGCATTAGCCAGGCTGGTCATACAGCCTCCTTCGGCCAATCCAAACTTTTGTGTCTCATGCTACGGGTGGCTGAATCTCTTGTAGCTGGCGCCACCAGCTTTCGCTGTGGGCACCACTGCGGCGAATAGCTTTTCTATTCTCCGCATAATATGCGGGATTTATTTCAGGATGCGGAGATTAAGTCATATATTTACCGCACATTATGCGGAGATTACTACCATACATCTATCAGAAAGCAAGCTGGCCAGCCTTTGAATGGAGGCAGGAGCAGCTCACACCGCTATTAGGCAGGGTGCGCCACTTGCAAGGAAAGCTGGTAGGCAAAATGGAATCTCTTGGGTTTGTGCTGCAAAACGAAGCCGTGCTGGAAACGCTCACGCTCGACGTGCTGAAATCTACCGAAATAGAAGGGCATATCCTGAATCCGCAGCAGGTGCGTTCTTCGGTGGCTCGTCGCTTAGGCATGGACATATCCGGACTCGTCCCCTCCGACAGGGATGTAGACGGTGTAGTCGATATGATGCTGGACGCCACCCAGCAATACAACGCCCCTTTGACAAAAGACAGACTATTCGCCTGGCACAGCTCCCTGTTCCCAACTGGCAGAAGCGGCATGTACAAAGTGCTCGTGGGCAACTGGCGAGACGATTCTACCGGCCCCATGCAGGTGGTATCAGGTGCATTGGGAAAGGAAAAAGTACACTTTGAAGCGCCACCGGCCAGGCACGTCGATGAAGAAATGGACAGGTTCCTGCTTTGGCTCAACGAAAACGACAGCAATGACCTGGTTGTGAAAGCCGCTATAGCCCACTTATGGTTCGTTACTATACACCCTTTTGAGGACGGCAACGGCAGAATAGCCAGGGCTATCGCCGATATGCTGCTGGCCAGGGCCGACGGCATGCCCCAAAGGTTTTACAGCATGTCGGCGCAGATAAGGAAGGAGCGAAAAGCTTATTACGACATACTTGAAAAAACCCAGCAGGGGGATGTGGACATCACTAGCTGGCTCGACTGGTTTTTAAACTGCCTGCTCAACTCGCTCAATGCATCGTACGATGTGTTAGATGCGGTTATATTCAAGCATACCTTCTGGAGCAAGCATGCGCTCCTGATAGACAACGAACGCCAGAAGCTCATGCTCGAAAAATTGATGGACGGCTTCGAAGGCAACCTCACCACTTCGAAGTGGGCGAAGATAACCGGGTGTTCCGCTGACACGGCGCTGCGTGACATACAGGATTTGGTAGCAAAACAGATACTACAGAAAGCTGAAGGTGGCGGGAGAAGTACCAATTATCTGCTGGTTTCAAATTAAGGCATCGACAGAAGTGTGCAACACGCCTCTGCCAGCCATCACATGTCACGATGGCATCAAAGAATCACCTTCATACAGAAAAACATAAGCCGAAAGTCCAATAAAAGCCTGATTCAGGTTATTTTGCTTTCGAAAGCTTATTAGAACCACCGTTTTGTACTAAATTATATCCGCAACACTACTTTTCAGTAACCAAACGTTAAAGACTCAAATATTACTTTTTAACTGATCCATGTTCCAATGAAAAAACTGCTACTGCTCTGTCTTGCCATTTCGATGGCATTGACCTCTCAATCACAAACCAAGCTCATCGAAAAAGTAACCAAAACCGGTGATGAGCTGGTAATACCCTATGAAAAATACGAGCTGGCTAATGGCCTGACGCTGATCATTCACGAAGATCATTCCGATCCGCTGGTGCATGTCGACGTAACCTACCATGTGGGGTCGGCCCGGGAGGAACTCAACAAATCTGGGTTTGCACACTTCTTCGAACACATGATGTTCCAGGGCTCCGACAATGTTGCCGATGAAGAACATTTCAAAATTGTGACCGAATCGGGTGGCACGCTGAACGGGACCACCAACCGTGACCGAACCAACTATTTTGAAACCGCACCCAGCAACCAGCTGGAAACCATGCTTTGGCTGGAAGCTGACAGGATGGGCTTCTTCCTCGATGCGGTGACAACCAAAAAATTTGAAGTGCAGCGGGCAACCGTGAAGAATGAAAAAGGTCAGGGTGTGCTCAATGCCCCTTATGGCATGTGGAACGAAACAACCATTGCAGCGGTGTATCCCTACGGCCACCCTTATTCCTGGTCGACCATTGGATTGCTTGAAGACCTCGACCGGGCCAATTTAGATGACCTGAAGAACTTCTTCCTGCGGTGGTACGGCCCCAACAATGCTTCCCTTACTGTTGGGGGAGACGTTGATCCGAAAAAGGTGATTACCCTTGTTGAAAAGTATTTCGGGAGTATTCCGAGAGGGCCGGAAGTAGCAAAAATGAAGCTGGATGCCCCGGTGATTCCCGCCGACCGTTACATCTCGCATGTCGACAACAACATCCGCTTCCCGGCGTTGATGTTCACCTACCCTACTGTGCCCAATATGCACCCTGATGAGGCAGCGCTTGATTGCCTTTCGGAGATTTTAGGAACCGGTCAAAGTTCTTACTTCTTCAAAAAATTTGTATTGACCCAGAAAGCCATTCAGGCGTCGGTGTTCCATCCGGCGGCAGAGCTTTCAGGCGAGTTTACGATGTTTGTGCTGCCCTACCCCGGGCAGACGCTCTCCGGCTTTGAAACTGAAATGCGCCAGATACTGGACGAATTCGCCAAAAATGGTGTAAGCGAAGACGATCTGAAGAAATTCAAAGCCAACCAGGAGTCGAGCACCATCAACGGCCTGGCCAGCGTGAGCGGAAAGGTATCACAGCTGTCGAGGTACCAGTATGCATTCGGCAACCCCAATCTGGTCAAAAAAGACCTGCAGCGCTACCTTGACATTACGGCCGACGATGTGATGCGGGTATTCAACAAGTACATCTACAACAAGCCAGGCGTTATCCTCAGTTATCTGCCAAATGCTGAAACGGCTCCTGCCAAGCCCGACAATTTTGAGAAGCCAACAAGTGGCGTCAGCGCATTTCCAAAAACAGACTACACCGGTCTTACTTACAAGAAACCCACCAATGAGCCTTTCGATAGAAGCAAAAGACCTGTTTCTGGCCCAAGCCCGCTCGTAAAGGTGCCTGAGTTCTGGGAAACCAAATTCGATAATGGCATTAAGGTGATTGGAACAAAAAGCAATGAGATTCCTACCGTTGCTATTCAGTTGACGCTGGTAGGTGGCCACAAGTTCGATGCGGCCGACCCCAAGAAAAGCGGGTTGGCTCAGATCACGGCTTCCATGATGGATGAGTCAACGCAAAACTATTCAGCCGAAGCCATGCAGGAAGAGCTGCGGAAAATTGGCAGCAGCATTAATATTTATGCCAACCGGACTTCAACAGTAGTCAGTATCAACACACTGAAGAAGAACCTCGACAAAACGCTACAACTTGCGGAGGAAAAACTCCTGCGACCAGGCTTCCAGCAAGTAGACTTTGACAGGGTGATCAAGCAACAAATGGAAGGCATCATTGCCAGTCAGAAGGATCCCTCAGCCATTGCGGGCCAGGTGTTTGACCGGTTGCTATACGGCGACGAGCATATTTATTCAGTGCCAACATCCGGGATAGAGGAAACGGTCGCCAACATTACACTTGACGATGTGAAGGCTTTCTACGACAAGTACTACTCTCCCAACCTGGGCGAGCTGGTGATTGTAGGAGATGTTGATCAAAAGGAGATTCTGCCAAAGTTGGGCTTCCTGAAAAGTTGGCCCAACAAAAAAGTGGCGCTACCCACACTTCCACCGGCCAAACCGGGCGACAAAACCAGGATTTATCTGGTGGACAAGCCCAATGCACCGCAATCACAGATTCGGGTGGGCTATATGACCGACCTGAAATACGACGCTACTGGTGATTACTTCAAATCGTACCTGATGAACTATCCGCTGGGAGGCGCTTTCAACAGCCGCATCAACCTGAACTTGAGAGAAGACAAGGGCTGGACGTATGGTGCCGGTGCTTATTTCAGTTCTACAGAAGACCCGGGGCCCTATCAGGCCTATGCGGGGGTGTTGGCAACAGCTACCGACAGTGCCGTGGTGGAATTTATGAAAGAGATCACTGACTATCGGGAAAAAGGCATTACCGACGATGAACTTGCCTTTATGAGAAACTCCGTAGGGCAGCGTGACGCCAGAAGCTATGAAACACCGGGTCAGAAGGCGGGCTTCTTGCGGACAATCGCTCATTACAACCTCGACAAGAGCTATGTCGATCAGCAAACCAAGATCATCAATACCATTTCGAAAGATGAGATCAATAAGCTGGCAAAAAAATACCTCGACGACGACAGTATTTATATCCTCGTTGTTGGCGACGGCGCCACCAACCGGGAAAAGCTGGAGCAGCTAGGCTACGAAGTGGTGGAGCTTGATGCCAAAGGGGATGTTATTGACAAAAATTCGATCAAAGTAGATAAATAGCAGACATCAAAAAGACCTAAAAAGAAGAGGTTGTCTCAAAAGTCCTCAATGGATGTCAGGTTGAGCTTGTCGAAACCTTGTTAACAGCACTAATGTGCATTTCGACAGGCTCAATGTGACATCGTAAGTAGCTAACTGGACTTTTGAGACAGCCTCTTCTTTTTTCTTTTGAACCCAACCGTTTGCAAACTCTTCATTTTTTTGCTTGGTCGTATATTGGCTAAAGCCGAACCTTTTCCCGCTTTTTCGATTTCTTCTTTTTGTTCAACCACACCATAAACCCGGTGACTGGCAAGCTCGCACAAATCAAACTAACAAAGAAAGCCAGTATTTTTCCGGGCAAACCCAATGCCACCCCCACGTGCATATCGTAGTTCAGCATAGCCAGCTGATCGGCAAAGCCTGCTTCCACAAATCTGTCTCCCTGCATGCGGTAAGGCTCCAGCGTATACCGATCGTAGTAGTAGGTGTTTTGGTTATAGAATGATCCTTCATCCTGATAGGCAATTAGCTCAATCGCATCGTCTTCATCACGAAGGATAGGTGTCATATACCACCCCTGTGCATCAGGCTCCAGCGCCACGGCTTTGTACCAGGCTCGATCTAATGGTGAAATGCTATCATTATGTTGTACGAGGCCAGCCTTCGATACATCGGAGTGAGGGTGACTGTGCTCGGGTCGGCTCTCTCCTCCCGATGTCACATAATAGAGTCCATCGGCAAACCACTCAAAGCTGTACACCAGGCCTGTGATGCCCAGCACCAGTGCCAATATCAGGCTGTAGAAGCCCACCACATTGTGTAAGTCGTAGTTAACCCGCTTAAAACTTGCATTCCATCTTATCGTGAGCCCCTTTTTCATTTCTGCCTTCTTTCTGTTTTTAGGCCACCACATGACCAGACCAGTCACGAGCAAAACCAGAAAGACCAAAGTGGCAACGCCAACAATCGGTCGGCCAATCTCATAGGGCAGCCAGAGTGCCCGGTGCCCATCGATGATAAATCGAAAAAAATCAAACTGCCCGTTGCCAATGGTTTGCTGCTTTTTTAGAAACGCAGCCGAATAGGGGTTCATAAAAACGACAGTAAAGCTGCGCTTTCCCTCTTCAAAAGAGGAAAAACCAACTGCCGCAGCGCCCTCTCTGGTAGCATAGGTCAAGCCTGTAGGCTTTGCACCTGGCGTATAGGCCTGTGCGGTGTCGAGCAGCTGACTGGGAGGAACATAAGGTTGATCCTGCGTCTCTACAAAACGCCATGGTTCCAGCGCATCTTTAATGTCTTGCTGAAAAACATAGATGCACCCGGTAAGGCTCACCACCAAAACAATAATCCCGGAAACTAGCCCCAGCCAGAGGTGAAGCCAATCGTTAAGCCGGCGGATGGTACTTTTGTTTTTAGCCTTGCCTTTCTTGTTTTTCATCGACAGTCAGATCAGTAACAACCACCGGCCTGGTGGGCAGACCGGTGGTTTGCAGTTCAAATATTATAGTTTGAAGAATCCAGCGACGAAGTTGGCTTCTACTTCAGCGCCTTTGGTAGCCGTGAAGTTTTTTACATCCATTTTGTACACGAAGATGCCCGTGTCCTCCGGAACACACATGTATACAAAATCACCATCGTGCACGGCTGCCAGTCGGCGACCCTGCCCTGCATGCTCAGGCACTCCGCTGATGTAGGTGACGGTTTTAGCGTAAAGGTCGATCACCGCCGACTGCAGAGGGCCGTCAGACCATCTTGCCTGGTCAGCACGATCTGTCATATTGATTTCGGCGAAAGCCTTGCCATCGCCAAGGTACATGAGGTGGGCAGTGGTTTTGCCGTCAGTCAGCTCCTCAATGTCAAGAAAGTACTCCTCGTCGAAGGCTGTCGATCCTTTCTCGATTTTAAGGATACCTGCGCTCTTCGTTGTTTGGCTATAGCCATTGGCAGGATTAGAATGCGACAAAGCGTACACATCTCCTTTTTCGTCTTTGATCAAACCTGCCTTTACGTTGAAACCGCCAATAGGCCCAACCCTTGAGTCGGTCATTATTTTCTGAAACTCGAAGCCTGGGTAAGAATACACTGCTACTTCCGCTTGCTCGGTAGAAGGCGTGTTGTAGGTAGTCGGGTCGCTGACATAGTACGCCAGGTACAGAAAGTCACCACTGATTCTCATGCCCCCGTAGGCAGCGGAATACTCGGAAACCAGGTCGGACACAGGACGTGATACGGTTGATTTCACAGTTACCGAATTGATGTCAATGGTATGGAATTTTACCTGATCAGAAGCTGCCGAAAGCTCCAGGGCCACCAAAGTATTATCGTCCGCTTTGATTATGTCCGACAGGCTGTTAACAAAGGAAATATCGCCAACCTGTTCCAAAGAGCCATCTTCATTTTTCGAGATGCCCACTACATTCACATCGTCAAGGCCACCAATGCTGTAGATGGTGCTGCCAATTTGGGTAAAGTCGTAGTAGCCTGGCTGCTCAATGCCCTGGCCTACGGCCGAAAGTGAGCCTGTCATTACGTCGCTGAAAGGCACAGAATAGTAAGTGAATCCATTGTCGCTGCCCTGAATCGCCAGCGATACCACAAACGGGCTCTCTGTTTCTTCCGGTTCGGGATCGTCCGACCCACCGCATCCTGTGAAGAAAATGGCCGCACATAAGATCAGCGCCGGCATAGCCCATAACTTGAATTGATTTTTAGAAAACATATCCACTTGTTTTGATTATTTGTGTTTGTTGAAATTGATTAAAGTGTATACCTGAGTTTCAGGTAGAATGCCCTTCCCGGTTTCTGCAAATAGTATTTGTCGTACAGCCTGGCATTGGCCAGATTCCGGCATTCCAGCGAAATATTGTATTTGCTCTCTCTGAGACTTAAAGACAGCTCCACATCGTGGGAAGCCTGTTGCGGAATAATTTTCTTTGTGTCCATCGAGCCCAGCTCAGCCCAGCTCAGGAAATACTTCTGAACGAAATTGAAATAGTAATTCGCATTCAAAGAAGACCCCTTGCCTGTCACGTTTTGAAATGTTAAACCAGCATGGGCATGACCAAAAAAGTAAGGAGTGTTGGGGAGCCTGTATCCCTTTTGGAAATTCCTTTGGTAGCCTGTGTTGGTGTAAGACTCATTGTACACCGAATCGGCCTGGTCGGTGATGTCCTGAAAGGTGACATTTCCACCCACCCTCAACAGCTTTTTCCACTGGTAGCTCACGCTGCCTTCCATACCGACCACCTTCGTTTGGGCCAGGTTCTCGTAATACGTTTCCGGGCTGGCCACTCTCACCACCTGGTAGATCAGGTCCTTCGACTCCCGATAAACGAAGCTGCTCTCAAGCATGAGCTGGTGATGGCGCTTAACTGTGAACTGGTAGGCAGCTCCCAGGTTCAGGTTGTCGCTCTGCTCCGGACCCAGGTCGGGATTAGGCTGTACAAACAGACCATCACCGAAAATCTCGGTGGCCCAGGGCATGCGGTAGGTGTGTTCGTAGGAAACTTTCATTTGTAACCGGGGCACTAAGAAATAAGTACTGGCCATCCCATAGCCCAGGTTTTGTTTTTTGCTTTCAGTGGCCTCGGTCCGCTGGGTCGGTAGCCCAAAGTCAAACTGTTTGCTTGTGGCAGCATGCAGCAAATACGCCTTGCCAAATAATGTCGTACTCCACTTTTCGCTGGCGTCGAATTTGTAAGCCAGCCCCATCACCTGCTTGTTGATGGATTTGGGGAATTGGTTCTCAATCCTATCAGGGTTTTCCTTGTCAAACACCTCCCTTTCGAAATGAGAAAAAGAACGGTTAAAGGCCAGCGAATGCCTGGTATTGATGGTATAGCCGGCGTTGACCTGACTGTTGAACTCACCGTCGGTCAGCGTGGTAAAAGTGCGGGACAACTCTCCATCGTTGGAATTGGGAGTATAGATCGCCTCGCCCAGCCAGTTGTAAGTCACTCCCCTCAGTGTGTCGACCACCTGGCTTTTTGTAGCGTTAAAAGCGCTGTTCACACTCAGGTTAAAGCCGTTTATCAACAGGTTCTCTTTGCTGTATTTCAAAGAAGGAATCACCGACTGACTGTTTCTTACGATGCCGCCATACACGCTGTTCATAGTGGCTCCGGTTTGCACTTCCTTGTCGTTGCCCGCCACCATCATTCCCAACAGCAGGTTGTCGGCATAAGGTTTATTGACAACCCCGGTTTCCAGCTTCACCGTACCGGAGCGGTACTGGTCGTGAAACCTTCGCACATTGGCAGAATCTACAATATTGTTTCCCTCTTTGATGGGAACCCACACTTTGTAGCTGTTGTCGGAGTAGTTGATATTGGCATTTCCCCTAACGGTAAAGCCACTTTGCGGATGCGTATAGGCCCCATTCAGCGATACCAAATGTGTATTGAATGATCCCAGGGAATAAGACGCATCTATAAAGTTGTGGCGCTTGTTCGATACGATGTTCACCGCACCACCAAGTGCATCGGTACCAAGCCACACTGGCACCACGCCTTTGTAAACCTCTATGCGCTCGATGGTATTGACGGGGATGTTATTCAGGCTAAGAGAGGAGCCATAGTTGTCCATAGGGATACCGTCCAGGAAGAACTTTACCTGGTCGCCCGAAAATCCATTGAGTGTAAAGCTTAGGTTGGAGCCAACACCACCATCTTCCCTGGCCCTCACGCCCGGCACACGGTTGAGCACCTCTTTGGCATTGGAAGTGCTGTTGTATAAATTTTTCGTATTTATTACCGACACGGCATAGGGCAGCTCACGAACTTCGGTACTTTCCGATTTGCCTACTACTTCTACGTTATCAAGCTCAAAGCTTACTTCCTCAAGGAGGATGTCGAACTTCAGGCGTTGATCTGCGGCCAATCTTACCTCCTTTTCAAACCCCTCAAACCCTAACAGATGGGCCTGAAGCACGTAGGTGCCAGCAGGAATATTGACGATTTCGAAACTACCATCCACACTTGTAATAGTACCTGCGGTAGTCCCTTTCAACAGCACACTAGCCCCGATCAGCTTTTCGCCAACGGTAGAAGTGACCTTGCCAGTGATGGTAGCATTACCTTCCGACGCCTGGCCCAACACGACCTGCGCATAACAAGATATCATCCATATAAGTACCAGCCTCGCCATCCTTGATTTACCTTATTATTATTTAGACTTATTACAAATAATGGCAAATGTAAGAGACAAACCCGAAACACGAAAATGATAGAAACTAATTGTGGGAATTATTTTCTCTGTTCATGATTTGCGGAAAATGGGACCTTTCAATGGTCTTTGGCTGGCAAAAAGGAAAATGTGGTGATCAGCGTAAGTTAGACCACCGCTTGAAAAACATCCCGGCGACGGTATTGGTGTTCTTTTAAATATACTTGTGGCTTCCCCGCACATCAACTTATCTGCATTTCTATTTCTTCCTGACGGCGTCGGTGTCTTCGCCAGTCACTGCGCTGGACAGATTTTGCCGGAAAAATGAAACCCGAGCGCAAAGAATGTTTATTTTAGTTACATGAAAGCCAACTGGCGGATGAACCGTTAGCATTGGCATTTTTGCAACTTACCCGCTATGTCATGAAAGCTGTAAAGTATTTTTTCTCTGCCGCCTGTTATCTTTTGTTGAGTTCCGCTATTGCTCAGCCTAAGAGCTTTGAACTCAGTAACCCTGACGCCATCATGCTCAACGATCAGGCTTTAGTTACTTTGACCGGTGGCTACTGGAGGGTATTTGAAGATGCTACCGAGAACAAAGGCCACACACTTCCCTCGCCAATGAATGTTTCGCTGAGCTATTATCCCAACGGAAAGTTTTTTTACAATGGATCCTTCGGCAGTTGGAAAGTGATCGACGACAAGTATATCGAGCATACGTTTGACGACACGGCCGATCAGGACAAGCTTAACTTCGGGGGAATATTTTCGCTGACTGAACTGAGCAGCACCTCACTCACGCTCACCAAGCTCCTCACAACCACGCACGACATGAAGCGGACGCTGCAAGCGAAATCCTCCACAGTTTTGACTAAGTCACGCCAGCTGGGCAATGGCCTTCCCTATATGTACGAGGGCAAACTTGACCAGGAAACCGTCGATTCGCTCAGCACGATGAGTGCTGAAGAGCTTTTTAATGCTGGCTTTACCCTTAGCGGCAACAGTATTCATATTTTCTCCACAGACTCCATTTATGTGATACGGCTAAAGGCCAAATAGAAAGTAATGACCACCACCCCGTCCAAAGTCACCCTACACATGGTCTCCAGCCTCGACGGCTTTATTGCGAGAAAAGACAACGACGTGTCGTGGATTGAAACGCCTGATACATATGAAAAGGGTATCGACCTAACCGACGACCAAATAACAACTTTTCTCGAAGGCATCGACTGCTATGTAATGGGCTCCAAAACCTATGAACACGCCCTGGCATTGGGCTGGCCTTATGGCCACAAACCGGTAATGGTACTGACCAGTCGACCGATGATGTCTGCACGGGTAAATGTAAAATTCCATGCGGGAGATATCGAAAAGCTGGTGACTGATCAACTGAAACCTCGCTATAAAAACATTTGGGTAGTGGGCGGCACTACTGTTGCCAAAGACTTCCTCCGGGCCAGGCTGGTTTACGAAATTATAGTAACCGTGAAATCTATGCTATTGGGAGCAGGGCTCCTGTTCTTTGACTACATCGGCATAGAGCAGCCCCTGCACCTCAAGGACGTGACGACTTATAAGAATGGCATGGTGGAGCTGTGGTACGAGGTGAAGAGAAATTAACATGCACCCGCTCTTCGGAATTTGAAATTCCGAAGGTCTATCATAGGGTCTGTGACCCGACCAAAACACCCCAACCAGGTTGGAATCTCGTCGTAGCCCTTCAAATCCAAGAGCGCCCGATTTTATCCACCCTTCATTTTCAAAGTATTCTTGCCAACGGTATAAGCATAAGTAGCTGCCGGAAAATAGTGCAGATTAACTCCGTCAACCTCTTTGCTTCCTTCCTTATCGATGGTGGTCACCAGCACATGTTTCAGGCCGTTTTCGGCACTGAACTTCAGCAGACTTTTCAAGGCTCTGGGCTTTTCGAAGTACCTGTTCGACCACTTCACCTCCAGCGCCCACAGCGGCTCAAACTTAGCCTCCGACAGAGCAACCAAATCCACTTCCCCATTTTGCCACCTGGCATACCAGGGAGTGAACCAATCACGGTGCATCCATTGGGCATAAATCGCCGTTTCCACCATGTTGCCAATCATATCGTCGGTGGCGGACATCGGCGAGAACAAAGCCGCCCGAAGGGATGGGTTGGTGAGATACATCTTGAAAAAGTTATCCCGCTGAAACCTCTTGGCATCCTGGCCCACCCTTTTGACCGTCTTGATCAAAAACGCCGACTCCAAATACTCGATATAGGTCTTGATCGTTTGCTTCTTCACGCCTCCCGATTCTTTGCTCAGCGTCTCCAGCGAAAACTCGTTGCCAGTATTGTACGCAATGGTGGTAAACAGTGAATTCAACTCCTGCACATCCCGAATGCCATACAAACTTGGCAAATCCCTCAGCAGCACCTTGTCGATCACATCCTGCCTGATAAACCGACCCGGATTGGCTTGAATCTTCTCAGAAAAAATGACTTCCGGATAGCCTCCAAAATTCATGTAGTCAATAAAATGTTTATTGAGCTCCTCAATATGGGTGGTAGAATAGAAGTCGATATCAGCCCCCCGCCAGTCTACTTTTGAAGGCCTGATTAAATTTTCCAGCCCTTTCAAATGGATGTACTCATTGAAGGTGAGCGGCGGAAGCAGGAAATCGGTAAACCGGCCCGCCCCGCTTTCCAAGCTCTTGTACTTTAATGCCGCTGCCGCTGAGCCCGACGCTATGAATTTGCATGTCCTATAGCTATCGACCAGCGACTTAAGGTGAACCTCCCAGTTTTTCAGGTATTGAACCTCATCGAAGAACACATAAAGACCAGACAGCTCTTCCTGGCCAGCTGCCGTCATGGCGTACTGCAGCATTTGCTCCAGCCCTACATCTAGATAAACAGGGCTTTCCACCGTAATAAAGATGATCTTATCGGCGGGAACACCTGAAGCAATCAAATCCTGCACGGTATGATACAGCATGACTGTTTTGCCCACCCGCCGTGGCCCCATCAATATCAGGGCCCTGCGCACCTCCGTTTCGTAGGCCAGCGTTTTGAACAGGCCGAAATACAGCCTCCTGGGCATCTCGTTATAGAAATCCTCGATCGCCCCGGTAACCCACCATGGGTTCTCAAACTTGAGGCGTTCAATGATCTGCTTCTCCGATACAGAGCTCAAAGCCATACTAGTTGTCTATTTTTTCATAAATAAGAGCATTATAAAGGTATTATTTACAAATTTATTTATAAATAAGGTATTTTCACAATATTTTCAGGCTTAAAATGAGGAAGGGATTGGCGTGCTCTCCCTGTTCCCTTTAAATTGAGGCTTTAACAGAAGTCGGAATAGCCTTCAATTGAAATCGTGGAAATTTAGATAGCGGTTGGTGGAAGCTTGAACTGAAAACCACCTTATTTAGCATGGTCACGAATCAATTACTTTAAATGTCGGCGTGCTCCCTTAATTGGGATTCTTAGTCCAAAAACCCTATTATGGCGTCTTTGACCTCATATACACACTTATCAATGGTAGTTAACAGACAAATTAAAGACTGATGAGTCAAGAAGATTTATGCAAATATTGGGCTGGAGGCTTCAATTTTGATCGTGCTCACCTCACGAGAAACAAAGTCATAACACAGACATACAAACTGCTAATGCACTTTACTCAGACCCGGAAAAATTTCAGAGTCGGGTGCTATCTAATGTATAATTCTGTCAGTAGATTTTACAACTTGAGTCAATTGATTCCCTCGTTCGACACCTTTGCCGATGTAGCAGAAAATGACAAAAAGGTACTAAAGGATTCTTACCCAGGATTCATCAAGGATATTATTGGCCCAACATTTCAAGAGCAGGTAGAAAAAGTATGGAGGTTAAAATATCCTATCTGCTTTGAGTTCACTTCAAAAACGTTCTTAGGTGAGGTGTTTGGCTACGATTTTAAAAGTGCTTTAACCTTAGAAATCTCTCCGGAAAAAATCATCAAACTGGAGGGAGGGTCTCTTGGATCTTTCTGCCTTACTACCGAAAGTTTTCTTATGGAAATAGCCTATGGGAATCAGATTTTGGTCAAATAAGGCACAATTCCAAATTTTATAACAAAGACATTAAACGACATGGGCGAAGTCATTTATAAATTCTTTAGAACAAATGAGTATCTGTTCGACACCATAATAAGTAACCAGCTATATTTTTCTTCAATTAAACAGTTTAATGACCCGTATGACTGTCATCTAACCGTCGGAGAGGAGATTCCAATCGAAAGTTTTGAAACCCATATCAATACGCTACATGACAAGGAAGAAGATCGGTTAAAACACTTAAAGGCATTCAAAAAAGACCCTCACACATATACCCAACGTTATATTGATTGCTTTAACCAAATTCTCAATTACTATGGGATTTGCTGTTTCAGCAGGACAAAACATGAGCTCTTACTATGGAGCCATTATACGGACAGTCATAAGGGGGTAGCACTAGGATTTGACTATGAACTTCTCAAAAAAAAATACCTACAATTTGATGAAGTGGACTATGACGACAACCCATATGTATTTGATATAAATGACATCAATCATTCGATTGCAAGGACAATTCTTCGAAAATCTACCAACTGGAAATATGAAAAGGAAATCAGATTCATAATGGAAAGAAGTAAAAGTGTAGCTTTTGATATGTCTGCCCTAGTCGAGGTCAATTTTGGTCTGCGATGTCCAAAAAGAACCTGCGTGAGCATTCATTATCTGATCAATAAATTAGGCTATAAAAATTGTAAGTTCTTAGAGTCGAATCTTAACACTTTAAAATATTCTTTAAACTTCAGTTCTGTTGATTTTGAAGCACTGAAGCAGGAAGTGTTAAATGAGTCAAAGGAAAAAAGGTTTAATGTAAACTTTAGTTTTAAGGACTTAATTGACGGTTAAAATGTAGAGAAGTCCACTCGTTTAATTTGCAATCTGCTCGGAGAAACCGAAGCCATATCATAGGGTCTGTGACCCGCACACCACCTCCCCCATTTTTTTACCTCGCCAATACTCCCGACTTTTGCAGTTCGTTTGATAAGTCGCACAACCCATGAATTCCTTCAGAGAACTCAACCTGTCCAATCCCCTCCTCAATGCCCTTGATGACCTGGGCTTTACCCAGCCTACCCCCATTCAGGAGAAGTCGTTTCCTGTCGTCCTCTCGGGCAAGAATGTGGTGGGCATTGCACAAACCGGTACGGGCAAAACCCTGGCCTATATGCTACCCCTACTTCGGGAACTGAAGTTTTCGAAGCAGGTACATCCCCGCATCCTTATACTGGTGCCCACCAGGGAACTGGTGTTGCAGGTGGTGGAGCAGGTAAACACCTACGCCAAATACATGAATGTTCGGGTGATGGGCGTATACGGCGGCACCAATATCAAAACACAGGCGCTGGCTGTAGCCCAGGGCATGGACATCCTGGTGGCCACCCCCGGCCGCATCTACGACCTGGCCATCAGCAAGGCAGTGCAGCTCAAAGAAATTAAGAAGCTGGTGATCGACGAAGTGGATGTGATGCTCGACCTGGGCTTCCGTTTTCAGCTTACCAACATGTTTGAGCTCATCCCCGAGCGCCGTCAAAACATCATGTTCTCCGCCACCATGACCGACGACGTGGAGGAGCTCATCAACGACAGCTTCATTGCTCCGGTCAAAATATCTATTGCCATCAGCGGTGCCCGCCTCGAAACCATCGAGCAAACGGCCTACCGGGTGCCCAACTTCCACACCAAAGCGAACCTGCTAAGTCACCTGCTGCGGGACAAAGACACCTTCCAGAAAGTGCTGGTGTTCGTTACCGGCAAAAAGAACGCAGACCTCCTCTACGACCTGCTGGAAGATCCTTATGCACCGGAAATGGGCATCATCCATACCGATAAGTCGCAGAACAATCGCATCAACGCCATTGAAGACTTCGATAGCGGCAGAAACCGCATCCTTATCGCCACCGACGTGATGGCACGTGGGTTGGACCTGGCCACGGTCAGCCATGTGGTGAGCTTTGACACGCCCAACTTCCCGGAAAACTATATCCACCGCATTGGCCGTACCGGACGGATGGAAGAAAAAGGCAACGCCATCCTTTTCTTCACCGACAGAGAGGAAGAACACAAGCTGGCCATTGAGGTGCTGATGCTGCATGAAATTGCCCAGGTGGAGATGCCGGAAGGCATTGAAATTTCGCACCAGCTATTGCCCGAAGAAAGGGCCAAAAGCGGTGACAACAAGAACCCGCACCGCAATGCCAAAAAA
Organism: Imperialibacter sp. EC-SDR9; assembly: GCF_902498805.1. Classification (GTDB taxonomy): domain Bacteria; phylum Bacteroidota; class Bacteroidia; order Cytophagales; family Cyclobacteriaceae; genus Imperialibacter. The sequence goes on along the minus strand of NZ_LR701605.1, from coordinate 2,534 downwards.
GACCTGGCAGGGCCAAGCTTCCATGAGAAGATAGCTAAGAACAAGAAGGTTAACCTGGGCGGCTCGTACAAGAGGGAAATCGTACTGAAATACACGAAGCCGAAGACCCGGGGGGATAAGTTTAAGAATAATAAGAGGAAGTAGGGAAGTACAGGATGGCAGGTAGAGGGATTTTTTATACCTTCAAGTGGGTTTGGGATGCCAATTCGTTGGGATGCCAAAACGATAAAAACCGCTTCACGTCACTCTGAGCTATTTTCGCCCGGCATCTGAGGGTTGGAAAATTGCGTCGGAGTCCCCCGGGGAGATTCCTACGCCTGGCTCCCGCACTCCCTGCCCGGAGGCTCTGAATGACGGTTTTTATTGTTTTGGCATCAGTACCTTTTCCAACACTAAATCTATCTACTTGAACTTATAACCTAGGTAATTACGTGAAACAATCCATTCTCACCGCCCTTTCAATCGTCTTCCTCGCCATTGGCTGCACACCTGATTCGCAGCCCGCCAAAGAGGCGTCTGCCGTCAATCAACCCAACGTCCTCTTCCTGATTGCCGACGACTGGTCGTTTCCACATGCTGGCATTTATGGAGATCCCGTGGTGCGCACACCTACCTTCGACCGCATTGCCAGGGAAGGTGCCTTGTTTCAAAATGCTTATACGGCAGCGCCCAGCTGCTCGCCATCCAGAGCGGCGATCTTAACAGGTCGCTTTCCGCACCAGCTGGAGTCGGCTGGCAACTTATGGTCGGTGTTTCCAAAGAAGTTTGCGAACTGGGTCACGATTCTGGATGAGAATGGCTATTTCACGGGTAAAACAAGGAAAGGCTGGGGGCCCGGCGACTTCAAAGCAGGCGGCTATACCGACAACCCAGCCGGAAAAGATTTTGCCTCCTTTGAGGAATTCTTTGCTCAGAAGCCTGCTGGCACGCCGTTCTCTTTTTGGTTTGGCAGCACAGATCCGCACCGGGACTACGTACCCAACACAGGCATACAAACCGGCATGTCGCTGGACGACGTCATTGTGCCGGCTTTTCTGCCCGACCTACCCTGCGTGAGGAACGACATTCTCGACTACTACTTCGAGGTGGAGCGCTTCGACAGAGAAAGTGGCCGTATCCTCAGAATGCTGGAGGAAGCCGGTGAGCTCGACAATACCATTGTGGTGATGACCAGCGACAATGGGATGCCCTTTCCCAGGGGCAAAGCAAACTTGTATGAATATGGCGCTCACATGCCCTTAGCGATGCGCTTTCCCTCCAAAATAGCCGAGGGCACAGTGGTCACTGAGTTCACAAACGCTGTGGATTTTGCGCCTACTTTCGTGGAAGCTGCTGGGTTAGACGCCAGCATGTTCACCTCGGGCAGCAGCTTGTGGCCACTTTTAGCTGGCACTGACAGCAAAGACAGAAGTCGGGGGTTTTCGGAAAGAGAACGCCATGCCAACGTGCGGGTTGGCGACCTCAGCTACCCCAGCCGCAGTGTGAGAACGGAGCAATACCTTTACATCAAAAACTTCATGCCCGACAGGTGGCCAGCTGGCGACCCCACCACCTATCAGTCGGTGGGGCAATATGGCGATGTAGACAACTCCATCACCAAATACCTGATAATGGCCATGGAAGGCAAAACTGCAGAAACCAGACCGGACTATTTCAACCTGACCTTTGCGAAGCGGCAGCCAGAAGAACTCTACGACATCAAAAAAGATCCCTTCCAACTGCACAATCTGGCACTTGACCCGGAGTACCGATCGACCATGAGCAGCCTGCAGGCTGACCTGCAGCAGTGGATGGAGTCTACCGGCGACTTGAGAGCAACCGATCCATTGACGAGCTATTGGGACACCGTTCTCTACACTCCCAATTACCAGTTCCATGATTTTGATCTTGCTGAAGGCATCGACGGCTACGCCATAGCACCTCCCTTTACTAAAGAGGAGATTCCCTGTCTGGAGTAGAGAAAAAATGAGATAATTGTCCATTGTCAGCACTTGAGTCTGTCTATACCCTAGAACCTCTAAAGGAACAATGTATGAAAACAACTATCACAACGATCATCTGCCTTTTCTTTCTCACGCCTTACGTTTCCGCAGGCAATGAACCTGCACCTTTCAACATCAACGACTACGCCTGGCTGGCTGGCCGATGGACGGGCGATGGCTTTGGCGGCACCTCGGAAGAAATATGGTCACCACCCTCAGCTGACGGCACCATGATGGGCGTGTACCGCCACCACAATGCCGATGGCAGCCTCAACTTCTACGAGTTTATGGTGCTGAACAAAACAGGCCTCCGTCTCAAGCACTTTACGCCTGAACTGGTGGGTTGGGAAACAAAAGAAAACTATATCACTTTTGAAATGGTGTCGTTCACCAAAGACAAAATCGAGCTAAAGGGCCTTGTGTTTCCTGACTTCCGCACTTTTTTATAAGATTATCGAAAATCCTCAATTAAGTTAAAATAGAGGGGTTTTTGACGGTGTCTTGGGTGTCCCAGAGAGGCTTTTGCTAGCTTTATGCATGTTCATACGCCAA
>NZ_LR701604.1 GCF_902498805.1 Imperialibacter sp. EC-SDR9 | reverse complement strand
CCAGGGTGTAGGTGTACGACCCAGACAAGTCCTCGCCTGTGGTAGTTAGGTTGCCCACAACCGCACCTGCTTCCAGGTTTTCCATCACCGACTGGTTGTCCAGGGTGAGGGAAGTTACCTGTGCAGGAAGATCGTTCACCGAAATGATAAACACTTCCTCCAGAGTACCACCATTCTGGTCGTCTGTTTCTATCCGAACCGAGTATGTGTCCTGAGCTTCAAAGTCCAGAACAACAGCCGTTTTTAGCTGATTTCCGGCTATGACGAATGAGCTATTGCCCTCATCTCCCGTGCCTGCTACCAGGCTGTAGAGATGTGTTTGTCCATTGTCTTCATCAGTGGTGAACACTGTGCCCACAACAGTTCCCACGGGGTTGCTCTCGTCCACCGTAGTGTTATCCAGCGCAATATCTGTGGGTATTTCATTTACATCATTGATGGTAATCACCAATGCTTTTTCGAAAAGCCCTCCGTTTTGGTCGTCGGTTTGTACCCTGATGAGGTATTCGCTTTTGGTTTCGAAGTCAAATACTTCGTCGGCTTTGAGCGCATCATCATTAATCTGGAACGATCCGTTGTCAGCGTCGCCCTCACCAGCCACGAATGTGTAGAGGTGCGTTTGTGATGTATTGCCATCCACAGCACTCAATGTTCCTATGACATCTCCCACCGAGTTGTTTTCATCGATTGTTATTTCAGAGAGGAGGATGTCAGTAGGTGCGACTTGCTGCTCGGTGATGGTTACTTCCCAAACTTGTTCTGTTCCATCTTCTGCGGTGACGGTGTAGTTCACTGCTGATGTGAAGTTTTGCGACATACCGCTGACGGGATCGCTGGTGGCACCGTCAGACAAAGTGATGGTAGGTGCCAGGGATGTCAGGCTGGTACCAGCTTCCACTTCCATGTTCACCGTATGGTTGTCGTCGTCTATTTCGGCAACATCCACCTGGTCAGTAAGCACAAATTCCAGGATGTCATTTTCTGTGTTGATCAGGAAGTCGATGCCAATACTACTGTTGGCGGTCACGGCATTGTCAACGTTTGCCGCATTGCTGTTGACGAAGGCGCTGTTGTTGAAAGTAAAGATCAACCCGGAAATATCGGTGGCGTCCTGATGCACCTCAGCTTTGCCGCTGAATGTCAATGTGGCGGAATAGCCGTCGGCGGCTACGGCGAATGATGGGACAAGACCATCGGGCAGGTTGGTGATATAGAAAGCGCTCTCGAAGGCCAATATTCCACCCGGGCTGGTAAAGGTGTCGTCCACCATATTAAGCTTCATTGATCCTTCTACGGTACCGTCGTTGGATGCTGCCTCGGTAAAGCCGCCGAGATCGATGTTGTATTGCACGATACTTCCGTTGTCTCCTTCGGCAACAAATATTCTTGAACCTGCGGGGTTTGTTGCTACGGCTGTCGGATAAACGCCATCGGTATCAAGGTCAAGATATTCTTCGTAAGTGGCACCCTGAGTGATGTCGAAAGGAGCAGTCAAGCGGTACAGCATTATGCCGTAGTAACTGTCTTCTGAGATGAGCAGGAACCTGCCGTCAGGCGAAAATGCCAAACCCGTTGGGCTGTAGTCTTCTTCTTCTGTAATGAGCGGATTACCGTCGAATACCACGCTCGACGACAAGTCGAAAGCATTGCCTACACTGTATTGAATCACGGCGTAGTTGTTGCCACCTCCTATATACATTTTGCTGCCATCAGGGCTGAATGCCAATCCATAAGGCGAACTGTCTTCATCTTCAACATAAACTGAATGGCCGCTATAGGCAACACCTGAAGTGACGTCAAATGGGGTAGTTAGATTGTACTGGTAAACTGTATAGTTGTCGCCGCCAAGTACAAACATCCTGGTTCCATCAGTCGAAAATGCAAGGTCTTCTGGATACTCGTCTTCAGCCGAAACATTAAAGGAACTTGAATAACTCACTCCGCTTGTTATTAAATAGGGTGTCGAAAGTGTGTATTGCAACACCAGAGAATTGTTGCCCCCGGCAATAAACATTTTGGTTCCGTCACTATTAAATGCGATACCGCTCGGGTAGCTGTCTTCACTGCTAATATCCAGGGGTGTCCCTGCACTTACCGCCTTCGAAACATCAAAAACATCTCCGTAGAAAACAGCAGGAAGGTTGTTCCTGAAGTCCAGATCAAATGCGGTGGTAGCAGCGACTGCGTTCGTTACGATTGATGCATTTCCGCCCGAAAAGGCAGCGTTGTTGAATGTGAATTGCAGCCCTTCGAGGCCGTCGTCATTCTGGTGGTTTGTCGCTTTACCAGTGAATGTCAGTTCGGCTGAAAAACCATCAGCAGCTACAGCTAAAACTGGAGTCAAGCCAGAAGGAAGATTGCTAACGTTGAAATGTGTTCCCTGGATAAGGTCACCATCAGCGTTGGTAAAGGAATCGTCCACCACCAGGATGGTTTGTGAACCACTAAGGCTGCCATCGTTTTTACTGCCCTCTGTAAAGCCGCTATACTTGAAATCATATTGATTGACGTCGTTATCGGATGCACCGATCACAAACATCCTCAACCCGTCGGGACTGATGACCAAATCGGTAGGGGACGTGTCCTCTCCTCCAATTGACAGCCTTGTAGGTTCCGACACTCCTGAAGTGATGTCATAAGGGTTCTCGAGATCAAATTGTCTGACCTCGTCGCCGCTGCTACCCAGGACAAAAAGCTTGTTTCCGCCAGGGGAGAATGCCAGGCCATGAGGATTATTCTGATAGTTTCCGAAATAAAACGGATTTCCGTCGAACGTAACACCGGAGGTGATATCAAACGGGGTTGCCAAGCTGAACTGGTTGACCTCGTCATCATTCGAGCCGATGATGTACATTTTGGTTCCGTTGTTATTGAAAGTGATGCCTGATGCACCCGATTCCTTTGCGAAAAAGTCGAAAGAGTCAACATAACTGCCACCGTTGGTGATATCAAACGGCGTAGTCAGGCTGTATTGAATTACGTCATCCGCCCCACCAACGATAAACATTTTGGTGCCGTCGTTGCTGAAAGCTAAACCTGTAGGTATTGTCTCTTTATCTGCAACACTAAACGGACTACCGTCAAAAGTCATACCTGCGCTTACGTCGAACGGCGTCGTGAGGCTGTACTGATATATGGCATCATGCTCGGCACCTACCAGAAACACTTTTGTGCCTGAGGGATTGAATGCCATACCCAGCATACTGGCGTCTTCTGTCTCATGGCTTGCTGAATTGCCCGCATGGGTCGTATTTTCGAAATCATACTGGTTGCCATAGACGAGGTATGGACTATTGTCCCGGAAGTCGATGCCTTCGATCGATTCATCGGTAGAGTTGTAAATACCAGCCGCCGGGTTAGTGGTAAAAGCACCATCGGTAAAGCTAATGACCAGATTGGCGATATTGTCATCATCCTGGTGTTCGGGTGCTTTACCCGAAAGTGTCAATGTGGCAAATGTTCCTCCAGGTCCTACCGAAATGGCGGGCGTTAACCCTTCTGGTAAACCTGTGACTGAATAGTGCGTGTTTTCAGAGAGCGTGCTCCCCGCATTTACGAATGTGTCGTAGGTGAGCTGTATGCCTTGTAAGCCGTCCACTTCACCGTTGTTTTTTGCTGACTCTTTAAAGCCGTCTACCGTCAGGTCGTATTGATTGACCTCCTTGCCCGCAGTGCCAACCACAAAAAGCCGGGTTCCGTTTTTTCCAAAAGCGAACCCGTAGGGCGTTTGTTCCTCAGCCCGCACATCCAGAGCGATGTTGTCGTAAGTCACTCCTGAGGATATATTGAAAGGGGTGGTCAAACTATATTGATACACCTGATCATTGGCCAGGCCGATGACAAACATCTTGAATCCATCAGGGCTAAAGGTAACTTCTGTTGGGGAATTGTCCTGCGCCGATACATCGTAAGAAACATTATCATAAGTCACTCCTCCGGCGATGTCAAATGGGTTGTTGAAGCTGTACTGAAATATTTTTTTATTGACGCCTCCCACTACAAATAATTTATCGCCATTGGTACTGATGGCGAGACCCTGCGGTGTGAGATCCTGTGCGTTGACACTAAAGCTTCCGTCGTTGGATACGCCCGACGTAACATGAAAAGGGGTGGACAGACTGTGCTGGTAAACGGCTTTGCCACCGTAGCCAACGACATACATCTTGCTACCAGTGTTGTTAAACACGATGCCTGAAGGAGCTGCATCAGCATGACTGCGTATGCCGTCGAATGAGACGCCTGCCGTAATATCAAAAGCAGTACTTAAGCTGTACTGATTTATTTCATCATCTCCCGTCCCCACTACAAACATTTTCATGCCATCGTTGCTAAAGGCGATACCATTGGGTCCACCCTCATTATTCGAAATGTTAAACTTATCGTTAAAATCTGCTCCATGGGTAAGATTATAACCGTTTACATAAGTTAATTGGGGGTTGTTATTGAAATTAATGCCAGCGCCCAGGTCAAAATGGTAGTTAAGCACAGAAGCGGCCACACCTGACACAAGTGCCGGATTTTTGAGTGTGAGCTCAAGGTTTTCAACGTTATCTGAGTTTTGGTGGCTCGTGGCCGACTCGGCAAAAGTCAGGGTAGCGGTGAGCCCATCGGCTGAAACCGTCATCATCGGTGTGAGGCCTGCAGGCACTTCCGACAGCGAAAAGGTGGTAGGATGCGCCAGGGTGCTGCCTGCATTGGCAAACTTGTCGCCGATTACGCCAATGCTAAACGATCCGTCCATGCCACCCTGATTGGCTGCGCTTTCAGAGAAGTCAGGGCTGAAAAGATTGAACATGCCAACCCTGTTGTAGTTAGATCCCACCACAAAGAGGGAGCCGGTTGGGCTAAAGGTGAATCCTGTGGGGGAAGAGTCGACACCGGAAACAGAAATGAACTTGTAGTTGTAAGTCGCTGTGGCGACGTTGAATTTTTCCGCCAGGTCGTAGGAAAAAACTTTGTCTCCGTTTTTTCCCAGCACCATTAGTTTGGTGCCGTCTGGCGAAACATAGACCGCCTGGGCGTCGCCCTCCTGGCCGCCGATGTAGAAGCTTGACTCTAGAGTGGCGGATCCGGAAAGGTCAAACGGCTTTGTCAATTTGTACTGAAAAACATTCGCATTGGTTACCACGTACATTCTCTTACCGTCAGCGCTGAAGCACAGATCGGTGGTGGTGGTGCTCTCCTGGCTGATGTCGAAGCGAATACCGTCGTAGCTTGCACCGGAGGTAATATCAAAGGCGTTGGAGAGAGAGTACTGAAGAACATCGTCACTTGAACCTCCCAGCACAAACATCTTGTGCCCGTCGTTGCTGAACTGAACTCCGTAGGGAAAGACATCCTGGGCAGAGACGCTGAAAGGAGATCCGTCCGAAGTTACGCCTGAAGTGGTTACGAATGGCTGTGTGAGGCTGAACTGGTTGACTTCCTTATCAGTAGAATTTACTGCAAACATTTTCATGCCGTCGGCACTGAAAGCTATCCCGTGGGTATTGGTGCCATAGCTTATCAGACTAAAGTAACTTGTTGAAAGATTCAAATCGCCGCTCACATCAAAGGCACCTGCGTTATATGCCAGGGCGAATGGGTCTTCGAAAGATATTTTATAGTTACTGCTGGCACCAACAGCGTTGAGCACATCCGCTGCATCGCTGCTTGTAAATGCAGAGTTGGCAAATGTAAACACCAGATCCGAAACACTATTGGCAGCGGCGTGTGCGATGGCCGAACCAGACAGCGACAAGCTGGCAGACAGACCGTCGGAAGCAACAGAAAGAACAGGACTAAGCCCGGAAGGCATGCCCGTCAGGGTGTAGTCCACACCCTGTGTAAGCGTGCCGCCACCATGAGTAAATCTGTCGTCGGCAATACGAATAGTAAGCGCATCGTCAACAGCTCCGTTATTAGAGGAAGATTCGTTGAATTGATCCGCATAGAGTTGAAGCTGAGTGATGTCATCAACACTACTCCCTAATAAAAACAATTTTGACCTATCTGCACTGAACGCAATCCCTCTTGTCGACGATTCGAAATTGTTGGTAAAAGTAAGTAACCCGTCGTCATAACCATGAGAGATCATATAGGGCGCTGAAAGTGAATATTTGTATAAGGCATTGGAAAAGATGGTATACAATGCCATGCCAGTTTGGTCAAATGCGACGTCCACTGGTGCACCACTTGGTATGTTAAAAGTAGACCTGTAAGTAACGGAGGAATTAATATCAAACGAAGAGGAAAGACTGTACTCATAAATATCGGAGCCTGATATGAACATCTTTGTGCCATCGTCATTGAAGGCAATTCCGCTCGGGCTGGTGGTTTGGGTTGCTACACTAAACGGACTGCCAACTGGCGCCAAAGTGGAATTAAGGTCGAAACCTGTAGATAGTGAATACTGGTAAACGGCGTTGCCAGTTGAACCCAGTATAAGCATTGTCGTACCATCCGAATTGAATGCAATGCCTGTTGGGTTGGTTGCAACGGAGTAAGAGTAACCACTATAGCTTGCTCCCGAGGTAACATCAAATGGGGTGGTCAGGGTATATTGATATACTTTGTCGCCAATGGTGCCTACCACAAAAAGTTTAGTACCATCTTTACTGAATGCCATTCCTTCAGGTGATGTGTCCTCGCCTGAAACTGAAAGCGTATTTTCGAACGGAATGGCCTTGGAAATGGGCCCGTAGTTACCGTAGGAGAGAGTCGGAGTCGTATTGTCCCTGAAAGCTATTTTGATTCCTGAGTTGGCTGCCACAGCATTAGAAACTGCCGAAGCGTTGCCACCCACAAAGGCAGAGTTTTCAAAGGTAAACTCCAGATCGGCAACGGAATTTGAAAACTGGTGGTCATTTGCGGTACCGGAAAACGAAAGACTTGCAGACTTTCCGTCCGAAGAGATACTTAGTGCCGGAGACAGCCCTGCCGGGAGATTGTCAATAGTATAATGCACATCATAGTCGAGCACCCCACCTGCATTGTTGAATGTTTCATCTGACAGGTAAAAAGATTTTCTGATGTCAGTAATACTACCGTCGTTGGCCAGCCCCTCGCTGATCAGAGGTGTCTTCAACTCATACTGATTTACATCATCGCCGGTATATCCGACCACATACAATCGGTTGCCACCAGCTGAGAATGTAAAACCGTAAGGAAATGTTTCCTCCGAACCAATTTTGAAATTCAATGGCTGCTTGACCATCCCGGAAAGTACATCAAACGGAACAGCGAGCTGGTATTCATTGATCGTGTGTGCATTGCCCAGTGCCCTATCCAGCACGAACAAACTTGATCCATCTGAACTAAACTGAAAATCCATCACCAGGTAGTCGGTAAGACCTCCCGTATTGCCTTCCGGGGAAAAAGACACGGAAGTGATGTCGAAGGCAGACGTGAGCTCATACTGATCGATATCACGCCCCGATCCACCTACCCACATTTTCATGCCGTCGTTTGAAAATGCGACTGCGTAAGGGTCATGCTCGAATCCGCTGAACGTAAAACTATCGTTCGTGTAAGTAACGGTTGAGGTGATGTCAAATGCAGTAGAAACCGAATATTTATATACGCTTCCCGTATTATTGCCCAATACAAACATGGTTTTTCCGTCGGGTGAGAAGGTTACGTCTAGCGGAACGTGGTCCTGGCCTGATACTAAAAATGACCCTTCAAGCAAAACAGTGGAAGTAATGTCGAAAGCAATAGATAAGCTGTACTGATGTACTGCATCTGATACAGTGCCTACTACAAACATTGTCATTCCGTCAGGGCTGAATTCGATCCCGGTCGGACCACCATCCTGGGCAGCCACGCTGAACGTGGTGGCATTGAGGGTCAGACCATTGGAAAAATCAAAGTAAGACTCATACGACAATGACTGGCTTTGAGCCATCGGCAGACTGGAAGTCGTCAACAAGGCCAGCAAAAAATACTTTAAGTGTAAAAAGGTTTTCATGGCATAAAGGTTTTAGCGATTTATGCCAGTGAAGTTGCTGTCAATACAAAAGAATGAGCCTATCCCACCCGGGTAGTTTCCTACCTACCCGGGTGGGTAGTTTTTTTAACTATCTGATAATTAAGGAATTGAATTTTATTCTTTTGGAGTGCTTAATGCAAACTGTAGCGCTTCCTTGCGGTTGGTAACGCCTAATTTTTCGTAGATATTCTTCAAATGATACTTCACAGTGTTCACTGAAACGAATACCTTCTCGGCAATTTCGGAGTTATTGAGATTGCTCAGGGCATGGGTGAGTATTTCAAACTCACGCTCCGAAAGTGGTTGAGAGAGGCGTTGATTAATGTCGTCAAGCTCCATGTTCAGCGCCTGGGTGTCCTGATTAAGTACTACCTTTATCTTTGTGCGCATTTCATTTACCTCGGCTTCCAACTGTAGCCGCTTGGCTTTATACCTCGACATCAAAGCCAGCGTAATCGACACGAGTGAAATAACGACGATAGCGAGTGAAAACAGGAGCCACCTTTCACGAACATCCTGGCCGGCTATCTCGCTTTGCTGTACCTCATTTTCAAGCCGGAGGATAGTGTTTTCTTGCTCCTTCACATCCACTGCATATTTGATATTGAGTTCGGAAATGGCATTTCTGTTAAAAAGTGTGAGGGTGGAGTCTTCCAGTAGCTTGTATTGTTTGAATGCATCAAGAGCTTCCATATACTGACCTTTGTATTCCTTTACCTCAGCGAGCAAGCCATAACTGTCCTTCAACTGAGTGAGGAGTTGGTTCTTTTTACTAAAGTTAAGGTTCTCCGTCAGCAGGGCTTCGGCTCGTGCAAACTGGCCGGTCAGCATAAAGTTTTCCGCCAGTGTTAGTCTCGCCGAAGACAGGTGCTCACTTTGTTCCAGCCCTTCGTAATAGTGCATGGCCAGTTCCGCCAACCCTCTGGCCTCACGGTATCTTTTTTGCTGGTTGTAGATGGAGCCTATGTTCACCCAACGTTCCGCTATGTTGATGCTGTCGTTGAGTGCCTGGTGGGCCTGAAGCGATTGTTGTACATAGTACAGCGCACTGTCCATCATGCCTAGTTGCTGATATGCTAACCCAATACTGTTCATTCGCTCGGCAACTGAGTTGGCATTGCCACCACCTTTCATGTGCATCAGTATGGATTCCTTGTAATGAGCAATAGCTCTTTTGTAGTTGCCATTTTCCTCACTAAGCACACCCATTTGCTTTAAATCAAATGCAATGGCCGAGGTGTCTCTTTTGACCCGGTCGATTTCGTAGGCTTTATTGGTGTAGTCAATGGCGTTGGCAAAGTCGCCAAGTGACTGATAGCCAGAGCCCACGTTGTAATAGGCAGTGGCCAGCTCTGTCGAATCTTGTAATGCAATTGCGTAGTCCAGTGCCTTGAAATAGTAGTCGAGCGCTTTGGAGTAGATGCCCAGCTCCCGGTAGCAAAAGCCAACATGGGAGTTGCATTCGAGCATTAGCAGGAGGTCGCTTACTTCCGACTTTGACGCAGCTTCAAGGGCAAAAAGGTAATTTTCAAGCGACTCAGGAAGGTTGTTAATGTAGTACAAAGCATCAGCTTTTAGCTGGTAGAGCCTGGCTTTTTCAAGTGGGTCTTTTGAGTTTCCGAGCAACTGACTTGCGACGGCCACCACCCGCTCATACTCCTCTGCCTTGACCATGTCTTTCAGGCGGTCGACAGTAATGCCTTGTGCCAAACAGTGAATACTGATTAAAAGAATAACTACTAATAGAGATATACCTTTCTCACGAACTGGAAACCACATACTCGACTGCCTCTTTTCGGTTACTTACGCCTAATTTAACATAGACATTTCTTAAATGGAACTTAACGGTATTAATCGATATGAACAGGTTGTTACCAATCTCCTGGTTTGTTTTGCCCGCCAGGCTAAGTGTAAATGCTTCGAACTCCCGCTCAGTCAGCGGGTCTACAAGTTTATCATTGATCGAGGCAAAATCTACAGCAAGTTCTGTGGCCATAGGGCCTTCCAGCAGGTCTACATAACGCTTTTGCAAGGCATCAAATTGGTGTTCTTGCAACGTCATTTCCACCTTTCGGCGTTTCCCTTGCATAACGGCAAAGATCATGAGACCAATCACAAGCATTGACAGACTAACCACAGAGGCTATAAACCATGCTCTTTCATTGGCTGCTTCCGCTTCATTTATTTTATTTAATAGCGATAGCTTATCAATTTTCGCTTCTTTTTGGGCGGTGTTGAATGCGACTTCCAGTTCGGCGATCTTCTCGTTTTTCTCTTCACTTACCATTTCACGCCACACGTCTGACGCTTTTCTTTCAAACTCCAGGGCTGATTTGTAGTTCCCAGCCATCTCTTCAATGTCGGCCCTGTTAGCATAGGTGAGATGCTCTATTTCTTTGGAGCCGAGATTGGCTACAATGGCCTCTGCTTCCAGTAAAAGAGCTCTTCCTCTGGCAAAATCTCCATAAAAGGCCCTTATTTCTGCCAACTCGCCGAGAGACCTGGCCAGCCCCTGTAAATCGCCGATTTCTCTTTTGAGTGCGATAGACTGCTCAAAGTATGTTGCCGCTTTTCGGAAGTCTTTTAACGATACATAGGCCGAGCCGATATTGTTCAGAGCGTTGGCTATTTTTTTCTTGTCGTCGAACTCCCTGGCAATAACGAGCGACTCTTCGTAGTAGACAATGGCTTCTTTGTATTGTTCTTGTTTCCTTTTGATGATGCCCAGGTTCAGCAGGCTATTGGCGAGGGGAAGCCGCTGACCTTCCTGCCTTTTAAGCGCCAACGCCTTTAGTTGGTATTTTTCGGCATTTTCCAGGTCGTTCATGCGATCGTAGGTAATGCCCAGGTTGTTGTAAGAGGAGCTCACTTTGGGGTCATTTGCGGCCTCCCTTATGGCTAACGCCTGTAGATGGTAGTCGATGGCTTTGTCGTAGGCCGATTTATAAGTGAAGCAAAGTCCAATATTGTTGAGGAAACTGGCCAGCTGTGCCGTGTCGCCTGCCAGCTGTGCGTTGGGTATGCCTCGCTCAAAATAATAGATGGCAGAGTCGTAGGCGGCTGTTTGAAAATGGTAAATGCCTATAAGATTCAGCACTTTCACGATGGCAATAGGCGAAGTTTTTTCATTGGTGAGTAACAGCGCCTGCTCGGCATACCACCTCATTGAGTCACCGTCTTTGTTTCTGAATTGGTTGGCAATCTCTGTGAAGAGGTCAATTCGTGCCTTGCCATCGGTGGTCTTTAACAAAACCACTTTAAGGCTGTCGACATTGTTGCCAGATGCAGCTGCGTCGCCAATAATAAAGATGAAAAATATTAGTAGCCCGGGCAGCTTCAACATTAGGCAGCTTGATTAAAAAATGAACCCTCAAAATAGCAAGGGAACTTCTAAATGACAAAAATAAAGCCGCTATGATCTGTCACAGCGGCTTCAATAATGTAGCGGTATGGTGTGAGCCTACTTACTCATCCAGCTATACAGCAAGTCCAGCTGCTGCTGAGTAGGGTTTTCCATCATTTCAATGGATGGAGGCGATTGTGTTTTCACCATGATAGCCTTCGCTTTCAGCTTCACATTCTTGATTTTGCCAGGTTTCACTTCCCGCTGTACTAGTGCCGTGATCTTGTCGCCCTCTTTGCGGCTTTCCTTGTAGGCCATTACCGCCTCCTGAAAGTTTTGTACCGTAAGGGCTATGCCATCAAACTCCAGCAGGTGATCGCCCTCCTTGTAGCCCATGTCTTCTCCAAATGAGTTCAGATTGTCCGCCTTTGCTACCACCAAATGACCGCTCTCCTGATCGAGGCCGAAAGAAATATTTCCCATTGAAGGTTCCATTTTTGCCTGGGCAGGAGTAAAGCTGACGCCAATCTTGGCCAGGTATTCTTTCAGGGGCAAAGGCTTGTTCCCTTCCACATAGGTGCTGAAAAACTCCCTGATTTCCGGGTACGTAAGCTCAGTGATTTTATCGAACAGCTCATCGTCTTTGAAAGACTTGTCTTTGCCGTATTCATTTGACAGGTCTTTTAGGAGTTGGTTGACGCTGTACTTGCCGCCGGAAAGCTCCCGCAACCTGATGTCCAGACAAAGCCCTATCAGTGCGCCTTTTTCGTATACGTTGCCATACTGATCTTTGTATTGGTCGAGGCAAAGCTTGCTCATAACAGTGAAGGGCACTGTGTCGTTATAGCCAGCGGCGTTAACCACCTTCTCTTCAATCTTGGAGAGGTATTCGTCGATGCCAAAAAGCCCTTCGGCCAATTGCACGTGTCCGGCGAAGTACTCAGTTACGCCTTCGTACATCCAAAGGTGCTTCGACATTTTTGGGTCAATAAAATTGAAATTTCCTATTTCTTCAGAATGGATGCTAAGTGGCGTAATGATATGGAAGAACTCATGGGCCGATACATCTTTGATCAGCTGAGTAAGGTACTTGGGGTTCACTTCTGGCAGGCTGTACATAGAGGAATACGAATGCTCTAGTGCGCCCAGGGCACCGGATTGTGATGGCCCTGCAAAAAGATAGATAATGTAAGCGTACTTCTTAATGGGCAATGTTCCCCCCAAATAGTTTTTCTGAGCTTCCAGTATCTGGTTCACATTGTCTTTTACAAACTCAGCAGTAAGCAGGCCGTTGGGTGAATAAACAGAAAAGAGAATTTCGGCGCCCCCCACATTGATGGTCGTGGTGTCCGGCACCGAATACATCATCGGTGCGTCGGCCAGGTTGAAGTAGTTGTCGGCGATGTAGGTGTCAGTATTGTTTTCGGACTTGGTCGCCTGAAGCGACGTGGCACCATAGAATCCTTCGGGATACGAAATATTTACTTCGTACTTCACTTCCTTCATTCCCTTGAGATAGCCAAAGAACCCGAAAGTGTTGATAACGAAGTTTTTGCCTTCTTCAATGTTGGTGCCAGCCGGCTCAAATACTGTGTTGCCCTGCTCGGTGTCGTAAGAGTCTTCTACCCAATACTCCACTTTAGCGAGAGAAGAGGCATTTTTAATCAGCCACCGGTTCTGATCCAGCGAGTCAACCGCAAGCTCGTTGCCATTGATGTCAAAGGCTTTGAAGTCGGAAAGGAACCTGCCAAAGTCGTATATGCTGTACGTGCCGGGCACTATTTTCGGCATTTGGTATTCAATTTCGGATGCAGAAACAGCAGGTAGTTCAATAATCACTTTCACCTTGTCGTTCTTCACGACATTGAGGTCGAGAAATGCTTTGTAGCCAGTAGTTTGAGCAGAAAGGGAGCTCCAGGTGAGAAGCACACCTAAGAAAAGAGTCAACTTTTTCATTGAGAGTTTTTGTGTTTGGGCTCCATTCCTGTCACCAGATTGCGGATCATTTAATGAAAGCCATGTTGTTTTAGAAAGTTGCAAGCAAAAGAAGGGCGCAATTAAGCTAAATACTTTTTGTTGCTCAACATTTATTATGGTGAAAAAACGTCAAACCTTCCTCTTTTCTACCCGAATAACGCCTTTGAGGCCCGACCAGTCATTATCAACGGCACAGACCTTCACGTCCACCATGTCGATGGTAAGCATGAGGTTGCGGATGTCGTTTTCGATAAGATCCTTCGGTATTTTGGACTTCCCCTTGGGCCAGGAGACCCAAATCATGCCATTTTGCTCTATTTTGTCCTTTAGCTTCGGCAGTTGTGTGTGGAGGTCGTCTTTGCTGGTGGTGAAAAAGTGAATGATGTCATACAAGTCAACACTTTGCGATTCATGGACCAGCACATCGTTTGGAAAGTCCTCAAATAATTCGAAGTAATGTGACGGACGGTTGACGAGAAGCATTTTGCTTCCTTCTTTGATGCCCAGTTTTTTAGCGAGAGGAGTGCCTGAGTAGCCAGCCATGGTGTGTCAGTTTATTGTAACGGAGACTAATTTATGTAAACTAGTTTAATTGCTTTGACAAATAGTCATCTGGAAATTCCAAAAGACAAAAAGCAAAACCTAAATAAATAACAAATTCGAAGCACCAAAATCAAAACAGAAAGACGGGTAGTTTGAGATTTTGAGTTTCGGCATTGGTGCTTATTTGTTATTTGGCGTTTGCGTTTTGTGACTTCACTTGAAGTTCCTTCCTAAAATAAATCCTTGACTCCATAGGATCCGGGTGTTCCGAAAAGCCACTTACATAGTAGCCCTGCGACAGACAAAACCGAATCATAGGTTTGAGCTTGTTTCTTGTTTTGAGAAGCATGTGGGTATAGCCGTTTTCTGAAGCCCACTGCTCCATTGTGGCGGTTAGTTCCTGGTAAATGCCCTGGCTTCGGTAGGCCGGAAGCAGCCCGCCCATCCAGGAATAGAAGCTTCCGTCTTTGTATCTGTCGTAGCCGACTTTGAAACCTGCCACTTTGCCGTCTGCTTCCGCTACCAGAATCAGGTGAGGGGTGTTGCCCAGGCGCTGGTGGTACACGGCCGTTTTGTAGGGATCGTGGAGTTCAGGAATGTGAAGCGAGGCTTCAGCCACTTCCTCGATGGTACCCTTTCTGATTTTCATTTCCCAACTACCTTCACTTTGGCCAGCAGCCATACGTTCGGGTCTGCGACGACACCGGTGGGCATTTCAGCGATGTCCCATTCGACTGATGTGCTTTCCCCAAACACGTCTATTGTTTTGATTGTGCTGATAGTTCCATCGGCACCTTTGATTCCCACCTCCAGTGGGAGCCTGACCAACTTACTTAGTCCGGGGCTTTTCACTTCAACCGACAATTTGTGCAGCTTTTTACAGTACTTCCAGCTCAGCGAAAGCTCGGGCAACAATGGCTGGAAAATCCACTGATCAAAGAACCAGCTAAGCTGCTGTCCGCTGGCTTGTTCCATCACGGCTTGAAAATCGCTCGTGAGTGCATTGGAGAATTTGTAAGTGTCGTAGTAAGTGCGCACACCGTCAAAGAACGCCTCGTCGCCTACCTGCTTCCTGAGCATATGCAGCACCCAGCCGGCTTTTTGGTAGGTGTTTGGGCTCAGAAGCTTTTTTAACTCGATAATGGTGGTATCTACAATCGCCGAAGTAGGGTTTTTGGCATGGTATTCATCAATTTTGGGAAGCATCCTTTTCATTCCAATTTGAAGGCTGTCTTTACCATAAGTCTTTTCCATGTACACCTGGGTGAAGTAGGTAGCAAACCCTTCGCTGAGCCACACATGGTGCCAGTCCTTTTCGCTGGCTGAGTTGCCAAACCACTGGTGGGCTACCTCGTGGGCGATCAGGCCTTCAATTCTGCGTTCTCCCGACACCGACTTTTCGTAGTAGAAAATATTGCCGGCGTTTTCCATGCCGCCAAATTTCGTTTTCGACTGCACATTGGCAAGCTTCTCAAAAGGGTAGGGGCCAATGATGTCCTGCAGCGTGGCCAGTATCTCTTTGGCCGGGGCATAGTCGTAGAAACCGGCATTCTTGTTTTGATGGTATACCCACGATGACACAGGAATACTACCAACTGAACCCACATGATCCACGGCAAAGGTAGCTGCACCAAACACCATTACTTTCGTGGGAATAGCCACTGACTCGATCCAGTGAGTCATTTTTGTGTCGTTTGAAAGAACAGTCTCTTCTTTGAGCCTGCCATTGGCCACCACCTGGTAGTAGATAGGCGCCTCAATGATGAATTCGCAGGTGGCCTTGTCCGACGGATGATCCACGGTGGGCAACCATTGATGAGCCCTGTCGGGCCAGTTGTCGCCAAAGAAGGTCTTTTCTCCAAAGAGGTTGGTGCCAATAATGAGCCCATCCTGCGGAATTCCCTCATACTGAACAGTGACTCTGATGGTTTCACCGGCTTTGCCGCTGGTGTTAATGCGGATGCGGTTGTTGTTGTGCGAAAAGGTGCTTTCCCTTCTATCCACTTTCAATTCCGTCACCTTCATGCCGCCATTCGCTGTTTCGTTCTGCAAGTCCAGCGAAAAGGCTTCGATGTCATTTTTCAGCAATACCTCAATCACCGTTTTGCCCTTCACCTGATTGGTTTCTTCCGACAGCTGCAGTCTAAAGGCATAGTGTTGCACATCGATGGCGGGGTTCAACGGGTAGGGATCGCTGCCAAAGAGCAGGCAGGGTGTGAGTACAAAAGCAAGGGTATAGAGAATGGGGTTCATGCTGTGTATAGTTACAGCCCTAAAAGTAATGCAAAAACGAGTGTTTTAAATCACACAGCTAAAGAATACCTCAACGGCAGGCGGCCACGCCCTCCGGCAGTGGGGCAATTCTGGCAGCGAGGTTTTTGTACTGGCAAGCCACCTTCTCATCACCCACAGCCTGGTAGCAGTCGGCCCGCAGCAGGTAGATTTCCTGGGCCTTGGGCCACACATTGGCCAGCCACTTGGTTTCGTGCAGGCTTTGCTCCACATTGCCCACCAGCAGGTAGCCTCTTGCTTCTCCAAGGAATATATCGAGGTCCTCCCGCCCCACATTGCCACTGTGGATCAGAATGATGTAGGCTTCGCCAAAAGACGAGATGTAACTATTGATGACGACATCTGCTGCTTTGTGATAGTAGTCGAGCGACGCTTCATAATCCGATAGGTTATCCCGGTAAATCTCGGCCATGCTCTTCAGTATGTGTCGCTTTTGCAACCCCGACTGCAACAGATTGGTGTAGGTGTCGATGGCTGCGTTGAATTGGCTGGTTTCTTTGTAGCACTGGGCCAGCCTCAGCTTGAAGTCAAAGGATTGGTAAATCAGGTAGGGTTCAGCAATCAGGTAGCTTTCGAGGGCAGAGCCGTAGTCATTTGCTTCGAAAAATACGTCGCCGTCGTGAATCACTTTGGATAGTAGCGACTCTTTGAAGTCCTTGATATATTCTTCGGTTCTATAGAAGGTCACAAAAGGAGAGAGGATTTTCAACGATTCGTCCACATGACCAAGCTCCGCTTCTTTTACTGCCGTATCAAAAATGCCTCTTCTTTCATCCAGCAGCGCTTCCATTTTGAGGTTCTGGTAGAAGGCGTAAGCTTGCATGGCTGCCATGATGACCGTGGCCAGCGCCAGCGACAAACCGAAGGCCCACAGGGTGCCCTTGTTGTTGCGCTTGAGCTCCTCATACGAATAGGTGGTCTTTTTGCCTGGTCTGGCGTACGGGGGTCGCCTCGTTTCGTAGGTTTGTGAGGGAGGGGTGTATTCGTAAGTCGGTACGCTGTATTTGAACCGGTAGTCGTAGTTGGCCTTTTGAATAGGGTCGGAGAGTACCTGGTAGGCCATGTTAACCTCCTTGAAGCGCTCCTCCATGGTGGGATCTCCGGCGTGCTTGTCGGGATGGTACATCATGGCCAGCTTTTTGAAGGCCGCCTTGATCTCGTAATGTCCCGCCTCTTCGGGAACGCCCAGTATTTCGTAGTAATTGCGCACGTGGAAATTCGGTTCTGAGAAATGAATGTAGCGATTATCCGTGAAAAACGATTGTCGGAGGCATTTTGTTGTTGATAACGGTGTGGGAGAGTCGATAACACGATCGCTCTGGGTACACTTTTATTGATTGTTGACGCTAACTCTTTTTGGCCTTTCAGAGACTTTTGCTCAACCGTTACCTGGCTTTGGTTTTCTTTCTTTTATTTTTTAGTGGGGCACCTGACTTGCCGGGCTGACCATGAAAGATCGTAGTGTGCGTCCCGTCGGGGTTTACTTGTGTGTCGGTGCTGCCCTTGTGGTGAATAACCGTTTGGGTGCCGTTAGGATTTACCACCACTGAGGAGTTTCCAGTTCGGTGAATGGTGGTGTGCGATCCGTCTGGGTTTACCTGCACGCCGGTATTACCGGAGTAGTGAATGACTGAATGCGATCCATCAGGGTTTACCTGCACTGCCGTGTTGCCATTGTGGTGGATGATAGTGTGGGTGCCATCAGGATTGACCTGAATGGAAGTGCCCTGGGTGTGGGCAACGAATGCCACTAGCAGCAATAGGAGTGAAAAGGAAATCGTTTTCATCGCTCTGAGTTTAAGTGGATAAATTGCTTTTAGACAACTTTTATCTTGGCGCAAATTCCGGGCCATTCTGCGAGCAACCGATTCAGTCGGGTGAGATAGCGCACATGAGTAACAAACGGTAATCGGTCAGTCCTTCATGATCTTTTGCCGATGAGAGAGCCCCCAGAAATGCAGGGCATCCATGACGTTTTCGAGCGAGATGCCGTGCGGAGTAATGGAGTATTCAACAGTAGGAGGAAAGGTATCGTGTACCTCCCTTTTTATCAGCTGGTTCATTTCCAGCCGCTTGAGCTCTGCCGACAGTGTTTTGTCGGTAATGCTTCCGACGGCTTTAGACAGTTCTTTGAATCGTTTCGGGCCCGACGACAGAGCGAACAGTATCAATAATTTCCATTTGCCCTCCAGCACCTCCAGGGCGTCTTTGATGGCCAGGGCATTGGTTGGGCAACCTTCTCTTGTAAGCATATTGTCCTAGTTGAACGTGACGATACTATCCCAATGGAAAGCGCTATCCGGGGGGGAAGTACTATCGACCGGATAGCAAGTATAGGTACTTTTGGAAAAAGATAAAAAAGCCGGAAGCTATATGATCAACGAAGAAAAATCAACAAAGACCCTCTCAGTCGTCCTTTGGGTAACACAAGGCCTGTTGTCTGTTTCATTTTTGTGCGGTGCTGCCATGAAACTGTTTCAGCCCGTTAATCAACTTTCAGTCATGTGGTCGTGGACGGCCGAAGTGCCGCCAGCCTTTCTTGCATTTACTGGCATATTGGATCTGCTGGGAGGAGTGGGTATCATTCTGCCTTCGCTGCTCCGCATCAAGCCCTGGCTTACGCCTGTTACCGCTTTGGCAATGGTCGCTCAGATGATTGGTGCCAGCGTTTTTCATGTGATGCGGGGAGAAGGTGCCGATATTGGGGCTAACATCGTTTTTGCACTGATGGCGCTGTTCATCGCCTGGGGACGGTGGAAGGCGGCGCCGGTTCTGCCGAGATAGCTGACTGGGCCTGGGTGCAGTTATTGTGCCATTTGGTGCGAAGGGCTGGTACCCATCGCATGGATATTCCACTCCGTCCGGGCCCTTTCAGGGGTGCCCGGCTTAGGGGCGCTCGGCTCAGGGCTTGACAGTGGGCAGTCATAGCTGCACCACCAGCCCCGTTAAGGACGAAATGGCGGCAACGCCTGAAGAAGATGAGTGAAAAAGAACGAGTGCCGTAGGTGCGGTATATAGAAACCACGCCGGGGCGTGGCTATGGTGCGAAGGGCTAGCTACCCATCGCAGTGATATTACGCCCTTACAGGGCTTGCCAGTGGCGAGACCTAGCCACACTGCGAGTCCGGTTAGGAACGACGTGGGAGGTAACGCCATTGGCTCAACGATCAGTTTCCTGGCATTTTTTTTGTATCCAATAGGTGTTATAGCCAAGATAATTGTTCTTATAAAGATGTTTCCCTGCTGTAAATAGCCCACTATTCGTTAGTATTTCACTGGTAGAAACATTCAATAAAGCCATTTTCCTACTTACTTGACTTTGTATATTATGAACTTTCCAAAACGATCCTCCCTTTTTGTGGCCATGATGGCCGCAAGCCTGCTCTTTGCTGCCAGCTGCAACAAAGACGACGACCCTACCGAATTGTCAGCGGAAGCCGAGAGTTTCCTGACTGAGATTTTGGACATCATGGAAGCCAACTCAATCAACAGGGATAAAATAGACTGGACAGTCTTTAGAGAAAAGGTATTTGCTAAGGCTATTGGAGCAAAGAGTATAGAAGATACCTACATCGCTGTTGAGGAGGCATTGACATTGCTGGGCGACAACCACAGCAGCTATAGAAAAAGTGGCGGAGCAGGCACTATCTTCGTTGGGCAGCTTAGCTGCGAAGGGCAAAATAATGTGCTGCCCACTATTCCGGATAACATAGGCTATGTGAAAGTAAATTTTTTTTCGGGAGGATCTGCCGACGGAGCAGCGCTTTCCTTTGCACGAGCCATACAGTTGCAGATCAAAACTCAGGACACCGAGGATAATATTGGCTGGATTGTGGATGTGAGAAATAATGGTGGAGGTAATATGTGGCCTATGATAGCTGGGATAGGGCCTATCCTGGGCGAGGGAGTCGCTGGTTATTTTGTTTATCCCGACGGATCGGAAGAGTCGTGGGGATATCAGGCAGGTGCTTCAACTTTAAACGGAAGTGCCGTGACAACGCTGACCGAACCTTACGAGCTGATGAAGGATAACCCTAAGGTAGCGGTGCTGTTGAACAATGGCATTGCGAGCTCAGGCGAGATAGTGGCGATTAGCTTTATAGGTAGGGAAAATACCAAAAGCTTTGGTGAAGCTACCTGCGGGTTATCCACCAGCAATACCGCTTACCAAATCAGCGATGATTCATTGCTGATCCTCACTACGGCCTACCAGGCCGACCGGAACAAGAATGTCTTTGGTGTCCCCATAGAACCCGACGACCCAACTAGCAGCGAGGCTTCGATCAACCGGGCAATTGCCTGGTTACAAGGGGAGTGAGGTTGTTTCTAAGAGGTTGGCATTGCTGGTCTGATGTGAAGATTAACTTAAGTTCATTGCTCGTGGTGTGAAGGTCGTCATCGGTCAGATGGTGTCGGCTACCTGTAGGCCACTTGGTTTGCCTATTACTCTCCGCCCATAGCCACTGTAAAAGGCCACCCCTCAAACTGCCCGGCGTCGCCCTGGCGGACATCCACCTCTCTCGGCCAGCATTCAAAAGTGACGATTTTGTTCTCTTTGTTGAACCGAATCAATCCGTAGCCCGAGCCACTGGAAGGGCTTTCAGGATTGACATAGGCATACATGGTGATCTTGTTGTTGAACCCATCGAGATAGTCTCCCGTCCAGGGTAGGCTGGTAGCGGTGTTCGGGTGTGCGCCTGCTTTTCCATCAGCAGGCCACCACCAGCGGCTGTAGTAGTTGTTGACAATGGCAGGCACTACAAATGCCCATGGGCCATCACCAAACTCGTCGATGCCATGTTTGATCACCGTGGCCAGGTGCTGGTCGCCGGCAATATGCACTGCTCCGGCAGCCCTGATTTTCTCCAGTGCTTTGTTGCGGCCGGTCTGGGGCCAGCCGTTGGAATCGAGGTCGGCGTGCAGGCGATTGGTGGAGTCGCCATGTATGTGAGCGCCGCCGCAAAACCCGGTTTGCGAAAGCACCGCTTTCATCACGCCCTGGCTTTCGGTGCCCCACTGGTCAAGGAAGGCAAGCTGCCTGTCGCCCAGTAGTTGCAGGCCTTCCACATCAATGGATGCTGGGTCATAATCGGGATTGCGGATGTGATCGGGGCGGGGCCCCTGCTGAGGGATTTTTCCACCCGGGCCCGATTTGAATTTACGGTCTTCGATGATGGCGAAGTCAACCCCACCGATCATCAGGTTCGTGTAGTAAACGCCGATACCTTGTTCGATGGGCGTGGGATCGAAGGGGTCGGGCAGGTGGGCCGTTTGGCAGCGCTCCACCATTTTCACATATTGATCATGATAAAAATAGCCTCCGTCGTCGCCCTGTACCCGGGCCGCCTTTTTGCCATTCTCGCCCCAAAGATTTCCCTGGCCAATATCATGGTCGTCGGGGATGGTAATGCAGGGCCTTGTGCGAAAGGTCTCTTTGAACTGCTCGCCGAACTTGAGCCACGCTGCCGTGTGTTCGGTGTGGTCGTAAGACTGGTCACCTGCAAAAAACATCAGGTCAGGATCCTGAAAGTTGATATTGCGCACAAAATTGGCCCTGTCGCCCCTGTCCCGGTTGGAATTGCACGACAACGCTGCCATGGAAATACTGCCGTTGTCCGTTGGGTCTTTGCGAATGAGTCCTTCGAAAGTAGCTGAGTCGCCGTGAAGAATGCGGTAGGGAGTGTCGAGGGTGCTGTCCCAATCAGTCACCCGAAACAGTGCCGACCAGCCCAGGTCGTTGACCTTCGATGTTTGGATTTCCTTCCAGCCGTCGGCCTTTTTCACCTCCAGCCTCACCTCCCTTGACTCATCGGGGTACAAAGGATAGAGTTGGGCTGAAAGCTTGAGGGTATTGTTGGACACCGTGTAAAGCCCAAAGGCCACCACCTCGCTGCGGGGGACTTTGAGGTTGATAATAGGATTGTCGGGCCGGTTCCACCAGTCGTTGGTGGCCAGGGTGTCGAGTTTCTCAAATGGCGCTGTGACCAACGGCTTACTGTTGGTGTAGTCTTTTGGCTGGTTGCCTGGTGCGCAGGCAGCAAGGAGCAGGAGGAAGGGTAGGTAGAAAATGTGTTTCATTTAGCTAATATAGCAGACATTCGGTGTGGGCGTACAAAAAATAATGAGAATGGGTGGTGACACTGAGTGAACAAAGACGCCCTAGGCGTCTGTTGGCTCTTTTAGAGTGGCTATGGTGGTGCAGCCCCATCCTGATTTTCGGATAAAACCCGGTGTCTGACGGCCCTTTCGGGGTGTCCATTGGCCGTGCCGACACCTGTATTTTCGAAACACCCGTCTCCTAATGGCAAAACAAGGGTAGAACCCCGGCGGCTATAGCCTCTTTCAGCGTGGCTATGGCCGTGCCGACGCCCCCAAATAATCCCCGTTGTATCTTTTGCCTTTTTGCCCTAACTAGCAGGCTTTTACTAATTAACCCAAAATGAAAACAACAACAATATTGGCCCTACTACTGAGCCTTTCTGTAGCAGTGTTTGCCCAAAAGAAAGATGACAAAAAGAAGGGCCTTCCGCTCGACTCCCTTCGCACCATCCCTATTGAAGTAAACGAGGGCTCGTGGATCCACCTTGATGTGAGCCCGGACGGAAAGACCATTGTGTTTGAGCTGCTGGGCGACATCTATACCCTGCCCATGGCGGGTGGCCGGGCATCCCGCCTCACTAAAGACATTGCTTTTGATTCGCAGCCCCGCTTCAGCCCCGATGGCAAGGAGATTGTTTTTATTTCCGACGCCTCGGGTGGAGAAAATGTGTATGTGATGACGCTGGCCGACACCACCAAACGCCAGCTCACTGAAGGTAATAACAACGTGTTCCAGTCGCCTGAATGGACGCCCGATGGCCAGTACATTGTGGTTTCCAAAGGCGCTATCTTAAGAGGAGTGCCTAAGCTACAGCTGCTCCACAAAGATGGTGGCAGCGGCATGGAGCTGATCAAAGAGCCGGAGCAGTTCAAGACGGTAGAAGCCGCCTTTGGCCCTGATGGCCGTTATATCTGGTTCAGCCACCGAAACAGAAACTGGCAGTACAATGCCGTATTTCCGCAGTACCAGCTGGCTGTGTACGACCGGGAAACGGGTAAGTATGAAACCAAAACGAGTCGTTACGGTTCTGCGTTCAGGCCCACGCTGTCGCCCGACGGCAAGTACCTGGTGTATGGCAGTCGCCACGATGCCGAAACCGGCCTGGTGATCAGAGCCCTGGCCACCGGCGACGAGAAGTGGCTGGCGTATCCCATACAGCGAGACGATCAGGAGTCCATCGCCACCAGAGACGTGCTGCCAGGCATGTCGTTTACGCCCGATAGTCAGTTTCTGGTGCTGTCGTATGGCGGCAAGATCATGAAGCTGCCTATCGCCGGAGGTGATGCGGTGGAGATTCCGTTTACAGTAAAAGAAGACCTTGAAGTAGGGCCATCGGTGCATTTCAATTACAAAATCAGCGACGATCCCACCTTCATTGTGAAGCAGATCAGGAACCCTGTGCTATCGCCCAATGGCAAGAAGCTGGCTTTCAGTGCCCTCGACAGGTTGTACGTGATGGACTACCCCAATGGTACACCTGCTAGAGTCTCGAACCTCGACATGACCGAAGCGCATCCCGCCTGGTCACCTGACGGTAATTCATTAGCCTTTGTTACATGGAGTAATGCAGCCGGTGGGCATATCTACAAAACCACTTTTGGCAAGAAAACCACCCCGCCTGTGAAGCTGACGCAGGAGCCAGCGGTATACCGCGACATCGCCTGGAGTGCTACCGGTAGAATTGTGTCGTACAAAGCACCCATGCAGGCCATGGTGGACAGCTATGGCCCCACGGATGCCCTTGGCGTGTCGCAGGACCTGGTGTGGATTCCAGAAAGCGGAGGAAAAACCACAGTGATTGCTACAGCAAAAAGCAGGAATGTGCCGCACTTCACTGTCGACAAGGACAGGATTTTCCTCTACGACGATGAAAAAGGTCTTGTTTCCATCCGATGGGACGGTACCGACGAAAAGGCTTATTTGAAAGTGACTGGAAAGACAATTCCGGGCACGAAAAAGCCGACGGAGGCTGACTATATCAAAATGGCACCTAAAGGAGACAGGGCCATGGCTTTGCTCGACAACGAGGTGTTTCTGGTGACGGTGCCAATGGTGGGTGGTGAAACGCCAAGTATTTCTGTGAATGATCCAACAAAGGCGTCGTTTCCAGCCAGGCGGTTGACCGATCTCGGTGGGCAGTTTCCAGCATGGACAACAGATGCCAGTGCCATTACTTGGTCCATTGGTAATGCTTTTTTCTATTATGACCTGGCAAAAGGGGAGGCCTTTGCCGATAGCCTGAAGCTGACTGAGAAGGCCAAAGCGGAAGAAAAGAAGGAAGAGAAAAAAGACGAGGGCGACGAAAAGACAGAAGAAAAAGAAGACGAGAAAAAAGACAAGCCCACTTTTAAGCCCGACGAGTTGCGTGTGAAAGTGGAGGTGGCCAGGGATATACCCAAAGGGAAAGTTGTGCTGACTGGTGCCCGGGTGATCACCATGAACGGCAAGGAGGTGATCGAAAACGGCGCTGTTTATATTGAGAACAACCGCATTATAAGGGTGGGGAAGGCTGCGGACATCAACGCACCCGCTGATGCGCAGGTGATGGATGTGACAGGCAAAACGATTGTTCCCGGCTTTGTGGATGCGCACGCCCATATGTGGCCGGAGTGGGAAGTCCACAAAGATCAGGCGTGGATGTACACCGCCAACCTGGCCTACGGTGTGACCACCACCCGTGACCCGCAGACAGCCACTACCGATGTGTTGACTTACGAGGACATGGTGATGGCAGGCAGGATGCTGGGGCCTCGTATTTATTCTACTGGTCCTGGCGTTGGCTACTGGAATACCAACATTCGTGACCTCGACCATGCCCGGCAGATCATGAGGCGCTACAAGGAGTACTTTGACACGAAAACGATAAAGATGTACATCACCGGCAACCGCCAGCAGCGGCAGTGGGTGATTCAAGCAGCCCGTGAAAATGAGCTTATGCCAACAACAGAAGGTGCGCTCGACCTCAAGCTGGATCTTACGCAGGTGATTGACGGCTTCCCCGGGCATGAGCATTCCTTCCCGATCTATCCGCTGTATTCAGACGTTACCTCGTTGCTTGCCCAGTTGAAGACGGCCTACACACCAACGCTGTTGGTTTCGTACGGCGGCCCCTGGGCAGAGAACTACTATTATGCTACCGAGAAGGTGCACGATGATGAGAAGCTGTCGCACTTCACGCCACACCAGGAGCTGGACGAGAAGAGCCGCCGGCGAGGCGGTGGTGGTGCGGGCTGGTTCATGGACGAGGAGCATGTGTTTCAAAAGCATGCCGAGTTTGTAAAGGACCTTTATGATGCGGGTGGTTTGTCAGGCATTGGAAGCCATGGACAGCTCCAGGGGCTGGGCTACCACTGGGAACTGTGGTCGGTAGGTTCGGGTGGACTTACGCCGCATGAGGCACTTAGGGTAGCAACAATTCAAGGCGCTGAGGACATTGGCCTAAAGAATGAGGTGGGGTCGCTTGAGGCTGGTAAGCTGGCTGACCTTATTGTACTGGATGCCAATCCGCTGGAGAACCTGCGGAACACCAACACGATTAAGTATGTGATGAAAAACGGCCGACTGTACGAAGGGGTCACACTGAGCGAGGTGTATCCAAATAAGGTGGAAAGGAAGGACTGGCCGTGGAATGACTTTAAGCCGGTGGGTGTGCCGGGGGTGAAGTAGGAGCGCTCACGCCGAGGATTTATTTCACGCACTGAAAGTGCCCATACCCTTGCGGGATATAGTAATTTTTTGATAGTGTCAGAAATACGACAGATATGGAAACAGAACTCAAAAGGAAGAAAGATGGGAACTAAAATATTAGGTGTTTTAGTACTTATTTGTTCAATATTGATGTTTGTCATGGGGATCAGGTATAAAGACACCTCTGACAATATCACAAGGGTCAGAATGATTGGAATATCAATTCTCCTACTAGTATTTGGTTATTTTCTTTTGAAATGAGATCAGTTTTTTTGGTCTAAATGAGGCATTAAGATCGAATAGTGGTGACACTTCCAAGCCCTGAGCCGGGCGCCCCTGAAAGGGCGGCATAAACCAGGATGCTGGTGCAGCCCCATCCTGATGCTGGCGTCCGCCAGGTTTTGTTTCACGCAAAGTCGCAGAGGCGCAAAGGGAGAAGCGCAGATTCTTTGCGAGCTTTGCGACTTGCGTGAGATTACTTCCTACTTCCGATACCGCTCCGGCACTTCCATACCTTCCAGGTTCATCAGCTCCACTTTTCTGAATTGGATGGGGTGGCTTTCGCTTTGCAGGGAAATCCAGCCTTCAGTCAGGGCCATGCCGTCGTGTTTGGCTGCCGGGTCGAAGCCGTTGACCACGCCACCACCTACCTGAGGTTTGGTATATTCAAGCACATTCATGCCATTTACATAGTGCCGGATCAGCGAGTCGCCCAGTACAAGTGTTTCCACTCTTACCCACACTTTACCGTCGAAAGTAGGTGAAGTGGAGTTGATGCAGTGGTCGGTAAACAGGGAGTCGCCGAGAAACACATGTGTGCCGGGCGTGCAAAGGTTGGCCGTAGGTCTTTTACCGCTACCCAATCCGCCCAGGAGTTGCACTTCGATAGAGATGGGAAAGTCTTGTTCCACCGTCATGGTGGCAGGATCCTGGCCATGCACCATGATGCCACTGTTTCGTTCTGCCCAGCCTTCGCCGCCGGTGGCCTGCTCACCTACGAAGCGGTATTCAGTGGCGATGATATATTTTGAGAATTTCTCTTTGTAAAACAGGTGCCCGTACTGGTAACGGAAGGAGTCGTACTGGTCGTAAGCAACTGTGAGCAGTCCGTCTTCCACCCGGAAGGTGTTGCCGAAGTTGTCATTGACTGGATGTCCGCTGATCTTCGGAATCCAACCTTCAAGGTCTTTGCCGTTGAAAAGCTGCTGCCATTCCGGCTGTTGGGTTTCAGTTACCTGCTCAGCTTGTTTTTGAGGCGAAGAGCAGCTATAAGCGATGACAAGAAGGGTGGCTGTAAATGCCTTGTATTTTAAAATATTCATTGCTGGTTGGTTTAAGGGTTATTTAGGGTGTAGGGACACACTCACGAACAAGATGAAACGGAAGGGTGTGAAGACACACCCTGACACTACACTTAAAATGGGATGTAAAAAATAAATCAACAAACGCAGGGTTGGAAATGAAATAGAGTGTGAGACACACCCTAAATTCATTTGTAAATTTAATCCGGTAGGACGTGCTTCAATGCCCCACCCCGTTCTGGTGCGTATTTCACGCACCTGCTTAAGCATCGTAGCTTACGCCAAGTCGATCCAGCCACTCCTGCGGAGCACCGTTCCACACTGTGGGGCGGTTGCCCATGTACTGCAGGTCTTCCACTCCCAGTTTGCTGGAGAAAAAGCCTGTAAGCACCAGGCTGCGGAAGGTGCTGAAAAAGGCTACCCCCTGGCTGAAAACAGGGCTGGCAGTTTGTGGGTAGGCAATATCGTCGAGTATCTGCTTTTGTTCTGCTTCCGAAATAGAAGTGAAGTTCTTGCCGAAACGTTTTGTGCTTTCAATGTTCATCCAGCGCAGTCCACCACGTATAGGCGTTTGCATATATTCTCTGTCGATCAAAGTGAATTCAATGAATTCTGTTGTAAGGGCATCTTCTGCGCTTCCTGACTTATCGTCGGCAGGGATGACAAGGTTGGCCAGCACCTTCACCATTTGTCTTTCTTCGTCGGTGAAAAACTTCTGATTAAGCATTTCCATCACCTCAGGGGTAAGGTTGGCATAGCCCTCCGGCATTTCTGTCGGGTGCACATGTTCAGCCATTTCGCCTTCCTTTCCTGGTTCGCAGGCAATCAATGCGGTGGCGGACAGGGAGGCTAACGTAATATATTTAAGGGAATCTCTTCTGCTAATTGGTTCCATGTTGATTAAAGGTTTTGTTGTTTCATCTGATCAATGATGTAATCACAAGTTCTCCAGCTCAACGCCAGAATGGTCCACGTAGGGTTCTTGTCGGCCTGCGATACAAAAGGCCCTCCATCGCAAACAAAAACGTTTTTAGCTTCATGCGCCTGACAGTAGGCATTCAGCACACTGGATTTAGGGTCGTTGCCCATGCGGGTGGCACCCACCTCGTGGATGATACGCCCAGGAGCCGCAATGCCATAGTTGCTTTCAGGGCCGGGTTTTGGCCCCGTGAAAATACCTCCCATGGTGGTCAGAATCTCCTCGAAGGTATCCTGCATGTGCTTCACCTGCTTGATCTCATGGTCGCTCCATGTGTAGTTGAACCGTAGCACTGGGATGCCCCATTTATCAACGACATTCGGATCAATTTCACAGTAGTTGTCGTAGCGGGCAATAGATTCGCCACGACCAGAGAAGCCCACAGTGGCGCCGTAGAGCGTGCGGGCATCCTGCTTCAGCTGAGCGCCATAGCCACCCCCGCTGGGGCGAGTCTTGCCGTCAGGAAGCTTCAGGTGCTTGTTGAGGTTTTCAATACCCGACATATAGCCATAGCCTGGCATATCACGGCCACCCCAAATTTCGATGTGATAACCCCTGGCAAAGTCCAGTTTCTTGTTGTCGAGCCACCAGGGAGTATACACGTGCAATCCGCCTACGCCGTCTTCATTGTGAGGGATGCCATCCAGCAGGGCAGGAATTAGCGCCGAGCGGGAAGCACCGGTAGAGTCTGTAATGTAGTGTCCAAGTATGCCGCTGCTGTTGCTGAGGCCGTTAGCATGTACCGACGACTTGGAATTCATCATCAGTCGGCCCGACTCGCAGGCGCTGGCAGCCAGGATCACGATCTTGCCTTTTACGTGGTAGTCCAGCCCGTCTTCTTTGCTCACATAGCTTACACCTGTGGCTTTTCCTTCTTTGTCGGTAGTCACTTCTCTGGCCATGGCACCATTCAGAATGGTTAGGTTGCCGGTAGCCAATGCAGGCCCGATCAACACTGAGGGCGAAGAGAAGTTGGAGTGTGTGCTGCAACCCCGGTTACACTGCGAGCAGTAGTGACAGGCGGCTCGCCCGTTGTGCGGCTGAGTTAATATGGATAGGCGGGAAGGAATCACTGGTATTTTGATCTCGTCACACGCTTTTTTTACCAGCAGCTCGTAGCCACGAGGCTTGGGAGGGGGCAGGAAGTTGCCATCGGGTTCGTTGTAGATGCCTTCTTTTGAACCGAAAACGCCCACAAGATCATCCACCTTGTCGTAGTAGGGCTTAATGTCGTCGTAAGAGATTGGCCAGTCGTCGCCGAGGCCATCTATGCTTTTTCGCTTGAAGTCGTTGGGGCCAAAGCGCAGGGAGATACGGCCCCAGTGGTTGGTGCGGCCACCCAGCATACGGGAGCGGAACCAGTCGAACTCTGTGCCTTTGGTGCGAGTGTAGGGCTCGCCCTCCAGCTCCCAGCCACCGAAGGCAGCATCGAACTCACCAAATGCTCTTTCTTTGGTGCCAGCACCACGGCGTGGAGAAGAGTAATTCCATTTGAACATATCGCCCTTGGCGGAGTCGAAATGGGGGCCAGCCTCCAGCATGAGCACTTTGGCGCCAGCCTCGGTAAGCACTTTGGCAGACATACCGCCACCAGCGCCTGAGCCGACGATTACCACATCGTACTCCTCGGGGACTTCTTTGATTTGAAATGCGGACATAGTAGGATAAAAAGATTAAGCGTTTTCTAAATATCCTTCATTTTACGAAAAAGGGTTGGGAGTGGAAAGGGGTTTGTGTATTAAAGTAGGAGAGGAATGAGTGGGAGAGTTTGGAGGTGATGAATGGGAGATGGAGTTGGGAGACCGGAGACGGAAGACCGGAGTTGACCGATGCCGGGGAGACCCCATAAGTTTTTATTGTATGTGTCAGGAACGGTATGATCAACCAGATTGAGTCAGTATTGCTGGGATGTGATTCAAAGCTGCTGCAACATAACAGCAGGTGTGAAAAAGCCAGGAGAGGAGATGTTTCTGGCCTTTTATTGCAATATTGAATTGGTTGAGTCCTATTCTTCAAACTAAATGTCCCACATCCGTCCAATCCCCTTTGAATGGTCATAGTATTTTGGCAATTTATATATTGATCTCAACCTGATTAATTGACTAATCAATAGATGCGACTCACCTGCCTTACGTGTGCCTTGGTTTGCCTATTCTTTTCCTTGTCCGCCCAGCCGCCTGATTTCGAATTGATCAGGAAGGATTTGGAGAAGGTGGATTCGCTGATTTTTACGCTTAATCAAGAGAAAGCATATCCCATCATCAAAAACCTGCGCAAGCAGCGCTTGTCGCATGAGGCCGGGTTGTTGCTGGATGTTTACGAAGCTCGAACACACTTTCACAACAGAGAGTTGGAGAAAGGACTGAAAATGCTCAGGACTCTGAAGGAGCCGGTTGAGAGGAAAGGTGATGCTTATCTTAAAGGAAATTGGCTATTGGCTAAGGGTATTTATCATTTTAGAGAACGGGAAAATGATAGCGTTGTTGTCACTTTGAACAGGGCGGAAATAGTTTTAAGGCAGTCTTATACGGAAAAAAAGGTTCCACTTTTTTTCGCAGTTCACTACAAAGTGCTGACGTACTGGTGGCGACTTGCTAAAAGCAGAGAAGGGTTGCGGGAAGCTGAAAAACTGATGGATCTCGTTAGGTCGCATTCACCAAAATCGATTTTCTATGCCGACGCTTCCTACTCGCTCGGAACTCTCTATCAGGATAAATATGACCTTGAAAGTGCTAAATCTTGTTTTTTGGAGTCCCTCTCGATTGCTCAGAATAACCAGTGGGGTCAGCTTGTCAATGATTGCCTCGTGGCGTTGGGTAACCTCTATTACAACGCTGAACGTTTCGGTGACGCCACGGATTTTTACGAAAAAGCGATTGATCAGGAAATTGAAAGAAATGGCGTTAATAGTAGAAGTTTAATCAACTATTATAACAATTGTGCCAGTGGCTATAAAAAAGCCGGGGTGCCAGATTTGGCTTATCAGGTGCTCCAACGTGGTAAATCTTTGGCGGCCCGGGTTGCAGGACAAAAGTCTCTGGAATCGTCATGGTTTAGTTTGAATTTGGCAAATTTCTTTCTGGATCAGAAAAATTACGATTCTGCACGCTATTATTTTAACGAAAACCTATCTCTGAAGACATCCCTTGTTGGTTTAAAACACGATGATGTAGGGTGGGCATATGGCGGATTAGCTGAGTTCCATCACAAAATGAAGAATAATGATTCGGCGCTCTACTTTATTCAAAAGGCGATTGTTGCGGCCCACCCTACCTTTGAAAACTTTGGAGTTAGCGAAAATCCTCCCTTTGACACTGTGTTATATAGTAATAGCCTATTCACCTTTATGTATCGGAAAGGGGTATACCTTCACAAGAAAAGCCTCGAGAGCACAAGTGGTGTCTTAAATGATGATGTGTTTTTCTATTACAACGAATTAGAGAACTTACTCTTGTCAAGAAGAGAAATCTATTCTGGAGATATGACAAAGATGTACATGTTCAGTGACATGAAGAAGGTGTTTGAGCTGGGCCTCGACATATGTTATGCTCGCATGGCTATTGCATCCGACCGTAAACGGATGTTGGAGAGGATTTTTAAAATACTTCAAATGAGCAAATCTGTCCAGTTATTGGAAGAAATACTTTTAGGAACAAGAAGGGAAGGAAATGGCGTCGAACCGGGCCTGCTCGACTCACTTAAAAAGTATGAAACCTTGTGGGCGGCATTTGAAGACTTGTCAACAGAAAAAACTATCAACAAGCCGATGATTGTGCGAAGGCAGTTTGTAAGGAGCAAACTTGACAGTATTTCTACCGTCCTTTCATCTAACTATCCACAGTTCAGTAATATTGATTTGCAAAACAATCTTGGGAGTCTTGACCAGCTATCCAGATTTTTATCGTCGTCTTCGTCTTACTACGCAGAGTTTTTTTGGGGGGCAAACTCCATTTATTGCATGTCTTATGATGGTGACGATTTTGTTGTAAAAAAGGTTGCTGATGTCAATCAAGTGGGCAGTGAGCTGGCCACAGTGCTGGGTATTTTGACGGCAAATAAGCAGCAACCGGAACTTTTCTCTGCATCTGCGTTTAAGTTATCCTCCATGCTATTCAATAACGCCTTTCTCGACCATCTTGAGTTTGCACAAGTTTTATATCTGGTTCCAGACGGACCCCTGGCTTTTTTGCCATTCGAGGTACTACTCACTGCTGAGCCAGGTTCAAGTGATGGATTTAACACCTTCAAGTATTTGTTGTTTGCTGCTCCAATCGCCTACTCCTTCAGTTCTCAATTGATGATCGCTTCAGGCCATGAGCGGGTGAGCGCTGAAGAAGTTGTTGGGTTGGGATACTACAATTTGTCAAAAACCCGCACCAATAATCTTCCGGGATCAAAGAAAGAGCTTGATTTAATACGACGATACTGGGAAGGCGAGTTCGTTTATGACGCATCTCGGGACGATTTGCTTAAGAATCTCAACACAAACAAAATCCTTCATGTCGCAGTACACGGAGGCACAGACACTTTATCTATTTTTGGCTCCTATCTAAGTTTTGCTAACAAAGAAGGTCGGGAATTGAAGGTTTATTCGAATCAACTACACAATGAAAAAACGAATTCCCCGCTCGTGGTGCTTAGTGCTTGTCAGAGTGGTTTTGGAAAGTCGGTTAAAGGGGAGGGTATATTAAGCTTGGGAAGGGCCTTTAGATTATCCGGGGCCAGGGCGGTAATTCAAAGTCTTTGGAGAACTGATGACGATGCTTCGGTTGAAATTATGGGTGCGTTCTATCGAGCGATGCGAACTGGCGAACCACCGCTAATGGCGCTATATGAAGCAAGAAAGAAACTGGTCTCGAAATCTGATTACAAAACAGCCCATCCGGCAAGATGGGCTTCATTTGTTTATTATGGAAATTTAGAAGAAAGGGACTCTCACCCTCTCTTTATTATGATGGCATTAGTTTTGGCAGGTCTTCTATTTTTTCTTTACATCATACGCAAGAGGTAAAACCCGCATTTTGCCGTCAAGGGGAAATCTAACCCGACCAATTTTGTATGAAACGCTATCCTTGAGCGATACTAATACGCCTGTGGACTTTAGAAACATGAGTGTTGTGTCACCAAAGGACACCATGCCGTATGGATTGGCGTTTCCATAAATCAATCCATCGGTATAGGGATCTTCAACTATCCCGAACCTGTCAGGGCTATTGTTGGTTATTATTTTTATCTCGTCAGGCAGAACGGAGTGGGGGTGCCTACATTGAGACCCATCTTCAAACTCGCAGAGATCAAAGGCAATTGTCATTGGGTGATCCTGAGCTAGCCCCTTTAGTATGGTAGTTCTCACTACCATGGAGTAGTTCTTGGTCGTAAACTGGAGATTGGGAAGATTTCCGTTGTTTATTCCGGGAAGCAGAAAAGTGTCTGCCGTCGAGTCATATGTCGTCAGTGCATACACATATTTATGTATTCTTTGAGCTGAGTCTGTGGTCGATTTTTTATCACATTTCGAGCACGGGTTATGTACCTCTCCGTTAATATGGGTTCTGCGACCTTTTTTTCTCAGGCCTTCCAGATCAAGGTCCGGGTGATAAAAGATCAGCGTGTCAACCGTGCTTTCGGAGTTATCTGTTGACTGTCGGCTGCTCCCACAACTTGCCCCAACAATTGCCAGTAAGATGATGAAAACACTGGGATTTGTAATTGAATGCTTCATAATGGTAAGTATAGGTTGAAAATAAAGTTTATATAGCCTTCAATATCGCCCTGCTCCTCTCCTCATACGCCGTGCCCGACTCAGCCAGCACCTCAAATATTTTTTTGGCCTTTTCCTCCTCGTCCAACTTCAGCCAGGCCAGGGCCAAATACCATTGCACCTGTGTTTTGTAGTCTTCAGCCTCCCCAATTAAAGGCTCCCAGATACTGGCTGCTTTTGCCGCCTCATCATTGGCCAGGTAGCTCATCCCCAGATAAAACAATGTGCCTTCGTCAGGCTGTTGAATACTTTCGAAAATCTCAATAGCCATGTCATAGTCCTCATCCGCATATCTCCTGAAGGCCAGGTCTTTCGCCGTGAGGCTGTCTTTGGCACTGCTGTCTCTGTAAATGGGCGCTTCCACATTGGGGTACACCTCAAAGTATTCGGCATACAGCGCCTGTGGCTCCGTACTTCTCAGCAAAAAGAACCACGCAGCTACTACCATCAGCGTCACCGATGCTGCCACTGGCAGCCAAACCTTCCAGCGGAAAGTGGCCGCTCCAGTGCGTGCAGTATCGACAATGCCCGCTTCTGCTTCCTGAATCACCTGCCAGGCTTTCTCCAGTTCTGCTCGTTCCAGTCCTTTCTGTAAGTATCTCACATCTTCAAACAGTTGTGTGAAATCTTTATCTTCGGCCAGCCTTTGCCGGAATTCTTCTTCCTCGCTTTCTGAAAGCTCTCCGTTGAGGTACCTGTCGATTAGTGCTATGTCCTGCTCTTCCATTTACCTCTATTAGGCTAAAGCCATTTGAATCTTTTCTTTTTGCAGTAGCTCCCTCAGTTGCTGCAGGCACTTGTACTTTTTGTTCTTGGCCGTTGCTTCGTTTTTGTAGCCAAACTCTTCCATCAGCTGCCTGATGCTTGCCCGGAAATAGTAAAACCGTGTCAGCATGCTTTGGCACGGATCGCCCAGTTTTTCGATGGCCTTTTTGGTGGCCTCCAGCAAGCTTTCCTTCAGTTGGGCTGCGTCGGTCGCCTCTTGTCCTTCCCCTCTGTCATCCACCCATTCCAGGGGATTACTGCTCAAAGGTATTTTCATATCTTCTCTCACCATTTCCTTGTACACATTTAGCCCGATACTGAATAGGTAGGGCTTTATGCTGTCGTGCATCATGGTCATTTTTCCCTTTACCACATTGTTGTAAAGCCGCAAAGTAGCTACCTGATAAATGTCCATGGCGTCGTCGTTGCTCATCTTATATTTGGCCCGGATCATGCCGATAAACTCCTGACGGTATTTGCTGTATAATTCGCCGAGGGCCTGCATGTCTCCGTTTTTAAGCGAAGCGATCAAGGTTTCATCCATTCCGGTTGTAGTATAATGATTGAAAAGCCTAAAGGTCACCTAAAATACCTAAATATAAGTAGCGGCAAAAAATTACAGATAGTGCGGTGACCTTTTCTTGGAATCGTCATAAGGTAGTGTATTAAAAATGAAACTATCATGACCGAACAAGCCAATCCATTAACGAGAAGAGAAAAGGAGATCATTGAGCAGTTGTCGTTTGGCTATAGCGCCAAGCAGATTTCGGACATCCTTTTCATTAGTGAGTTAACCGTAGCCAAGCACAAAAGCAACCTGTTCATGAAGCTGAATGTGAACAACACGCCCCACCTGGTGAGCCTGGCTTTGAGGGAAGGACTGATATGCTGAGATTATACTGGAAGAAAAACCACAACAACAAAATATAGGTAGGTAGTAGCAATTGAAAGTAGTAAAATCTTTTAGTTAGGTACACAGATCAGTGGAAAGCCTGAGGCAGATAGCCTCGGGCTTTTTTTGTGGTTACCATTGACGGCATGAGCCGGGTTGGAAGGGCAAAAACTTGCAGCCTTGGCTGTTATTAGCTGGCCCGGTGACTTAGACTAGCGGAGGCTACTGTCAACTTAATATATCGTTTTCATTTTTCGCCGATTTCTTGCATTACTTTGATTATTTCTAATACGGATGTCGTGTCCATGCTCGATGTCGAGATGTTGTCGTAGGTCAAATCAGAATAAACAAATACAGTGTCCCCATCTTTGTACTGTCCGTTTTCTTCTTGATAGCCTATGTACACCCCAAGACTGCCAAAGTAATCGAGCCGCCGAAGTTCAAAATAATTCAACTTGTTTAAATCTAAAGTGTCTGATAAAAATAAGTCAACGTAAGAGTCATCGAAGTCTTCTTTAGTTAGGTAAATGTACCTTTCGTTGCCTATAAAGACTGGGATGTTTTGTTTGATGACCAATGAGTCGTTAAAGCGCAGTACAACTCTAGAGTATTTCTTATCGTTTTCCTGAGTGCAAGAAACAAGCAAAACAATGCCGAAAACAATTAGACTAATGCGTAACATCTATTAAAGATTGCAGGTATAGAAATAGGCGTTGCAAAGGACTAATTGTTCCTTTTCCATGCTTTTTCCCGAAGCTGCTTAGCGTCTATTGCTCTGCCCTTCCACAGACCTGCAGAGGCGAAAAAGTCATACTTTTTCGGCGATGTTGATTTTATTGGCTTGTGTCTTTTCACCTCGACAAAATCGAGCTGCTGCAAAAAATTTACCAGATAGAGCAGTTTACTGTCGTCCTTTACTGTCAGTGTTAACTTTTCCATATACCAAAGATAAATATTTAACACTAACTTTTAGTTCATCTCAATGGATGATGTTGATAAACCTCTTCTTTCAGCCTTTCATTCAATTATGCCAATGCAAGAAGGAAATACACAATGAGAAGAAGTAGACCTGTTGGAACAAAAAAAAACCGAACACCTTCCGGCGTCCGGCTTTTCGGACTTGAAAATTGGGCAAATGAAAATCTTTAGTTATCGGTAATCAGTGGTATTCGTTCAGTTTACTGTTTACTGTTTACTGTTTACTGATTACTCCTTTCTTACCGACCCCGCTCCCGACCTTCTGATATCTGTACTTGCCTCGCCCTGGTACACAATGGTGCTGGCACCAGATGCTTCAGCTTTCAGATCGACCATGGCATTTACCTTGGCACGGGCTGCTCCCTGGGCTTTTACTTCCACATAGCGTGCTTCGCTGCCAAAGGCGTCGAGCGATGCTGCCCCTTCCACGTCAGCTTTTAGCTCGTTCACATTGCCCCGCAGGGTCAGCTTGCTGCCGCCGTCCATTTCTATGTCGAGCTTGGAGGCGTCGATGTCCATATCCACCTGGGCAAAGCCGGAGAGGTTAATATTAAGTTTGTTGGCTTGGAAACCATCGATATAGGCTTCCGAAGCACCGGACAGGTCAATACTTTCCAGGTCCGGTGTGCTGATGTAGACGTAGATTTTGTCGCTCGACTCCCAGTTGTCACGCCAGTCCCAGTTGCGGCCACGGATGTCGAATTTCAGCACCCCGCCCGACTGGCTCACTTTTACCCTTTCCAGCCACTCATCGTCGCCGGTGATTTCGATGTCTTTGTAGTCACCCTGCTTAATGTAGAACTTGAAGATGCCGCCGGCTTCAATCTCATCATATCCTTTGAAGTC
The DNA here is from genome assembly GCF_902498805.1 of Imperialibacter sp. EC-SDR9. GTDB lineage: Bacteria > Bacteroidota > Bacteroidia > Cytophagales > Cyclobacteriaceae > Imperialibacter. Next base: position 28,382 of record NZ_LR701604.1, on the reverse strand, counting down.
GTAAGTAAGGGGTTTTGCATCGAAGGAGCTTTTTCCTGAGCCTGAGTTATATGAGTAATAGTCGTCATCTTCCTCGCAAGTGGTGCACTTCAAGCCAGCGTCAGTAAACACCCAGGTATTGCCTTCCATTTGGCGGGTGGAGTAGCCATTTCTGTAGATAGTGTTTCTCAGAATCCTGGCCAGGCTTTCGTCCATTTTGAAGGGCTGGTTGTAGGGGATGTACAGTGTGATGTCCAGGTTTTGCACCCTGAAGCGTGCGTCGTTTGTAAACTTAAGCTCTCTTGGGAAATTGAATACAGAGTCTTGCACATCGACGTCATAGGTTACCATCTGCGCATTTTCAAGAGCTGTCGAACGGTCTCTTCCTCTTGCTTCAAAATCGAAGACGGCTTTGTACACTGAATCTTCGTGGCCTCTCAGGCGAAGCTCCACGGCTTCGTACTGACCGTTCCACTCGTCCCAATCCTGGCGGTCGCTTCCTGAAAGCTTCAAGATGGCTGTTTTGCCGGCCATGTCGTAAGTCTTGGTTTCGGTGTAGATGGCATCTGTGCGGAAGTCCATGATAATGCGTGGCACTGTGTAGCTCACAAGCACCAGACTGATGATCCACAAGCCGAAGAGCGTCCATCCTAAGAAGGATCCGGCCACCCATCTTTTTGCCATGATGCTGATACCTCCCAGGGTGATAGCCAACGCTGGTATGAAAGCTGACAGGAAGAGCCCAAAGACAGCCCAGCCAGGTAGTGTCTGCTGGAAAAGCTCTACTGGCACGCCGTCAACCGATACCCAATCCCACCAGCCGATGGTAAGCCCGAAGAACATGGCACAAGTGATAGCAATGGCGGTCATTGTCGACAACCCAAGCATGCTGAAAAGCAGTCCGATGAATACCCGGAGGATATCAACGAATACGTTGGCGGCAGGGCCGATAAATTTGGCGATACCATTGATAATCAATGCGATCAATCGGAATGGAAACAACAACACTTTCACGATTGGGCTTTCTTCGTCCTCCTTTATGTTGAGGTTCGACTTAATGTTTGTCTCAATATTGGAAAGCGTAACGGGCTCTCCCTGCATTTGCATTTTCTCGGTGATGGTCTTTGCCAGGGGCGTGATGATCCACAAGATGATATAGACAAAGAATCCGGTACCTCCGAGGAAGATGGAAAGCACGAACAGCAGTCTGATCACTGTTACATCTACTCCGAAATAGGCAGCCACCCCGCTGGCCACGCCACCCAGCACCCGGTCTTCCTGGCTGCGGAACATCTTCTTGATTTTCTTGTCGTCTTCAAGAGCTTTGTTGCCTGGCACCACAATCCACAGGATAATATAGGCGAGCAAAATTGCGCCACTTAAGCCTGGTAGAAAGAAGTTGAAGAACATAAGCAGAAAGAGCAAACGCACCCACATTGGGTCGATGCTGAAATAGTGGGCAAGACCACTGCACACCCCACCAACGACTTTTCTGTTGATGTCACGATAAAGTTTTTTCGAACTGGTCTTCTCTTTTTCTTCGGTCTTTTCTTCCGCCGTACTAGTACTTTCTTCGCTGCTGGTGTCGGCTGTGGGCGCAGGTGCTGCTTTGTCCTCCACGTCTTCAATCGCCTCAAAATCGGCAATGGTACCCATGGTGGAGATCAGCATATTGACATCTTCGATGGCCACTACCTGCTTGTTCTCTTTGTCCAGCTTCTCGAGGAAAATCTCAGCTATTCTGCTTTCGATATCGGCGATAATTTCCTTGCTGTCTTCGAAAGTCGAAAAATAGGTGGTAATGGATTCGAGATAGCCCTTTAGCCTTTCATAGCCATCTTCCTCTATGTGGAAGATAATGCCGCTAATATTGATGCTTATATTCTTATTCATTTCTTTTGCCCGTTTTGCTTTTTCGTTGTCATAATTTTACTGGTAGAGCCCACAAGTTCATCCCAGGTACCCTGGAGCCCATTTAAAAAAGTTGTTCCTTCATCAGTCAGGGTATAGTATTTTCTAGGTGGCCCTGAGTTTGATTCAACCCATTTGTAGTCAACGAGGCCGGCCTTTCGCAGCCGGGTAAGGAGGGGGTAGAGTGTTCCTTCCACTACCATGATCTTTGCAGAAGTAAGCTCCTGCAGCATGTCGGAGGCATACACCTCGCCACGTGATATGATATGGAGGATGCAAAACTCGAGAATCCCCTTCCGCATCTGCACCTGTGTATTCTCAATGTTCATCTCGCATTTTGTTTAAGAGTTTTTGACCTTAGCACTATATACGGAAAAGTACCTTGCATGGCCAAGTACTGGCTAAGAAATATTAGTGAATAAACGATTATCATTGAATAGTTATATTTAATGCTTCAAAAAGTACAATATTATGACGCTTTGTAGGCGTTTGGGCGTCGATTGCCACTGTCGTACTGCGTCTGTTTATTTTGCTAAACAGTTCTTAATCCCTTGACACCACTGGGCGTACCAGCGCAAACACGGACGGAAGGCGGTTGGTAGCTGCGTTAAAGCCGCATTCCGATAAGTGGCTGTGCGTCAGTGAATCCTTTTTCGCCAGCTTCCAGCAAAGACCAACATCTTCATCTACTTTTGCAGTCTATTTATCGAAGTATTCCAACAAGTGAGCGGGTATGTTGGTGTGGAGAATGTTATATCATTAATTTTAGGTTGAATTAGTCACTGAATGCGGATAGCGTTACTTTTTACTTTGTGTTTGTTTTGTTCCGGCCTTGTTGTGGGCCAGGGAAATGCACCGAAATACAGTAATGAATTTCTTGCCATAGGAGTTGGGGCAAGGGCATTGGGCATGGGCAATACCCAGGTGGGTTTGACCAACGATGTAACGGCGGGCTATTGGAACCCGGCCGCACTCACTCAACTGACGGAACAATATCAGGTGGGACTGATGCATGCAGCTTACTTTGCTGGCATAGCCAATTACGATTTTGCGGGGTTTGCCACACCAATAGACAGCAATACCTTCATGGGTGTCTCTGTGATCCGTTTTGGAGTAGACAATATCCCCGACACCAGGTTCCTTTATGACGCCAGCGGCGCTATCAACTACGACAATATCCGTTTCTTTTCTGCGGCCGACTATGCTTTTATGTTTTCTCTTGCAAAAAAAATGGGAGGCTTGTCGCTGGGTGGCAACCTGAAGGTAATCCATCGGACGGTAGGCGATTTTGCCAATGCCTGGGGTTTTGGGCTCGATGCGGCACTACAGTACAACAGGGGCAATTGGAAGATGGGGGCGGTACTCAGAGATGCTACCGGAACGTTCAATGCCTGGACACACAATTCTTCACTGGTTATTGATGTATATACTCAAACCGGCAATGTGATCCCGGAGAGCAGCCTCGAAATTACGCTACCCCGCCTGTCGCTGGGATTGGCCAATGCAGTGGTGAATAGAGGAAAATGGACTGGGCTTGTGGGCGCCGACGTTGATTTGACGTTTGACGGACAAAGAAATACATTGATCAAAAGTAAATTAGCCAGTATAGACCCGAAAGCAGGCTTTGAAGTGAGCTATGCGCAAAAGGCCTTTTTAAGAGGTGGCGTGAGTCAGCTACAGCAGGTCAAAGACTTTGACGGTAGCAAATCATGGACCTACCTGCCGTCGTTTGGTATTGGGCTCAACCTTCAGGGCGTGCAGATCGACTATGCCTTAACAGACATTGGAAACAGGACGCAGTCGCCTTATAGTCACATCTTTTCATTAAGATATGGATGGAATGCGAAATAGACTGTGGACATACAGAAGTGCTTTATTGGCCGGGTCGCTATTTGTAGCAAATATGGTGCAGGCGCAACCATGGGGCAACGAATGGGTCAAACCAGGGCAATCGTACTATAAAATCAAGGTCGCCAGAGAGGGGATGTTTCGCCTGACGCAGCAGCAATTACTGGAAAGCGGCGTGCCATTGAGTTCGATCGATGCCAGACGGCTGCAGCTTTTTCACAGAGGCGTGGAGCAGGCTATTTATCTGCCAGGGCAGGAAGACGGCAGGCTTGATGCCAGCGATTATATTGAGTTTTACGGGCAACCGGCGGATGGCAAGACCGATACGGAACTGTATGTTTCTGAAGATGCCCAGCCTCACACTTTATATAACTTGTTTTCTGATTCAGCAACCTATTTTCTCACCTGGCCGCTAACGGCTACGTCAGGCAAGCGGATGTTGGCACCTGTAGCAGAGAACAATGTAGGTAACTTACCTGCTGAGCCTTACTATCTCCGGGAAGTACTCAAGCTTCAGGTCAATAACTACTCGCAAGGGAAAACCTACCAGGGTGGCGACATCATTCTTAGTCAGTACGACCATGGCGAAGGTTGGACAGGCAGTGATATTGCCAAAGGTGCCAATCAGGTGATCACGCTAACTGGGTTGACTAACAGGGTGACTTCCGGGCCCGACCCTACGCTGGAGGTGCTCCTGGTCGGGAGAAATAACCTGGATCACAATGTGGAGGTATATGTGGGCCCATCTTCGTCAAGTTTGCGGCTTTTGCATACTGCAGAGTTTTCAGAGCATGATCCCTATACTGTCTCCGAAACCATTTTATGGTCAGATATTTCATCTGTCGGAGAGTTGTTTTTGCGGGTGAATGTGGTTGGCATCGGCAGCGCTGCTGATCGGGCTGCAGTGTCCTATGTGAAAGTGAACTACGCAGCTAGTACCGACATGGCTGGCCAGTCGCAGAAAATTTTGACGCTAAGAGAGAACACGGGAAGTAAGTCTTTTATTCGAGTGACCAACCCTGCTGGAGCCAGCAGCCTTTTTGATGTAACCCAGCCGGATAACGTGAACAAAATTGGTGTCATCACAGGAACCAGCGATTTCACCGCAGTGGTAAACGGCACCGCTGTTCAGCGGAAACTGATTGCTACTACCGCTCCCTACACTCCTGTAAGTATTAAGCAGGTGACAATGCTATCCATCGATCCAACGGCTTTTGATTACATCATAGTCACTCACCCCGAGCTTAGAAAGGCCACTACTTCAGGAACTGCCGACCCTGTGGCAGCCTACAAAGCTTTTCGTGAAAGTGCAGCTGGGGGGCAACATCAGGTGCTCATTTTAGAAATGGAGCAGATATTTGATGCCTTTAACTATGGGGAAATATCTCCCTGGGCTATTCGCAGACTGGCGGGCTACCTGCTGGCCAACGGTGCGCCTGAATACTTTTTTCTTATTGGAAAAGGAACAGGCGTGCACCGGAATTACTACAGGCAAGACCCTGCCACCACCACACTTATTCACTTTGTGCCCACTAACGGTGTGCCTGGAAGTGATGTCGCCATGCTGGCCGGGCTGGCTGGTACTACTTACGAATCGCCAATTGCAATAGGTCGATTAAATGCACGGAATCCGGACGACGTGCAGGCCTACCTGAATAAGGTGATGGAGATGGAGAATCAGCCCTTCGATCAGTTATGGAAAAAGAATTTCATTCATTTGAGTGGAGGGGCTACGCAGGGTGAACTGGCGACGTTTCGATCTTATGTCAACGGGTTTAAGTTCATTGCAGAAGGTAAATACCTTGGAGCCAATGTAGTGACAAGCAGCAAGTCGACAAGCAATGCGGTGGAGCTCATCAATATTGCAGAGGAGGTGAATAACGGCGTGTCAATGATCACTTTTTTCGGTCACTCGGCGAGCTTTTCTACTGATATCGACATTGGCAACGTGTCTAATCCAGGCTTCGGGTACAACAACAAGGGCAGGTATCCGGTGATTTTGGTTAACGGATGTGATGCCGGTAATATTTTTGAAACTTCGTTCACTTTTGGTGAAGACTGGACGTTGACGCCAAACCTCGGGGCTGTTGGTTTTATGGCCCATACTTACAAAGGCTTTTCCAGCGACCTGCGAAACTTTTCTGGTGTGTTTTATGAGACAGCCTTTGCTGACACCTTGTTTGTGAAGGAGACGCTTGGAAATATTAAAAATGAGGCATCGAAAAGATACCTTGAGCGATATGGGTCTTCGGAAAGGAACATTACGCAGGTGCAGGAAGTACTGCTGCAGGGGGATCCTGCCATCAGGATATTTGGTGCCGGGAAACCTGACTACGAAGTTAGCACCGATGTACTGGAGGTTATAGATACTGAAGGAAACCCGCTGCAGGTAGCTAAGGATACGTTTGCTCTCAAGTTTGTGGTGAAGAACTTTGGTATCGCCACGGAATCTGACTTGAAAATTTACGTGAGGCGAAGGCTGGAGGACGGCAGTGTGAGCCTGGATTCGCTCATATCTCCGTATGTGCTTCGGGAGGATACCATGTACTTCGGAATCTCGAACCCTGACCTTGCCGGTTTGGGTAACAATACCTTTGAGGTGATTCTCGACCCAGCCGACGAAATAGATGAGCTGAATGAAGGGAACAATACAGCCAGCATCGATCTTTTTTTAGCCAAAGGAACAACAATTCCAATTTTCCCGATGAAGCGGGGTATTGCCGGATCGAATGTCGACTTTGTGATCCAGGCAAGTGACTTGTTTTCACCCTCACGAGGTTTCGAACTTGAAATTGACACGTCGCCAGATTTCAACGGCCCAATGAAACACAGGATCAGTGGCGACATGCGGGTGATCACTGTCCAAAATGTGGATTTGGCTTCGGCATTTTCAGTAGCTGATTCAACGGTGATCTACTGGCGGAGCCGCTTCCTGAACCCAGAGCCGGAGGAAGATACTTCGTGGGTTTTGAGCCAGTTTACCATGATCAACTACAGTCCCCGGGGGTATGCGATGGTGTCGGCCAATCAGTTTGCTGACGCCGAAATCAAAGGGATGTCGCTGTCAGAGTCAGGCTTTGATTGGTCTTTTCCAGAGAACAACCTGGATATCAGTATCAAAACCTTTGGCCCTAATAATCCTGGTGCAGCCGCCCGTGACTACAGCGTAAAAGCTGGTACGCTGGAGCTTTTTGTGGAAAGTGAAGGCTTCAACGTATGCCGGGCCAATACACTTAACGTTGTTGTGTTCGATAAGCAATCGACGGTGCCTTATGCGCCGTTTCCCGAATGGCAAAAGTTTGATGTAAGGCTCACCTGTGGATTGAATTCAAAACGTATTCACAACTTCACTGACGGAGAGATGTATGACCCGGCGGCTTCCAACGGAGGAGCCAGAAGGCTTTCTCAACTGCTGAATGCCGTGCCTGAGGGAGACTATGCTGTCTTTTTTAGCATAGGCACTGTGCAGTACGACAGATGGGATGCCGAAGTAAAGGAGCAGCTAAAAGCCTTCGGTGTACAAACATCCACATTGAATGGCCTTGTGAATGGGCAACCGGTAATTTTCTATGGAAGGAAAGGCCAGGCAGAAGGAACTGCGGTGGAGTTGCTTTCTGATGGAAGTGGCAGCCCGGCCGATGAGCAACAGCTTGTGCTGAATGACGTAGTGGAAGGCAAGTTCTTTAGCGGCAGCGTGCTGTCGGGCAGGATAGGCCCGGCCAAGTCGTGGGGATCGCTTTATCAGGAAGTAAAGCTTGGCACCGGGCAAACTGCCGGAAACTTCAACCTGGATATTTACGGGCTACGCAACGATGGCATTAAAGATTTGCTGTTTGCCGATGAAAATGTGTCAACAATAGACCTGACCTCTGTTGACGCTAATTTTTACCCTTACTTGCAAATAGATTACCATACGGCCGATGAGGCCAATCTGGTGCCTGCGCAATTGAAAAAATGGATAGTCACGTTCAATCAGCTACCGGAGGGCATTTTATTGACCAGCGACCCGACTGCCCGGAACAAGCTGACCAGAACTGCCAATGAAGGGGAGGAGGTTGTTGTGCCGTTTTCATACTTCAACCCTTCTCCGGTTGATTATGCCGACTCTCTTACTGTCAGGTACCAGCTCGTGTCGAGTGAAACCAGCTCTATTCAGGAGTTTGAAATGAAACTACCGGCGCTGCCTGCGGGAGACTCGGTGCAGTTCAATGTGCAACTAACAACCCTGGGAGCAGGAGGCAAGGAAAGCCTGCGCACAATAGTAGAAACCACAGAAAGGGAGTTGATATCTACCAACAATCAACTGACATTTACCGATTATTTGGACGTAAACGCCGATAATGTCAACCCAACTCTTGACGTGACTTTTGATGGTACCTATATCCTCAATGGCGACATCGTTTCTCCCAACCCGCTGGTAAAAATGAGACTGTACGACGACTATGAGTACCTGCAAAAGCAAGACACGATTGGCATAGAGGTGTACCTCAAATCTCCCTGCGAGGAGTGCGACTATGTAAGGGTGCCTTTTTCCGGAGGCAAAATGACATGGTCAGCCAACACCGAAAAGAAGGAGTTCAATATTGAACTCAGACCGGGGCCATTGGAAGACGGTATTTATGCCATGCGTGTGATAGCAAGTGATGTGAGTGGAAACCAGGCTGGAACAGCTCCCTACGAAATCAGCTTTGAGGTCATCAACGAGTCGACAGTAACAAACTTCTATCCCTATCCCAATCCCTTCAGCACAAGCACCAAATTTGTGTTTACCCTCACAGGGTCAGAAATACCCGATCAGCTGAAAATACAGATCATGTCGGTGTCAGGCAGGGTGGTGAGGGAGATTACGCAGGACGAAATTGGCCCGATTCGCATTGGTAATAACATTACGCAGTTTGCCTGGAATGGAACCGACGAATATGGTGACCAGCTGGCGAATGGCGTTTACCTTTACAGAGTGCTGCTTCGCATGAATGGCCAATCGCTGGAGCACAGGGCGACGTCCGCCGACAAGGCCTTTAAGAATGGCTTTGGGAAGCTGTATATTCTGAGGTAGGCAGCCTTACCAAATCTCATTGCTTTCAGTAAGAATCACAGGCTCGCCATCTGTCACGATAATGGTATGCTCGTGTTGTGCTACAAAGCCTCCTTTGTTGCCCACAAGCGTCCAGCCATCTTTTTGCGTCTTTGCAAAAGTAGACTTGGTGGCAATAAAAGTCTCGACGGCCACCACAGAGTTTTTCTTAAACCGCTCTCTATTGAAGCGGTTGTAACAATTCAGAATATCCTCTGGCGCTTCGTGGAGGCTTCTGCCCACTCCATGCCCTGCGAGGTTTCTTATCACAGTAAAACCAGCCTTCCTCGACTCAATTTCTATGAGCCTGCCAATGTCTGCCACACGTACGCCCCCTTTTATTTCATTGATGGCTTTCTGAAGTATTTCCTTGGAGGCTTTCACCAATCTACCATGGTTTCTGTGGTCGTTCCCCAACACGAATGAGCCCCCATTGTCGGCCCAAAAGCCATTGAGCTCTGCAGAAACATCGATGTTCACCAGATCCCCATCCCTAAGTACTTTCGTTTTTGCAGGGATGCCATGGGCGATTTCATGGTTAAGACTGATGCAAGTGTATCCCGGGAAACCATAAGTTAGCCCTGGTGCGGACCGGGCACCAAACTCTTTCAAAATGCTGCCGCCGTATTCGTCCAGTTCTCTGGTAGACATCCCAGGCCGGGCATACTCTCTCATCCGCTTCAAGGTGGTGCCCACCACCTGACTGATTTGCTTGATACCTGTTAATTCTGATTGAGAAGTGATCGACATACGTTGGGGTTAATGGTTCTTAAAGGCCAGAAGGCATTTACGACAGTTGCGGTTGATTAGTTTGGTTTTTCGAACTAGAAATCGACATTAATCTTTTTGGCTTGGGCGAAAAGAAAAGACGCCTCAGCGTTTCCAGTCCATGCAGGCCAATTATTATCGCTAAACCTATCAGAATAGGCTCTTTGATTGAAAGCGTCAAAAGGAATAACACAATAAAGACATTTGTGCAGGCAACCCATAAAACTGCGCCCCATACCTTGTTTTCGGCAAGCCCACCGTTGGCGATAGTGCCCAGGAAAATAATGCTAAACAAGAATAGCTTAGGAGCACCTGCCCACGATGGTTCTTTGTAAATGTAGAAAAGCAACAGACAGAACAGCAGTAGCCCTCCAAAGCCAACAAAGGCGTCACTAGAGAAATTTTTTTGAGACATTACCCTTCTCAATTGTGGCATTGGAAGCCTAAGCCACTTCAAAAAAGGGATGTTATTGGCCCAGAATGGGTTTTCCGATGGAACAGGATCATTGGTGCCGAATTCAATATCAATGTCATCACGTTCCGCCTGGAATGTACCGAATAGTTTATCCCATATCACGAAGGTGCCGCCACAATTTTTGTTGACGTACTCCGGATTCTTGCCATGATGCACCCTGTGGTGAGAGGGAGTGATCATGATATGCTCCAGCCAGCCGCTCTTTTTCACAATCCTGTTATGGTTATAAAACTGAATAAAATAGTGGACTGAAGAAACTACGATGAATATCTCCAGTGGAAGTCCCAAGATGGCCAACCCAGCAAAAAATGGGAAGGAGGTAAGTGAAGAATACCAGGAGTTTCTAATGCCGAGGGATAGACTGAAATGCTCTCCCTCATGATGAACTACGTGCACAGCCCAAAGGAAGCTGATAGCATGATGGAGCCTGTGCAACCAGTAGAAACAAAAGTCCCAGGCGACAAACGCAAAGACCCACTGCAGGGCAACGGGCCACTGAGCCACCCAGCCAAAACTAAAGTGCGTCAGCAACCAATGGAAAGCTAATACCTCCAACCCCCGGAAAATCCACAGCAGGATATGGCCGGAGTTGAGGTTCATGACGATTTCCTTCCAGGGGATTTTCTCCTGCAGGAAGTACCTGATGGCTGCAAGCTCCATCAACACCAGAAGGAAAAGAAGACCAGTGCCGTATACCAGATTCATGATTTAAGACTTAGAATTTAAACAACAATCCACCTACAGAAAATCCAGCTGCAGTACCAATCAGTAAGCAACTATCGCCCCTTTCAAGCCGCCCTGATTCGATCGCTTCTGTCAGAGCCAGTGGAATGGAAGCAGCGATGCAGTTGCCATAGCTCGCCAGATTATTGACGACTTTGTCAGTTTTGCCACCAAGGAGACTGTCAAGCAGCAGCAGGCCTGATTTGCTGGCCTGGTGGGGAATGATCAGATCCACCTCTCCGATTGATGAGCCAGTTTGGCAAAACAGCTTTTCCGTAAATTCAGGTACTTTTTGCATGGCCAGTTTCAGGAGTTTTTTTCCTTCCATGCTAAAAGAATGAAGTGCTGCGTCATAGGGATGGTCTTTGAAGAAAAACTTGTTTCCACCACCTCTAATGATGGTGTGTTCGGCTCCCTCAGAGTAGGTGACCAGCCTATGTTTCACGAGGCCGCTTTCTCCGGCGTCATCAAAAGAGACGATGATGGCAGCGGCGGCATCGCCAAAAAGGCTGAACGTTTCCTTGTGTTCAGGGTTGAGACCCTTTGAAGCTATTTCTGCACTCACAATGGCGATGTGCCGACAGTCGCTGTCGTTGAGCAGGCGGGAGGCATAGTCCAGTGCTGTTACAAAACTGAGGCATGTGGTGTCGATGTCAATACAGCCAACTTCAGCATGATGCCAACCCAACTCATGCTTGATCATGCTGGCTTTGTTGGGTAGGGGATAATCATAAGTGGCTGAAGCGGCAATGAGGCAGCCAAGGTCTTCCGGTTGCAGCCCAGCCATGTCCAAGGCTTTTGACAAGGCCTCGGCACCCAGCTGGCTATTTGTTTCGGTGGTGGCAATATGCCGTTTCTCCACGCCAGAATACTTGGCGATCCATCCCGGTGGAAGACTGAGCTCTTTTTCCATGTCTTCCGAACGGACAACACGAGCTGGCAAACTGGATCCAGCGCCAGTAATCTTAAACGGTCTGATGACTTTCATTCCTTATCCTTTTGAATTTGACTCCCTTCTGGAGGAGTTGCTCTTCTTCCCGAATGATTGTGATGCCGGGAATACCAAAAATTTCAAATAAAGACTGAAGTGCACTTTCAGCTTTTCCGTATGCGTTTAAAAAATCTCCTTTGTTTACCTCAATAAACAGGCCAATTTTCTTCTCACTTCGCCGGATCACCACGTAATTGTCAATCACATCACTGCTGAAAGCCACAGCCTGGCGGATAAAATCGGGGTAGATCGTGATTGTTTTGTCATCGTGGACAAACTCAAAAACGTCGTCAGACCTGCCCTCTATTTTAGCGATTTGCATCGTTTTTAGCCCGCAACTGCATGGCTTACCTTCATGAATGATGTCGTTCAGTTCGTAACGAACAATGGGCTGGGTCGTTCTCAGAAGGTCGGTGATAATGGGATGAAATCTTTTCTTCTCCTCGTCCAGGTACTTCTTCTCAATCAGTAGCCAGTCTTCGTTGAAATGCAGAAAGCCTGCCTTGCAGGTGTGAGCGAGAAATCCCTCCGTACATTGGTAGACTTGTTCTATCATTATTTTAAAGACCTTTTCCAGGTAGGCTTTCTGGTCACCTTCCAGTACTTCCGCCACTGAAATGACTTTTTCGAAGCGAGCAGCTATCTGCTTTTCTTCAAAATATCGGGCAATGTGCATGAGTACCGATGGCTGACCGACCAAGATGTGAGGCCTGGTGGCTGCCACCGTCTGGCAGTGCTGGGCCATATCGCTTTTTATATCATAGAATTGAAACTGAAGAAGAGAAGAGTTGACCGATTCATAAAGCGTGCTGTTGGCCCTGAGAAAAAAGGCCACTTTTCTTTTTCGCAACGAAAATCCAATAACCCTGTCTAAAACTGCGGCTACCCAGATGGCTCTCTCCTTTTGACTGGCGAGGAAGATGCCTCTGTTTCCACTTGTGCCGGACGAAAGCCCGACGGTAGTTCCCCGAACCGTGGGAGAGAAGTTCCTTGACTTTTCACTTTCAAGGCCGACAGCGAAAGCCCCTTCTTTTGTAATGCCCACTGTATTGATCTCATCGAAATGGGTCATGAACGAGCTTTTGTCCATGATAGGAAACTGGCTGAGAGGCTGATCTGAAAACGCTTTGTAGAAGGGTGATTTTTGGAGATTCTTTCTCCAACGGTTTTCTTTTGTGGCTCGCAGTTGGTGAAGCGACTTCTGGTTATAGCGCTTTCTTCTTTGCCAGCGGAACAAAAGAAAATGCCACAAGATTTGAAGTTTGAAGCCGATCATGATTGTGAGCCGTTTAGTGCTGTCAGCGTTTCGAGGCAGTGGCAGGGAATGATCAGTGTTTCCGGATGAGCCTTATGGAAGTTGTGTAGCCGATTCAGGCTGGCCTTGTACTCGGCCCATGAGTCAAAGAACAGACGGACGATGGTGTGGGGGAGCTTCAGGTCGGTATAAGCTGGTTTCAACCAGGCGGCATCGGAGATGAGAAAGACCCGCCCTTTTTCCGTTGCGAGCAGTGCGCCCAGCTGGCCTTTGGCGTGGCCATCCAGTCTGGTCAAGAGAATGGTGCCATCGTTAAACAGATCATGCAGTGGCCCCAGATGTTCGTCTTTTGAGACTCCTTTTTCAATATCAAGAAAGTCGGTTCTCTCTTCAAAGCCCTGAGGCATCTGTGCGGGGAGGAATCCTTTTTTTAATGCACTCAGTCCGCTTTTTCCTTTGATGTCGTTATAAGCTGCCCGGTCGCAAATGAAACGGGCATTCGGGAAGTCTCTAAGCCCTCCGATGTGGTCGGCGTGAAAATGCGATACAATGATATAACGGACGTCTTCCGGCTGTATTCCATCCGCTTTTAATTGTGCAGCAGCTTCTTCCTCGGGTTTTATAAAAACGGGTGTAAATGCCCGGTACAACTTGTACGGATAAGAGCTTGTGCTTGAGAAAAACCGTTTTGTGTAGCCGGTGTCGAAGAGGATTACGCCATGCTTTGGATGTTTGATCACTGCATAGGTGGCGTAAAACCGGATGGTCTTTTTGGGTGCGCCCTTTTGCGCATGGTGCCAGCTGGCCGTGCAATGGCCTGCGGCTTTGAGCTCCCAGCTTACGAAGTGATTGGTGTTGGCAGGCCGGATCATTGAACAGCTATTTTGTACCACTCGGCAAATTCGTCAATAGCCTCCCAGGTGGTTTGACCTGGCTCATAACCGAGTCGCTCTCTGGCTTTGGTGATGTCGAGTGTCATAGATTTGGCCAATATGCCCACGGATTGCCGGGTAAGTACGGGCTCCTTTTTTGACCGGGACAGAAGCGATTTCCATTCCATCATGGTGGCAGCAAACGAAGCCACAGCGTAGGGTACCTTGCCTTTGGGTGGCGGTAAGTCAAATTTACCCAAAACATAGTTGATGGCTTCCCAAAGCTGCACAGGTTCTCCATTGCAGATATTATAGGCTTCGCTGCAAGCCGTTTCAGGTGCGTGCATGGCTAGTTTTACGGAGTGAACTACATTAGATACAGCCGTTAGGTCTACCAGGTTATCACCTGAACCAACTACCTTCAGCCGACCTTCGTGGTAAGACCGGATGAGCCTGGGGAAAATTACGGTGTCGCCCCTTCCAATCAGTGCCCGTGGCCGGATGGTAATATAGCTCAGGTCCGACTTCTCAAGCAGCTGCTCAGCTTGTAGTTTCGTGGCGGCGTAGTTGTTGGAGGGCTTTTGGGGCAAAGGATCGCTTTCTTTTACATTGAAGCGGTTTTTGAAGTTGAAGTAAACGGCCGGAGTGGAGATATATACGTAGCGCTGTACACCAGCCTTTTTACTGGCAGCAATCAGATTGGCCTGAGATACGATATTGGCCTGATGAAAGGCCTCATAGCTGCCCCAGGGCGACGACAGACTGGCGCAGTTGACAATAACATCGATGGGTTGTTCGAGCAGGCGTTCCACATACCCGGCATCCACCAGGTCGCCCAGCTGGTAATTTAGCTTGCTGCTTTCGACTGTGTGAAGCGGGTCAAGGTTTCTTCCAGCGGCAACTATCCCGCTTATTTTGTCATCCAAAGCCAATGCCTCAGCTATTCTGGAACCAAGGAATCCGGTGGCGCCTGTTACAAGTACGTTCATGATAAGCCTTGGTTGTTTGACGCTCTAAATTAGTCAATCTTCCGCTCATACGAATGGTTGCAAAAGGGAAAGAGCATTGAACCAACGGCACAATGCTCTTACAAATCATGAGACTTAGTTAATATTATTCGTAGGGTTGAATACAAGTGATTTCGATGCTATAATGATCGCCCGGGTAGGCCAGACACACAACGTCGTCAACGCCTGGCTCATAGTCGTCGATTATCCTGGCCCCAATGTAATACTTTGTTCCCTCTTTGGCGTTTTCTGGCACAACCACGCCCTCTGCCACCGACACTGGTTGAAGCAAAAACGCACGGACACCACCTGCTTGTTCTGTTCTTAATGTCTGAAACCACAGATTGTCCCAAATGCCAGTTCCACAGACGGCAGAGATAGTTTCTACAGCCCATCCACATTCCGCCGACT
This sequence comes from Imperialibacter sp. EC-SDR9, assembly GCF_902498805.1. GTDB lineage: Bacteria > Bacteroidota > Bacteroidia > Cytophagales > Cyclobacteriaceae > Imperialibacter. The sequence goes on along the minus strand of NZ_LR701604.1, from coordinate 13,068 downwards.
CCGAAATGGCTAGCACTTCTTCTTTGTTTGATGCATTGACTACCCAGGCCTGAAAACCTTCGATGGGCCTGTTCCCTTGCATGATATCAAGAAGATCAAACGTGAGTTCTTCGGTGGGAAGTGCTTCGCACATATCATTGTTGCCATCGTGGATCAATGCAAAGTTTGCGACGGCGGGGATTGTTGATGAGTCAATAGTTCCATCCCACACTAGTTTGAAGTCATGTTTTTTGCAGCCGCCCCCATATTGTACTGTTACTTTCAGTAGCGAGTCATTCAGTACAGCTTTTTTGATAACGAAGGGGTCGCCAGTCGTTTGCGAGGTGGCAGCAATAAAGGCATTGGCATTGACTTCCCAACTTGTGGCAAATCCCGATGATGGCGTAACCGGCTCGTTTTGGCAGGAGAACACCGTTAATGAAAAGAATAGCACAAGTAGATTTGAGACAACAGCTTTCATAGCTCAAGAGTTTGTTTTAAGAAACCTTTTGCGGCCATTTGGTTGGAAGTGTGGGTGCTTGTCAGGCAAAAAAAGCAAAGGCCCTATCTGTGTGGAGCCTTTGCTTCGATAAGTTGATAGTAAGAATTAGTTCATCATGACAAAGGCACCCCAATAGTAGGGCTCGGCATATTTGGTTCTCAAGGCATTTTGAGCTTTGGCAAACGCCATCTGCTTGTCACCCGACTTCAAAAACTCTTTGTAGAAATTGACCATCAGTTCCTGGGTGGCTTCGTCGTTTACTTTCCACAAGCTCATGATGATAGCCCCGGCTCCGGCGACCTGAAACGCCCTTTGGAGGCCATATACACCTTCACCACCCTTGATCTCCCCAAGCCCAGTTTCGCAGGCGCTAAGGATTACCATGTCTGTTTGCTCAAGATTGAGGTTCAACACTTCGTAGGCAGTAAGAATGCCGTTGTCGGCGGTATTAACTTCTTTATTTTCGATGCTGCCAGTGGTGCCTTCCACACCGGCCAGAAAGAGCCCGGAGCGCAATAGCGGATTCTCTTTGGCCTTGCTGATCTCCACGCCTAGCACCTTGTCACCCTCGGCACCGGCCACGTCCTGAAGGAAGAAGCCATGGGTGGCGATATGAAGAATACGTGGGTTTTTGACCTTGTCTTTCAATAGCGCTTCGGTGGCCTGATCCTGCATGTACACGTCGGCAGTGGTGCCCGAAGTTTTAGCCAATGCGCTGATGGCCTGCACTTCCTTTTGGGTTCCCGGTAGAGGTGAAAGCGTACTTTTCGATCCGTAGTTGGGGAACCCGACCAGTACAGTGTTTTTCGAACCACTCCTGGCACTAGCATTTTGGGCCAACTGCCTCGTGCTACTCAGCAGCACTATGTCATGTTTGTCTTTCACATAGCTGCCGTCGGTGGCCTTGAGGGTGATCACGTTAATCTGGTTGTACACGCCGTCGAGCGACATATACAATTTTTTACTGCCTGCAACCTTGCCCGCAATAGGCTTCCAAAATTGCTCGTAGGTGATGGCATCTTCCAGCTTGTTGGTCACCATGTTGCGGTAGGCTTTGGCGTACCTGGTCTCAAGGTCTTTGCCGTTGCTAATGGTGACTAGTTCCGGTGAAGCAGCGCCATTTTTTACGAAGGCAAAGGTGTATTTATTGTTGTCAGTAAACGACTTATCAAATACCGGGAAGGTAATAATTTCTACTGCCATTTCTCCCGGTTTGAGTTTGGCGGCCACATCGGCGAGCTTCACCGACGGCAGCTTGTTGGCATCAGCGAAGTCGGCGCTCATTTGGTTGAGCTTGCGCTCCAGGCCATTGGCTGACGATTCGAGGGAATCCAGGTTCACCTTCTGCTCTTTCAGTTCATCTTTCGACAGTGAGTAGTAGCTGGCCAGCGACTCCTTCAGGTTTGTCCAGCTGAGGTAGGTGTCGATGAGGGGCTGGTTGCCGCTGTTGAGGATGTTTTGACGAAGCTTCACAGAGCTACTGAGCAAAATGCCTTTTGTAGACAAATGGGCTTCATACATCCGGGTGGCGAGCTCAGGCTTCCTGCTGCTGTTTTCTGCGGCGAAGTTGTAAAAGGCCAGGAAGGAGGGCCGTACTTTGTCCCAATACTTGCCTTTTTCGTTTTCGCTCATGGCGCCGAAATACTTTTCGAGCAGGTCCATGTGTTTGGTGAGCAGGGCGCCGAAGGTTGAATCCGCTTTGTCCGTCTCACCCTTCTTCCAGCGGGTGATGGCCATGTTTTCCAGCGTGCCCAGGTACTCGGGGTGATTGTTACCAAAGTTTCTTTCATAGATACCAATCACATCACCGAACGTGGCAACAGCCTTGCCGTACTGATCGGTGAAATAGTAGTATTTACCCAGGTTGCGCAGGGTGGCGGCATAGGCTGGGTGGTCTTCTTTCAGCTTCTTTTTGTAAATCTCCACGGCGCTGGTCAGCAAGCCTTCCACCTCATCGGTCCTGCCCAGTTCCATGTACAGTCCTGCGAGCTGGTTTTGAATCTCGGCATAGTCAGGACTGCTCTTACCAAAGCGTTTTTCCTTCAATTCCAATAGCTCTTTGTAAATGGCTTCGGCTTCAGTGTACTTCTTCTGGTTTTGGTAAATAACGGCCAGGTTGATTTTCAGCTTGGTAAAGTCGGTACCTTTTTCGTTGATGTGCTTAGCAGCCAGTTCAATGCTTTTGTTGAGGCTGCTCACAGCCTGGTCGTTTCTGCCCAGCTCAAATCGGAGAATGGCTTCATTGTTCAAAGCCACAGCGTACTCCATTTGGTCGTCAAATTTGTTTTTGGCCATTAGCCTCAGGCATTCAGCCATGGCTTTCTCGGCTTCGGTGTATTGCCCAAGGTCTTTGTAAAGTACGGCCAGGTTGTTTAGCACAGAAGCCATGGCCTGACTGTTCGGGCTGATTTGCTCTTTGATCAGTGTTTCCGTTTGCTCATAGTAGCTTTTGGCAATGGTGAACTGCCCCTGCGAATGATGAAGGATGGCCAGGTTCATCATAGTCTTGGCCAGGCCGTATTTTTCCAGCAGATTCAGCGAGTTGTTAGCTGTAATCACTTCCACCACTTCGAAAAGATTGTTGTCGTTGTACGCACTAAGAATTTGATCGCTGAGGTAGCTGGTGGCCAGGCTGCCTCCGTAGTTTTCGTCGAGCAGGTAGTTCAAGCCACCAAGAAAATTCATTCTTGCACTCCATTTGCTGATGCTCAGCGCAATACTACCCGACCGATTGGAATCAAACACTTTTTCTGCTCTGGTCAGCTTCACCACATTGTTGCCGGAGTTGTCGGTGTAATTTTTCGCCCCCACCAAAAAGGCATTTTGATTATCTTCTCTATTGTCAAAAAATGACACTTTGGAGCCTTGCGAAATCGCCAGGTTGTAGAAAGTGGTGTCTTTGGTGGTTTGCTTGTCTCGTGGGGAGGATGTGAGCGACTCTGTTAGGTTTTTCTTCAGCTTGTCCATCAGCTGAGCACTGGCCTGAGGAGCAAACAAAACACTAAAGAGAATGATGGCGAGGAAAAAAATGGGTTTGAATGACAAGGTTTTCATAAGATCAATGATGGATTCAAAGTCAAAATGATTGATGGAACGGAATAGATATATTCCGGTTTCAAATATGGCGATTTTTAGAGAGGATTAATAATGATGAGTTTGGTGTTGTTGGCGCACAATGGTCGCTAACTAGCTCAGCGGCTTCACCATATCATCATCACCGCCATTCAAATCAAAGCTGCCCACCTTGATAAAACCGGTTTTCTCATAGAACCTTCTGGCCCTTGGGTTGCCATGCTGCACGCCGCCCCAAAGAATGATATGGATGGCACCTGCTTTCTTCGCCTCGTATTCAAGCTCAGTGAACATGGCATTTGCCAAGCCTGTGCCATGGTAGTTTTCGTCGACCGAAGGCGCATAGGTAGCGTAGGTAAATTGATCCGTGTCTATGCCGTAGCCTTTCAAGCGACTGTCGTCGTCAGGTAAGATGCCCGGAAGGAGCAGACAGTAAGCCACACACTTGTCGTCAGCAAAAGCTGCCAGTCTGATGCAGGGATCATCGTCGAGGTTTTCACAAATGGCTTTGACGGTTGCCTCGTCGAAGGGGTGGGGGCCAAACCTTTTGCGGGTAAGGTCAGAAAAGCTACCAAAGTAGCCTAAGAGGGCAGCCGCATCAGTTGGCTGTATCGGCCTTATGAGCACTGCTTCGCCTGAAGGGAGTGTTAGTTTTTTCATAGTGCCTTCTAAAGCGTCTTTACATAACCCAGCGCTTGTTTGGCAAAGGCTGGCCACTTCGTTTCGTAGTCAACGGGCACCCGAATCCAGCCTCCCATGGGTGGGCGCTCCGGCATGGGGCGAAAAACCTCACAACCGTCGAGGCTTAAAGCTTCCTTCTGTGCGTCGCCTTCCAGCTTAAACACCATATTGTCTTTCCAGGCCATAAAGGCGGCCTTGCCGTTGGGCGCTTTCACGCAGATGGCGCCAAACATCTTGCTCTTCTTGCCGTCGGGCAAAGACTCTGCGATTTGGTGAAAAAGCTCTTCTGTTCTGGTCATAACACGGAAGGGTAGGTTATAAACTAAAGTAGCAAAAAGACCGGCTTTTTGCTACTTTATCGAGTCCGTTATGACTGGTACTGCTTAAGGCGTCTCGTTTTCTGCCATCAGTTTCTTGCCAGAGCTACTGACGGTTGATACGTTGAAACAACCCACGACTTTCACACCTTCCTGAGACGGGATAATATTTGTCGGTACATTATCAATGGGTGTGGCGAAAAGCTCTCCAAAACCCCCGGGGCGATCAATTTGGATTTTCATCAGGTTAAGGAAATCGAAGGTGGCTTCAGACACGGCATGGATTTCGACATAAATGGAATCTCCGTCCAGATAAGAAGGTAATAACTTACCTGTGTCTGGATCCTCGTCGGTGCTAAGATTGATGCCAGTGCCAGACCTTACAGGTGTGATAAAGATAAGTCCATCTACCTCCGAGCCCCGGCTAAATCCGGCGTCGTAGGCTGTTAGTATTTCAGCTGGCTTGTTGAGGTATTTTCCATTTTTCCAGCCCTTGATCCAGTAAGCATTGCCTGGCCCATCTAAATCCCTGGCCCAAACTTCTGCGAACCATGTGGCAAGCGCAAAGTCGTTTTCCGGCTCAAAATTAAATGTGATGCTATCAATTTTTGGTACGCCTTGCGTGACAGAGGAAGAGGTGTACTCAATGCCTTCAGTTAAAACGCTGAGTGAATACTGAACGCCAGGGAGTCCCAGTGAATCGTCGCTTTGCGAAGGATCCCACTCGTACCATCCGTCTGTATTTGATTCTGTAAATAGAAATACTCTTCCCTGATCGTCGGTGATGCTGACCTCAGCACCAGAAACGCCCGCAGGCCTGTTTTTGTCAAAGTAGTATTGGGTTTTGGTTACTTTGATCACTTGCACTTTGTTCTGGCTTGTGACAAAAGCATCTATTGAAACTACAGGCTCGCTATCAGCCAGCTCGGGATAGATCACGTCCTCGCAGGCAAACAATGAAGAGACGAGAAGGGCAGAGACTATATATATGTTTGCAGATTTCATACGATTAAAACTTGAAGTTGTAAGTAATGGAAGGGAACACTGAGCCGATAATGGCAACACGAATGGCCTCGGTTGGAAGAGGTTCTCCGGATACTGGTCGGTCTCGTCCCTGGGTAAAGTAGATAGAGAACGGGTTACGTCTGTTGTAGACGTTGTACACCGAAAGCACAAATTGGTCAGTCACCTTTCGGGGCTTGCCGTTTCTTTTCACAGTTTTTCCGTTGAGTGTTGCGCCAATGTCGAAGCGATGGTAGTCTGGTATTCTTACATTGTTACGGCCGTTGCCATAGTTAAAGGGCACCACGTAGTCCTGCCACTCAAACCTGTCTGTTGGGAAGGTGGTGGGCGTGCCGGTGATGTAGCTGAAGTTGGCCGAAAAAGAAAGCCGGGGCGTGACGTCATAAAAAGCAGCCACTTTCACATTGTGGGTCTGGTCGTAGCGGGTAGCATACCAGTTGTTGTTGTTAATGCCGTCCACTTTCAGCTCGGTTCTTCCGAGTGTATAACTCACCCATCCGTTCAATTTCCCTTTCTTTTTCTGCACGTATAGTTCCAATCCGTAGGCCCTTCCAATACCACTCAACACATCACCCTCCAAAAAGGGGTTGATCAGTAGGTCGGCACCGTCGATGTAGTCGATCTGGTTTTTGGTGCGACGGTAATAGACTTCGGCCGAGGCTTCAATCATGTTGTCATTGAAATTCCTGAAATACCCCAACGCCACTTGCTGCCCGGTTTGCGGCTCAATATTGTTCGTGCTCGGCGTCCATACATCCAGCGGATTGCTGGCTACCGTGTTCGAAATCAAGTGAACATATTGGGCTGTTCTGTTGTAACTCCCTTTGATGGAACTCTGAGGATCGACTAACAAAGAGAACGATGCCCGGGGCTCAAAATTAAAGTAGGTTTGAATAGTTTCGAGATTGTCTGCCTCCGAAACCGATGTTACGTTTCTTCTCACACCGGGCTCTGGTGAGTCATATTCAAAATATTTGCCAGGCCCCATGTAGCTAAACGATGAAAGGCGAAGACCATAGTTGATAGTGAGTGCCGACGACAGTTTCTGTTCGTTGCCTGCGTATACGGCACTCTCCAGCCCAAACTTTTTATCGAGACTGATGTTGCTTACTTCTCCGTTGCTCACACCGAGGGCGTTGGCGGGGTCAAACTGATATACTGTGGCATCGCCACCAAAGCTCAGTTCGTTGTTCGTATTGATGAAGTAGCTAAACTCCGGCTTGAAGTTGAACGTGGTTATTTCCGATGTCCACTCAAATTTATCCAGGTCATTTTCTCCGAAGGCCAAAGAATAGTCGTAGTTGCTATAAAACGCTGTGAAGTTTGAAAACAACCGGTCGTTGAACAAGTGGTTCCAACGGATAGTAGCAGTCTTATTGCCCCAGTCGAACCCCTGGCGGGCGTCGAATAAGAACTTATCTCTTCCAAAATAGCCTGATGCGAATACCCTGTTCTTCTCGTTGATATTGAAGTTGGTCTTCACCGTCAGGTCGTAGAAATAAAGCTGAGCACCATCGTCTAGTACATCTGTGAATGGCTTGGCCAGCACGTCGGCATAGGAGCGACGCCCTGCTATGATGAAAGAAGACTTTTCCTTTTTGATAGGGCCCTCTACCGCCAGACGACTGAAGATGGTGCCTACTCCTCCCGCTACATCATAAGATTTGTTGTTACCCTCTTTCATCCTTATATCAAGGATAGAGGAAATTCTGCCTCCGTAGCGGGAAGGTATAGCGCCTTTGTAAAGCTTAATGTCCTTCACTGCATCTGGGTTAAACACGGAAAAGAAACCCAGTAGGTGAGAAGAGTTAAACACTGGAGCTTCATCGAGCAGCACAAGGTTTTGCCCAACCGAGCCACCACGCACGTTGAAGCCCGAAGCACCCTCGCCAACGGTACTTACACCCGGAAGCAGCTGTATCGTTTTCAGTACGTCGACCTCACCAGCAAAGGCAGGCACTTTGGTGATGGTTTGCATGTCGAGCTTGGCGACGCTCATTTCAATGCTGGTCACATTGGCATCCTCTCTTTCAGCAGACACCACTACTTCCTGCAACTGCTGCTGCTCGGAACGTATTTCCACGTCCATGCGAACGTTTGCCTTTAGTTCTACCGTCTTCACCGTCGTTTCATATCCTACATAGCGGTATTCGAGAGTGTAGGTGCCCGGTGGCAGCGTAATGGAATAAAAACCATAAAAATTGGTCACGGCTCCGTCGCCGATTTCTTTCACAAGCACATTGGCCCCGAAAAGGTCTTCTCCGTTGGCAGCGTCTTTCACATAGCCGTTAACGGTGACCTTGTCTTGAGCGAATACGTGTAGCGCACTAAAAATCAGGCAGAGCCCGAGCAATAAAGTTTTTTTCATTGAGTTGTTGAGATTGATCTGAATAAATTCACTTAGCCAGTTACGATAGTTTGAAGCAGGGGTTGGGAGTTGTTGAAAAAATAATAGAACGATCATCCGGAAAAGTCCGAATCAGCATTGATCCTATTTGCAGATTCATTTTGTGAATAATAGTTTAGTTTGCTTAGTAGTAAACTTAAACCATTAGTACCCCTATGTGTTTTGGAATTACTTAAGAAAAAAAATATTAATAGTGCGGAATAAACTCCTGATCATTCATTTACAACCACGGCCAGCTTGTCTCCTTTGGGGCCAACGGCCAGTCGGGTGATGCCTTTCAATTGGAAAGTGCTGGCAAGTTCAGCTATTTCTATCCATGCCTTCGTAGATGCCGACCAAGTGAAGAGCTTGCTGCCCTGACCCATGATGATTTTGCCATCTGGTGTCCAGGCCATGTCTTGTGAGTCGGCCATCGCTTCGCAAATCGTTTCAATTTTTGCTGTTTCAGTGTCAAGCGACTGGATAAGCGCCGGCTGCCCTTCTCTGTTCTGCAGAAAGCTGATGAGTTGGCTACCTGGGATGTTGTGAATAGATCGGCCAATATTGCTTGCGACAATTGTATTCGTTTTGGCAGAAAGATTCGAGATCTGAAGCGTTTGAGGTTCGCCCAGGACAAAAGATACCAGCGTGTTGTCATCTCTCCAGGCATGATAACCAATCACAAGGTCGGGCACTACAATCACCGGCTCACCTTTCCTGATGGGAAACTTCCATAGCAACTGCGTGCCGTCCACCTCCCGGATGCAGGAGATGTGTTTCCCATCGGGCGTAAGGGTAGGAGAGTATTCGTTGGAGGCATTGTCCGAAAAATTGATTTTGGTGCCCCTGGCAGGGTTGTAAATGAAGATGTCAATCTGTGGAGTGGCGTCCTGCGACACAAAGAAGAGCTCACCAGTCTTTTGAGAGAATGAAGGCTGGTTGTCGTAGCGGCCGGGGTTGGCCGATACGTTGATGGGGTTGGAGACGCTGATCGTTTCGCCGTTGGCTTTCAGGTCGAAAAGGTAAACCTCGGTGCTGGGCTGGGCAATGGCTGATAGTGAGAGGAGGGAGGCTAATGCGAAGAGGAGAGAGGCTGGTTTCATATTGCTGAAGGTTTGTGCTGGCAATATACTATTTGAGGAAATATGACCATTTTATGGCTTTAAATTATTTTTGTCTATAAAAAAATCCCGAGTAATTTCATTTTCAGATAACCAATTAGAAAAATCTACGCAATCTATTTTAATATGAGGTTCCTTGTTGTCAAATAGAAAGTAATAATGCTTCATTAGTAAGCTCAATCTTTCGTAATGATTTTTTGAGTTAAAACCAAACTCGATAACTACAGATTTTTCAGGCATCCATAAAATATTGGCTAAGCCAGCCCCATGTTGGGCTATAACGGCGACTGCAGAATCAAAATACCTAATCTGATCCTCAAATGATATTTTTTCCAATTTCAAATTATGAAATTCATAATTAGGAGAGACTTTTGATCTAATATACTTTTCGAGCTCATCATGATTCTTGATTGACCTTCGAGATGAACCTGATCCCTTAATGGTAGCACTAGTTTGATAGTAGGGGTCAGGAGGAATACGCTCTATCAATAGAATTTTATTTGGTTTGCTAGTGGAATCAATATTTAATTTTTCGCAAACCATTTCTTTTAAGTTTTTATATTGAAAATGGTTAATGTTGATTTGAATTGGATTCATTCCAATCAAATTCACCTTTCTTTCCCAGGCATTGGATCGAATACGAACCCGGTTGTCAAATAATTTCAATAAAATGGGAGTTAGAACACCAAATCCGTTTAGCGAAAAAATGACATTTGAGGGTGTTTTTTTTATTATAAAACTGAGAGGTAACAGTAAATCAAAGATAAAATGATAATAATGTTCTACATGTCCGCCCGCAGAGAAGGGGGGGACAGGATTGAGTGCGATGTTGTGTGTGGATGTTGCAAGTCGAATTATTGACCGTTGATTCCATTTAACTTGGTGCTGGGCAAAGAAACCACTTATTTTTATTCGATTTCCCAACTTATTTCTCAATATTTTCATTGCTCATTACTCTTGCCTAAAATGAGTGTGGGAGTTTTATGCAGCTCCGCTACCACTACATCTTAGCCACGCCGATGATAAAATTATAATTTGTGGCGGACAATCCAAGCCAACCTAACAATGATAACTGATGAAGCCCACATTCATTTTTACCGGTGTGTTAGCGTACATTTCCTAGGATAATGGCCGTTTTGGGTAATCCTGCTTTGGTTAATATCCGAAGTAGTTCCTCCGATTCGATAGGTGGGTTTTTCAACCTCTTAAGTTGTCTTAAATAGGCTTGATATCCTTTATAGCCGTCAATATTAAAAAGCTCAACAAGAAAGTCATCTGGATGTATAGCTTCTACCCCAAATCTCTTAAGTCTTGTTGAAGGAAAATCCTTTAGATTGAATGTGATAATCAGGCTGGATTCTGAAATCAATGAAGCGGCAACTACATGCCTGTCGTCTTCATCTGGAAGTTGAATAAGTTCTATTTGGTCTTCATATTAAAGAACATTTGCATCAGGGAAAGCAGTATTCATTGTTTGAACCAACGCCTCTAGTTGAATGCGGGTTAGATCCGGTCTGTTGATCAGTAGGTTACGTATCCACTCCTCTTGAATTTATCCTGTCCATTTCGGTTGGAACAATCCTTCACCGGCAAATGACAATAGAATATCTCTTACCGGAGCTGGATATAGGACACAAGCATCCAATATGGCTTTGAAAATCCTCTGTTTGGCCATCAGTAGCCTAATCCTAGGATTTGAGAATCTTTTACTAGCTTTTCAAGCTGTGATTCTCGAACCTTATTTTGCTGTTCCTTTATATGTAAAACGTCCTGAAGAAGTATCCGTCGATGTTTGCCTACTTTTTTAAATGGTATCCGTCCTTGTTCTAATAATTTGACGATAAAAGGCCTGGAGACATTCAGTATACCAGCCGCCTGTTGCGTGGACAATTCAGTATCCTCTGCTACGATATCAACCGATTTACCATCCGACATATTGGAAAGCACTTCTATAAGATATGTTAGTGCCTTTTCAGGGATCGTGATATCCTCTCCCTGAAGGGTTATCCTAATCTCTTTTGATTTTGAAGATCTTCTTGTTCGTGCAAATTGCGAAAGTCTTGCAGCTGACTCCAATGCCATCTGTTGCTCTTCTGAAGTTATCCGTTTTTTAACCGTGCTCATGTCTGGCAGTTTGTTACAAGTTACATAAACGAAATATTCGAAACAAATGTTTTACACGAAACGCTAGGAGGATTGGCGCTAACGCCTCGGTAAAATGAGTGTGGTAGTTTTATACAGCTCCGCTTCCACTACATCTTAGCCACGCCTATGATAAATATAACTCTTGTGGCGGGCAATCCAAGCCAACTGACCTTTGGCAACCAATGAAGCCCACATTCATTTTTACCGCTGTGTTGTGATCCCTTTTTCCCTCTGATAGTCTTCGAAGGTCGGCAAGTACTTCTTCCACGTCCACTCTACGAAAAAGACGCCATATCCCAAGTGTACTATCCCAACCATCCAGCCCAGGTCCGTAGGTAACAATGCCAGGGCTATCACTATCAAAATCACGTATAGTATTGCAAGTCCTAGCACTGTCCATATTCCTTTCCGGTTGCCAAGCTCCCATATATTGAATGCCATAAAGGGTCCGATCACGAGAGGAGTTAGTAGAAAAGCCAAAAGATAGATGGTATTCTTTGAAGTCAATTTGCTTTCAAATTCTTCGACCTCTTGCGCAGCTTCAAGCTTTTCAGAAAGTCTGGCTATTAGTTGGTCTACGTCGTCCGATATAGGCCCTCTGTTCTTGAGTTCAAATGCCGCTGCCAGTTGAGCCTCTTCTGCAAAGGTCGCTGGACTATTAATCACCTTGGTCAGTTCTGCGTCCGACTTGTTGGCCATGACAGCCGAAAATTGGTTTTTCCGCATCCTTATGAAACTAGCACTAATGGATCACAACGCCTCGGTAAAATGAGTGTGGGAGTTTTATGCAGCTTCGCTTCCACTTCATCTTAGCCACGCCGATGATAAAATTATAAATTGTGGCGGGCAATCCAAGCCAACTACACTATGAAAACTGGTGAAGCCCACATTCATTTTACCGTTGTGTTACCAGCATTTATTTCTTAGGGGTGCACATCGAAAATAGCCATCTTACGAAGTCCTCTGTCTGCTCTGGAGGACTCCTGCGAAAGTAGGCGTTGTGACTTCCATCCAAATTCCATTCAACGACCCAAATCGGTCTGTATTCGTGAACACTATTTATCAGAAGGTCAGTAGAATCTATTGGGGCTAGACTTTCCAACTTCAGTTTATCAAGCGCTGATAGCAGTCTTTCGATCTCATATTCATCTACCTCTATATTTTGTTGGGAGTATTTGAAGGTCAACGAGTCCTGAATAATAGATTTAGATATGATTGGCTGTAACTCTGGGTAAAAATATGCCTCATCAGAAACCTCCAGTTTCCGCTTAAGTTTTGTCGATTCTCTATTTGTAAGTTCATCGAGGTTAAAGTATGAAAGCTTAAGCCTATTATCACCCTCTTTTTTATATAATGCCTCAATGACCCCTTGGTCTTTATAAAATGTCATTACCTGACCATCGTCTCCGAAAACAGGAAAGTAGCAAACTCTGAGAATAAAAGATTCGGAAGAAGGAAACGGTGGCTCGTTAAAAAGAGAGAGTTTGACACCGACAAGATCAAGAAGAGTGTATTGGTAAAAGTTGTCATATGTCACAGTATCACCCAATACTCTTACAAGATTAGGAAAATACACAGCCAAGTCTTTAGAATTCCAAGAGTTAATAAATCTACTGTTTTGGCCGAAACCTTTAAGGCTCGCAATGAGAAAGAGACCAAGTGTTAGTACCCTAATCAAGTTTTTGACTGATTTACGCCCTGTAAGTATTGCTGGTAACGTCTGGCTAAAGTGAGTGTGGGAATTTTATGCAGTACTGCTTCCATCACCACTTAGCCACGCAGAAGATAAAATTAACTCTTGTGGCGGACATTCCAAGCCAGCAAATGATAAGTAACTACTGC
>NZ_LR701600.1 GCF_902498805.1 Imperialibacter sp. EC-SDR9 | reverse complement strand
CTAACTACCCCCATAGCACCCAGGAGCCCCGTTCAACGCTGTTTTAGAGCCAATTTGTCTTTACCGACCCAGCATTAAACCGATTGGTTTATCTTTGGACAAACTGGCTCTAAAACACTATATTGTTAGCCACAATTGCGTGATGGAAAGAATAAATGGACGCCTAATTAGGTACATAGAGTTTGACCCTTCAAACGATTGGGCTACCCAACTGCCGACTAACAAATGGTTGGCCATCATTCTTGCAAACAACTTTGGTAAGAAGTATATCGAGGAAGTCGTAAGAAAATCTATTGATAGAAACGTATGCTGGATCACCGGGCTTGGAGAGCTTCATGAGGTGGTTCATGAAATAGCTGACGAAGAAATAGCCTTTCGAGACGCAGACATTGAACCTCACCATTTACCCAGGCATACGATCGTAACTACTGATGACTCCGACTTCGACGAAGGCGTTTGGTTTTCTGTCTTTTCTGCGTCTAACAATGAATGCCCAATTGACGAGGTTGTTATAATCAATTCTACTGGAGACAAAAGTTTCAATCAAAGAACGACCAATCTTATTGGTAAGTTTAAGGACGGGTACGTGCCGACAAAATGAGCGAAAGACCTAACATACTTGTTGTTTGCGGACGTAACAAGCGAAGAAGCCGCACTGCGGAATACCTATACAAGAATGATCGACGATTCAGCATTCGATCAGTTGGACTTAGTCCAAAAAGTGAACGCCAAATCAAACCGGCGGACATCGACTGGGCCGACCTAATTCTTGTGATGGAACAAGGACAGAGTAGCAGAATATCTAGCACTTTCAGACATATGGAGCTCCCACAGATCGAGGTCCTTCATATTGCCGACGAATATGACTACCGACAGCCTGAGCTGATAGACTTACTGAACGACCGGGTCGAATCAATCTTGCAGGTTACATTTGGCCTTTGAGAAATGTGGCTAACACAACAGTAAAGTGAATGTGGGCCTCACCGGATGCCATAGGGCAGTTGGCTTGGATTGCCCGCCACAATTTATAATTTTAACATCGCCGTGGCTAAGTGCCAGTGGAAGCGGAGCTGCATAAAACTCCCACACTCATTTTATCGAGGTTAGCAACAAGTAAAATGAAACTCTATCAAAAACTTAAAAATAGAATTGATTGGAATGAACCCGTTGAACTTCAGTTAGAACGTTTAGCAGAGTTTGACCATATCACAAACGAAGAGATTGAAGAGTTAGCTCAAACATGCCATAAGTCAACGGAAGCAGGAATTCTTCTTGAGTATTTGGGACATGAAAGGTTAATGCCATATTTACATCTATTCCTTGAATTTCTTCAAGATATGAACTGGCCTGCCGCAGGTGGCGCCTCAAAGATGTTGACGAAAGCTGGGAAAGTCATTATTCCAGAAATAAGAAGGGTTTTTCAAGAAGTCAATAATGACCAAATATGGCATTATTGGATATTGCTCGGGATCGTTCAATATTTTGAAAAAGAACTGATTCTAGAAATGAAAGCGGATTTGATAGAATTAATTTTAAGGGCTGACAAAGATGGTGCTTCAATTCAGGCTCTACGGATTTTAAAAGAGAAACAAATATTATCCTCGGAAGAAGTAGAAAATCGGTATTGTTACTTGCTTGACAAATACAGTGGTGATTTGTATTGGACGAACGATTTAAATGAAGAAATAAAGCCAGTTGCTAACAAAACCTAAACTGTTAGCCAAATGAAAAACGCACCTGTTCGCTTTAAAAAAACCAAAGAAGCCAGGGTTCCCCACATCTCACATATGATATCATGATGGTCAATACGTCTACTATTGAAAAGCTTGGAAGCAACATCACGTTGCTAATACTTGCGGTCTTGCTTTACAATTGCTCAAATGCAGGAAAGATCGATTTCAGTACCGACTATCTTAAAATACAAATCAGCAAGGGTGGCTTTATTACCAGTATGCAAAATATCGGAAAAGAGCCCTACCGGGAATTTAGTCCTCTTGATAAGCCATCGCCCTTAATGCAGCTTTACGATGGCAAAAAGAAAGTATATTATGCACCTGTCAGCGCAAAATTCAGCGAGGAAGATCAAACCATCACGCTAAGCTATTCCAACGGTTCGGTCGCTCAAGTCATCGTGGCACCACAAAAAAAGTATTTGAAATTTACGCTGCAGTCGCTTGCACCACGCAACGGAATTGATGGCATTCAATGGGGGCCCTATCATACGAACATTACAAACCTGTTTGGGGAAATTATTGGTGTTGCCAGAGACACGAGCGAGGCGGTCAATTATGCCATTGGTGTGCTTGCCCTCGACGACAACACCCTGGGTGGCACTTCTGAAACTGTAGCCGGCGCAGCGCCTTTTCAGTACATCATCCATTCTCCCGATCCGGAGCTTTACCCCCTCCCCGACTCATTGCATGAAGGACAAGTTTTTACCCTTGGAGGAAACGGAATCAGCGATGTCGCCTTTTACGCACACAAAGAGCCGTACTACAGAATTATGTACGGCAACTCCGCACTCGTCGACGAAAATGGAAGGATTTCCATTAATTACCACTCCAGGGACAGAACATTTGAAAGAGAAGTATACTATTCACTCATACCGAATATGGCAGCCAACACGCCAAACCATCTGGAGGTTCAGCCATTGCCGGGGGTCGATTATATAGGTTCATCCATTGCTTTGTGGGGCAGCCCCGACAGCACTGCCTTGATGGATGTGATTCAGGACATTGTGTTGCAGGAAGGCTTGCCGTTTCCAACAATCAACGGGAAATGGGTGAAAGACCCGACCGCTTTCGTGCCCGATGCTTTTACCAGCGGAAACTTTAATGACAGTATCATTTCGTACACATCGAGGTTGGGCTTTACGACAATCAGCTTGTACGACCAGGGATTTTTAAAGCCAGACAGAGGAAACGACGGTTACATAGATGGGAAAAATTTTGAGCACAAACCAATAAAATTAACAGCCGGAAACAAATCACATAAGGAGTTTTCCGAGATGGCGGCAAAGTATGGAATTAGCATTGGAAGGACCCCGATCACCAATTCGCTGGCTCCCGGAACCAAAGACGCCAGTCCCCTGCCAAGTGATAGTTTGTGCTATCAACAGAAGCGTTTGCTGGCAAAAAGCATCAGTCCCACCGATACCGTCATTATGGTGGACGACCCAACTCATCTCGAGGAAATTGCCAGCTGGGAAGGGCATGCCAAAAACCTGAACATGATAAAAATCGGTAAGGAATTGATCTATTATCTCGGTGTTTCCGAAGAAGAACCCTACAGGCTCCTGAATGTAAAACGTGGGTACTGGGAAACCATGGCTACGAGTCATCCATCCAACGACACCATTTATAAGCTTCAGGTGACGCTGAATTATGGTTATGATGGTTTGATCCCCAATATGCAGCTTCAGGACAAAATTGCCGAATACTATGCAGAGGTTTGTTTTATCAACGGTTTAGGCTACTATGATTTCGACGGGCAGGAGTTTCTGTTTAACAACGGACATGGCTACTACTCGGCGAAGCGCTTTTTTCGCAAGATGTTTGAAAGGGCTGCAACTCTTGGCATTCCCCCTATTCGTTTTACGGGGGCCACATTATCAGAAGGCTCATGGCATTATCAAAGTATCTGGAATGTTGGTGGTGGAAAAAACCTGTACGATGCCGACACCAGAGAATGGGGCAGCACTACGAGCCAGGGAAAAGACCTGCGGGACGTTACGTACGCCAACTTCTTCCCGGTGGGTATGGGGGTCAATTTCCCTATTAATTCCCAATCAACGGTGGAGCAGTACGAACATATACAAGCTATTTCTGTTGGTGTTGGAACAACATACAGCCTGGTTCTGAATCAGCAAGATGTTGAAAGCTGCCCTCAAAAAGAGGCTATTTTCAAAGCAATCAGAACCTGGGAAGACGCCCGTGCCGCCAATACATTTCCCCGGAGCGTGAAAAAACTACTGGCTGATCCTGAAAGAAACTGGACACTACAGAAAGGCGAAAACGAAGATACCTGGGTGCTGCACGAATTAAAAGATGGGAAAACAAACAAGATGTTCGTTTTGCACAGCGGTGAGAGCCACCAGGCTCATTAAAAAGTATGTGCAATACCTGTGTGGTGGGCATAAGATGATTATTGAGGTAGCTATCGGTTTAGAAAAATCGACAACTCAATATAAATTGAAAAAGGAATGACTGCCCATCGGCGGACAGAGTTAAGTGCCAGTGCGAGAGCAACTGCCATACCCCCAACCACAATCCAGCCACTGGCAGCCACACATCTGGTGAAATTGTTTAAATTTGATTGAATCAGCATACACTGGGTGTGTATGAAAAAGAGCAATCACACATTTAAAAGAATTGAAAAATGAATAAATCGTCGGATATCGCCAATTATAGCCTTAGACAAATGATCGTTGGCATGACAATCATAGCCATGGTTCTGTCGGCTGGATGTACTTCACTGCCCGAGATTCAATTTCCGGTGAAAGTTGGTGTAAAGCCAGAAAGTATCACAAAAGGATTTAATGGCAACTACTATGTGTCCGTAATGAATGGTAGTGAAGCTGGCGATGGTGAGATAGTTGAAATTTCCAAAAGCGGTGTAAAGGTTTTTGCGACAGGTTTTGATGAGCCCAAAGGCATTGTCTACATAGGCGATCATTTATATTTTTCGGATTTGACCCGCATCTGGCAGGTCGATAAAGAGGGTAATGCAAGCATCTTTGTTGACAAGGATAGTTTCCCTTACGAAGTGCTGTACTTAAATGACGTTGCCGTAGATGCGGAGGGCAAAGGTATCTATGTTGTAGACATGGGAGCAACGAAATACATGCGTGATGAAAACAATAAGCTATGGCCGCTCGACAGCGATCAGGCGAAACTGGTTCCGCAATTGGGGCGTATTTATCATGTTGATTTGGGAGGCCAGGTATCGGTAACACAAGACACTTCTCCACTAATGCTGAACCCAAATGGCGTCGGCGTTGACAACAATGGCGACATCATGGTAGGAGCGTTTTTCCTTGGCAATTTTTTGGTGAAACGAGATGGCGAATTAACGCCCCTGAAAGGTCAATTTAGAGGTGCCGATGCAGTAGAGCAAGATAGTAAAGGCGATTATTACATTAGCAGTTGGGCATTGGGCACAGTATGGAAAATCGACGGTCAAACTGAAGAGTCAACCATATTGATTGACGGGCTAGAGTCTGCTGCGGACTTTTATTTGGAAGAAGACAAAGGACGTTTGCTCGTTCCTGATATGATGGCAGGCACAATATATGCGGTAGATATCAAGAAGTGAAAGCCATTTTTTGAAGCCTCATAGGTCGGTAGGAAAAAAGCTTAAGCTCTTTGGAACGAAGCCAACCCCTTGTTCCAAAGAGCATTCTTCAAACACTGATCAAGCTCCATAAACTGGGTCAGGATGCCCAATACCACTCCCAGCTTAACTGTTTGAACGTGGTGTAAAACTCAGGCAGGGTCATTCTCCCCAAGCCTGTTTTTTCAGCGTTTGAAGCATCATGGTTTTGGCCTCTCGTGTGATAAACACTTTTCACCAAGTCTTTATCACACGAGGCAGCCTAAGAGAAGATAATACGCCAAATGATTCAGAAATTGGTAAGGAGTTTCCTGTATGCGCCAATTTACTGATCACTTCCCAGCCTTCGCAATGAGAAAGCTGTTCACGTCCAGCCAGTGTATGAAGGCATCGAACCATCGGTTACTGGTTCGATTGGGATTTCCGAGGCCAAAACCATGTCCGCCATTCTGGTAAAGGTGAAACTCGACAGGTATGCCCGCTTTGTACCAGGAGTCAATCACACCAAATTGACCACGAAAAAGGAAGTCATCAGTGGCGATGACACTGAACATCGGCGGAGCGTTTTTCGGTACCTCCACGGGGCCCATGCCTCCATAGATCGGGCCTATAAAAGCCAGCTTCATGGTCTTGGAGTTAAGCGTGGAATGCATCGTGAGTCCGGCACCCGCCGAGAAGCCGATCATGCCTATCCTGTTAGTATCGACCCCCCACTCCTTGGCCCGCTTCACGATCATGGCATAGGCGGCTTCGGCATCCTCAAGCTGATTGGAAAGGTCTTGCTGTGGTGGGCGGGCAGGTGCCGCCTCACTTGAAGCGTCGGAAGATGCAGCGGGTGCCGGGCGGGGGCGGTTCATCCAGGCTGTAAAGTCTTCGAGTGATTCCGGCGTCGGATGAAGCCGGTACTTGAGTACAAAAGCTGCAATTCCCTGCTTGGCCAGTGCCTCCGCCACTTCCCAGCCCTCATTACCCATAGATAGCCACCTGAAGCCTCCACCTGGTGCTACAATCACAGCAGTGCCGTTAGCTTTGCCCGGTTCGGGAAGGAAAGGCGTGAGGGTGGCAGTGGAAATATTCCGTGCCATGGGGTCGCCCCACTGGCGGAACCAGGTTTCCTTAGCGGGCTGATCGTCAACACCTCCGGTGCCGAGCAGGATAGCTTTCGGCTCGGCTGGAGCGTCGAGTGGGTAGATGGTGCCGTCCTGCGCTGTGGCCGATACTACTATAAAGAGTAAGGCAGATGAAATGACTGTTTTCCTCCGATTTAAATGTTTGGTAAGCATGATGTGTTAGTTAGTAGGTATAAAATATATAGTTCACCAGGCGGAAAGATCCACCGGCTTGAAGATCAGCTGAGAAAACAGGTACAGGCCATTTTTCCACACCTTAAAATCATGAACGCCTGGCTCAATGTGGTATATATGTGGCACCTGGTGCTGCACCAGGTAGTCGTGAGTTCTTTCGCTGAACCTAATAAGGTCGTCTTTGTCGCCACAGGAAATCCAAAGCAGCTTCAGTTGAGCTTTAGCCGCTGCCGGATCCGGAATCAGCACTTCTGGCGCTTTCGTATTCGGAGCAGACGAAAAACCTCCTACCCAGGCAAATTTATCGAGGTTTCCAAGTCCAAAGTTCAGCGACTGGCCTCCGCCCATCGACAGCCCGGCAATGGCCCGGTGCTCCCGGTCAGTTAGCACAGGATAATTTTTCTCCACAAACGGAATGAGGTCGGTGAGCAGGTCTTTCTCGAAGGTGGCAAACGCCTTCACCCTTGCCGGTTCAAACACATTGCCACCGGCACGGTCGTCTTTCATGGCCCGGCCGTTGGGCATCACTACAATCATGGGCTCCACCTTCTTGTCTTTGTAGAGGTTGTCCAGAATCACCTGCGGGCTTCCGCCATTCAACCATTCCTTTTCATCACCACCAATGCCATGCAGTAGATACAAAACAGGGTACTTTTTCTTTTTTGAGTATCCTGGCGGCGTATAAATCAACATCCGTCGGTCGTTACCCACCGTTTTGGAAGGGTACATCACAGAATCAATTTTCCCATGCGGTATGGATGCCTGTATTGCATCAAAGCCGGCCGGAGCCTGTTTGATAGTTTCCTGTGCAACGGCACAACGGCAAAGGACTAATAATGCGAAGAGAATCACTGGTTGTTTCATGAAGTAGGTTTAACTGTTCACTTTTTGTACATAGGATGTCTTCAGCTCATTTTTCAGCAACCATATTATACAATTGGCCTTTCTGAGTAGGCAGATCGTACAAAATCGTAGCCCGCAGCTGCGGTGGCAACACCTCAACCTTAGAAGAGATGATCGGCGTTAAAATCTCATCTGTTTGATAAAACAGATTTTCATTTTTTCCTGATGCCTGCGCCAGCAAATTCCCATCCGACAACTTTAGAGCATTTGGCACACGCAGGCGAAGGTTGCCGCCAAGGTTCGACTGAACGACCAGCTTCACCAGCTTTCCCTCCTTCCACTGCATGTCCACAATTTCAAAGCCTCCTCTTGCCCGTAATCCGCTAACACTGCCGCTCTGCCAAACGTCGGGAAGAGCAGGCAAAAGGTGAACAGCCCCATCAGCACTCTGCATCAGCATCTCCGCAATGCCAGACGTGCATCCAAAATTACCGTCGATTTGGAAGGGTGGATGAGCATCAAAAAGGTTGTTGTAGGAGCCACCCCCGCCATTATTGGTGCCCACTGGCGTTAGCTGATTTTGGATTAGTTTATACGCATGATTGCCATCCAGCAATCTCGCCCACCAGTTCACCTTCCAGCCCATGCTCCAGCCTGTAGAAATATCCCCACGATGAACTAGCGAAGTTTTGGCAGCATTATACAATTCGGGCGTGCGGTAGGGAGAAATTTGATTCGACGGATACAAGCCATACAAATGTGAGATGTGGCGGTGCTTGTCGTATGGGTCGTCAATGTCTTCCAACCATTCCTGCAGCTGCCCATGCTGCCCCGCATGCATTGGTGCCAGCGTGCTACGCACCTGCCTGAGTGTATCAACAAACGCCGCATCTTTCCCTAAAATATCAGCGGCCCTCATCGTCGAGCTGAATACATCGAACATAATTTGGTTGGTCATGGTGGTGCCCACATCCAATGACGAGCCCTGGTGGGCTTGAGGCGCATTTTCAGGCGACATATCTGGATTTACCACCAGCCAGTGGTATTCGGGGTGCTCAACCACAAAGTCTACATAAAACGTGGCTGCGCCCTTCATAACCGGATAAGCAGTGGCCAGATACTCCTTGTCTCCGTTATAGAGGTAGTGCTCCCAAAGGTGCTGGCTCGTCCAGCCGCCCCCTGAAACCCACAGCCCCCAAAAGGCCGCATCGACTGCCCCTGTGGTGCGCCAGATATCGGTATTGTGATGGGCCATCCAGCCCCTGGCGCCATACATCACTTTTGCCGTTTCCTGCCCTGTTTCTGAAAGCTCCTTCACCATAGCCAGGAAAGGCTCATGCAACTCAGCAAGATTGGTCTTTTCAGCGGGCCAGTAATTCATTTCTGCATTGATATTGATGGTGTATTTACTGTCCCAGGGTGGTTTCATTTTATTGTTCCAGATACCCTGAAGGTTGGCTGGCTGACCGCCGGGCTGCGAAGACGATATCAGCAAGTAGCGTCCGTATTGAAAGTAGAGGGTTGCAAATTGTGGGTCATTGGCTGTGCTGAAATTTTTCAAGCGTTCATCTGTAGGCAGCTTAACAGCTTCTGTAGTACCCAGATTAAGTTTTACCCTATCAAAATAGGCCTGATAAGCCTTCATATGGCCTTTTAGGATTGCATCAAACGACTTTGGATAAGCTGCCGTCATGTAAGAGGCAGCCCTTTGATTTTCATCACCACTGATGTCGCTGTAGCTGTTGAAGTTGGAGGCGATAGACACGTAAATCGTTGCTGCGTTGGCTTTGGTCACCATCAGTGACGTGTCATTTTGAGATAAACTGCCACCCTCTGTTTTGATTCGGGTTATACCTTTAAACTCAACTTTGCCTTCTACCCCTTCATGGTCAATGGTGGTGCCAGCTATGGTCAGTTCTTTAGCAGCAGTTGTTTGTACCACAACTTTTGGCTGCGGAGTAGAATAGGAAGCTGTGAATGAAATACTCCTGGGCTTGTCGGCAGTCAGGCGAATCACGATCACCCGATCGGGAAATGAAGCCAGCACTTCTCGTGTGTAGGTAACACCTCCCACCATATAAGACGTTTTCGCAACGGCTCTTTCCAGGTCTAACTCACGGTAGTAATTCGTAAAGTTTTCATGTCCCTCAAATGCCAGGTTAAGGTTACCCACCGGCTCAAACATCTGGCCATGAGATTTTTTAGTGATAATCGTTTTGTTGGCTAGCTGTTCGGCTTCCTTCTGCTTGCCTTCAAATATCAGCTTTCTGATCTCCGGTAGCGATTCCAGCGCCAGTGGATTATCGTTCCGGTTAGGACTGCCGCTCCATACGGTGTGTTCGTTCAGTTGAATCGTTTCCTTTTCGACATTACCGAATACCATAGCACCCAGGCGACCATTTCCAACCGGCAAGGCATTTTCCCAGGTATCACCAGATGGTGTTTTGTACCAAAGTTTAAGCCGTGCTTCTTGAGCGAAGCTCCAGGAATAGAACAGAGAAAGGGCAATCGTTAATATTTTTTTCATAGAGCCTAGCTGAATTTCGACGCAAAAAAAACGGAACGAATTGAACCGGTTATAATTATTAGCTTCAAACTAACGCTTTTTTTTGTTCGGCGAAGAAAACAGCCTGGCAACGTCACGATTTTTGACACTATTTGTCGCTGATTGTCAGGAATGCTGTCCCAGATTTGGCGGTGGTAGTAGCTCTTCTGCCACTGCCTCTCCCATTCAAAAAGCCACCTAACACAGACCATTTTGCACCAGCCTATTTTTTAGGCGTTTTACTCCCCTGGCCCCGTTGCTTGGCAAAAACCTGATCGATCTTATTCACCATCACTCCATTGACGATGCCAATTCATGATGGGTTCAGTCTATTTATTGATGATAATTCGCTATTTGCGAATCGAGAATTCATTTGTGTATTTTTCGCCCAATTGAATTAACCCTCCCCCAACCGTGGTGCCGCCTTCACCACACCAGCCACTACACCCTCCTCCATCCTGAAAGCCACCTGACGCAAGCCATTCTGCACCAACCCATCTCTTAATGTCTGTAGCACCATGGCTTTGCCCTGCGGTGTGGCAAACACCTGATCCATGGTGTTCACCCGGCCATAGGGGATATCGGCGGCTAGAAAGGCTTGGCAGAGCCGATCAATGTCATGCGCCCGGAAGGCAGCTGCAAGCAGCGGCTTTAGCATCTCTCTGTTTTTTACCCGGGCAGCGTTGGTGTTGAATTCCGGCTTTTGCGAAAGTTCATTCAAATCCAGAATGTGGCACAGGGCTTTGAATTGCTTGTCAGAACCTACTGCAATCATCAACCACTGGTCATCGGCTGTTTTGAAGATATTGCCGTAAGGCGCAATATTGGGATGCTCAGAACCCAATCTCTGAGGTACCTCCCCTGCCACCAGCCAGTTGGTGGCCTGGTTCACAAGCGAGGAAATGGCCGCTTCTATCAAAGACACGGTGACATAGCTTCCTTCGCCAGTTCGCATCCTTTTGATTAGAGCCAGCAGCAAGCCCTCCTTTAAATGATGCCCCGCCAGTACATCGGTGAGCGCCACGGGCATTTTTTGTGGCTTGCCATCCCTCTCTCCATTCAAAAAAACAAAACCGCTCTCCGCTTGCACAATGGCGTCGTAGCCCACTCTGTCTTCATCGAGCCCGAAACCCGTGATGTGACCGTAGATGAGATCGGCCTTCAATGCCGTCAAATCGGCATAACTCACCCCCAGCTTCTCCGCATCACCAGGCTTGTAGCTGGCAATAACAATGTCAGCCGTCTTCGCCAGGTTGTAGAGCCTTTCAAGGTCTTCTCTCCTTTTCAGGTTGAGCAACACCGAGGCCTTCCCTGCATTCACCGACATGAAATACGCCGACATATCCGAATCGGCAGGCTCCGAAGCCAGCTTCCAGCTCCGGGTCACATCGCCGCCAGTTTCGGGATTCTCTACTTTGATTACTTCTGCACCCAATTCTGCGAAAAATTGTCCCACGCTGGGGCCAGCCAGTACTGAGGCGAGTTCAATAACTTTGAGGTCGGAAAAGATTGCTGTACTTTGCACGTTATGAGTAAAAATAAGACGATGGCAAAGATAGACAGGTTTTTGAGCATACTGATGGTTACCCTATTTTCCTGCCTGGCGGCAAATGCACAGCCACAGGAAGGCATCTGGAGGGGTACGCTCGACATGCAGGGTATGCAGTTGCCGTTCAACTTTGAAATGAAGCTGGAGAATAATATTTGGAGGGTCTACTTATTGAATGCGGAAGAACGCCTGCTTATCAGGGACAGCAAAGTGAAAGAGGACTCCATTTACCTCCCCATGAACCTGTTCGATTCCTATATTGTCGCTGCTTTTCAGGGCGACCATCTGGAGGGCACATTTGTAAAAAACTACTCCGAAGATTACAAGGAGACTTTCAAAGCAGACTACGGCCTTGATTACCGCTTCTTCCCGGACAGCGATGCACCCGTGACCGATTTCAGTGGCAGATGGGCGATTAATTTCACCTCTGAAGAGGACACAATTACTTCAGTTGGCCTTTTTGAGCAGGAAGCCAACCGCATTTGGGGCACCATCCTCACCTCCACCGGCGACTACCGCTATCTGCAAGGCAACGTAAAAGGCAATAGCCTCTACCTCAGCACTTTCGACGGGGCGCACGACTTCATATTTCAGGCTAGCCAGCTGGCACCCGGAAAGCTGGTTGGCCTGTTCTTGTACGGCAAAAACTATAAAGAGGGCTGGTCGGCAACAAAGGATCCCGCTGCAGAAATACCTGATTTCACCAATGTGGCCTACAGCAAAAAAGACCAGCCATTTGAGTTTTCGCTGAAGGGACTCGACGGAAGAACCATTACGCACAATGAGCCGGCACTTAAAGGCAAACCCATACTCCTGCAAATTTTTGGGACCTGGTGCTCTAATAGCATGGACTTGTCGTATTTCATCGACGACTGGCTCCAAGCCCATCCCGATGCTGGGTTTGAATGGGTGGGCCTGAGTTTTGAAACGAATGAAGACCTGGCTTATGGTAGGCAGCGCCTGGAAAATTGGCGGACTTTTATGGATACGGATGCAAAATTGGCCTTCGGCGGCAAAGCGGACAAAACCTCCGCTTCGATGATGTTCCCTACCCTCAGTCGGGTAAATGCCTACCCTACCCTCATTATTCTCGACAAGGATCACAAGCCGGTAAGAACATATGGATTCTTTAACGGCCCTGCTACAGGAGAGTATTATGAAGTCTTCAAAGAAGATTTCGAAGCCGTAGTTCAAAGTGTGCTGGAAAATCGCTGACAAAAGTCACACTGACAGGACGGAGGTGATCATGATTTGAGTTTTTTTTGTACGATACCTTCGGTATACAAAAAAAACAACCATGATACCCGAAGTAAATGATACAATACTGGCTCAGCTTCAAAACCTGGAAACTGCACTCGCACATGAGGCGAGAGTTTACAACGACCGGATTGAGCAGGTTCATGCAGCCAACAAAGCATCAGCGCTGAACCTTATTCACTACCTGACCCTTCGGAAAGCGGATCTCCGCCCTTTGCAAGACAAACTGCACTATTTGGGGCTTTCTTCACTCTCCAATTCCGAAAGTCACACCCTGCACCAGGTTCGCTCGGTCATTCAGTGGTTGAATCATCAACCTTACCTCGGCCACCCCGATGATATCGATCCGATGACCGCCCGGGCTATTGCGCAGAGGCAATCCATGCATTTGTTTGGTCAGCGCCCCAGCAACGAAATTCCTTTTATCATGGTCACGCTGGATGCCCGAATGGCTGGCGACGTTGGGTTGGTGACTCAGTTTTTAGAGCAGGGAATGGACGTAGCAAGAATCAATTGCGCCCATGATGATGAAGCAACATGGGAACAACTGGTTTCTACCTTAAAACAGGCAATGGCTGAGGTGGGAAAAAGCTGTCGGATTTACATGGACCTTGCCGGGCCCAAATTACGCACCGGCATCCCTGGCAAAGGAAAAGATAAAAAGCGACTGAAGATAGCAGAAGGGCAAACACTGAAACTTGTGGAGCCCGAGTACGAGGCAGGCGAAAAAGAGCGGGTTGTGAGCTGTAGCGTGAGGGGCATTATCGCACAATTGAAGCCCGGCCAGAAAGTGCTTTTTGATGACGGACTTATCAGCACAACAGTGGTGAAAGTAAAGGGCAACCAGGCTCACTTTGCCATTGACAGGGTCTCTGGCACTAAACCCCATCTCAAGGTCGGCAAAGGCATTAACTTTCCCAACGCTCAGCTTGAGATTGTCAGTTTAACAAAGGAGGACAAACAGGCACTGCCCTATATTTGCCAGGAGGCCGACATGGTAGGTTACTCTTTTGTGCGAACAGTTGACGACTTAAAAGTACTTCAAAGCAGCCTATCAAACCTAAGCGACACCCCTCCTCACATCATCATCAAAATAGAAACACCCGAAGCGTTTGTCAATCTGCCCGAGTTGCTATTGCAGGGAATGACAAAAAACACCATGGGCGTAATGATTGCCAGGGGCGACCTGGCAGTGGAAGTGGGGTTTGAGCGAATGAGTGAGTTGCAGGAAGAAATCCTGTGGATTTGTGAGGCGGCCCACGTGCCGGTCATTTGGGCCACGCAGGTGCTGGAAACATTGAACAAAACTGGTATTGCGACCCGTTCAGAAGCGACCGACGCTGCCCGGTCGGCCATGGCCGAATGTGTGATGATCAACAAGGGATTGCACACCGTAGAGGTGATCAGGTTTCTTAAAGACATATTGAGCAGAAGCGGCGGGCACCGCACCAAACGAAGACACCTGTTCCGGCCATTGTCAGTAGCGCAGCATTTCTTTAAAGAAAGGGAGCTCCTTGAAGAACTAACCGCTTCAGAAAACACTTAATAAGGCTACTTCTGGTTGATAGAAGGATTATCCCAAAAAAGTAAAAATTATGTGGAACGAAAGGTACGCCAAAACTGAATTTGCCTACGGCAAAGAGCCTAACGATTTCCTGAAACAACAAATAGCGAAGAAAGACTCCGGTAAGGTACTTTGTATCGCTGAAGGACAGGGGCGAAATGCTGTGTTCCTGGCTGGTCTGGGCTACGAGGTTACAGCAACCGATCTGTCGTCGGTGGGTTTAGAGCGCACAAAGGAGCTGGCGAAAGAAAAGGGTGTCGCTGTTGCCACGCTGCAAGTTGACCTGGGCGAATACCAGATAGGCAGCGAAGCTTGGGACGGGATCGTCTGCGTTTTTGGTCACTTTCCACCTTCTGTGAGAACCCATGTGCTGAGCCAACTCCATGGCGGGCTGAAGCCCGGTGGCTTTCTGCTGATGGAAGTTTACAGCGCCGATCAGCTCGGCTATGGTACAGGTGGGCCAAAAGAAATATCCATGCTCTACACCCTCAGTGAGCTTGAAACCATACTAGGGCCATCTTGGGACTTTAAAGTTTTACAACAAACCGAAAGAGAAATCAACGAAGGCGAATACCACAATGGAAAGTCATCGGTGATTCAGGTTTTTGGGAGGAAAAAGTAACTAATCGATTTTTTAGGAAGCCTCGAGGATTACAAGCTATAAAGTCAGGGAAAAATCACTACCTCCTGATTACTAAAGTGTGCGTTTAGGCCAACCAGACGACTAAATGAGAATCTACTTGAAATTTTTATGAATACTTAATGAATTTATTCATATATTTATTTACAACAAATGACTCTAGATTCACCTCAATACTACCTTCCATGAAAAAGAATGTACTTGTTTTAGCTTTCTGCCTGGTGTACATAACTGGGTTTTCTCAGAGATTACCTAATAACATCGGACTATCAGTAGGAAAAGTATTTCGGGCCGACATGTTGGGAAACAGCGTTTCCGGGCCTTATCTGGCAGTATCAACAGACCGGCCTCTGGTAAGAAACTGGCTTTCTCTTACCGGAAGGTTAGCGGGTTTTAGGGCTTCTGGCCAACTAGCGGTTGCTGATTTCAAAGAGATTTCGAACGGACTCAATCTGGATTTTGATGTCAACTTTATCCTTCCCCTTAGTAAATTCCGGGGTGCCTTTTTCATCGGGCCTTCGCTACGATATGGCCGTGAGCAACACGTACTAGGGTTGTCCAATAGATACGGTGAAGTATCTATTCTTGATTCCTACGATGTCAGAAAGTTGTTCTTAGGATTCAACTTTGGAGCGAGCTTGGACTATGCCATCCACGAAAAAGTTACCATTGGCGCCCGGTATGGTGGCACGGACTATGCCCTAGTTAACAACCATGGCAAAAGCAATAACCAATGGGCTATGGTCGTCAAACTCCGAAGGTAAGCACATCACGTCCCCCATCAAATTTTCGGCAACACCCACGGCTTCCTGTAGCTCGGAAACACCAGCGCATTGGCCGCTTTGTTATTCACAATCTGCCGCTTGGTTTCATCGTAACTAACCGGGCCTCCGCCTCGCAGCGAAAGGTTACCCAAATGAGCGTAAATGCCTGCCATTCGGCCAATATCAATCGTACAGTTGGTGGTACCACGACTTTTGATGCCATCGAGAAAATTACGAACGTGCTCCGGGTGGTAGTTCTTTCCTTTTTCGAAAAGCATCGGCTCCATGGTTGGGCTTCCGTTTCTGTTTTCAGGCTTTAGCTCCCAGAATTCTCTGTTGGCAACAATGGTGGCATCGTCGCCCTGAATAGCCAGGCCATAGGGCTTGTTGTAAGGCCCGCTCTGGATGCCCGCCGTGTGATCCCAGGTCAGCACAAAGTCTTTCATTTGGTACACCACAGAAAGGGTGTCGGGTGTTTCGTGGTTGTAATCGGGAAAGGAAAGATTGCCTCCAACCGAACTCACCCTTGAGGGCATGTAGTCGACCTTGCCAGCCCAAAGCGCCATATCGAGCAAATGCACGCCCCAGTCGGTCATTAGGCCCCCACCGTAGTCCCAAAACATGCGCCAGGAACCATGAAAACGAGTGGCATTGAAAGTCCGGTCAGGTGCCGGCCCAAGCCAGGTATTGAAGTCCACTCCGGCTGGTACTGGCTCATCGGGCTTCTTGAGCTGACCAATGCCGTAGCCGAAATTACCCCATACTTTGATCTTGCGAAGTTTACCCAGCTTTCCTTCATGCACCATGCCCATGATATCAGCCCAGTGGGTGCCGCTGCGCTGCTGCTGGCCCACCTGCACCACCTGCCTGCTGTATCTTTTAGCCGCCGCCGTCATTACCTCTATTTCACCGATGCTATTGGCCAGGGGTTTTTCAACATACACATCTTTCCCGGCTTGCAGCGCTTCTACAAAAGGCAAACAATGCCAATGATCGGGCGTACCGATGATAACGGCGTCAATATCTTTATCAGCCAGCAGGTATCTATAGTCTTTGTACAGCTTTGGCTTTTTGCCTTGCTTTTTCTCGACTTGCGCCGCTTTGTCGTTCAGCACATTTTCATCCACGTCGCAAAGCGCCACGCACTGCGCATCGGCATTGTTCATGTGGTTCTCAAGAATCCAGTAGCCCTGGCCCCGGCAGCCGATAAGGCCAACGTTGACAACATCGCTGGGAGCGGCCTTTCTGCGACCGGCTAAAACTGCTGATGGGAGAATAGTCAAAGCGCCCAACCCAAGGGTGGTGTGCTTCACAAAGGTGCGTCTGTTGGTAGTCATAATGGAGTAGGTATGTATCTCTGCCTAAGCTAAAAGGATATTTTCCATTATGAAAGCAGAAATGTAGATTTGGATCAGTAGGTGCAAATAAGAAACTAAAACTAGTTATGCCGGAAATTCCTGAATCCAATAAAAACAGGCTCAAAAGGGCTGTTCTTTGGATTGTGATCATCTTGCTTCTTTGGTTGGTTTTTGGCTGCGCTAGCAAAGAATCGGAGAAAGCATCACAAGACCCATGTGCCTTTTTTGAATGTCAGCATGGGGCTGTCGTGAGGGCTGATACCGCTGAAAAGTCCCTGACCCTCGTCTTCACCGGCGATGAATTTGCAGATGGTGCGACGCACGTCATTGATGTGCTGGCCAAACAACAGGTGAAAGCAGGCTTCTTTTTCACGGGTAATTTTTATGGTAATCCGGCATTTGAAAAAATCATCCATCAGCTCAAACAAAACGGTCATTACCTTGGCGCACACTCCGACAAGCACCTGTTGTATTGCTCCTGGGAGAATCGTGATAGCCTGCTGGTAACAAAACGGGAGTTCACGCAAGACCTTGAGGCAAACTATCTAAAAATGGGGCGGTTTGGAATAAGAAAATCAGATGCCTCCTATTTTTTGCCACCCTACGAATGGTACAACGAAAGCATCAGCACCTGGACTCGTGACTTCGGCCTCCAGTTGATCAACTTCACCAGCGGCACCAGGTCCAACGCCGACTACACCACGCCCGACATGCCCAACTACCGAAGCAGTGAGGTCATCTACAACAGCATCCTGGAGTACGAGCAAACAGACCCGGCAGGTCTCAATGGATTTTTGCTGCTTGTGCACATTGGCACAGCACCGGAAAGAACAGACAAGTTTTATATGAGGCTGGAGGAGCTGATTGTTGAGTTGAGAGCGAAAGAGTATGAGTTCAAATCCCTTGTTGACCTGCTCATTGCTGGCACTTCAGGCGTCAAAGAGGAGTGATATTGTGCCCATAGGTAAGAACATCTTGCCACTGTCGGGCAACAGAATAAACCCATACTTTTGATAGAAATGGACTGCATTGTTATCAATCGGATCAACAATCACCGCCATCGAGCCTATACTGCTACTGGCCGTCTCAAAACTCTTCTTCAAAGCATCAACCAACAATAGCTCACCAAAACCATTACCAGCCATTTTCTTATCAACTGCCAGTCTCCCAAGAAGTGTAGCGGGCAAATCATGATAGTTAGGGGGCAGCTTCTTCCTTATTTCTTCCGGAATGAATTTTTGGCTTATGGAGGTGCTTGACAGGGTATAAAATCCAAAAACCACACCCTCACTATCGGCAAGTACGAAACAAACAGACAGCTTCCGTTTAACATCCTGCTTCGCTTGCTTGATAAGATAATTGTCCAGCATAGGCTGACCACAGCTGAACTCACTCTTGTGGTGAGAGGTATTAAGAGGCACTATGGCATAGTTCTTCAATGCTTCAAAGAACCTCTATGCCTGTTCAAAGCATTCTTCAAAGCCTTATTAGGTGCGGGAGGGTTCATCAGTGCATCAAAAAAAATTTCTTTGTCCTTGCTAGACGCTATGATCCTGTCGTGTTTTTCAACAATCTTCTCTGCCTCCTGCTGGGCAGAGTGTATAACAAACTCAGTGAGGGTTCGAAACCCACCCAAACTAGTTGCGTATTCAAACAACTCTTTTTGCTCCCTTGAAAGCCTTGTATCAAATCTTGCCTTTTCTGAAACACTCATGGTCATATTGTTTTCATGCCAAATGTACGGAAAATATACGTACAAAATAGCTTAGAAGTTCAAACAATTTGATCTTCTATACACTATAACGGCTGGTTGAATTTATCTTTAGCTGATTTTTGATTTCCTTGACACGAAACGTTTGCTCCATGACCCTACTCTACCTGCAATTTCTGGTTTCCTTCCTCCTCCCACTTTCCGACCCCACGGAGGCCAAAGCTGATGCTGTGCATATTCGCATCAACCAAATCGGCTACTTACCAAATGAAAGCAAAGTGGCCATCGTCTTTTCCAATTCGCCGGTAAAGGAGACTTTTCAATTAGTGGATGCCAATACTGGCTCACCTTTGGCCGTAGTAAAACCAATCAAGTCAAAAGCCAAAGGTTGGGGCACTTTCAGCTATTACTATGCACTGGACTTCACCTCCATCACCAAAGAAGGTACCTACAAGCTGGTAGGGCAGAAAAGCAAAACGGCCTCCCGCCAGTTCACCATTTCAGATAACGCCTACAGCGGGCAAACCGAACCCCTGCTCACCTTCATGCGTCAGCAGCGCTGCGGCTACAACCCCTTCCTCGACATGGTGTGCCACCAGCGTGACGGGCGCAGCATGTTTGGCCCCATGCCAGACTCCACTTATGTGGATGTGAGCGGCGGCTGGCACGACGCCGGAGATCAGCTAAAGTACCTGATCACGGGCAGCTATGCCACTGGCCACATGCTACTGGCTTACGAACTATTTCCCAAGCGCTTTGCTGACGAAACCAACGCCCTTGGCCAGCCCGTCGGCAATGGGCTTGCCGACGTGCTTGACGAAGCCAAATGGGGCCTCGACTGGATCCTCAAAATGCATCCGGCTCCTGACCAGCTCATCCATCAAGTGGCCGACGACCGGGATCACAAAGGCTGGAAAATGCCGGACAATGACCCTTCGGACTATGGCTGGGGCCCCAACAGCTACCGGGTGGCCTATTTCGCTACCGGACAACCTCAAGGCCTGATGAAGTATAAAAGTGAGGCCACCGGGGTCGCCAATCTTGCAGGACGATCGGCCGCTGCCCTGGCACTGGGCGCCCGCATCTGGAAAAACGACCTGAAAGATGCGTCTTTCGCCTCCGACTGCCTGGAAGCAGCCAAAACGCTGTATGCACTGGGAAAAGCGAAGGAAGGTTTTCAGCAGGGCAATTCATATGGAGCGCCGTATCGCTACACTGAACAAACCTGGGCCGACGACATGGAATGGGGAGCAGCAGAGCTATACAAAGTCACTGGCGAAAGGGCTTACCTGAAAGACGCAAAAAAGTATGCCCGCATGGCCAATACCGAAGGCTGGACCGTGCTCGACACTGCGGCTCACTACCAATATTACCCATTCATTAACCTGGGGCACTACGCCCTTTATGATGTGGTGGAACCAGCATTTCAGGATACACTGGCTAGCTACTATCGGGCGGGGATTGACTTTACGCTGAAGAAAGCGACACGCAACCCTTACAACATTGGCATCCCTTTTATCTGGTGTTCCAACAACCTCCTGACAAGTCTTGCAGCCCAAATCATTCTTTATGAGAAAATGACCGGCGACCTGCAATACCACAGCTATTTGGTGGCACAACGAGATTGGCTCTTTGGACGTAATCCATGGGGCACCACCATGTTTACCGGCATGCCCGAAGGTGGTGAATACCCAACAGACGTACATACCAGCGTGTGGGCAATGACAAAAAAGGAGGTGCCAGGCGGGCTTGTCGACGGACCATTATTTGGCAGCATCTATTACAAAATGCTGGCTGTGGAGCTCTCAGAACCAGATGAATTCGCTGCTTTTCAAAATCCTTTCGTTGTGTACCATGACGACATAGGCGACTATTCGACCAACGAACCCACCATGGATGGTACGGCTGGCGCCATTTTTATGATGGCATATTTTGGGGTGGATAAGTAGGAAGGCAATGAAGCGTCAATCAGCCTTTCATTATCTCAGGCAAACTCACTGCAAAGCCATCAATTGGCCCTGTGCCTGTCAATGGTTGATCAAAGGGATGCTCACTTGTGTTGCCGCCGGTTGAGTAAATCCAAACCTTTTGATTGTCAAAGTCGATAAGCCAACCCAGAGAAGCTCCCTGGCTGATCCACTCGTTCATTTTAGATTGAACCTGCTTCAGGTTGTCAGAGGCAGAAACAATTTCGATAACAAAATCGGGACACACGTGGGCGAACTTCTTTTTCTCAGTCTTTGGGAGTGCTTCCCACTTGTCTTTTAAAATAAGGCTGACATCAGGAGAGCGAATAGCTGAATTGGGTAAGGTAAATCCTGTGGAAGAATCAAAGACATAGCCCGCTTTTGACTTTTTGTTCCATGCACCAAATTCGATTAGTAGATTGGAATTGTAGAAACCTGTTTCGCTATAGGTCGGTGACATAATAATAATATTTCCTTCTGCGTCTCGCTCGATTCGCAAATGTCGGTTGTCCATGCAAAAGTTCTGAAACTCCGCCTCTGTAAATTTCCCTAATGACTGTGTATTCAGTTCATGAACCATCTGTTTCTATTTTGATTCAGCTTAATAAAGTTAAAGAATTAATTTGAAAGATGGCCACCTGGAGACGGGCTCTTTACCAGAGCAATGAGCAAGGTACGGATGTATTACTTCGTCCTCTCAATCGTATACTGCACCAACTGCTTCAGCGAAGTTTTATAAACAGAATCCCTAAACTCATCAAGAATAACGAGCGCCTCCTGATAGTGGCGCTCCATAGCGTCTCTGGCGTAATCAAGCCCTCCGGATTGCTTCACATAGTCAATAACTTCCGTTCGCTTTTTGGGCTTGTCACTGTCGTGCCGGATAATGCTGAGGATTCGCTTTCTGTCGCTTGGGCTCGCCTCACGTAAAGCATAGATCAACGGTAGCGTCAGCTTCTTTTCTTTGATGTCAATACCTAGCGGCTTACCAATTTCGTCAGCACCATAGTCAAAAAGGTCGTCCTTGATCTGGAACGCCAAACCAATTTTTTCCCCGAACATGCCCATTCGGTCAATAGAAGCCTTATCGGCCCCGACGGAAGCTACGCCCACTTTACAGCAGCTGGTGATTAAACTGGCAGTCTTTTGCCTGATGATGTCATAGTATACTTCCTCAGAGATATCCAGTTTTCTGGCCTTCTCCATTTGCAGCAACTCGCCTTCACTCATTTCCTTTACTGCTTCGGAAACAATTTTCAGTAAATCGAAATCGCCATTATCAACTGAAAGCAAAAGGCCTCTTGATAACAGAAAGTCGCCAACCAGCACTGCAATTTTGTTTTTCCAGAGCGCATTAATGGAAAAGAATCCTCTGCGGTAGTTGGCATCGTCCACCACGTCGTCATGCACCAGCGTGGCGGTGTGAAGCAGTTCGATCAGAGAAGCACCCCGGTAAGTAGCGTCGGTAATAGGCCCATAAACACCAGCGCTAAGGAATACAAACATGGGCCGCATTTGCTTGCCCTTTCGCTTCACTATGTAGGTCATTATTTTATCCAGCAACATGACATTACTCTTCATGGAGTGTCGGAATTTCTTCTCGAATTCAGTCATTTCTTGCGCAATGGGCGCCTGGATATCTTCTAGTTGAAGCTTCATATGTTTGCGGCACAATAATAACAGGTTAAACCTGCTTTGCAAAAGCAATACCAGGCGGTAAACCCTCTGATAAAGGCTATAGTTTCAGCCAGGGCAACAAAATTCACCTTTTATTTGCCACCCGGAAAGTTTGATTTGATCAATTCAGCAAAAACTTCGAGGTTAGGTGATATTTTCCTCCTTAGTCCTTAAAATAAACAATACCTATGCGTCGAATACCTTATTTCCTGGTGGATGTATTTACGCAGTCTCCCTTTGGTGGCAATCAGCTGGCAGTGATATCCAAAGGCGACCTCGTTAGAGAAGAAGAAATGACGCAGATTGCCAGAGAGTTTAACCTTTCAGAAACCACTTTCATCTACTCTCCTGAAAATGAAGACCACAATGCCCGGGTGCGTATATTTACCCCTGGTCAGGAGCTGCCATTTGCCGGCCACCCTACATTGGGCACCGCTTTTGTTATTGCAAGAGATATTGATTACAAGCCGGAGGACAAAATACTAACAGTGTTTCTTGAAGAAAAAGTTGGCACTATCCGGGTAGATATTGACATTCAGAATGGTGCGCCTGAAATGCTCGTGATGACACAGCCCTTGCCAACATTTGGGAATCAGCTAACTGATATAGCATTGCTGGCAGAGCTGCTCTCGCTTAAAGAAAGTGACTTCCTGCCAAATTACAGCCCGCAAACTGTATCCTGTGGTGTGCCCTATCTCATCACACCCTTGAAATCCCTGGATGCTGTAAGAAAAATCAAGTTCAGGTCAGATGTTTGGGAAAAAGTGGTTCAGAAATACAATCCCGGTTGGATTTACCCCTTCGCCATGGGTGGAGACGATATCGAATCACACGTGCATGGCCGCATGTTTGCCCCGGAGGCAGGCATTGTAGAAGATGCTGCTACAGGGTCAGCCAACGGACCATTGGGCTGCTATTTAGTACAGCATAAGCTTAGAAATACCGGAAAAAAAACAAAGATCATCAGCGAACAAGGCTACGAAATGGGTAGGCCCAGCAAGCTCTACCTGGAAATAGAAAGGTCGGAAACTGCCATCACTCAGGTAAAAGTCGGTGGCTACTGTGTGTTTATGGGTCAAGGTCAACTATTTTTGCCCTAAGGATCAAATCCAGCCCATGAAAAACTACTTTGTACTGTTCCTGATTGCCATTGCTTTTATCACATCGTGTTCTGAGAATGAATCAGAACGCATCAAGACCTTCCCCAACAAATTTGCAGACCCGGAGCTGGTGAAGCTATACGACTTCAAAGACAGGCGGCAGTCGGAGGCTTTAATTCCCTATCTCACCCATCAGCAGAGTGTGTATCGTGAAGAAGCGGCGATGGCCTTCGCCTCCACTCAAGACACAATTGGGCTTCCCTATCTTTTTCCTCTTTTATCAGATTCAAAAATTGAAGTAAGAAAAGCAGCTGCTTTTGCCATCGGCCAAATGAAGAGAAAAAGTGCACAGTCGGCGCTGGCCAACAGGCTGCCGCTTGAAACGGAGCCTTTGGTCAGGTACCATCTTTTGGAGGCACTGG
The DNA here is from genome assembly GCF_902498805.1 of Imperialibacter sp. EC-SDR9. Lineage (GTDB taxonomy): Bacteria > Bacteroidota > Bacteroidia > Cytophagales > Cyclobacteriaceae > Imperialibacter. The sequence continues at coordinate 47,708 of NZ_LR701600.1, read as the reverse complement.
GCAAATGCCTCAGCACCGATTACATGCATTTCTTAGCGGCTTATGAAGCTAACGACGACCTTACTATCACAGGTAAGGCGTGGGGCATTTATCGTGCTGGCCTTGGAGGCATTAGTGACTCAGTGCTGACAGTGGCTGCCAGCGCCATCCTGGCCGACACCCTACCTGATCAGGCAAGGCTGGCTGCTGCCAACTATTTTGGAAGAATGAGAGGGATAAGCATAGCACATTTTGAAAGCATACTAAAAAGCAGCGCCGCCAACGACTCTCTTCCAGCGGTGAGAATGGCTGCAGCAAGGGCTTTAGTAAAATCCAACAACGACTCGATAGCTTTTTTTATCGACGACCAACTCAACAGTGAGAGTAACTCCCTGGTCAGGGTAAACCTCATCAGGGCGCTTAAGCAGGAGCATTTCTCTATCGTGGAATCAACACTCCTCGAAATACTTAAAAGCAAAGATTATCAAACGTCGGTGAGTGCTGGTGAAACAATAAGTACATGGCAAGTCCGGGAAGTGGAGCGATGGATATGGGATGTTAATGATCAGATTGTGATACCCAGAACAAGAGCCATTGTTTTAGGCAATCTGCTGGAAAGCAACCTGTACGGCTACAATGCATATAGAGAGCTTTCGGAAATGTATGGCGGGATGAGCAATCCATATGACAAAGGATTTATTTTGCAGGCACTGGGAAACTATCCCAACGCCAGCGCCTTTCTTGGGAATCAGCTGGATGATCCCCACCCGTTTGTTCGGACCAGCGCCATGGAGGCCTTAAGTGCCATGAACCAGTCGACGCAGTTCCCTGCTTTCAAACAGCCGGAACTGATTGGCTATTTCAGACAAGCCATTCTTTCGGGTGATGCAGGGCAGGTAACCGTGGCAGCGTCCACACTCACAAGACTGAGGTCGAGGCTCCAGCCTTACTTCGGCAATATCCAGTTTATGTATCAGGGACTCGACAGCCTGCATCTTCCGGAGGATCTGGAGCCTTACCAGGCGCTGGGAAGCACCATTAGCGCCTATGAAGGACGAGAGGGCATTAGCCCCGGGCAGCTCTACCAAAACCCAATTGCCTGGGACGTGGTGACGGAAATTACCAAGGGAGCAAAAACGATGATAGAAACATCGAGGGGGGTAATAGAAATTGAGCTACTGATAGAAGAGGCACCCGGCTCGGTTGAGAATTTTGTTAGTCTGGCACGCAGCGGTTTCTACGAAAACCTCACATTTCACCGGGTGGTGCCCAACTTCGTGATTCAGGCTGGTTGTCCAAGAGGCGATGGCTATGGCAGTTCGGATGGTGTCATCAGGTCGGAGTTTTCAACTCAAAAGTACGGCACTGGCTACGTTGGCATGGCGAGCGCAGGCAAAGACACCGAAGGCTCACAGTGGTTTATTACGCACTCTCCCACTCCACACCTCGATGGTGCCTATACCATCTTCGGGAGAGTGACCAAAGGGATGGATGTGGTCAACTCCATTGAAGTGGGAGACCGCATCACCTCCATCAAGCTGCCATGAGCAGGCCCATTGCCTCATGCCCCCTGGCTGATCCTGACGACCAGAAAAATCATCTCAACTTATTTGCCTCTTACCTGGAGGTGATCAGGAAAGGGAAGTCCAAAAAGTATGCTCTTACACCCATCATGCGTTTGGAAACCAATCACAGGCAACTGCTCGGGCCACTTATTGGTGGCGGACTTTTGAGCTGTATTGCATTTATTACGCTTTTTTCGTGGAACAAATGGGCAGTACTTCTGCTTGTGCTGGGTATTGGGGGTGTAGGATTGATGTACTACGGACTGGTCGGCGTAAAGGTGCTCACTCTCAAAGAGGATAAAATTCGCTACGACATCATGTTGCCTGGAATTGGCGAAGCGATGCCCGCATTCATCAGCTTCTACAATCACCTCATACCCAGGATGGCACTGGGGGAATCGCACGTCTTCCCAGCTTATCTGCTAAAAGATTCAACAAATAACAATACCAGGCTTTACCTCTACCTCGTTCTGCCAGACCTATCATCAAACCAAGCCGATTATAAAGTTTTAGATCTAATGAAACTATCGATGGAGCTTCATTTCGAGTATGACGGCGTTAACCACTACCGGGCAAAAGTCGATGAATCTGTTCCCCCTGACGCCTTCATTGAGCGTTCTGATAGCAGATAAGGAATCTGGCACATTGTCACAAACACTTTCTGTGTGATGTCTTTAAATTAGTATATTGGCCCCCCAAGAAGCCCGATTGTGAATGGAAGTTGAGACGGAAAAAATAAAAGGAGAAAAGAAGAGATATAAGCCAGTCCTGCCAAGGACCCGGTACTGGCCTATTGTACAGCTGAACAAAAACAAGAAAGCTTTCATTGAAACTGTTACCAATGAGAGCCTGAAAAACCTGATCACTCTCACATCGGGACGGTCGCTGAAAGAAGAACTGGAGTCAACTGTTTACCGGGAGAGGCTGCGCATGAAGCAGAACCCCTGGAAAGTTGATCCGAAAGACGAAAAGGACTTTTGGAATCAGATACAGAAAAGGCTCATTGAAATCCCCAATGACGACGAGGCAAAAAAGAAGGAAACCGAAGAGGCCATCCTTCGGGAGATTATCAAGCGTTACGCTAACGAGATCTCAGGCGATTTCAAAAATTCGCATTACAGATTTGCTCGTACCGTCATTACCTTTGGTTTTGCTCGCCTGCTCAATGCTACCCGGGTAAAAGGCATTAAGTCCCTTTGGAGCAAACAGCTTGACCTCGACGACAAAATCCACGTGGTGGGACAAGTGGAGCAGCTCCGCCGTCTGGCAAGAAGAGGTACCATCGTTATGGTGCCCACGCACTTTAGCAACCTCGATTCTATACTCATTGGCTGGGTAATTCAGCACATGGGCTTGCCACCATTTATCTACGGCGCCGGACTTAACCTCTTCAATATCAGGATTTTTGCCTACTTCATGAATAGCCTTGGCGCTTACAAAGTAGACAGACGAAAGAAGAATTTGATCTACCTGGAAACGCTAAAAACGTACTCACAGGAAGCTTTGAAATATGGCTGTCACAGCCTGTTCTTCCCGGGCGGAACCAGGTCAAGGTCGGGAGCCATTGAAACACAGCTTAAGCTCGGCTTGCTGAGCACAACAGTGGCAGCTCAAAGGGAGCATTTTGAAGAAGACGAAGAGAAAGCGAAAAAAATATTCATTGTACCCGTGGTACTCAACTACCACTTCGTTCTCGAGGCGCCTAGCCTTATCAACGACTATCTTGAAAGGAAGGGACAGGAACGGTACTATGTGGAAAACGATGAGTACTCCACGTCCTACAAAATCATTAAGTTTCTGCTGAAATTTTTCACCAGAGGCTCCGACATCTCGGTAAGTATTGGCAGGGCCATGGATGTGTTTGGCAACTATGTAGACAACCACGGAAACAGCCTTGACAAGCAGGGAAACCCGATGGAAATAAAGGACTACTTCACCACCGATGGCGTAATCACCTTCGACGCACAGCGGGAGCAGGAATATACCCGTATTCTCGCCAAAAGGATCGTAGAGGAGTACCACAAATACAACCGGGTATTTAGCAGCCATCTGGTAGCTTTCACAGCTTTTGAAATGATCAAAAGGAGAAACCCGGCGCTTGATCTTTACAATCTGCTCCGACTGCCCGACGAGGACACAGAGATTGACTACGCCGAGTTCAGGGAGACTTTCAGTAAGCTAAGAGAGGAAATATTTCGCATGAAGGAAATGGGGAAGATCAACTTCGCCAGTCACCTTGACGGCCCCGTTGACGACGTGATCAAATACGGAATTGACAACTGCGGCATGTACCATGCCCTGAGGCCTATTTTGAAGAACAAAAAAGGAAATGTGACAACGCAGGACATGAACAGGCTTTTTTACTACTATAACCGGATGGATGGCTATGACCTCGAAAAGTTCATCTAAAGATCCGGTGGGCGTATTAGGCGCCGGCAGTTTCGGGACTGTGATAGCCAATATGCTGGCTGAAAAGACAGACGTAATACTTTATGCCCGCACACCGGAAAGAGCCAAAAATATTAATGACAAGAGGGAGAGTTCCGGGCAACCCCTTCATGAAAGAATCACGGTAACCAACGACCTGGAGCTTGTGGCTAAGTCGTGTAATGTCATTTTCCCGGTTGTGCCTTCCGCCAACCTGCGGGAGCTCATCCGCCGCATGTCGCCCTATCTTCGCCCCTACCATATCCTCATCCATGGTACGAAGGGCTTCGATGTGAGCCTTCCTGATAACAAGCAGCTTAACGCCAACAGGCCACTCAGCCGGGACTATGTAAAGACCATGAGCGAGGTGATCATGGAGGAAAGCTCCGTCGTGAGAGTGGGTTGTCTGGCAGGCCCTAATCTCGCTGGTGAAATGGCCGCCAAACAACCGGCGGCATCAGTAGTAGCCAGCCATTTTGACGAGGTGATCAATGCCGGTCAGCAACTGCTGAAAAATGAACGTTTTCTCATTTATGGTAACAGCGACCTCATCGGAGTGGAATTGTGTGGCGTACTAAAAAACATCATTGCCATTGGTGCCGGTGTTATCCACGGGCTCGGCCTGGGCGAAAACGCCAAAGCCCTGCTCATTAGCCGGGGCATGGTAGAAATGATCTACATTGGTCAGGCACTAGGCGGCAACACCAAAGCGTTTATAGGCCTGGCAGGTGTTGGAGACCTGATCGCCACCTGCTCAAGCCAGCATAGCCGTAACTTTACGGTTGGCACAAGGCTGGCAAAGGGTGAGAAAATCAAAGACATCATCGAAAGCATGGAAGAGACTGCCGAAGGAGTGCGAACCATTGAAATCGTCAAAAGCCTTTCGGAATTCTACAAAGTACGGTGCCCCATTACGGAAGCGCTACACAACATTATTAACGAAGAAATGACCGTGGGAGATGCCACCACCTACCTGATGAAATTCCCCTTCAGGGCCGAAATCGATTTTTTGTAGGTCAGTAGAATATCACTTTTCCATCCAGCTCTTAAAAAGGCTGGCCTTTTCCTGGCTCACAACTACCTCTTCTTTTGGGTTAGGCACAAGAGCCACAGCCAACTTACCCTTCTCAAAACTCCGGTAACTTTCAATGGCTGAAATAGACGCTATGTACTTTCGGTTAATTCGAAAAAAAACGTCCGGGTCAAGTTCATTTTCAAGGTCAGTCAGCGGCTTATCAAGTATCAACTTTTCGCCTTCTCTGTTGACAAGAAAACTTACTTTGTGCTCAGAAAAAAAGTATTGAATTTCATCCACGGGCACCGACTTAAAACTGACCCCCTTTTTTGCTACAAACCTTTTCCTCAATCCTCTTTGTCCTTCCTGAACCGATCGAAGGGCCTCCACTATATCAGAAGAGAAATGGCTTTTCAGTTTCTCCATCTTGGTAAAAGCCTGCACTAAATCGGCCTTTTTAAGTGGCTTCAGCAAATAGTCAATACCATTTTCTCTAAAAGCGTCCAGCATATACTGATCAAATGCGGTAGTGAAAATTACAGGACAGCTCACCGTCACTTTCTTAAAAATTTCAAAAGAAAGGCCATCGTTTAGCTGGATATCCATGAACAGCAAGTCGACCACAGGCGCCCTCTGAAGGAAGGCCACAGCCTCTTTCACACTTGCCGACTCATTGACAACGTCAATGTCGTCCCGTAACTTTTTCAGAAAGGAAATCAGTTGCTGCCTGGCAGGCACTTCGTCTTCTATGATAGCGACTTTCATACTTCAAGATAAGGCAATTTCACTTTAAACTCCTTCTCTGTTGCCTCAACAAGCACCTCCTTGCCGGTTAGCAGTCTGTAACGTTCCGTTAGATTTCTCAGTCCGATTCTTGAAGTACCTTTGAGGTGTTTGGCTTGCAGGTTGTTGGCCACTTCCACCCAACCATTATCCAGCCGCAGCCGAATGACCAGGGGCTCCTTTTCGCTAAATTCGTTGTGTTTTACCGCATTCTCCAAAAGCAGCTGGAGGCTGATAGGCGCCATCAGTTTATTAGACTCATCAGCAATGTCCACATCAAAATGCACCCCGTCGCCAAACCTGATGCGAACCAGCGTAAAGTAGCTGTTAGCGAAGGCAATCTCTTCTTCTAGCGACACCAGTTCCTTCTGTTTGTTCATAAGGATATACCTGTACACATCCGACAAGCTCTCGTTGAACTGAAGCGCCCTGTCTCTGTCGTTTTCAATCAGGTAGGCGAGTGTATTGAGCGAGTTGAACATGAAATGCGGGTCGATCTGGCTTTTCAAAATCTCAAGCTCAGCCTCCACTCTGGCTCGCTCCAGCTGCTCAAAGGCCAACAAGTCGGTTTGGCGCTCCTTGATCAGGAAGACCGTTTCGTAGGCATGAGTAACAAAAATAACGCAGATCACATTGGCCAGCGACACCAGCTGCACGGCATCCCAGTCAACCGGCCCCACACCAGAAAACCAGTACCAGCCAACGATTAGGGCCACTGTAACCGGGGCGGTATAAAACACATTGGCTGCGACAAGAATAATCAGCTTCCGGACAGGACTACTGAACCAATCCATGTTTTCACGTTGCTTGAATAGCAACCAACGATTCCCCTGCCAGATGCTCCACGAAATGAAAATGAAGTAGATATAACCAAACCAGTACATCCAGTCGGACAACCAAAGATCGCCAAACAGACCCGTGAAGTTGGGTATAAAAATACCGAAAGCAGGAATCCCTATCCAGCGGATAGTGCGGTCGTCGATGCGGGACAAATGGCTTGAGTGCTTCATTTTCCAGTTTCGGAATGGTGGGATTCGGCTTCAGTAAATCCAGTTTTCATTCTTAAAATTAAGGATTTAGCTTGTTTCAACACTTACTTTCAAAACCCTACCAATATGACTGATTTATCGCAACTAAACTACCTCGCCATATTCGTGGCAGCTTTCAGCGCCTTCCTTGTAGGTGGCGTTTGGTACTCCCCCATCCTCTTTGCCAAAGCATGGATGAAAGAAAACAACTTCACAGATGATGACCTGAAAAGTGGCCAGGGCAAAATCTTCGGAACTGCTTTTGTGCTGGAGCTCATCATGGCCTTCAACCTGGCCGCCTTCATCGGAGCCGAATCAGACATTACTTTCGGATTAATTGCAGGCTTTCTGGCGGGCTTCGGCTGGGTGGCGCTTGGCATGGGTGTTACCTATCTTTTCGAACGGAAGTCCTTCCTCCTTTGGGCCATCAACGCTGGTTACCAGGTGGTATCCTTCACGGTGATGGGAGGAATTGTGGGGGTGTGGCATTAATTGGATATTTAATGTCCACAATAAAAAGTTTGCTTGGAGGGTGTTCCAGGATAAGGTTGATCATTCAACTATTTTCTTTGCATTAGGCTGCGACCAGTCGGAATTACCGGAAAACAGGCGTATTTTGCAATAATATACCTTGAGTTGCACAGCTTCATTCAAAAAACAAGAAAATGGAAACAATTACAATCGAATTGAAGAATAGCAAAGCTCTCAAATTAATTGAGGATCTTGAAGCACTTAGCCTTGTGAGAATTGTGAGAGAGCCGAAAACAGTAAAGGGTAAAAAGCTTTCAGAAAGACTCGCAGGAGCTATTTCCAGCAAAGAAGCTAGCGATATTGATAAAGAGCTAGAACAAATCAGGAGCGAGTGGAAAAGAAGTATTTAATAGATACTAATGTAATAATTGACTTCACAGGCAATCGGCTAACAGGCGCTCCCAAGGCCTTTGTTGGTGAAGTTATTGATAGTCAACCATACATCTCGGTTATCAACAAAATTGAACTTCTGGGCTTTTCAGTAGTACCAATTGAGATTATCGAATTTACCGACTCTTCTCAAGTTGTCGGACTAAACGAAGAAATAGTAGACCTGACTATTTCGATTAGGAAAAGGGCGAAAATAAAGCTACCTGATGCAATTATCGCATCAACTTGTATCCTACTTGGCCTGACCCTAATCACGAGAAATGAGGACGATTTCGGTAAAATAGAAGGGCTATCTTTGTTAAACCCCTGGACTTTGGCTTAAGACTAAAACCCTATCTATTTAACCCGTATCCCATCATGCCCTCCAGTTGAGGCAAGTTGCTAAATGATCCTTCCTTCATTGTTTTCGAAAGGTCAACAAAAAACCTCATCATCGGCTTTCCAGCCGCTCCAGCCGCTTCAGCATGGGTGGGTGTGAATAATGCACAAACACATACCAGGGGTGTGGAAACAAGTTGCTCAAGCTGTCAACCGACAGCTTTTTTAGTGCAGTAGCCAAAGGCTGAGCTTCATAAGTTTCTGCCGCATAAGCGTCTGCTTCAAACTCATTCTTCCTGCTTAGCACGTTCATAAGAATGCCAAGGATTCTGGATACCGGGCTGTACAAAATACCGAAAGCCAGCAAATTCAAGTGGATAGCAGTGATGTCCCCACCCATGGCAAAGCTGACCTGCGAATTAAAAATCAGCAGAGACAAAAGATAAAGCATGACACCAGTTTGCAACACCCCAAGCACCAAAGAGCCGATGATGTGCTTCTTCTTATAATGTCCCACCTCATGTGCCAGCACAGCCACCAACTCCTCCTCGGTATGCTTTTCCAACAGGGTATCGAACAACACAATTTTCTTCTTTTTGCCAAGGCCCGAAAAATAGGCATTAGCCTTAGACGATCTTTTCGAACCATCAATCACGAAAATATTGGTCAATGGAAAATTGACACCCTGGCTGTATTTGGTAATGGCCTCCCGAAGGGTTCCATCGGCCAGCGGCGTAAGCTTATTGAACAGAGGCACAATAACTGATGTGTAGAAAAGGTTTGCCAAAAGCATGAATACTACCATTACCCCCCAGAAATATATCCAGAAATCCTTCCCTAAAAAGAGGATAAGAACGATGAGTATCCCTACGAGCAAGCCACCAAATATAATGGTGAGCAAGTATCCTTTTAACTTATCGAGCACGAAGATCCTCGGGGTGGTTTTATTAAAACCGTATTTCTCCTCGATGACAAAAACGTTATACAGCTGAAAGGGTAAGGTCAACAGGTCGGAAGCAAAGTAAAGCACAGCAAAAAAAGAAAGCGCCAGCGTGACCTCATTGCCTGTGTAAGCCCGCAACCATCCGTCAATCATGCCGAACCCACCTGTTAGTAATAAGGCGAGCGTAGCAACAAACGAAATGACGGTCGTGATCGACGAAAACTTTTCTTTGTCTCTCTGATAGGCCAGCGATTTCTGGTATTTTTCTTCGTCGTAAATATCCTTAAACTGACTTGGCAAAGGCCTGTAGCTGCTTTTTCTATTGAGGTAAGAAAGTACTTCTTCTACTACAAAATCAAGCACAATGATCCCCAGAAGAATCCATAATATTGTCTGTTTTTCCATGGTAACAGCTTGTATAAGAACAAATAGTTAACGTGAGTTCGATATAAAAATGCCGTCATTCCGGAAAATATTGTCCTAAAATCAAAATGGGCCAATATTTATCCGGAATCTCAAATGTCTTGTGGCGGAGACTGCCCCGACGTGGAACGGATAATTTTCTTCAGATGAGAAAAATATCTGAACAAAATTTCCGCAATGACGCCCCTCGGTGATGTTTTGTTACATTTTTATATCGAACTCACGTTAGTTAGCAAAAACGTCAACGGCTAAAACCCCGAACTCATAATTTGGAATAAACCGGCTTTCGCCCGCTAAGTGTTTGCGTTTTTCAGTCCGAATGTAAGAGATCAAATCCCATTTAGAAAATAAATGGTATCGGGCAGCTAAGCTCCCTTACACTTCGGGGTGGCTTGCGGGGATCATTCCAGCTAAACGAATAGATAATGCTGATTTCATGCGCACCACCACTGCCAATCCCTAACCTGGAGAGCGTGTAATCGAAACTGTATCCAAAGGTGAAGTTATTGTGCATCAGGCCCACCATAGCGATCAGCGCTTCATTGTTGGGAAAGCCATTGAACTGTTTGATTGGAATGCCACGATACCACAAGCCCGTAATGAGTGGTTCAATCGTTAGGTAAGCTCCCAAATCCAGCTGGTCATATAACCCTTGCTTCTTGTAGTTGAATGTGGGCGAAATACTTCTCTCTTGCCCCGCATCTGTTTTTCCTCGCTTAAATGGCCCAATGGGCAAATCAAATTTATACCCCCCATGCACTGAAAATCTGCGTTGCAGGATGCTTCCTCCATCGTTTTGATAGCTCTGATCTGGTCGGGTGATATTGAACAGCGACGCACCCAACCAAACCCGGTCATCGAAGATAATACCCCCAAGGCCCAGATCGAAGTATCTGTTGCTGGCACTGGCGGGAAAACTTTCCATCGTTACTGGCCGCACCAAACCGTTTTCGTCGAACTGATCTCCGAAAGTCAAATTATCGAAATTTAGATCCCTCGAAGTAAATGATCCTTGTATGGCCGGACGAAAAGTCCACTTGTAGTTTAGTCGCACCTGATAGGCATACTGAAGTGCTACCGAAGTTGACCTAAGCCCTTCAATCCCTTCTTTGTCGGCAGTGACTATTGCGCCAATGCTACTGTTGTAGTCCTCTAAATTGTAATCGAAAAAGGCTGAATAAGTCTCAAAACCAGCACTAATACTGGGCCACTGATTACGGTAGTTAATGCCGGCCCTGCCTCTTTGGTTAATGCCCGCCAATCCAGGGTTGAGGTACAGCGGGGCAGCATAATACTGCGAGAACTGAGGGTCTTGAGCCTGTCCGTTGTTTGGAAATAAAGAGATGACTACAAACCAAATGGGTATGACTATAGCCCAATTGATTGACTTTAAAATACCCATGTTCCTGTTTAACATCTCCCGCAAAATATTAAATTTAAAATCATTTATGAAATAGACACGATATAAGACATGACTAATCATCTCAATCTGCATTCGATATATTTGGTAAAAATTAGGTTGCCGTTTCGGCCTGGTCAATGATTACACCTTAAAATGGAATGACAATTTCACATTACAGACAACTATCATATACTAACTCACCTATCCAACGTTCTACTTTTCAGCTGCAAACTTGCAGTTTAACCTGGAATAATCGTCCATTAATCAATGGATCATTCTAACTTTACTTAGCAAAACTAAAACAACATGATTAACGATAGGTGTGTGAGAAAATTAGTTTTAAGTTGCTTTATTTTACTTCAGGTGAATTTTATTACGCTGGCACAGGATTTTACGGACCTGCACTGGCGCTTTGGAGGCACCTCTCAGGCTCTTGATTTCGACAAAGGTGACTTTCAGCCTATCGTTATCGACGACCAGGCCACTCCATTTGGGCTTGGTGGCGGCGTGACGATTTCGGATCCAATAACAGGCGATTTATGGTTCTATACCGACGGTGCCAATGTCTACGACGGCTCGAACAGAGTCACTCCAGGTGGCGCAGGATTGGGCGGCGACCCATCGCTTAATCAAGCCGCAGTAGCCTGCCCTGTGCCTGGCACAACCAGCCAGTTCTATATTTTCACCAACCCTGGTAGTGGTGGAGCAAACGAAATTCGGTTTTCCGTGGCCGATAAAAACCTAACAGGAAATGCCACGGCAGCAGCACCCACCCTCGGCGATATGAGCCAATTGAATCAGGCTACCGGTCTTACCACACCAGCTGAAGCTATGGTCATCATTCCTGGGCCCAACAGGCAAAGGTTTTGGCTACTGTCTCAAAACAGAACGACAGGCGACTATGTAGTGTACGAAGTCTCCGCTGCTGGTTTTGGTACAACCAACACCTTCAATTTTTTCAATGCGTCAAATCCTACCGCTGAGGCCGCAGCTTTTGGCGTACACACCTTCGCACCGGATTCAATCATCATAGCTGTAGCTCCTAAAACAGGCAATAGAAACATTCAACTCCTTCGTTTCGACTCGAATCTGGGCACCTTAACTTTTGAACGCCAGATCCTCAACACTGGCGTAAACGATGGTTCGGGGCAGTCTATTTATGACGTAGAATGGTCAAATGACGGCACCAAGCTTTACTACTCAAGACATGGAGGCAACAATGCACTCACCGGTCAGCTGCATCAGTTTGATTTCGATTCCCTCCAGGCGTCCAACAGCATCGCCGGAGGCTACTTCCGAAGCTTCGGGTTAAAAAAGGGGCCGGATCAGCGAATTTACCATTTGTACCAGGCCGCCAATAGCGGGCCATTTTCCATCGGCAGGGTCAACCAACCCGACAGCCTGCCCGACTCTACAGCCTACCAGGCCCAGATGCCTGATTTTGGCGACGCCCTGGGAAGACAGTTCCCGGCCACCAGCACATCGGCACCCATTGTGTTCAATATGAGCTTCAATATCTTCGGCTTTTGCCAGAACACACCTACCATGTTTTCTCCAAGCGTGGAGCCCACTCCCCAGTTCGTTACCTGGGACTATGGAGATGGTGGTGGGTCGCAGGAATATGCGCCCATTTATACTTATCAGAACCCGGGGCCTTACACCGTTACCTTAACAGCTTTCCTGAACGGGCAAAACCAGTCTACGACCCAGGTGTTGAACATTATTGATAATCAACTTGAGCTAACCCACCTCACCGACACCACGATTTGCCCAGGTGAACAACTGCAAAGGAATGCACTACCGAGTGGACAGCAGGGAAATTATTCGTTCCTATGGTCGACAGGAGAAACAACCCAGCTCATTGAGATTGATTCTGCGGGCACTTATTGGGCACAGGTAACTGATCTTACCACTGGTTGCCCTGCCTTTGCGTCTTTCGAGGTAACCGTATATGGCAACGACGAGCAAAAAGCCAATATCTGGTATTTTGGTGAGCAGGCGGGTATCGACTTCAATGAGGCCCCTCCAGTAGCACTGACTGACGAAAACCTGATGAGTTCGCCAGAGGGTTGTGCTTCTATTTCGGATCGGAACGGCGAGCTTCTCTTCTACACCAACGGACGAACGGTCTGGAACAAAGATCACGAAATTATGCTCAATGGCATGCTGATCGGTGGAGATAGCACGTCGGCTCAGTCTTCCATCATACTGCCGATCCCCGATAACGAGACGCTGTTCTATATAATTACCACCGATCAGGTGTACGGTGATCGTTCCTATAACATGCGTTTTTCCGTCGTCGACATGAAACAGGATCTGGCCCGAGGAGCTGTGATTATTAAGGACAGGCCACTGTTTACCAATAGCTCGGAAAAACTGGCAGCAACCGGCGTTGGGGGAGGAACTACCTGGCTTTTTGGGCATGAGTATGGCAACAACAACTACAGGGCCTACCCTATCACCACTACAGGCATCGGCAATGCGAGGGTTACCTCCGTCGGAAAAACACTCTCCTTCGCTGAAGAACTTAACGGCAGAGGTACCATGAAAGTATCGCCCACCGGATCACTGATTGGCTCGGTAATTCCAGGCGCTGAAAACTTCCTTGAGCTGGTCAATTTTGATGCTGCCAACGGAACATTTACCTCCCCACTGCTTATCGACCTGCAAGAACCGGCGCCGAGCGAAGCTTATGGTCTTGAATTCTCATCTGGCGGTGCAAGAGTGTATGTTACTACCACTGGAGCTAACTCCAAACTATTCCAGTACAACCTGGACAGTCTTCTGAACGCCAGCGTTACTTATTCCGACGATTCTGTCGTCCAGTTTATCGAGCAAAGTAAATTCCAGCTTGCGTCAGGAACTGGGTATGGCTCGCTTCAAATTGGCCCGGATCAGGTTATTTACATGGCAAAAGACAATAGTGGCAATCTCGGCACCATTGCCAATTCTAACGGTGATGAAGTGCAGGCAGGTTATAATGACCAGGGCTTTGATCTTGATGGAAGAATTTCCAGGCTGGGCCTTCCCAACTTTGCTCAAAACATCCTCAATCCACCACAGGATCCGTCCATTGCTGTGGATGGCGGCTGCGTGGGCCAACCCACCCGGTTTACTGCTACCGGCACCTCCGACATTGACGAATTCGCCTGGAACTTTGGTGATGGTGCCCAAGCCCTTGGCCCGGACACAACTCACGTATACCAGCAAGTAGGAACATTCAATGTCACATTGAATATCACCAATCGCTGCGGCCTGGATACAACGCTGGTTCAAACAGTAGTAATTAACCCTACACCGGAGCAGCCCATCGTGCCTAGCGCTGTAGCCATTTGCGACGACAATGGCGTAGTACTCACAGCCTGGCCACAGGACGACCCTGGCCTTACTTACACCTGGTCAACCGGCGAGACTACCAGAGAGATTACCGTGCTTCAACCCAGCACCATCACTATATTTATCACCAATGCTGCTGGCTGCCGTTCCGATACGCTGACTACCCTGGTGGGCGACCAGCGACCGATTGTAGACTTTGGCCCTGACCAGATCATTTGTGCAGGCGAAGAGCTGGATCCGTTGGATGCCGAAAACCCGGGAGCCACTTACACCTGGGCCATCAACGGTGCGGGTACTGGCAATACAACCCGTTTTCAAGACATCGACACGTCAGTTGCTGGTGACTTCGAATATGCAGTGAGTATTTTTGATGTGAATGGCTGTCAAACGACAAATACCATTACTTACACCATTTTAGAGGCCCCGAACCAAACAGTGACACCTTTCGATGCGTCTGGCTGCGCAGTGGCCGACGGCGCTTTAAAAATTGAAGTTGCCGGCACAGGTAGCTACACCTATAGCATTACCAGCAATAATGGCACAAACATATTCAATAACGTTCCACTGACAGGCCCTTTTACTGACAGCATTCCAAATCTTCCAGCTGGGTCATACAGAGTAACTGTGAGCAATACAGTCAATGGTTGCACAACTACTCGTGGTGCAGTTGGGATTAATAGCAATAACCCATCATTTACCATTGTCGAGCCTAGCCTTGTTACGCCAGGCTGCGATGACGGAAATATCACTATGACAACCAGTATTTCCGGAGATTATACTTATCGTGTAATTGACTCCGCCACAGGCCTGGAAGCAACAACTGGCACAATCACGGCAGGCACATCAGCTGTGACCAGCAACATCCCTCTAGGAACCTATACACTGGAAATAACGGCGGCCGATGGATGCATACAAACAGAGGAAAATATTTTAATCGAACAAGCACCTGCCGCAGAGTTCAACTTCGACCCCATTCAAACCGATTGTGGTCTGACAGGAACTATTGAAGTAAGGCCTGTTGCAAATGGATTGACCTTCACTTGGCTAGCACCTGATGGAGTCACCATCCTGCCCGAAACAACAGCCACTGCCACGATCACTACTAGTGGCGTCTATACCGTCACAAGTTCCGGCACTGGTCTTTGTCCTCAAACTGAACAAATCCAATTCTTCCTTAGCGAAGACCCTGAGGGCAGTATAGCCGTTTCAGGAGATCCTTGCGATGGCGAGCTGACGCTGACCGCCGCTCTCACAAGTGGAGAGGATCCTACTGACTACATCTTTGGCTGGAGCAATGGGGCTTCTACTGAAACCACTGTTGTTAACCAGTCAGGCTCATATGCGGTAACCATACGTAACCGCAACTCCGGCTGCTTTGTCACCGTAGACACTACAGTGCAGGTGGAAAACGTGCTGGAAGTCACCCTCATTCAGGAGCCCGATTGCGACAATGAGACACAGGTGATATTGACAGCACAGTCGAATATCCCAGCCCAGGTAACTTTTGAGTGGACTGGTCCTGATGGGACTATTTTGCCGGAAACTACCGCTTCTATCAGCACAGGACTTGGCGGGCTTTACCAGGTGACCGTAAGAGGAATAGACAACAGCTGCGAAGCATCAGCAGAACTCAACGTCAGCGTGGTGCCTATCTTCGATTCTGAAATATCACTGCCCGCCACGTTGACATTCTGCTCAGAAGACCCAGCCAATGGTACAGTGGTGCTTGATCCCGGCATTTTCAATACCTATGAGTGGAGGAAGCTTCCAAGCCTGGATATTATTTCCGTGCAGCCAACTTACGCAGCATCTGAGCCCGGCACTTACGAAGTCACCTTCTCCAATGGCAGCATCTGCCGAACTGCCCGGGTGGTGGTAACGGACGATTGTCGGCCAAGGATTTTTGCTCCAAATGCCTTTTCGCCAGACGGCCGGGGGCTGCCGCAAAACGAGGCCTTCTATGTGTTTCCAAATCCGTACGTAACTGATTTCACTATTTTCATCTACAACCGATGGGGCGTGCTGGTTTATCAAAGTGACAGCATTGACTTCAGATGGAACGGCTATTTCAACGGCTCACCTTTGCCGGTTGGCACCTATGCCTATGTGATGAGGTACAAAAGCAATCTTGATGCTACCAACGAAACCTTCGAGCAACGGGGAGGTGTCACTCTTGTAAAATAACTTCTAATTATCGGCCAGATTGATTAACATAGTTGATCGTTCTTATAAGCTTTTTAAAAGCACCCAAAGGTGCTTTTTCTTTACCCACTATGACAAGAGAAGAAGCCAGAGCACTGCTATTTGAAATGACAAAGGGAGACGGCCTCCGCAGGCATGCCCGCACTGTGGAGCTGGTCATGGAAGCCTACGCCGCCAAACTGGGAGAAGACCCCGATGAATGGGCGCTAGCGGGTTTACTTCACGACGCTGACTATGAAGCCTGGCCCACGGAGCACCCCAGCCGCATTGTGTCGCTTCTAAATGAAAAGGGGTTGGGAAAAATCGCTCATGCTATTTCAGCGCATTATACCCACTGGGGAGTTCCATACGATACGCTGCTGGACAAAGGGCTGATAGCCTGCGACGAAATCACAGGATTTATCGTGGCCTGCTGCCAGGTGCGACCCGATGGTATCGAGTCGCTGGAGGTGAAGTCGGTGATGAAAAAACTGAAACAGAAAAGCTTCGCTGCCACCGTCGACAGAGACGAAGTAAACAAAGGCATGGAATTATTTGGCGTGACGCCAGAAGAGCATATCGCCTTCATTATCGAAGTACTCAAACAGAACCGGGATGAGCTTAAAGTTTGATTCAGTCTTTAGCCACGTAACACTCGCTCTGCTGTGTGTTTTCCTAATCTCGGGCTCTGCCATTGGGCAAACTCCGAAAGGTTTTGAAAAAGCATGGAAAGCCGCTGACGATTATTTCAGGAGCTCTCTGGAGAACAATCGTGTGGTAGGTGGTGCTTTGGTTTTCGTTGAAAAAGGAAAGGTTATTGGCGATAGCTATGTTGGCAAAGCTGACCTGGAAAGCAACCGAAACGTGGATGCAAACACTATTTTCCACTGGGCTTCCATTACCAAAACATTCACCACTATCGGTATCATGCAGTTGAGGGATAGGGGGCTCCTCAAACTGAGTGATCCGCTAACCAAATACCTGCCCGAGCTCCGGATGGTACACAATCCCTTCGGCAGCATGGACGATATTACTATTCAAATGGTATTGAGCCACTCCACAGGTTTTCGTGACCCCACCTGGCCGTGGGGAGGAAACAAAGACTGGCACCCTTTTGAACCAACCGAATGGAGCCAGATAGTGGCCATGCTTCCTTACACTGAAATTTTATTCGAGCCCGGAAGCAAGTACAGCTACTCGAACCCTGCTCTTATTTTTCTTGGCAGAATCATCGAGATCATCAGTGGTGATGACTATGAGGTGTACATCGACAAGAACGTGCTGAAACCTCTAGGCATGCACAGTAGCTACTTTGATGTTACACCATACCATTTGCTGAAATACCGGGCCAACAACTACACCCTTGTAAACGGCCAGCCAGCAGCCAACGGGCTCGATTTCGACACAGGCATCACCACCAGCAATGGTGGGCTCAATGCTCCCATCAGCGATATGCTGAAATACCTGGGCTTCCTTACCGGGTATAACGATGGGTTCGAAGTGCTTAAAAGGTCGACGTTAAAAGAACTCTGGAAGAAACAACTGCCCATCGGCGTCGTCGATGGTATTGATGAGTCTATTGCCTCCTCCTTTTTTCTGGAAGACTTCAACGGCATGCAGGTAATAGGCCACACCGGTACTCAAAAGGCATTTTACTCCTTTTTCTATATCCACCCGGCCTCTGGCACAGCTTGCATTGCCATTACCAATACCGACGACAGCAGTGGCCAGTTTGACCCCGACCAGTTTAGAATAGAGGCGAGCCATTATGTTTTTAGAAACATTTTCACTCTTTATAAATAGGGAATCGTCAAGTTGGTAAACCAACCGACAAAGCAAAAACTAAAATCCACAGACCTTCAACGCTTAAATATTCAGCAATATGAAAAAGACATTACTACTGATTTCATTCATCTCTCTGGTTGCCTTTTCTTCACAGGCTCAGGATTTTAGGGGGCCCGACAAAAGCTCAATGGACATGGCTTATTATCCCGACAACTTTGCCCACGACAGAAAAGGAAGCGACGAGGCGCTCGTACGGGTGATTTACAGCAGGCCCAAGAAAAATGACCGGGAGATTTTCGGAAAACTTGAGTCGTACGGAAAGGTATGGCGAACTGGGGCCAACGAAAACACTGAAATCAAACTTTACAAAGACGCTACTGTGGCTGGTAAAAAATTGAAAGCCGGCACCTATTCCCTTTTCACTATTCCAGGTGAGTCTGAGTGGACGATCATCTTCAGCTCAGCTCTTGACTATTGGGGAGCCTACAGCTACAAAGAAGACAAAGATGTATTGCGTGTAACTGTTCCATCAAAAAAAGTTACCGATACGATTGAATACTTCTCGATTGTATTTGCCAAAAGTGGAACAAATGGTGCCACTATGAGCCTTGGTTGGGACAAGACGGCGGTAGACGTGCCTTTTACTTTTTAACTGCAGAAAGAACGCTAAACAGCCGTTTTAACAATATGGCCACTACATACAAAAAGAAGGCTTCACCGAGGTGAAGCCTTCTTTTTGTATGGTCAAGTATTTTCTTCTAGTAATTTCGTCGACGCACATCTCCCCCCGACGACTCGTCGATATTGACATATTGTGGCCTGCCAGAATAGGAAATGTCGCTGCCACTGCTGGCATCGGCTTCGATGTCGTCAGTGACAGTAATAGCCAAATCTGAACCGCTAGATGCTCTCACTTTGGCATTTTTAGCCACTAAGTCCATCGCATCCAAATCACTGCCCGAAGAAGAACGTCCTTCGAAGTACTCGGCCTCCCCTGAAAGCTCCATATCTGACCCGCTGCTCGACTCAGCCCTCAGTGTTCTGGCTCTTACCTGAAGTTTCAAATCAGCCCCTGAGGACGACTCTACTTCCAAATAGTCGGAAACAATAATCGTTTCCCCGGTTACATCCGAACCACTAGAGCTTTTGATGGACTTGACATTAGTAACGGTTACATAAACCGTGGCGTCACGATCTTTCCAACTCCAGAAGCTGTTATTGTTTTCAAAATAGATTTTGAGCTCTCCACCTCTTACCTCCGTCATCAAATCGTCGAGGTCATCTTCGTCTACCTCCACGGTAACTTCCTGGCGGTTGCCCTGACGAATATAAACGTCAATTCCTGTGCTTACGCTTACGGCATCGTAGGAAGAAACCTTTCTTTCCTCCCGCACCCGTTGAGCGACAGCCTGCTGAACCACTAATGTCAAAACAAGTAGCGGCAAAAATTTGCTTAGTCTGTTCATGGTATAATGAGTTTGTCCTTAAACCAAAGATGTGATTTAATTGCAAAGGTTGCACAAGCAATCACATCTTTTTTCTTAGACGCTCACTCCAGAACCGGTGTTACAGAAATGCTTAGTCGTTGATAAGGTAGCCATCGGCCACTACTTTGTATTTGTCGAAAATAACGCCCGCAGCTCTGCGTAGTTGGCGATCAAGGTTGTCGGCACCAAGAGCAAACACTCCTGAGGCATATCCCTGCCACACTGCACTGTGCTTTCTTCTGTCGACAAGGATGATCAACAGAGTGCCTGAGTCCATGGTGTAGTATCTCGAGTCATATTCCTTCCTTCTTGAAGCTGCTTCAGCATTTTCAAGCTCTGTAAGTTCTGAGTCGCTCAGGTAGACCTCATCCTCAAATTCGTCATTGGAGGCAAGCGATACTTCCTTGTTGAGATAGGCATTTAGATCCTCCTGATTGTAGCCACGGTATTTCAGGTCAGAGAAGTAAATTTTGTAGTTAACATATATATCGGGCTTTCTATTGGAGTAACTGTAACCCTGCGATTCCATTCTGTTAATAATCCACTTCTCTAAATCAGGATTGTGACTGGAACTGTCACGTTTGTCGATATTCACAAAATCGAAGGTCTTGTACTTATTGAACCTTCCCAGGTAGCTATAATCCGATTCAATGATAAAGTCTTTTTGAGAAACACAGGAGCCCAGGGAAAACAAGATAATTGTGCCCGCAAATAGTAAGATTGATTTCATACGTCTCGCAATTAATTGTATTGATATTAGATAATCCTCTTGCAGAATATTCGTAACTACATGAATTTCAGCAAACTTTCGTGAACCTGCAAACTTTTGATGTTAATAAATAAAATGACTGTTCACGGAACATACGACAACCATTTTTTTATTTCGAAGTATACTGCATTTGACGAATACTTTTCGTGTGAAGTTTGCTTGCCAATATTCACAGCGTAAAAGAACTTAACGTCATATAAAAACTGTTTCTCTGACTAAAGTGGGCCTGTGGGTCTCCGAACATTACGGGCGCCAATTACTTTCATACATCTTGCTTAGAAAACTAAAATACACCCCCGTACTTTTATTATCACAACTACCGTTCTGGCTGATCTACATTTTGTCAGATGTCTCTTTCTTTTTCCTTTACTATCTCGCTGGATACAGAAAGGCGATTGTAAGAAAAAACCTTACTGCTTCATTCCCTGAAAAGGCTATCGCTGAAATCATTGTAATTGAAAAAGCTTTTTACAGGCACTTCACTGATCTTATCTTCGAGTCGGGCAAATTCCTTTCAGTTGGCGGGAAGACGATCAAGCAGCGGTTTCAAGTCCTAAACCCTGAAGTCTTCGAAGGTTTTTTCAAGCAAGGAAGGAGCCTGATTATGTACACGGCACACTATGGCAACTGGGAATGGCTTGCAGCTATACCACTCTCACTATCGCACAAGGTGGTCACTTTTTATCAGCCGCTGAGGTCGGCCTACTACGAGGCATTGATGAAGGACACCAGGGAGCGTTTTGGAGCGATGGCTGTGCCCTCAAAAAAAGGCTACAAAACAGTGGTTGAGCTTGGGTCTCAAGGTGCACTTTCAGTCACCTGCATTATTGGTGACCAAAGACCAAAAAGAAACAGCAGTCGTCATTGGGTAAAGTTCCTGAACCAGGATACTCCATTTCTGATAGGTGCCGACAGGATCGCCCGCAAAACAAACTACCCCGTCTTCTTCCCTTTAATGAAGAAAACTTCCAGAGGGCACTACACCCTTGAATTCGTAAAAGTGCTTGAAAATCCCAACGAAGCGACGGCCGAAGAAATAATTGAACGGTATGCTGCCATACTTGAGAAGGCCATTGTGGAAGTCCCTCACCTGTGGCTCTGGTCACATAACAGATGGAAGCTAAAGCGAGAAGAAAATGAGTAGCAAGTGATCTGCTCGCTCTTGCTACTTTCTGATTTTATGCCATCGAATATTTCTCAGCAGCAGCTCCTTTGAAAGACGCCCTGGGCTTAAGATTAAGCACTTGAAACATCTGCTTGTCTGCATCCACTTCCGGATTAGGGGTAGTAAGCAGCTTGTCCCCGGCGAATATAGAATTGGCTCCAGCAAGAAAACAAAGCGCTTGCTCCTCCACAGTCATGTTCACCCTGCCAGCTGAAAGCCTTACCATGGCCCTGGGCATGATGATTCTGGCGGTGGCTATCATTCGGATCATGTCCCAAACCGGTACTCGCTCCTGGTCTTCCAGGGGTGTGCCCTCCACGGCAACCAGCGCATTCACAGGCACACTTTCAGGGTGTTCTGGCAGGGTAGCCAGCGTGTGAAGCATACCCACCCGGTCGAGGTGAGATTCCCCCATACCAATGATGCCGCCTGAGCACACAGAAATTTTGGCAGTACGAACATTCTCCAATGTATCCAGCCTGTCCTTATAGGTTCTTGTGGTAATAATATCTTCGTAAGCTTCTTCGCTGGTGTCGAGATTATGGTTGTAGGCGTAAAGGCCAGCTTCCTTCAGTCGCTTCGCCTGTGACTCGGTGATCATGCCAAGTGTACAGCACACTTCCATGCCCATTTGGTTGACACCTTTCACCATCTCAATCACCTTGTCGAAATCCTTGTTGTCTCTCACCTCTCTCCAGGCAGCACCCATACAAAACCTGGTACTTCCGTTCTCCTTGGCAGCTTTTGCACTAGAAAGAACCTCGTCAACTTCCATTAACTTCTGCACCTTCACGTCAGTGTGATATCGTGCCGCCTGCGGGCAATAAGAGCAATCTTCAGGGCACCCTCCAGTCTTCACCGACAACAAAGTACAGACCTGCACCTCCTGTGGGTCGCTATATTCTCTGTGGACGGTAGCCGCCCTGTAAATCAAGTCTAACATGGGAGAATTGTAAATCTCCTCTATTTCTCCTCTTGTCCAGTTGTTTCTTAGTTCGGTCATTCCCTGATAGCGTAGGTTCAGTTATTTGATTTCAAATGAATAAGGCATGCGTGCCTGAATACCCTCATAGTGCTGCAAATCTCTAATTTCTTTCACATAAGGGGCAAGCATACCATAGTTATTTTTGATCGATCTGGCTTCCAGCTCGTTAGAAGCACTTGAAAACATCTCTTCAAAGAAGTTCTTTTGCTTAGGGTAGAAACTCAATAGATAATCGTCGCCCAGCTCAGCCTTGTCAGCAGCAATTTTCACTGCGTCGTCAAAACTTCCCAGCAGATCAACCAGGCCAAGCTCATGGGCTTGAATGCCCGTCCAAACTCTTCCGCCAGCCAACTCCTTCAGCTTTTCTATAGGTAAGTGCCTCGCTTCCGCTGCCTTCGAGGTAAAGGTTTCGTAGCCTTCGTTCACACCGTCCTGAATAATCTGTTTCTCAAAGTCACTCAACGACCTTGTTACAGTCATTATATCTGAATATTCGCCTGTTTTTACTACATCGAAAGTAATACCCAGCTTATTCTCAAGGAATTTCTCCATGTTGAACATCATGCCGAAAATACCTATCGACCCGGTGATAGTATTGGGCTGAGCCACGATGGTGTCGCACGGCATGGAAAGATAGTAACCGCCTGATGCTGCATAGTCGCCCATGGAGGCAATAACTGGCTTCCTTTCTTTGGTAAGCATTATTTCCCTCCAAATAATATCGGAACCGGTAAGGCTTCCTCCCGGAGAATTAATGCGCAGCACCACGGCCTTTATTCTATCACTTTCCCGGGCATTTCTTATTTCCCGGGCAAATTTCTCTGCGCCAATTTGGCCATCCTCACCCTCTCCCATCAAAATTTCACCTTCGGCCACTATTACTGCAATCCTGTTCTTCGAAATTTCATCTGGCGAAATCGACTTCTTATACTTTTTCCACGAAATGAATGTAATATCAGTGCTCTCTTCTATCCCAAGTTTTATCTTGAGCAAGGTCTTCATTTCGTCCTCGTAGGCCACTTTCGTAGCCAGGCCGTAGTCGACAGCATCAGCCACTCTTCGCACCTTCATTTCCGATGAAATTTCTTTCAGTTTTTCAGCCGGGATGTTTCTCGCTTCGGCAATATCTGCCAGAAAAGTATCGTGAGCAGAATTCAGGAAAGAATTGATTTGAAGCTCATTCTCAGGACTCATGTCTTTGCGGATGAAGGGCTCTATCGCCGACTTAAACTCTCCTACTCTGAACACAAGTGGCTCAATTTCCAACTTGTCAAGTGTCCCCTTAAAAAACGAAATATTGGCGCTGAAGCCATTAAATTCAAGTGAACCTTGTGGATTAACGTAGAGTTCGTCAGCCACTGACCCGATATAGTAGTCGCCTTCAGAAATGTAGTTTCCGTATGAGTAGATGAACTTCCCTGATGTTTTGAAATCCAAAAGAGCATCTCTTACCTCTTTCAGGCTGGCAAAGCCTCCCGACAGGTAGCCATGCTCAATGTATATGCCCTTAATTTTATCGTCTGTTTTTGCATTCTTTATAACTTTCAACAAATCCAGCACGCCAAGGTAGCTTGGCCCACTATTTGGGAAAAATTCCTGAAATGGATCTTCGGGAGTACGTTCACTCAAAATACCACCTAAAGGCAGGTAGAGCACAGAATTATCTTTCACTTCTACCGTTTCTTCCGAGCTACTCGAAGCAATACCGACTAGGATAAGTATGCCTAGAAAACTGAAGATAAAAAGGCCAAGGATAGTGGCTAACAAATTTCGAAGAAAGGCCATTGAGACAGTTTTTGATTTATTTTTGTTCTTTGCAAATCTAACAAGATTCACCTAAGTTAAGAGCACCGCTAAAATTATTCACCTCCATGGGCATTTTCCTTTTACTCGGCTCCAACCAGGGCGATCGTTTGGCTACCCTTTTGCAGGCAGGCCGAATGATAAACGAGCGAATAGGGCAGATGGTTCGAAGTTCGTCGATTTACGCTACCCAGGCGTGGGGCCTTACTGATCAGGCTGATTTCCTCAACCAGGTGATTGAGATTGAAAGTGGTTTACAGGCCCAGGAGGTATTGAATCAAGCGCTGGAAATTGAACAGCATCTTGGCAGACAACGGATCGGAAAATGGGGCCCAAGGGTCATCGATATCGATATTTTGTACGTCGACGATGAAGTAATCAAAACCGATAGGCTGATTGTGCCTCACCCACAAATTCCCTTCAGGAGGTTTACTCTTGCACCATTGACCGAGATTGCGCCTGATTTTATTCACCCAACTTTAGGTAAAAATCAAACACAACTACTTAGTGAATGTGCCGACACATTGGAGGTGACAAAGTTATCAGACGCCACCGCCACAACATAAAATAAATATCCTCTGATACATTTTTCTTCTAACTTCGGCAGCTAACGAGGACGCATGGAATACTACGAATATCTGCTCATTGTAGCCGTCGGGTTTATAGCTGGCTTTGTCAACACGGTAGCTGGCGGAGGCTCATTGCTGTCGCTGCCAGTGCTGATTTTTCTTGGACTACCACCGGCAGTCGCCAATGCCACCAATCGGGTGGCCATCATGGGACAAAATATCTTTTCGGTGGCTGGCTTTCAAAGCAAGGGCGTATCCGCCAGGCCCTATTCCTGGTGGCTGGCAGGCTCATCTCTGATAGGTGGTGCCATTGGTGCGTGGTTCGCTGTAGAAATTGATGCCGATCTTTTTAACCGCATCCTGGCCATCATCATGGTGCTTGTAGTGCTCTCAATCATTTTCGACTCTGTTGTCAAGAAAAAATCAACAGGAGAGAAGCTTGACTTCATGCACCAACTCTGGGGCGTGATTGCCTTCTTCTTTATTGGCATTTATGGCGGGTTCATTCAGGCCGGCGTTGGCTTCCTTACTATAGCGGCGCTCACACACATCAATGGGTTTTCGTTGGTAAAAGCCAACTTTGTCAAAGTATTTGCGGCGTTGATCTATACAGGATCAGCGCTACTGGTTTTCATTATCGAAGACAAGGTAAATTGGACGTTGGGGCTGGTGCTCGCCGTCGGCAATAGTGCTGGTGGCTGGATTGCCAGCCGGTGGTCAGTCGAGAAAGGCGACAAAGTGATTCGCATCTTCCTTGTGATTACCGTAATTGCATTGGCCATTAAACTTTGGTTTTTCACCTAACAGAAATGATCGCAGACAAAAAAAGCATTCGCTCTCACTACCCCCTTCTTCACAACTGCACCTACCTGAATACGGCCAATGCCGGTGCCATGAGCCAGGCTACCCTGCAAAAGGGAACCGACTACCTTACAGAATTCGCACAGTATGCCAGCCAAAAACTTCCGGCGTGGATGGGCGAGATGGAAGAAACAAGGAAACTGTTTGCAGAACTTCTGAATGCCTCAAGCGAAGAAATAGGCCTGACATGGGATACCTCGTACGGCATTTCCTGGGTGCAGCAAATGTTGCAGTCTGATCTGGAACTGGTTCTTGTCAAGCACGATTTTCCCTCGGTGACACTGCCATGGATTCACCACAGCCGAAAAATTCACTGGATTGACTGGGACATGAAAAGCCACATTGATCTGGAGGCCATAGAAAAAGCACTATCCGGCAAACCAAAGATATTGGCGATAAGCCATGTGCAGTACACCAATGGATACCGGGTAGACCTCGAAGCCATTTCTGCCATGTGCCAAAAGCACGGAGCGTTTCTCATTGTGGATGCTATTCAAAGCCTTGGTGTGATCCCCATCGACCTGCAAAAAGTGCATGTTGACGTATTGGCAGCAAGCAGCTACAAATGGCTGACCTCCGGCTACGGAGCTGGTGTGTTGTACATAAACAAAAACTCCAGAAAAAAATTGACACAAGGATCGCTAGGCCCAGGCAGTATGACGGATTTTCTAAAGGATCCGATCCCGGCTGAAAACCTCAAACAACCGCCACAAAGTCTTGAAGCTGGCCACCCCAAGCCGCTATTGATACTGATGCAGGGTCAGGCGTTGAAAGAGCTGAAAGCCATCGGTTGGCAAAACGTTTACGAAGAGGTGACAGTGCTTTCTGCAAAGCTACACACCGCTATCAGGGAGGCCGGCTTTACTCCCATGGCCCCCAGAGACGAGAAAAGCTGGTCGGGCATTGTGTCGTTCGAATGCGACAAGTCGCTACATCAAAAGTTGACCTCGGAAAAGATCATTACAACCTACCGGCCCAATTACCTGAGGGCAGCAGTGCATTTTTATAATGAGGAGGGTGAGATTGATAGGTTGGCAGAAGTTATTTAATTGAGGGCACTATCTGACCAAATGAAAGTATCCCTTATAGCTCGCAGGGCAAGCTATAAACTTGATTGTGTAATAATAAATGCCCGAGGGAAAGTGATCTCCGCTCCAATCATTTTGATAGTCTAAGGCATGGTAGATCATTTGCCCATCCCTTGAAAAAATCTCCAGTTGATTGCCAAACAGCCCCCTATTACTCAAAATTTCTAACCTGTCATTCCTGTTGTCGTTATTGGGTGAAAAAGCGGTAGGAACTTCATCCGCAAGAAGCTCTCGAGGACTATAAATATTTACCAGAACAGTATCGACCGAGGCAGGACATATTCCGTCTGAAACTGTCCAGGTCAACTTGCTCAGCCCAGCCGCATCAGACTCAAAGCCGGACGAAGAGCTTTCAGGTGAAAGAACGTGCACATTTCCTTCTATAACCTCCCATTGGCCATTCCCTGTAGCAGGGTTTTGAGCTTGGAGTTGGCTTGCCGCAGCAAAGCATTGATCAACGTCCTCTCCAGCATAGGCAAGAGTCTGCTCCTGTATGGTTATGGTCGCAGTGTCCGACGCCGTGCACTCACCAACTGATACTGTCCAGATTAGGTTGTAAGCCCCTGGTGAATCAAAATTCACTTTCGTTTGAGGTGAAGATTTATCGGAAAAGCTAACCCCAACATCTTCGGAGGCCCACACCCCATCACCACCGGCGTCCACTGCGTCCAAGCTGACTGGCAAGTCCAATGAGCAATATCTAAGGTCATTGCCAGCAAAAACCCCCTCTAAGGAGTCGCTTACAAGAACGACAACTGTGTCACTTTCTTGCCCACAAGGGTTCGAAACAGTCCAAATAAAAGTATTAAGCCCGGTTTGCATGTTCGTGACAACAGTACTTGGACTGCCAATATTTTCAAACACACCGAACCCCAGTGCGCTCCAAAGGCCTTCCTCGCCATCGCCTAGTGATGCCGAAAGGCTGGTACTGTAACCACAAACAGCCTGGTCAGCACCTGCGCTTACGCCGGTTATTTCAATACCGCAATCTTCTGTACCCAACACCCACAACCCTCCCAAATCCTGTCCCAGTTCATCGTAGTATGGAGCTCCGATTACGAAATTATAACCACCTCCTGCTTCGTAAGCTAGTACTGATTGACCAAATCTGCTTCCAGGCTTTATATCAATATTGCTTCCTCCCAATGTATAGCTTAGCTTTCTGGCGTTAGTAACATCGAAGTTTCTTTCCGTTTCAAAAGTCCAAACCGCCCCTGCATCTGCTCCACCTGCGTTGTCCCTTGTAGAGCCGACCAAGAAGCCGTAATCACCCTGCTCATTGACATTTTCCATCACTGAGATAGAAGTACCGAACAGCTCTCCTGAATTAAGCTCATAGTTAAAGCCAGACTGATTTTGAGTAATTTTTTTTTGATTCTTGACACTACCATCACCATTCAGGAAAAGGATCCAAATTGCACCTGCATCAAATCCCGCATCATCATCCCGCTGACTCCCTACAATAAGTTCAGCAATACCATCTCCGTCAGAATCTCCGGCATTTGCAACAGAGCATCCAAAATAGTCTTCATAGCCCAAAACGTTCGGGAAACCAGAATTTCCTCCGCTTATTTTTCTATTTGACTTAACAGAGCCGTCGGGGTTCATAAGCAAAAGGTAAACAGCTCCGGTTTTGGCATTCGCCCCATTGTCCCGATACGCCCCCACAGCCAAGTCTATCACACCGTCCCCATCGATATCTCCCAAAGGTGTCACAGAACTCCCAAATGACGCCAGGTCAGCTAGTGAACCTGTGAAGCCTCCTGCCGTTTCGTTAATCTTCTGGTGAGTTTTTACAGTGCCATTTTCATTCAAAAAAAGTATCCAGACTGCCCCATGCTGATATCCTCCATCTTGATCGTAGACAGCACCTACCGCCACATCGGTTGTACCATCACCATTCAAGTCTCCAATATTTGATACTGAATAACCAAACCGGGAATTCGAAGGAATTATGACAGCCAAACCACCTTGAGAGTTTGAAATTTTATGTTGGTTTTTAACGCTGTTATCACGATTCAACAGGACAATCCAAATGGCTCCAGATTGAGCACCTCCATCATCTGTACTGCTAGCTCCTACAACAATATCCTCAATTCCGTCGTGATCAAAATCTCCGAGACTGGCAACGGAAATGCCAAAAAGATCACCAGGACGGAGGTCTCCACTAAAATTTTCCTGGCCCTTGGAAATAATCTTGAAATTTGACGGGAGTTCAAACTGGGCGTTGCAAATAAACCCAAATGTTAGACCAATTAGTGTTAGTAGCCCTCCTCTCACTTTGCCCACAGCCATTGTTTTATTAGAGAAGAACAATATTAGAACAAATCCCCGTCATCGTCCAACGTTTACTAATCTTCCTATTTCCTGTTCAGAAACAACCAAGTTATAGACTTTCATATCGTCTATATAACCGCCAAAAGGCCGAACCTGATTAATATGGTTTCCGATAGTAAAGCTTTTCATGAGATCTGCAACATCCACTTCCCCTCGGGATACAGCGTTAAGCTCATCATCGATATATAGTTTTAGGAATATGCCATCGTAAGTAAATCCCACCATGTGCCACTTATTGTCAGTCAACATACTTGCAGAATTCGTCTGGCATGCACTTTTACCACCTCCTTCATCCGCCAAAACAACCCTTAGGCCGACTTTGTCTCTGACCAAAAACCCCAACTTATCCCCATTATTAATGATGTGCTGAGTTCGGTCGTCAGGTCTTCTCGCTAGTTTAACCCAGCAAAAAATAGAAAGCTGGCTTTTGAGAGATAAATCCGTTGTGACGTCAATTCTGGCGTTATATGATTCGAAAAACATCGAAGACTGCTCTTTCCCAAATCTATCATCGGCATTTGTAACCTCGCCCCAATTTATCGTTCGAAGGCCTTGGAAGTTTGAGAAAGAATCTCTTCCATCGAAACTAAAGTTCAACAACAATCCATCTGAACGACTAATGCTTTTGGTAGTTTTTTGTGTACAGGAAAAAATCAGCTGATAAAAAACGACAACGATCAGAACCCCAAGATATTTTCGAGTTTTAACTCTATTCATTTTCGGGGCAAACTATGGTGGTAAAAACAGGTGCTCCGGCGTTGTCAACAGTCATTCTCCAGCATGTTCCATCAGGTGATTTCATAATCACTCCATTGGAAGTGTTATCAATATAGACGTCGCCATTTGTAACATGGATTTTCGATTTTGGAGCAGAGGTGCCAACCCCTATGTTGCCTACTTCAGAAATTCTCATGCGCTCACTTCGCTCTATCTCGCCTACGTTAGTCGTTTCAAAAGCTATAAAAGAAGGATAGCTATTGACTCCTGTTCCAGTTCCTACGTACATTTGGATGCCCGCCGATCTTCTGTACACACCGTCATAATAGTATCTGGCATAAAACCCGCCAACACGGTCTCCATCTTGCACATTGGTTGGACTCTGATAAGTACCTCTCGATCTGTGAGATACAAAAGATGCATTGAGGTAATCTATCTCACCTGACGCATGCGCCATCAGGTTCATCGTATAGTTATTTCTAAAGATTATTGGCTCGTAATTGGCACTCCCCACACCCGCAACCTCAAAATTGGTTTGAGGTGCTAAAGCCCCTATGCCGACGTTGCTGCCATTTGCATAAATTGGGCCACCTGCCTTATTAAAGTAGTTAGCGTTATTAAATGCAGATGACTGTGTCGTGCCGTCTGGAAACTTAATACCTCCTTCCAGGCTTTCGATTGTGCCATTAACAGAAAGCATTGATTCAGGATTTTGAGTACCAATACCCAAAAAACCTTTTTCTGTCAACCTCATACGCTCGCTTCTTTCAATTTCTCCAGCATCGGTTGTTTCAAATTTGATGAGCGACGGATAACTGTTTGCACCAGCGCCGCTGCCTACGTACATCTGTATCCCGGCAGCCCGCCTATAGTCACCATCAAAGAAATACCTGGCATAAAACCCACCGACACGATCACCATCTTGCACGTTGGTGGGACTTTCGTAAGTACCTCTCGATCTGTGAGATACAAAAGATGCATTCAGGTAATCTATTTCTCCTGATGCATGTGCCATCAGGTTCATCGTATAGTTGTTTCTAAAAATGATTGGCTCGTAATTGGCACTACCCAAACCCGCAACCTCAAAATTGGTTTGAGGTGTGGATGTCCCAATGCCAATTTGGTCGTCGCTGGCGTAAATGGGGCCGTCAGTTTTGTTGAAATAGTTGGAATAAATAGCAGTGGCTGCGCTTGTTTGCATAGTCCCATCAGGAAATTTAATACCGCCTGAAGTTGAGTGAATAGTGCCATTAACTGTCAAAGGTGCCCCGGGGGCAGGTGTGCCAATACCAACGTAACCATTGTCGGCAATCCTCATCCTTTCAGCTCTTACAACACTATTTGTAGATGTGGTCTCAAAGCGAATATTCGACGGGTAATTTCCGGCACCAGCGCCGACACCTACAAACATTTGTATTCCGGCTGTACGTTGATATTGACCATCCAGATAAGCTCTCCCATATACACCGCCGATGCGATCACCTCCAATGACGTTTTGAGGAGCTCCATAGGTTCCCCTGGATCTGTTTGCCACAAAAGATGCATTTAGGAAATCAACATCTCCAGAAGCGTATGCCAGAAGATTCATTGTGTAGTTGTTGCGAAAAATAACGGGTTCATAGTTTCCACTCCCATCTCCTGCCAACTCAAAATTTGTTTGAGGCGCCTCAGTTCCCACTCCAATATAATCCTCATCACTAGCATATATTGGCCCATCATTTCTGTTGAAATAGTCGCCATTAAAGCTTTCAACTGTAGCCGCCGACGTCTGTACACTGCCATCCGGAAATTTAATACCTCCTTCAGTTGATTCCACGACTCCATCCACCGAGAGTCTTGATGTCGGGCTGGTAATGCCAACCCCAACATTAGCTCCCTCTGTATATATTGGCCCCTCGGTTGTATTGATCAAATTGTCAGGCATCGCTGCTGAAGTTTGAATGCTTCCATCCGCAAATTTCAGGCCTCCTTCGGTAGTCTCAATCTGACCAGCAACAGTTAGCTTAGATGAAGGGCTACTGGTTCCAATACCCACCTTATCATCGGTTGAAATGCCTTCAGTTCCTATTTTCCACACATTATCTCCCGACCTTTTAGCATATAGCGCAATAGGAACTGCCAAAATCTGAGTTGTTCCCAGTTCCACAAAATCTGAATCGTCGGAAAGCCTAATCTCCACTTTTAAAAAGAAAAGATCATCTCCCCATTCAATAGACGAAAACTCTCCCGAAAGTATTTCTCCATTACCGACGGGAAGGCTCACAGTACCGAATTCGCTG
This sequence comes from Imperialibacter sp. EC-SDR9, assembly GCF_902498805.1. Taxonomy (GTDB): domain Bacteria; phylum Bacteroidota; class Bacteroidia; order Cytophagales; family Cyclobacteriaceae; genus Imperialibacter. Next base: position 15,542 of record NZ_LR701600.1, on the reverse strand, counting down.
GCTGATGTGGAATGGACTTCCTGATAAATCACTTCACCCGTCAAATCGCCTTTTAAAATACCCAATTGAATGGACAGACTTGTGTTGACCATCGGCTTGCCATCTGAATCTCTAATCACCGCCTGATAGTTAAAAAAATTCTGGGCATTAGCTTGATTAATAAGTAGCGTCGTTAGGATAATCACAACGAGCTTGGAAAGGATAAATGTTCTCATTTTAATTTCGTCATTTTTTCAATTGAAAGAAGCTTACCATTTTGCTCCAGCATTATCAGGTATAGTCCTGGCAAAAGGGCGGATGTTTCCAGCAAAAATTCATCTTGCAAAAAAGTTTTTTGAAGCACAATATTGCCTGAGGTGCTATAAACCCTGGCACTCACAGGATGCTGCTTGAGCATATCCCATTCGGTGGTCTTTAAAACAATAAAATCTGAAAACGGATTGGGATAAACCTTAATACCCTTCGATAAAATACGGCTTGCCCCTGCTGGAATTTCCACAAATTGGAATTGCTGAAATCCTTCACTAACAACAAGATTCCCTATAGAATAGACATTGGTAAATGATTCTCCTACTGACCATTCTACCGTCAGGTTGCCTGAACTGACGAGGCTGGGCGCCCCTCCTGAGTTAAGCGTCTGTATGGAAACAGCCTGACCAAAACATAGGCTGACTGTTGAAAAAATACAGCCGACAAGCAAAATACTTTTTAGCATAGATAAAAGTACAAAATGTCGGCTAATTTAGAAGTAAAATTTTAGTTATAATTCGCTCCGCAGCCTTTCCGTCCCATAATTCCGGTATTGCCCCTTTTTTCGATTTTCCTGACTCAATTTTTTCTATGCACTCAATCAACTTCTTTCGGTCAGAACCCACCAACTCATTGGTTCCAACATCGATTGTTTCAGGCCTCTCTGTGTTTTCTCGGAGTGTAATGCAGGGCACCTTTAGGTACGTGGTTTCTTCCTGGATACCGCCAGAATCGGTAATTACCCCAATCGCATTCTTCACCAGAAACATAAATTCGAAATAAGCAAAAGGTGGTTCGTACACAATCGCCCCTTCAGGAAATCCGGCTTGTTGAAGTTTTGTCCTGGTTCGAGGGTGTACCGGAAAAATAATCTTTCGGTCTTTTAAGTTTTTACTTAAGAAAGATAAGATATCGACCAGGTTATTCGGATCATCAACATTTGATGGCCGGTGTAGCGTAAGGAGATAGTAGTTTTTGGCCGATAGGCTTTCCCTATTCCACACCTCTGGCGATTGTAGTTTGTCCAGGTTCTGAATAAGATTGTCGATCATGGTGTTTCCCACAAAAAAAATGTTCTCCTTCGGCACGCCCATCTTCACCAGGTTCGCAGAAGCCCATTCGGTGGTAGTGAAAAGATAGTCGGCCAGCGAATCTGTCACGATTCTATTTATTTCCTCCGGCATGGCCATATCATACGACCTAAGGCCAGCTTCAACGTGCGCCAGTTTGATCATCATTTTTTTTGCAACGATCGTACAAGCCATGGTGGAAGTGACGTCTCCAACAACGATCACTAGGTCGCATGGATGAAATGTCAAATACTCTTCAAATGCCATCATGATCTTGCCCGTTTGGGCAGCCTGCGTACCAGAGCCTACATTCAGGTTAGCATCTGGCTCAGGAATTTCGAGCTGGTCAAAAAAAGACTTGCTCATGGCGTAGTCGTAGTGTTGGCCCGTATGAACTAGTTGAAAAGATAACTCCTTGCGCTCAGCTTGAAATTTCTTGATTGCCTTGATAAGCGGGGCGATCTTCATAAAGTTGGGCCTGGCCCCTGCCACTAATACCAGTCTCATGTTTGCCAAAAAGGATTGGGTTATTGAAAAAAATAAACTGAATTTTGACACGAAGTAAGAAAGAAATGCCTGTAAAGAAAATCTTGATGTTTCTAAACGAACCCTATCCTGGCGACATAAGGGTTTTCAAAGAGTCGGACGCCCTGCTGAAGGCAGGATTTGAAGTACATTTACTATGCCTCAGGAAGAATGCCACCCAGCCTTCGGATGAGAGGCTTGAAAACGGGCTTTTCATTCACCGGGTAGCAACGGACTCCAGTACTTTTCAAAAAGGCGTATGGGATATCGTAATTGCTACCTTTTGGAAGCATCCGATATTTTCTCACAGGGCCAGAAAGCTAGTCCGCCAGCATACTTTTGCAGCGGTACATGTTCACGACCTGCCACTTGCTTATACTGCATTTAGTCTTGCCGAAAAGTTCGGCGCCACTAAAGTGCTTGATTTGCATGAAAACTATCCTGAAGCCCTCGCTGTCTGGTTCGAATGGAGAAGAAATCCTTTTATTCGACTTAAAAACAATATCTTCTTCAACTATAAGAAATGGTCCGGCTATGAGATCAATGCTATCAAACGAGCCGATCATGTCATTACGGTCGTAGATGAAATGAGAGATAGGATGATTGAAGTGAGCGGAGAAAAGAATGAAAAATTCTCGGTCGTTTCCAATACTGAGCAATCGGACTTCATTCAACAGGTCGACGACCCCGAGGTGTATGAAGACTGGAAAGAAAAATTCATCATCACTTATACCGGAAATGTCGGGCCACACCGCGGAGTAGATACTGTTGTAAAAGGTATGCAATACCTGAAGGACATCAAAGACTGCAAGTTGGTAGTAGCGGGCTCTATGAATGACGCCGTTAGAAACTACCTGGGCGGACTTTGCGCTGAGTTTGATATTGAAGCAAACGTGAGACTATTGGGATATCAGCCATTCTCCAAATTCTTTTCCTTCATGAAAAATGCAAGCATCAATTTGATTCCGCATAACAGCAATCCACATACCGACCACACCATCCCGCACAAGCTTTTTCAGTGCATGATGGTGGGAAGGCCCGTCATCGTTAGCTCTTGCAAACCGCTAAAGCGGGTCGTCGAAACCACCGAGGCTGGCAAAGTTTTTCAGGCAGGCAATGCTGAGGATTTTGCTTCGCAAGTGAGAGAACTTTACAACAATCGTATTTTGACAGAAAAGTTGGCAAAAAACGGACTCGGAGCTACATTAGAAGGCAAATACAATTGGGATACCGATTCCGGGATTCTTGTTAACTATTACCAATCAATTGCTTAAAAAATGTTTCAAAGAATAAAGGCGAGAGAGAAAGAGCTCGCCAAAAAAGATCGATTTAAGAAAACCCTGGGCTTTATGTCGCACGGGCTGAATCCACCAGCCAAAATTCTCGATCTGGGCATCCCAAACGATCTTTCCAGATTTCTTGAAGCGAAGGGCTATCAGGTATCAAATACGAAAGGAGAAGACCTTGATGAGCTGCCGGAGACAGTTGCACTGGACGGCTACGACGCCGTTACCGCATTCGAAATACTTGAGCACCTCGTAAATCCCCTGAGTGTCCTCAAAGCCATCAAAGCCGAAAAAGTTTACGCTTCCATTCCCCTTCAAATGCCATTCAGCAAGGCATACAGAAATAAGAATGATCCTTGGGACCAGCATTTTCACGAGTTTGAGGACTGGCAGTTTGACTGGCTGCTCGACAAAGCCGGGTGGGAAATTGTCCGAAGAGAAAAATGGAAAACAGTAGTGCTTACTCCGGGCATCCGACCTATGCTACGAAAAATCATCCCAAGGTATTACATTATCGAGGCCCGTCGTAAATAACCATGGGCGTAGTCATCCGGCAGAGCTTTATCACAACTGTGCTCACGTATGTGGGCGTGGTGATTGGCTATGTCAATGTGCTCATCCTGTTTCCAAAATTTCTGACGCCGGAGGAAATTGGTCTGGTACGGCTTATTCCAAGTGCCGCCTTCCTCCTGCTGCCCCTGGCCCAGCTTGGCCTCGCACAGTGCACCGTTCGTTACTATCCGGCGTTCGAAAAAAAGAAAAACGGCCCTGGCGAACTGCTGGCCTTTGGGTTCATTGGGGTAACGTTGGGCTACCTGATCACACTTGTGCTTTACAATATCTTCAGAGAGCCTATCACGGCCTATTTCGCCAAAGAGTCTGGCCTGGTCAACGATTATCAGTGGGTGATCCTGGCTGTGCTGCTGGTCATGTCGTTTCAGGCGGTAGCAGAAGGGTATTCTCGTGCTTTGCTGAAAATTGTGGCCGCCAATTTTGCCAAGGAAGTGCTGGTGAGGATAGGCACGAGCATCACTGTACTCCTCTATGCCTTGAATATCATCACTTTTCCTGTCATGGTTTACACCATGATTGTTGTCTACGGCGTATCGCTGCTTTACCTGCTGGGCTACCTTGCCTACCGCCAGCAGCTTTCTCTCAAGTTCTCCTTTTCCACTTTTGAGAGACCTCAACTTAAAGAAATGATGGTCTACAGCATGTATGCGTTGCTGGGTGCCGGCGGTTCTTTCATCATCTTGAATATTGATCAGATTATGATCAGCGGAATGATAGGCCTGAGCTGGAATGGCATCTATACCACTGCCTTTTACATCGCTGTGGTGATTGAAATGCCCCGCCGGGCACTGACGCAGATAACGACACCACTCATCTCTCGGGCTTTCGACAAGCACGACATGGTGGAAATTGACAAGTTGTACAAAAAGGTGTCCATCAACCAGATGATCGCTGGATCACTGCTTTACATTGGCATTGCAGCCAACCTCAATTCCATTTTTGCACTGGTTCCCAACAACGAAGCCTTCATCCAGGGGATTACCGTGGTGAACATCATCGGTTTGGGCAAACTGCTGGACATGACTTTCAGCCTGAACGGAGAGATCATTGTGATGTCAAAATACTTCAGGTTCAACGTAGCGTCGTTGGTGATCCTGGCTATCCTGGCTGTCATGCTTAACTTGTGGCTTATTCCGCTCTACGGCATTGACGGTGCCGCCTGGGCATCCGCCATTTCTCTTTTCATTTACAATTTGGTGAAGATGATTTTTGTGTGGGTGAAACTCGGCGTTCAGCCATTCACATGGAAAAATGTAGGAATGCTTTTTATTTCAGCGTTGGTTCTACTTGCAGGGCTCTACCTTCCCTCCTTCTCAAATGTATTTTTGGATATTTTTGTCCGATCCACAATGATTACGATCCTATTTGGCGGGGCCGTCCTTCTTTTTAGAATTTCACCGGATGTGAATGAACTAGTAAAGGTGGTTTGGAGTAGACTTAGGTCGTAACGCACCACCAGAATCCGTGGTTTGAAAACGAGCTAATCCCCAAGCCAAAAATTACGTTTATCAGTTACTGAGTCAACCTAAAGTAAAATGAACATACAGCCGCTGTTTGATTATATCGCCAGGTATGTGGCATTGACTATCGAAGAGCAAGAGCTACTTCTGGCAAACGTAAATCGGCGACGGTACCTGAAAGGCCAATACATCGTGCAACAAGGAGATATCTGCCAATTTGAAAACTTTGTCTTATCGGGCTGTGTGAAGTCCTTTTACATAGACCCGGAAGGTCACGAGCATATTGCCATGTTTGCAATAGAAAACTGGTGGGTAACCGATTTGGGTAGCTTTATCAAGCAAAGGCCTGCCGACTACAATGTGCTATGCTTGGAAAATACGGAGTTGGTTCAATTCCATCATAAAAAACTTGAAGAACTTTACCAGAAAATTCCATCGCTCGAACGGTTCTTTAGGATCATTATTCAAAACGCTTTTGTGGCCTCGCAAGATAGAATAGTGCAAAGCATGAGCGTTCCTGCCAGGGAAAGGTACCTGGCCTTTCGGCAAAAATATCCGCAAATAGAGCGGCGTGTGCCACAGTATATGGTCGCTTCTTACCTTGGTATCACCAAGGAGTTTTTAAGCAAAATTCGTAGCCAGCTCATTCACGAACAGTAGAGCCTATTAACCTAGTTTAACATCCCTTTTTAATCTGGTTTATTTTCCACCAGCATCGCCTGCCGGAACTTTGTGCCTCACAAAAACACAAAGTGATATGTCAACATTGTTGGAAAAAATCAGCGACCTGAACGATCTGATTCTTCAGGGCAAAGCCATGGAAGCATTCGAAAGGTACTACCATGAGGATGTAGTGATGCAGGAAAATGAAACGAAGCCCACTGTGGGTAAGACCGCAAACAGAAAGCGGGAAGAAGAGTTTTTCGGAGCGATCATCGAATTCAGAGGAGCCAGACCATTGAAAGTGACCATAGGAGAAAACTCAACAATGGTAGAATGGCACTACGACTACACACACCGGGAGTGGGGCGTGCGCAACTACACACAGGTCTCCGTTCAAGAGTGGAAAAACGGACAGATCGTTCGGGAGAAATTCTATTATGGATCCTAAAGCACAGTGCTATGAAAACGAAGTTATTTCAAACAACAAGCTCGTGGAACAACCTGGTTATCAGGCTTTTACTAGCTGGAGTCATTTTTCCTCATGGAGCACAAAAGCTGTTCGGCTGGTTTGGCGGCTATGGCTTCGAAGGTACGATGGCCTACTTTACTGAGACCGTTGGCTTGCCCTGGCTGCTCGGCTTCCTGGTGATCCTCCTGGAGGCGTTAGGCTCTATTGTTCTACTGGCCGGTTTTGCCACAAGAATTTTAGCTGCCGCCTACATTTTGCTTGCGATAGGAATTGTTACGACCTCTCACTTGCAATATGGTTTTTTTATGAACTGGTATGGAAATCAGCCTGGAGAAGGGATTGAGTTCTTCATCCTGTGGCTGGGAATGAGTATTGCTCTGCTCCTTTCTGGAGGTGGCAGATACTCTGCCGACAAATACTTGTCCCGTGTAATAACTGAGCAGGCCCATTCCTATTAAAAACAGATGCTGGTTTTGAGGCTGACGACTCAAAACCAGCATTTACAAATTTTACCAAAGCCCCAGCTCCCAGGGGTACATAAACAGATAGTGGCTAACAACAATCAGAAGATACATCCTGAAAAAGGGATTCTTCCTGAAGACCACTAACACGGCCAACAGAATCATTAAAACTATTCCATTAAAAGAGAATGCGTTCAGGGCAGCGGGCAAAACCTCGCTACTGGCCAGCGCCGATAGCAGGTGAATGAGTGTTATAAGGCCGATAGAAAAAAAGGCCGCCACTCTCATATTGCCTTCCTGTGACCTCACTGCAACAATGGCTCCAGCGATTGGCCAAAAGGCAACCATGAGCCCAGCCCGAACTGGCAAACTCAAAAAGCCCATCAGCGCTGGCAGGAGGAAGCAGATGATGCTAACTGAAAGCCCGACTGAGTAGATCAACGTCGGTTTTTCACTCGTTTTATAAGTATGCCAAGCTAGTGCATGGAAATGTAGCCCGGCAGTAGCAATGGTAATAACCAGCAAAATTCGAGACACAAAATCTTCGTACCCCAACGTCAGCGAAGGCATTCTCAACACAAATACTGCTGCAAATAATATGAAAATAAATCTTTCAATAGCTGGCGTATACCTTTCGTGAAGCCAGGGCAACAGATAGTTCTCGTTGCCTCTCAGGTAGAAAAAAGAAATAGAGTAAGATAAACACAGTGCCACCACGGCCATTGTTCTCAGCTCAATAGCTCCTGGCAGGTGCAGGATTTGAAAAGTAAATGACGCCAGAAACAGCAGCACTCCCACCAGGATTGCTACAAGCAGCCACCCTCCCCTCTTTTCTTTATTGGCTATCATTCCGAACGTAGATCCGCTGATCAACGCAAGCGCAATGGCTATAAATGATCCGATGAGCATCTGCCCGGCACCGGGAAACTTCATCAGCTTAAATACCGATCCTGCGAAAAGCAGGAAAAACGAAAGGTAGGCAAACCACTTCGAGAGCGATTCTCTTTTGTTCATTGTTTCCATGGTTTCTAATTGTATAGTTTGAATTTGTTTTGGAGGTATCTCCGTAGTGATTGCCAGCCAGGCAGCATCAAAAGGCTGCCCGGATGCTAGCAGCTTTTCTATGTCGCAGCAAACATGATCAAGCATCTCATCCTGTAGAGGCTTGTAGGTCATACCCTGGCGGGCAAGGTAATCTCTGATGGCCTGCAGCTGCTCTTTACTCAAACTCCCCATACCTCTAGGCTTATGTTAGGTGCAGGCAGCAGTATGTTTTTCAATGTTTCCGTGAATTTTTGTAATTCCGACACTTTTACCTTTGCCAACTCCACTCCTTGTGGCGTAAGAGAATAGTACTTTCTGGCCCTTCCGTCCACCACCTCGGTTTCGGCAACCAGCAGCCCCTCATTCTCCAGTTTGTAGAGCACAGGGTAAAGCGCCCCATAGGTCAGTTTGATCTCGCTGGCAGAAAGCTCCTCCACTTTCTGGCTAATCTCATACCCATACATTTGCTTGTTTTCGGCAAGGAGCTTCAGAATAATGGTCTTCAGCGTCCCTTTGATGAATTCAGATGATGACATTGTTATATATTTAATTTTCTTAAATATATATGATTGAAAATTCAAACGCAAGCATTACGCCAATATTTCGGCGCTATACAATCAATAGGAAGTTCTAAAAAGGACACATCTTCAATTATCTCTGATCCGTCGCCTCTAGGGCAGTGTTCATCGAAACAACGGTTACCAGGCATTCTGGAGGGGTATAAACGGTCAAAACAAACTATCTATACTATGAACTGGCTAACGAAACTTTTCTCAAAAAAATCAAATAACCAACTGGTAATGAAATTCTCTAAAGAGGACAACACGTGGTTGGTGATGAAGGGGTATGATATTCTATATATGGGTAATGAACCACAATGCAATGCTTATTTGTGGAATCACGTTTCGAAGTAATTCGCTTTTAAAATATCAATAGTCGGTCATTGATTGGCTATCGATCTGGTTAATTAGTTTGAAGTCCATACCTGCCCTTCGGGGATCAACAGGTATGGCTTTTTTGTTTTCTTTTCTCACCCAAATGTCGTCAGACAGTTTGAGTCACTCCTTTTCTTGGTCGATCGTGTTGCCGCATGGGTCTGTCGACCTCAAATTCCGCTTCGTCGAAACGTCACTTACCTCTGCTTTACGCACCGTATTAATAGACAAATCAACTACTAAATGATATGTCCTGGCTACCCGCAGTTCTTACAAAGATATTAAAGCCAAAAAGTGAACTTAGGCTGAAGTTTTCAAAAGATGACAATGTATGGCTTGTAATGAAGGAGCACTCAATCCTATTCATGGGAGACGAAATGCAATGCAACATTTACATGCGAAATTTCGCTCGAAAGTGACATCTTCATAATCGGAACTCTAAACCGAGTGCTCTTTAACCAATGCAGGCTTTGAACCCAGCCCCGGCCTGATGCCTAAACAGGCAGGCAGATTTAGTTTTCCGGGGTTACTTGTCTGAAAAACACAAAAAATAATTTTAATAGTACCAATTTTTACTACATCGTCTCATATCCCGGCTCTATCGACACCTACTTCGTATTCGTCGAAACAAAATTTCTCACTCTCTTTTCCTCCGTATAATTGAACAACCAAACAAAAAAATATCATGAACTGGTTTTCAAAAGTGCTCACTCAGGTGTCAAAATCTAAAGATCAGCTTACCCTTAAATTCTCAAAGGACGACAATACCTGGTTGGTGATGAAAGAGTACTCGATCATGTTTATTGGAAGCGAAACAGCGTGTAATACATATATGAGGAATTTTGCTTCAAAGTAAAGTCCTCGTTGAAGAAATCGTTAGCTGACCAACGACGGCTATCGATCTGGTTTATTAGTTTGGAGTCCATGCCTGCCCTTCGGGGACCAACAGGTGTGGGCTTCTTTTTTTGTATCATGTGACCATAGTCATAAAAAGGTATTTCGCCGCTGTATATACTTGTATAAGTATTTGGCAAAGTCAAAAAACATGAAGAAGGATATTACATCCAGAACAGACATCGAAAAATTGGTTGACCAGTTCTATGACAAAGTCAGAACTGATAGTACAATAGGCTACATTTTCAATGACGTAGCTGCCCTTGATTTTGCAAAACACATGCCCACCATGTATAAGTTTTGGGAGACCACCCTGCTGGGAATAATGTCGTATAAAGGCAATCCGATGTCGGTGCATATCCAACTGGACAAGAAAGAGCAGTTGAAAAAAGAACACTTCGACCGCTGGCTGGAACTATGGACAGCCACTGTAGACGACCTCTTCGAAGGATCAAAGGCGGAAGAGGCCAAAACGAGAGCCTCCCAAATCCGCTACCTCATGCAATACAAAGTAGAGCAAAGCAGGTAGAAGTCAGCCCCTGAAATTATTTAGCGTGTGGATGACTTTCTGAACTTCATCATCAGTTAGCTCTGGAAACATAGGAAGGGAAAGAATACTGCTCTTTTCAGACGAGCCAACTAACAGACCCTCTGGGTCTGTCCTGAACGATTGGTATGGAAAAATCTCATTAATAAGGGCTGGATAGTGAACAGCGGCACCAACGCCACCACGATCTAAGTGTCGGATCAGGTTCTCCCTGTCATCAGTTTGAATGACATATTGATGAAAAACGGCATAGTCTGGATCGCCCATGGATGGCAATCTGTACATCGACCTGTCGAGACCATGCATATAGTGAGTGGCGATGAATCTTCGTCTAATGTTCCACCGATCAAGCATGGGAAGCTTTGATCTGAGAAAAGCTGCCTGAAGTTCGTGCAGCCTACTGTTCCTGCCTGCTACTTTGTGAACATTCCGTGTGTGCTGTCCATGATTGCCCACCAGCCGAACTATAGCCCCAAATTCGTCGTTGTTGGTAACAACTGCGCCCCCATCGCCCAGGCAGCCCAGGTTCTTGGTGGGGTAAAAGCTAAAGCAGCCAAAGTCTCCAATGGTACCTGCATTTTTCCCCTGATAAACAGCTCCATGCGCATGGGCACAGTCTTCGATCAATACCAGCTTATATGCGTCTCGTATTTCCAATAATTCATTCACGTGCGCTGGCTGCCCATACTGATGCACGACAATAATGGCTTTTGTTGCCTTCGAAATGCACCTTTGAACTGAAGCCGGATCGATGGTGTATTCCCCGGGAAGGGCGTCAGCGAAGACAGGCGAAGCCCCCACATTGATGACCGATTCCGCTACGGAAACCCATGTATTGGCAGGAACAACTACTTCGTCTCCGGTCTTTAAACCCGCAGCCTTCAATGCCAACTCCAGGGCGTCGGTGCCATTTCCGCAGCCAATGCAGTGTTTCACGCCCAAATACTCTCCAAACTCCTTCTCAAAGGCCTTGACCTCCTCACCAAGAACAAACCAGCTTTTGCTCAGCACCCTGTCATAAGCCTCGTCAAGAGAAGGTTTCAGCTTCTGATGTTGTCGGCTGATATCAAAATGTGGAATTGTATTCATAATATGTAGTCAGGCTAAAACCTGCGTCAGCGCTTGTTATCAACAAAAATTTCGAACAGCCTGTTTGAAAGCTTCATAGCGAGGCTCCTCCTGGCATATTTATCAATATACTTGGGTGCAAATGGTCGGTCAGTTTTGAAATCAGTAAATTGTTTTTCTAACGCTCGTCTGACTCCAACCTTGTCGTTAAACCCAAGGCATGCACCTGCCCTGGTATCTCCGATTATCTTCGCAACATCCCCAGAAGAATCGCCAATAGCCAAAATCGGGCGCTTAGCCTCCAGGTATTCAAAAAACTTTCCCGGTATGTGGCCTTTTGCATTGCCGGAATCATTCATTACCAGCAGTTGAACTGTGCTGGTTTTCATCGCTCTTCTTGCACTTCCGTGAGACAGATAGCCATCAACAACAAGTTTGCCCTTCAGCTCAGGGAAAGCCTCGATCGACGTTATCACCTGATCACTAAGAATACCTGCCAGGTAAATTTCCAAACTAGTAGCAAATTCCCTGTTTTCGACGCATAGCTCGGAAAGCACCTCCCATAACACCAAAGGATTTCTCATTTCATTGAGCATGCCAATATGTGCAAGCCTAAACTTCCCACCCGGCACCGTCGACTTTTCACTTTCCATAGCATGCTCGTCGTGCCCATTTGTTAATACAAACGTTTTAGCGGCCCCCAATCGGGTAAAATCGGCTGCCCAGGTATCACTCACCGTTATGAGCAAATCACAGTTTTTGATCACTTTTTGTTCGAGATAAGTGTGACGTTTCCGAGCCCACCCTTTCACCCCAAGCTTGTCGAGAATGTCCCATTCTGACCAGGGATCTCTGAAATCGGCCACCCACTTTACCCCAGTCTTTTTTTGGAGGCTCATCCCAATCAAATGCATGCTATGTGGAGGCCCTGTGGTGATGACCAGGTCAATGTCATTACTCTTAATCATTGGTGCCAGAAAGCGAACCGACGGCCTGACCCAAAAGACCCTGGGGTCGGGAATAAAAAAAGTAGCTCTGGCCCAAATAAGGAACGTATCAAGAAGGCCTTTCTTCTTTTTCTCAAGCACTTGCCCCTGCCTGGGCTGCCCTTCCTTACCGAAGTACTTTAGTGGCTCCCAAATCGGAAACTTCCAAACCTCCAGTTTGTCAGTCACTTCTTTCGTCAGCGTGTCGTCTTTGAGACTGAATGCCGGATTCTCTGGAGTAAAAATGATAGGCTCCACACCAAACTCCGGGAGGTGACTGGAAAGCTTGAGCCACCGCTGAACACCACCTCCTGCGCTCGGGGGCCAATAGTAAGTGACAATCAATACTTTCAGTTTTTTCATCCCGGCTACGCTAAGAATAAGCAAACATACAAAAAGAGACCATTGGCCATTTCAAGATTAATAGTAGATTTGCCACGCATTAGCGAAAAGCGTTAGAAATTTATCTTTTTGTGCCTACCTTGGAACGTTAGAAGTCTCTCTTTTCACAAGGTTGGCGGCTAAGAGCAAACAAATGGTTTTTTAATGAAGAAAATAGCTGTATTTACTTCGGGTGGTGATGCACCTGGCATGAATGCTTGTATAAGGTCTGTTGTTAGAAGTGCTCTTTATCATGAACTTGAGATCTACGGAATCAAGTATGGGTACAACGGAATGATTGAGGGTGACATCTATAAAATGAAGTCCTATTCCGTTAGCAACATCGTTCAAAGGGGCGGCACGATACTCAAATCGGCCAGAAGCAAGGAGTTCATGACCAAGGAAGGTCGTAAGAAGGCCTATGAGCAGCTTTCGTCGAGAGGAATAGAAGGCCTGATTGCCATTGGCGGAGACGGTACATTTACTGGTGCTAATATCTTCTTTGAGGAATATGGCATCCCAGTGGTGGGTGCACCAGGCACGATTGACAACGACCTATTTGGTTCAGACTATACTATTGGCTTCGATACGGCTGTAAATACTGCGCTCGAAGCCATCGACAAAATAAGAGATACGGCCATGTCGCATGACAGGGTCTTTTTTATCGAGGTAATGGGGCGGCATTCAGGCTACATAGCTATCCAGTCAGGTATCGGTGGTGGTGCAGAAATGGTGATGGTGCCCGAAACTTCTACTACCATCAACGAAGTCATTAACACGCTTCAAAAAGGCAAAGATGCGCAGAAGACCTCCTCTATTGTGGTGGTAGCTGAAGGAGGTGAGGAAGGTAATGCACATGAGATTGCTGCCAAAGTAGCGCCACACTTGCCAAAAGCTGACATACGGGTTTCTACGCTCGGTCATATCCAGCGAGGTGGTAATCCAACCGCTTTTGATAGAATTCTTGCTTCCAGACTCGGGTTGGCGGCAGTAGAAGGTCTTTTGAATGGTGAGAAAAATGTAATGGTAGGTATTATCGACAAAGAAGTGGTATACACCAACCTAAAAATCGCCATTTCAAAGTCCAAGCCACTTGATCAGGACCTCATTCGGCTCGTCGAAATCCTTAGCATCTAGTTGTCATGGGCTTTTTACCCATCTTCCTGGCACTTTCTCTTTTTCTCATGCTTTGGGGCATGGTGGTCAACCAGTTTCTTCGCTCTGAGAAAAAAAAGATACTAGCCTCGACCAGTGAATTCGGGCTTTCCGGAAACCTGCAAGTGGTTGACCAGCAACTGGCTTCAGAAGACTCAAAAGAGCTTAGAAGCCTGAGAGCACAGATGTTTCGTTACAACAAGCTGATTTCCAGCTTCCCCTACCGGATTGTGGCTATACTAATGAAGTTGAGGAAGTTCTAAACGTTGAGGCCGTTCTCACGAAGCATTTTATAAACTTCAGCGGTTGCCAACCGGTCAAACCACTGAACCTCCGCATCTTTTCTAAACCAGGTCAGTTGTCTTTTTGCGTACCTTCGTGAATTCCGCTTGAGCAGCCGAACAGCCTCTGCTTTGTCATAGTTGCCTTCCAGGTAGCCGAACACCTCCTGATAACCCAGCGTTTGCAGCGACTGGAGATGCCTGCTGCCAAAAAAAGCCTCAGCCTCTTCAAAAAGGCCGTTGGCGATCATTTGATCCATGCGCAGGTCGATGCGGTCGTACAACTGCTGGCGATCCGCAGTAAGACCTATTTTGATAGTAGAAAACGACCGCTCACTTTTACCCTGCCGCATCCTGAAAGAAGAGAACGTTTTCCCTGTCGATTCAATGACCTCAGCCGCTCTCACAAGCCTCACAGGGTTGTTTTTATCAACCTCTTGAAAAAACTCGGGGTCGTGCTCTTCAACGAATTTTCTCACTTCCGAAAGGCCATTTTCTGCCACATTCGCATTCCACTTCTCACGTACACCTTCTTTGATAACAGGCATTTCATCCATGCCATCGCACACCGCCTGCACATAAAGGCCCGATCCACCCACCATGATGGCCACGTCTCTCTCTTTGAAAACATCAGCCAGCACGGTCAGCGCATCTCTTTCGAACTGCCCGGCTGTGTACTCCCCAGTAATGGACAGGCTATTGACAAAATGGTGTTTCACCTGTTCAAGCATAAAAGGCTCGGGTTTTGCAGTGCCAACCTCCAGCTCCCGGTAAAACTGCCTGGAGTCAGCAGAAACAATTTCAGTCGGGAGCTTTTTGGCCAGATCGAAAGCCAGGTCGGTCTTTCCAACGGCAGTTGGCCCCACTATTACAATCAGCTTTTTATCACTCCGACTCATTATTGGCATCCTTAAATCAGGCTCGTTTACTTATCTTTTTGCAATTTTATTAACTTTAGGCAATACGTCGCCTGTTTGGCAGACTACCTTTGATGCATGATCAGCCTTGACAACAAAACTACGGAAGAATTACGGAAGGAGATCGAAAGGCTTAATACTGAGCTTCGGATAGCACAATCACGGTTTAAAACGTCTATAGAAGACAGCAACGACATCAGCCTGTTGCTAAACAATGACATCATTGTCAACTGCAATGATAAAGCTCTTGAGGTTTTCAAGGTTGGTAGCAAGGAATTTGTTGGAAAATCTGTCTTTGAATTTTGTCCGAATTTTCAGGCCGATGGCAGTGCCTCTGCTGACAAGTTCCAACAAAAAATAAACCCAGAATTGTCATTAGGGCTTAATTTCTAATGGCCGCCATTAGGGTTTTTAGGTTTTAAATCACTGATTATCAATGCTATGAGTTGTTTTTTTTTCGACCACAATTGCACGATTTTCCGTGTCATTTTAACTTACATGGCAGATGGACTTAAAACTGGCCTTTACTGACAAAGAAATCACCCCCTGGAGTGGGATGGTTTTCATGAAAAAACTGC
>NZ_LR701599.1 GCF_902498805.1 Imperialibacter sp. EC-SDR9 | reverse complement strand
TAGAAACTGTAAACGATGAACTCAAGAACATCTGTCAAGTCGAACATTCCAGACATAGGTCTTTCGAAAACTTCATCACCAACCTTATTTCAGGATTGATTGCCTACTCCTTCTTCCCCAAAAAGCCCGCAATCAAATATCAACCCGTCAAAACAAGCCAATTAGCCGCTTTTTAAAATCGAACTCAGGTTAATAGAAACAATCATGCAAGAGCAAAAAATCGGACATATCGTGCACTTTGACCTGACTGTGGAAGACCACGAAGGTGTTAGCGAATTCTACAAAGAAGTGGTTGGTTGGGAAAAGCAGGGCCTGGACATGGGCGGCTACAACGACTATGTGATGAAAGATAAGGAAGGGAATTTCCTCGGCGGTGTCTGCAACAAGGTAGGTGGCAATGCCTATCTACCTCCCTACTGGCTGATTTATGTGAAAGTAGAAGACCTGGATGCCAGCCTGGCGAAATGTGAGGAGCTCGGCGGCAAAGTCATAGGTGAAAAACGAAAATATGGAGAGGAGACTTCCTATTGCCTTATTCAGGATCCGGCGGGGGCTTATATGATGCTGATAAATTGATCAATAAAAAAGTCGTGCCCACAACAGTAGCTGGTGGCACGACTCCTTTCAGACTACAAAAGTTTAGTAAAATGCAGAAGCGTCAGACACTCTTAGAAGTCTCCATTAGTAGCTAGCAGCAGCATTTACTCCAACCTTTTGTAGTCTTCCCGTCCAATCATTACCACCTGACAGCCTGGGTTTAGAGCGCTTACTTATTCAACTCAAGCACAAACGGAGAAGCAGGAAGTCCGGCCTTATTAATAATATAATACTCCGGGTTGTTGCTCCAGTCGAATCGGATTGCCTTCGGTTGGATGACCTCGCTTGATGAAATGTGCAGATTGCTCCCTTTCACTTTACCCATCACTTTCACAAACTTTCCGTCTTCACCTGCTACTTCAAAACTCGCCCCAAGGCCAACCATATTTTTCTTCAGTTCAACGGCTCCATTAAATTGAAGTATCACGGTGTTTCCGTTTACCGAATAGGATTTATACGAGGGGCCATTGGCTACTGCCTGTTTATCGTAAGCAATATCTAACGCCTGTAGAGCAAGTCTGTAGCCAAAATCCTGTTTGTTGGCCGGATGGATATTATATGGATTTCCTATGTCGAGCGAAACAACCATCCCTGTGTTAGGCAGTGCAAGCGTGCTTTGCTGTGCGGCCCTGAGGTTCGACCAGGAGCTATTCGTTTTATGAAACTCATGGGTCAACTCGAGGTTACTTAGCTGTACGAACAAGAACGGGAGGTCGCCAAGACCCCAGTGTGTTCTCCAATTGCGAATCAATTCGGGGAACATCTGCGCATACAACTCTGGCCGACTGGCATTTGATTCGCCCTGATACCAAATAAATCCCTTTATCCCATACGGCGTAGCTGGTGCCACCATGCCGTTGAACAGACTAGAAGGAGAATTGTGAAAGTTTTTAACTGGCCCAAAGTCATCATCAAAATCATTCTTCAAAAGCCATTTCCTGGCAAGGTTGATGGAAAACGAGCGGTTGCTATTCTCAATAAAGAAGCTCCTTTCCTCACCAAAAAACTTCGGCGTACCGAAAGGTTGGGCAAGACGAACTGTCAATACATTTTCGCCAGCGTTGACCAAATCCGCTGGTATATCGACCAAAACTGGTTGAGGGTACGAAAAAAGGTCAAGTTCCACTCCATTGAGAAAAATACGGCTTTCCCTGCCTAAAAACCCCAAAGAGAGTCTCAATGGATGTCCAACCAACTTTTCAGGAACTTGAATCCCTTTCCTCAACCAAACTACATTTCCGAATACAATGTCAGTGTCCAACGGGTTGATGGAGCTCCAGGAGCTTGCATCGTAACCCACGCTGGCATACGCTTCGACTTCACCGGCCCTGGGAAAGCTAATCGCCATCCTTCTGGCCAGATTGTTCGTCATAGACTCCGTCACTTTTCCCATCCACTCGTCTCTATCAAAAGCGGTCGCCACTGGAGGTATGTCAATGGAGTCCTTAAATATTACCATTGACTCCGGGCTCATCCACGACCTGATAGGTGTGCCTCCCCATGAACTATGGATAACACCAATGGGAATATTTAACTCCTTATTCAGCTTTTTAGCAAAAAACCATGCCGTGGAAGAAAAGCGGGCTACTGATTCTACCGTTGGCACGGCCCAGGCTGATGCTTCAAAGTCGGCTGCTGCTACGGGCATGGGCATTTTTGGCACGTTAAAGAGGCGGACATTGGGATAGTTGATGTCTGCTATCTCTTTCTCGTAATCTTTTACTTCCGAACGTGGAATCCACTGCCAGCCAGCCATAGGATGCTCCATATTCGACTGACCTGAAGCAAACCAGACATCGCCGACAAGCACATTGGTAAACGCCAGTTTTTCATCCAACCCTTCCACTTCCAGTTGATAGGGCCCACCAGCCTCATGAGCAGGTAACTTTACCTGCCATTTCCCATTTTCGTCGGCGAATGCAGACGACATCGAGCCATCCAGTTTTACACTGATCTTTTCGCCAGCGGCGGAAGTGCCCCAAATAGTCATTTCAACACCTCTTTGCAACACCATATTGTCAGATAACAGCTGAGCACAACTCAGCTGAGCCATTGCCTGGCCTGCTAAAACCATGCAAGCAGCAAGGCAAACCGCTACTATGATCCCATGGCGATGGCATTCATTCATACTTTCATTTTGAAAGACCAATGGTAACTACCTGAACAGGGCCGAGTAAACCAGACTTTTTCAGCGGCACATCCTTCCACGGCGTCAGGTTTTTGTTGGCATTGGTGATATTCGTATTCGTAAACTGTTCCCCGGTGATGGCATCACCTGTTAATCTGTTGGACCAGGTATTTGCCACCCGTACACTTAGCGTATTCGCCCCCTCTTTGATCATGTCAGTAACATCAAGCCGATAAGGCTTCGTCCACACAATGCCTGCTGGCTGATCATTCAGTGTTACCTCCGCCATTTCGGCAAGGTCACCCAGGTCAAGGTACACTCGGTTCGCCTCACCACCTGATCCTGCAAACTCGAACGTCTTATCATACGTACCGATTCCGGAGTAGTACCTAATGCCATCAACCTCTGATTGCGTCCAAGAAGTAAGATCGGGGAAAACAGCTGTAGCGGGTGCTCCCCACTCCTCGCTGAAGGAAACGTTCCATTCTCCTTCGATGGTTGTCGCCTTTGCCTGCCCACCTGCCGACCTTGAGTAGAAACCATGCGGCGTATACACAATGTCGGTATTTTCGATGCTTCCTTTAGGTTTCGCCGGCTGGTTGGTGAACACCACGAAGCAGCTCCCATATGGCGCAATCGACAGTGGCAACAGTGTTGTGTTGCCTTTCTCTTCGAAAATCGGAATAGGCATCATTTCTCCTGTTTTAGGATCCCATAACTCAGGCGCCTTGTTCTTCTGGCGAAAAGTCAGGCTTTCCGACACCCAGCTATCTGTCGTATTGCGGATGAGGTAAAAATCTGCATCGCCTTTGGCGTAGTGGATGAAATCCAGCTTTCCACTGGCCTGATCGGGATAGCTGAAATCCGGCACTAACCCTAATCCTCTAAGGGCTTCCTCCGGCGATTGACTTGACCTTATCTTGCCACTCTCCGTTCCGCCCGTCCACAAATCGCCTGATCCACTCACAATTTGTTGAGTTGCCTCAGGCTGACGAGCCAAACCATTGGCCCGGGTGGGCTTTCCTCCCACGATCACCGCTCTCGAAGCAGCCAAATCTCTCATTTTGGTCAGCGCAGCAGGGCTCATTTCCGTATTATTGCCAAGTGCCAGTACTTTGTATCTGCCAACGCCCGGCAGTACAAATTCACCATTTTCAACAATCAATTCGCTCAGCTTATCGGTATTGATTACTTCATAGTCGTAGCCAAGCCCTGCTGTAAACCTTGTATTCTTGGGTGGCACCAGGTTGGGCACGTCGTCGCCATAGTAATACAAGACATCGGCTACAAATTTGGCTTGCTGCAAAATGTAAGAGTTTCGAGCCAGATAATCATTAAAGGCTTTGGCCATGGGCCACCAAACCCGTTTGTCGTTATAGTGAGTGCCCGCCAGATAAACAATGCCGGGGCGACCAAACTCAGATGGATTGTGAGTAAACCCATGGATCACCAGTCGGTTCATGCCTTCACAAAACGCCCGATCCGCTATAACTTTCAAGTCCTTCGGGCTCTCCTGCCAGTCCCAATAGCTGGTAAAAGCTTCTTCCTCAACAATATTTCGCTGATAGATGTGAGAGGCAGCTGCAATTTCTTTGACCAGCCAGATATAATCTACCACGCTGTCTTCTTTGTAATACTCCCGGTTGTACCAGAACTCGCCACGGGGCACGTCCAATGCCCCCAGCGCCTTCAGTGTTTCCACCGGAATGTGGTGCATGTGGCCAGGGCCACCCGACTCTGATATGATCTCAAGTCCGTGGGCATTACAAATCTCTTTTGATTTGGCGTAATGATTTTGAATCATTAGTTCCGAAAATGTCTTTCTGAAGTCGAATTGAAAGTCATCATTTACCTTCTCCTCGTATAGCTGCTCGTCGTAAATAGCAGGAATAAACTTATTGATCTCATACCCATGCAGCTTCTTAAACATCTCGGGCAATGTCGGCGTCCAGGCAAACTCTTTCGCTTCGTAGCTGGCCAGGTAGAGGTTTTTGAGTGCACTTTGCTTAAAATCTCCCACGAGAGGCTTCAGTTTGTTGATGAAATACATCATGTGCATGCGGGTAGCGGCTGAGTCGAAATGATCGATAATGGGGCCATCAGAATTGGGAGACGGCACAATCAACCGTTCGCCTGAATTGGAACAAATGTATCGGTAGATATCCCACTCTCCCTCAGGGGCATCCCACGAAAGGAGTTCCGTGGCAGCATCAAATTGGGCTGATAAATCAAAAATGCGAGAGGTGTCACCAAGGTTTTTTGCCCCTTTTGGAACAGCTACCACTGCGATTTCCTCACTGTACACTGGTCTTCCGCCAGACAGGTAGTCAATCTTCCTAGGCTTCCCGTTTCTATCAGGGGTTATTTCCGGGAAGGGAAGTTTCATTTTCACTTCTTTTCCACCCTTCAATAATATTTTGGATGCATAAAGTGTTTTCGAAGCATGTTTTGGTTCCACCCAGGTTCCTCCTGCATTCCAGCTACTGGCTACTCCGAGCCCCACTTCCAAATCAAGCTTCTTCGCTTCATCAAGGGCCATTTTTATCAAATGAAGTGATTCTTCTCCCATAAACGGAGGCCCGGCAGGTATGATCCCCTTTTCGTCGCTGGCACGCCGCAAGCCAATCTCAAAAATATCCACACCACCAAGGCCAGCGTCTTTGATGGCTCTCAGTTCGGTTTTTAGCCTTACCGAGTCAACATAGCCATTGAGCCACCACCAGTACACTTTGGCCCTGGCTTTGACTGGCGGATTCTGAAAACCCTCTCTTAATTCCGTGAGCCCGTCATCAGTTTTTGGCGTTTCACACGCAAAGAGCCCCAGCAACCCCACAAGTAGCGAGGCCGTGATAATATGTACTATATTTTTCATGATGGTTTACTTTTGGTAAGTGGTTACTCTTTCGGACTGACAGTGATCAATTGGACAGGGCCCAGCAAGCCCGACTTGATTAGTGGCACATCCACCCATGGAGTTTTGATCTTGTTTAGGCCATATACGTCGGTAATTTCAACATTTGTGAAGGTGTAGTCCTTGCCTTCGGTCTGCGCATCCCCAGTGATCCTGTTCGACCAGGTGTTGGCAATTTCTATCTCCAGCACATTGTCGGCTGGTTTCAAAAGATCAGTTACATCGAACCTGTAAGGCTTTGTCCACGCAATGCCGAGTGATGTACCATTCAACCATACCTCCCCTATTTTTGACAGGTCGCCCAGATCAAGCAACACTCGTTGGTTTTTCATAGATGATGCGTTGATGTCGTACTGAAAGGTCTTCTTATATTTTGCATTGCCAGAATAGTATTTGACACCTTCGATGTCGGATTCAGTCCACGAGACTAATTCGGGATATATTATCCGCTCAGGACCTCCCCATTCCTGTGAGAAAAACACTTCCCAGGCCCCGCTGATCGGTTGATGCTTCGTGATATTTGTTACCGGGGTAGACTGCCCTGCTTTGGTAGCCTCGAATAAGCCATCCTCCATCAGCAAAATACCGTTGGCTGTGTAATCCAGTAAGGGAGGGAAAAGTCCCCGGCTATTCAATTGGTCAAATTTGGCCGTGCTTTTTCCTTGTTTGAAGGTGATGAACGCTGAACCGTAGGGCGCCAACGACAATGGCAGCTTGATGTAGCTCCCATCTTGCCGATAAATGGTAACGGGCAACACCGAGCCAGATACCGGATCCCAAATCTCGGGCACTTTGCCCTGCTGTCTGAACCCTATCTCTCTCGACACCCATTGATCGGTGGTATTTCTTACAAAGTAGAAATCCAGCCCCGCTTTGTTATAGTGAATATAGTCGAGCGTGTTAGCCGTTCTGTCCACATAATCTATGTCTGGCCCTAAACCAAGCGTCTCCAGCACGGTCACTGGCTGCTGGTTGAGTACTCTTTGACTCCCGGCACCCCAAAGTTTATTAAGGGTAGCATTCATCGCCTCAGTGCGGCCAGGAATGTCGGATACTTTCTTAGGCTTAGCACCAGTCACCCTGGCTCCGGCACGAACCAGCTCGTCAATCTTTTGTAGTACCTGGGGATTGATCTCTCCCTCGTCCTCCAGTGCCAACACACTAAACGCAGCACCGGTTGGCAGCACCACTTTTCCATTTTTGACCGATGCCTGTAATAGTATTTCGGTGTTGGTGAGCTCATAGTCATAGCCAGGGGCAACCATAAAACGGCTGTTTTTGTGCCCTGCATAATTGGGGATAGCGTCGCCATAGTAGTACAGCACGTCTGCAAAGAAGTCGGTCTGCTGCAACACAAATGAAATGCGGCCAAGGTAGTCGTTGAAAGGCCTGACTTTGGAGAACCACACCCTTCTATCGTTGAAGTGCGTGCCTGCATGATACACAATGCCCGGGTAACCGTAGCCCGCCGGGTTATGGCTAAAGCCGTGCACCACAACCCTGTTCATTCCTTCTGCAAAAGCCCTGTCGCCGGAGGGCTTCATATCGAACGGCCCTTCCTGCCAGTGTTTGAAGGAGGTAAAAGCCTCTTCTTCCACAATACCCCGCCCATAAATGTGCGATGCGGCCGAAACTTCTTTCACCATTCTCAAAATATCAATTCCCTGCTCATTGAACCGGTCGTGATGAATCCAATACTCCCCTCTCGGCAAGTCCAAAGCTCCCAGCGATTTAAGTGGTTCAACCGGCACGTTGTGCAAAGGCAAGCCCGGGCCACCCGATTCAGAATTGATCTTCAATCCATACTTGTTTGATATCTCTTTCGCCTTTTTATAAAAATTGGTGATCATTAATTCTGACAAAGTGCGCTGGCGATCCTTTTTGAACTTGCTCACCACCTCTTCGCTGAAGTTTTCCTCATTGAAAAGTACCGGCAGGTATTTATTGATCTCATATCCGTTGAGTTCCTTGAAAACCTCCGGCAGTGTGGTTGTCCAAACAAAGCCTGTCGCTTCGTAGCTCGCCAGGTAAAGGCTTTTCAGGGCTGTCTTGGTCAGGTCATTGCCCATAGCTTCCTGAATGCGGCCAATGATGTACATGAAATGGGCTTCGGTGGCCTGTGCATCAAAGTGGTCGATGATAGGGCCAACAGAATTCTTGCTGGGCAGCTTCAATTGCTCGCCAGAATTGGAGCAGATGTAGCGGTGCACCAGCCAGTCACCCGACAAATCCCAGGTCAGCTTGTCACTTTTGGCATCAAACTTTGACGTCAAATCAACGAACTTTGCCGGATCCCAAACGGGCTGTCCATTTTCCATCGGAATACCCACTATAGCCACCTCGGTGTAAAAAACAGGTCTGCCGTTCTTCTGAAATTCAATGGCTTTTGCCCTGCCTCTCGCATCTTTTGCAGGTACCTCAGGGAACGGGAGTTTTACAGTTCCACCCGACTTCCCTTTTACATCAAGGCTTGAAAAATATATCGACTTAGCCGAATTCTCCGGTGTAGTCCAGGCGCCGCCCGCATTCCAGCTGCTGGCCAAATTCAGACCAACATCCATATTGCGTTTTTTGGCCTCCAGCAAGGCTACTCGTATTGACTTGAGTGACTCGTCGCTCAAAAAAGCCGGGCCGGGTGCCACCATGTCGTCAGTTTGACGAACGCCAATCTCAAAAATATCGAAGCCAGAAATGCCTCCCCGGTCCATCGCTGCAATTTCTTCCTTGACCCGAACGGTGTCGACATTGCCATTTAGCCACCAGAAGTACACTTTTGGCCTGGCCCCGGGAGGCGGCGACTTGAACCCTTCCTTTAGTTGGTCATAAGATGGTGCGTTTTGGGCAATGGCCTGATCGAAAGAAAGGCAAATCAAAGCTCCAACAGCAATAAGTAGAGAAAAGAGTGTCTTCATGATATAGCGTATGTTAGATTCCTGAATCGGGTAAGTATTTCAATCAACTGCTTCATTTTTTACCTGTTATAGCGGACTCACAGTAATCAATCGCACGGGCCCCAGCAAGCCTGATTCTACCAACGGGGCTTCTTCCCAGGAAAATCGCTGCCTGCCAAACCCTACTACTGTCGTTGTTAGCACGTTGGAATAAGTGTAGTCCTTTCCCTCCGTCCGGGCATCTCCTATGATGCGATTGGCCCAAACGTTGGCAATTTCTACCTCCACGAGGTTGTTGCCTGCTTTAAGTTTGTCGGTAATATCGAACCGGTAGGGCTTTACCCAGGTGATTCCCAGCGGTTCTCCGTTGAGCCACACTTCACCTACTTTTGAAAGGTCGCCAAGGTCGAGAAACACCCGCTGGTCTTTCATGAGCGTTGCATTAACGTCATGATAGAATGGCTTTTTGTACCTGGCCATCCCCGAATAGTATTTTATGCTCTCTTCCTCAGAGTCTGTCCAGGAGCTCAGCTCCGGGAACAGCCTCCTTTCAGGCCCACCCCATTCCGGAGAAAAGAATACTTCCCAGGCTCCGGTTAAGTTTTTAACATGTACATTATTAACAAGAGATGAAGACTGGTCTTGCTTTTTTACTTCAAAGGCACCCGTTTCCATCACAAACACTCCTTCGGGCGTGTAGTTGAGCATGGGTGGATGCTGTTGACTCCCTGCTATTTTTGAGAACTTCTGATCTGGTTTTCCCGGCTTAAAGACCACAAAAGTTGATCCCATGGGTGGAAGCGAAACTGGCAGTTGAATATATTGCCCGCTCTGATTGTAGATGGTTGCCGAGGAAATTGAACCGTTGATAGGATCCCATATCTCCGGCACCCTGGCCTGCTGCCTGAAGCCGATCTCCCTTGACACCCATTCATCAGTGGTGTTTCTCACGAAGTAAAAGTCCAGGCCATTCTTGTTGTAGTGAATGTAGTCGAGCGTATTGAGCGCTATATCCGAATAGTTGATATCAGGGCCAATGTTGTTGGCCTGCAACACTTCGGATGGCTGCTTTCCGGCCACTACTTTCGCCTTTGAATTTTGATTCCAAACTTTATCAATCATAGCAGCCATGGCTGGTGTTCCGCCTGGCCTGTCCGATACTTTTTTCGGTTTGGCTCCGGTGATAGTAGCTCCAGCACTCACCAGCTCGTCTATTTTCAGCAACACTGCGGGGTTAATGTCTCCTTCATCCTCCAGCGCCAATAGGTTGTACTGACCACCCGTAGGCAATACAAGCTTTCCACCCTTCACTTTCAGCTGTAAAAGAATCTCAGTATTGATGACATCATAGTCGTAGCCCAGACCAGCCATGAAGCGGCCATTTTTTGGCCCTGCATAGTTCGGTACCGCATCTCCGTAGTAGTAAAGCACATCGGCTACAAAATCCGTCTGCTGGAACACCGCAGAAACCCTGGCCAGATAGTCAGTGAAAGGCCGTATTTTCGGGTGCCATATCCTTTTATCGTTGAAATGTGTGCCTGCATGATAAACGATGCCTGGATAACCGATGCCTGAAGGGTTGTGGCTAAACCCGTGAATCACCACCCTGTTCATGCCCTCGCAGAAAGCCCGGTCGCCGGTTGGCTTCATATCGAACGGCCCCTCCTGCCAGTTCAAAGATGAGGTGAAGGCTTCCTCTTCCACGATGCCCCTGCCGTAGATATGGGAAGCGGAGGACACTTCCTTCACGACCCGCAGAAAATCTACTCCCTGGTCATTGTAAGCATTGTAGTTGATCCAAAATTCACCACGGGGAAGGTCGAGTGCACCGAGCGCCTTGAGAGGCTCAGCGGGAACATTATGCATTGGCATACCAGGCCCTCCTGCTTCAGAGTTGATTTTCAGACCATGTGCGTTGGCTACTTCCCTCGCTTTCTTATAAAAATTGGTGATCATCAACTCCGACAATGTCCGTTGATAATCTTTCATAAACTTTTCAACGACTCCTTTCCCGAAGGACGACTGATTAAGGAGCACGGGCAGGAATGTATTTATTTCGTAGCCGGTGAGTGTCTTGAAAACATCTGGCAACGTGGTCGTCCATGTAAAGCCGGTGGCCTCATAGCTAGCCAGGTAGAGACTTTTCAGGGCAGTGTTCCTCAAGTCGCCCATTTCCCCTGTCAGCACATTGATAATATGAAGAAAATGCGCTTCGGTGGCCTGTGCGTCGAAATGGTCGATAATAGGACCGGAGGAGTACTTACTTGGTCGCTTCAACTGCTCGCCTGAGTTGGAGCAGATGTAGCGGTGCACCTCCCAGTCGCCTGTCAGTGTCCAGTTCAATTTTTCACTTTCCGGATCAAACTGGCTGGAGACATCAACGATCTTTGCCGGATCCCAGTCAGGCTTTCCATTTTTCAACGGTATCGCCACTACGGCCACTTCCTGGTAAAACACTGGCTTCCCATTTCGCTGGTACTGGATTACCCTCGTTTTTCCAGCTGCATCGATTTTTGAAATCTGAGGGAACGGGAGCTTTATATTGCCCCCCAACTTGCCCTTTACCTCTATTCTCGAATCATAAATGGACTTAGCGGAATTTTCGGGAGTTACCCACGTGCCACCAGCATTCCAGCTGCTGGCCATGTTAAAGCCCACGTCCATATTCCTTTTCTTAGCTTCATCCAACGCCACCTTGATAACCTTGAGGGACTCCTTGCTTAGAAATGCCGGGCCTGCTTCAACCATTGTGTCTACCGGAGGTACACCCGTTTCAAAGAGATCGAAACCAGAAAGCCCAGCCCTGTCCATGGCAGCTATTTCTTCTTTCACCCTAACGCTGTCCACGTTTCCGTTGAGCCACCACCAGTAAACCTTGGGTCGGGCGCCTTGCGGTGGAGATTGAAACGATGACTTGACCTGCTCATAAGCAGATGCACTTTGCCCAACGGCAAAATTGCATTGCAGGTAAACGAATAATCCGAGGGCAATAAATGTCGAAAAGCGTGTTTTCATAGTAGTGTATGTGTATAATTCAAACCGACTCTGTTTAGGAAGCCGTGATTTCTTTAAAGACAAACTGTATCTGTATGTCCATTCAACCACCAGCGCACTTTTGGTCCCACTTCCGCCGGCGGTTGAATTAGTACTGGCTACCAACGAAAGGCTCACGATCAGGAGCTAGTAGTTTACTCTTTAAAAGACGCCATTATCCATTGCTACCGGATCATAGCTGAAAGGGATCTTTTGTTTCCGCTAGTCTCTCCCTTAGCTGGCCCTTCAATTGCGCCTTCACAGCCAAATACTCCTCATCCCCTGCCAGATTATTCATTTCCAGCGGATCGCTTACCATATCAAAGAGCTCCTCATTTCGCTCTCCCTTCGAATAATAATTGTATTTATAGCGGCCGTTGCGGATCATTCGGCCGGTGAGTGATTTATCAAATGGATCGACAGCCAGCTCTGTCACTACAAAGTCGGCAGAGTCATATTTATTTGAATCTATATAGGGTCTGCGGCTGACTCCATCGAATGCTATATTGCTGGTTACACCGATATAGTCGAGAATGGTTGGCACCACATCGGCACCTGACACTACCAGCTGATTGTCAACACCAGTTGCCTTCACTTTGTCTTTGTAGTACACCACAAACGGCACTTTGGCAGGCCCGTCGTACAACGACAACTTAGCTGCCCATTTCTTCTCCGTCATGCCATCGCCGTGATCGCTGCTGACGACAATGATGGTGTTTTCATCCATTCCCTTGGCTCTCAGTGCATCAAGCACCTTTCCTATTTCGGTATCCACCATTTCGGTGTTGCGATAATAGTACCACAGGTAGTTTCTCCAGCGGGTTTCGTCATTGTCTTGCGAAAGCAAGAGTTCGTCGCCGTAGTGGTCACGGAATCTGCTGTTCGCTATCATTTCAGGCTCATTCGGATCGATCTCATGATTAGCAGGCAGCGGTGGGAGTTCTACATCCGGCCCAACATTGGGGTAGTTCTCCGGCTTCCTTGGAAAATGGCAGATGTCGTGGGGATTGTGAAACTGCACGTACATCAGCAATGGTTTCTCTCCGTTGTATTGCTGGATATATTCTGCCGTAGCGTCCGCCAAAGGCCCGTCGGTATCGGCACCCAAATCCCAGGGCTTATCATTTTCATAAAAGTCGATAACCTTGAACCCCGCCAGCGTGTCGATATCTTTCCGTTGAGGATAAGAGCCGGGGATATGCCATTTGCCTGCCCACACCGTTTCGTATCCTTCGGTGCTAAGGATTTCACCCAGGTTTTTGACTCCGTCCTTCATTGAATCACCGTTGTAATCGACGCCGGTGTTATGAGGCATCAAACCGGTGATAAGACTGCTGCGGGACGGGCCACAAACAGGCGTTGTGCAATATGAATTCGAGAAACTTATTCCATTGTTGACCAGGTAGTCGAGATTTGGTGTGCTCAAGTACTTATTGCCATGGGCACTTATCGCATTCGGGTTGTGCTGATCAGTGAGAATAACAATAACGCTCGGGCGCTTAGCAGCTTCATCCCTTTTTCTCGTTTGAGTACAACCACTCACTGCGAAAGTGAAAAGCAGTAACAGCCCAACGGCTACAAGCAGGCCAGCTATTGTTTCCAGTAGCGCTAAGTAATATTTGTATAAATTGTTTTTTACCATGACACAACCATTTGACCAGTTACATTTTCATACAGATAGTAATCTCCACCAAGCTTTTCTTCGCTCTGCCCTTCCAACTCTCCTTTACCAAATGGGTAACTGGAGTTCAAAACCACTTTCACCGATTCGCCTTCAACCCCTGTGGGCGGATAAAACCGAACCTTCGCATTTTTCAAACCAGTCAATTGAATTCGACGCTTAGTGCCTTTCGTCGCCAGGGGAATGTCAAAGCACGAAATCACGCCATCTTCCTGCTCCACGAAGAATCTGCTCTCTTCGAAAAATGACTTTGGAAACCTATAGGTAGATGCTCCATTTTTCAGTTCTGTTTCCCAACCAATGATGATGGGGGCACCTTGAGGAAACTTGAATGCTTGTTCCACCGTCAGATTAGGGAGGTAGCCCGAGAAGAAGAAGGAATTGTTGTGCCTTGAAATGCAGTTGATAGGGTCCTTTATGCCTCCGCTACTTTTGTCGTAGGCGATTGAGTAACCCAATTTACCCAGACCAAATCGCATCAAAGAGGGCCCTGAAAACCATTTCTCCGAATCATCCGGAGTCAACAAGTGACCGCCTTTGTATGACACAGAATTGGTGCCACGGACATAGCAGATTGCTCCTCCCTTCCAATCCGGGTTTTGCCTGTATACCACAGCGTCACGCTTTTGTCCATTCTGAACTACCTGTGCCAGTACCTTTGTAGAATTATCCTTGGCAGCGACCATCGTTTCTATCCCTCCGCCAGACAGATCAGCAGGATGTTGCATTACCATAGGCGACTTAGCTTCTATTTTATCTCCGTTGATAGCCATTTGCACCGCAAATTCACCTGAAAGTGGCTCTTCAGTCTTTATATTCATAAAGTCGAGGAATTCCTTGCTTCCATTTCCCACCGGGCCGTAAATCATCATCTGCCCCCCTGCTTTCACAAAGGCCATTAACTGTTGCTCCAATTCACTGCCTGCGTCGGGGACAATTGTCACCAGCACGGATTCATCAAAAGTTGGTTTTCCATCTTTTCTGATCTGGCTGAAGTTTCCGGTAGACACAACCGTGTTCATAGGAAAGCCTTCATTGATAGCCTGGCGAATAAACCAATCACCATAGTAGATCTCTGGCAACCTTTCGGGCTGCACAGAGGCCCATTCATGGTATTCGTCAAAAGGATACACCCAAACCACGGGCCCCGCCTGATCGGGAGCGTTTCTTCTGGCCTGTAGAATGTGCGGGGTCACCTCATCCGGTACCTGCACAGGCATATTGCCATACGAGTCGTCAATGGTCAGGAAATTAAGATGGGTTGGCAGCATGGCCTCACCCTTGCTGTTGATAGTGGAAATTGACATCGGCAGGTAAATATCGTGCGCTTCTCTGCCATAGCGATCCAGCCAGGGGCTGTTCACCCACCATGGGTCGTGAGTGTAGTACCTGAACAGGTAGCGGTCGTCGGGAAGCTCAGCTATACGTGACATGTAGCCGGCGAGCTCCAAACCAAAATCGCCGTTTAAAGCAGCCCAGGGTGAATTTGGTGGAGGCAGCAGATTAAAGCCGCCGTTGTAAATACTTTTGAGGTCGACACCATCGGCTGCCAGGTCAATGCCTGTGGACAGGTTGGTGCCCCTTGTTTCAATGCGGAAATCCGGGCATTGCTCTCTGAATAGTGTCCAGAAATTGACTATCTTTTCCTGTACATCGCTGAACTTTTCAGGATAGAATTTCTCTCCATCGAATAAGGCTCCCGTGGCGCTCCAGGTTTCCATACCAAAGCCGAAGCCGTTTGAAAGCCACAGGTAGTCGAAGCCCAGATCGGTTAAAAAGTGTTGCGATTGGCTGCCGAAGAAGGTGCCAAAAGGTGTGTCCTGCTTGATCCCATTGGGGAATCCGGCATAACTATCGCTATCTTCATTTAGCGTGGAATAGCAGACCACAAATGTCTTTGAGCCCATGGTAGAGCCCATGCATATCTCAGGGTGCTTCTCATATTTGAAGGGTGACTTGGCAAATTCAGGCCCGGGATCAAAAGTGGCCCCTACACGAACCGGTTTACCGGTCATTGTTTCACCCACACGCTTCAGCGTGCTTACTATGTATTTCAGGTCGCCATAGTTAAAGTCAGGTGTGTCATCCAAATAGGTAAAAGCCCGCTGGTGAACTGAAAGATTCTCATTTTCGGGCTCAGAGTTGACTTCGTGCTCAGCGTTTGGGTTGCCGATGTATCTGGCCCACTCGAGCCGCTGATCCAGGCTTCCGCTATAATCAAGTATCTCCGAACCGTCGGCGGTCCAAAGCATGAGCGACACTGTGTCGGCATGCCTTACCAATGAGCCCCAGCCAGCAAATATTTCTTTACAAGCATCTTCAACATATTGCTTGTCATTCTTTTTGAAGGGCTTGAGTGATAGCTCCAGGGTAATATTATTGAAACGTTTTACTCCAAGGTTTTTGCTATCCGCCAGCATTTGAGATTGCTCGTGACTTCCGCCACAAGAAACCATTATATAACCCACCAGGGCCAACACAACTAAACGACTCATCTTCTGAAATTTATTTTACGATTGCTTGACTGAAGCTAGCTCTCTTGAATTGCTTATCAGGGCTTGTAGGGTCGGACCAAAGCTATGATGAGACTTTTGCCACGCAAAAAGGAAGCTAAGCTCATCATAGGTCTTTGGAACGACTTCACCCTACCTACCTACTTTGCTAATACCCATCATTTTGGGCAAGATTCACATCAATGTCCAATTCTCTTTGTGGAATTGGCATCAACAACTCATAATTTTCAACTGTAAAACTTTGTCCCTTTGCTGCAAAGTGGGCGTTCATTACTGTCTGTAACCTGCCTGTGCGCAAAAGATCAAACCATCTATGTCCTTCATTAAAGAACTCAACTCTTCTCTCTCTCTCCAGAGCCAGAGAAAAGTCGGCTTTCGAAAGACCTGCCAAAGCATCCAGGTCAGCTCTTTCTCTCACCATATTGAGATACTCGTGAGCATCGTCAGTTCTTGAAAGCTCGTTAAGTGCCTCAGCATACATCAACAGTACATCAGCATAGCGCAGCGACGTGTAGTTTACACCTCCATCCCCAAGTATCCCGGTAGTAAAATCGACGAACTTCAACCCAGCAAGGTAATCTCCATAAGTACCGTCAAGTAGTCTCACAGAATCGGCGATAGAAACAGGTCTTCTGGCATCTCCCGTCTCGTAAGCACTGGCTACATCTGAAGTTGGGTTAATTCGGCCGTTGCCCTGCATATTGCCGGGAAACATGCCCAGGTTGAAAAGGGCGGGGAAAAACACAGATGAAAACCTGTTACCTTCTCCTACATTGCCCGACATGTATTTCACTTCGAAAATAGACTCCCCAAGCTCGTCATTCCCTGGCGAGAACAGAGCGGCGTAGTCGTCCTCAAGCGTATACCCCATGCCCATCACATCTTCGAGCACGGAAGCGGCCAACTGATATTCTCCCATAGTAAGGTACACCTTGCCAAGGAGCGTTGAAGCAGCACCTTCAGAAGCCCTCGACTTGCTCAGCCCCGAAACGTCTTTCAGAAAACCTGCCGAAGCAGTTAAGTCAGATACAATCAAGTTATAGATCTCACTCGCCGGCTTTCTGCCCATGTCAAAATCCGCTATCTCTTTTGGGCTTTTGAACGAAACGGTGATCAAGGGAAGGTCTCCAAACAGCCTTACCAAATTGAAGTAATTGTAGGCCCTGAGAAAAAGAGCCTCTCCTCTATACTGAGATTTTAACGCCTCGCTTATGTCAACACCATCCAGCTTTGACAGTATAGTATTGGCCCTTGAAATGGCCGTAAAACTATCGCTCCAAACTTCTCCCACAAACGAGTTGGCAAGTGTCATGTTCATCTCGTCGCATTCCGATTCTGCCGTCGTTGGGGAACTCCATTGTATTTCCGCATTGTCGGTGGTCAGCTCTGTGATGTACAGCAACGACAAGCTATGCAGGTCTTGAAGGCCCGAGTATGCGCCAATTAAACCGGTGTCGAAGTCTTTCGCTGTTTTATAAAATCCAGTCTCGCTGACAACGTATTCCGGCTCTAGTTCCAGAAAATCGTTGCAAGAACTCAGGGAGAGAATAAGTACAGTAAATATTGCTATTGTCTTTTTCATGATTCTTTTTTTAAAGGGTTGTTCTCCGGTATTTAGAATGTCACGTTTACACCGAGGGTATAAGTGCGAGCAAGCGGATACGTCAGATAATCCACCCCTGAATTGACCACATTGTTACCAGCAGTACTTGATTCAGGATCGTAGCCTGGGTAGTCTGTGAAGGTGTACAGGTTGCTAATGTTCAGGTAAAACGATGCATTCGACAAGGCCAGCTTTGAAATAGCCGCCTTTGGCAACCTATAGGAAAGATTCACATTTTTGATCCTGAGGTATGAGGCATCAAACAAGAAGTGAGACGATGTACCGAACCCATTGGCATAGTTGTTCCTGATTGCTCTGCCCTGATAGCCATCTCCCGGGTCAGTTTCAGACTTCCACCTTTTATCACCGAGGGTAAGTTGGTTTTGCACACCAGCGTTATTCAAAATAATAGTTCCCGCCTGGAAAAAGGTTTCAGCTCCCTGAGAACCGTTGAGGGTTATACCAAGTCCCCAATTTCCATAGGTAAAGTTGTTGTTAAATCCCCAAACAAAATCAGGCCATGGATCTCCAACAATCTTTCTGTCATTCGAGTTAATGGTGCCATTGCCATCCACGTCCTCAAAAATCAAATCACCAGCCTGAACATTGGGGTGAATAACAGGTGTGCCAGTCACTTCTTCATTCGTTTTGTACACGCCTATTGCATTTTGCATAAAGAAGCTGGCAATCGGATAACCTTCCTGGGTAATCTGGTATGATGAGTTGGTAATCCGGCCACCTTCTGTAGCCAATCTCAATACGTTGTTTTTGTTTTTACTGAACGTAACACCAGTTCTCCATTCAAATTTGCTTTGCTTAATGTTGACAGTCTGAATAGCCAACTCTATACCCTTGTTCTCGATATCACCAATATTCTGTGTAGAGGAGGTAAAACCTGACGCTGCGGGCAACTGAACTCCAAGCAACAAATCAGTCTTAAGGTTTTTGTAAAACTCGGCGGTTACCGAAACACGGTCATCAAACATGCTCAGGTCGACACCGAAGTTTGTCTGCTTCGATTTCTCCCAGGTAAGGTCAGTGTTTGACAAACTACTGGGCACCAAACCTGCCACCAGGCTGTTGTTTTGAACGTACCTTGAAGTGGAAAGAAGTCCGATGTGCGAGTAGTTTCCAATCTGGTTATTTCCAGAAAGTCCATAACTCATTCTCACCTTCAAGCTGCTGATGAAGTTAACCGATTGCATAAAGTCCTCTTCGGAAATCACATAACCCACAGAAAGTGATGGAAACGTACCCCATTTGTTGTTGGCACCAAAGCGAGAACTACCGTCTCTACGAACAGTTCCTGTAAACAAGTATTTGCCGTCGTAAGAGTAATTCACCCTCGACAAAAGAGAAACCATTGACCACTCAGAAATGACATGAGTTCCGGCGTTGACAATACCTCCTGAAACAAAGGTTACGTTATCTGTCGGGAAATCAGACGCACCAACAGACAGCCTGTCCCAGCTCTCCTTTTGCTCGGTAAAACCTATCAACACGTCGAGGCTGTGCTTCTGATTGAAAATATGCTTGTAATTCAATGTATTTTCGTTCAACCAGTTCATCGTTTCCGTCTTGGTTGCACCTGCATTGGAAGGATAGTTGAGCGAGGTGAAGTTTGGAATAAGCGATGATCTCCAGATCTTGGCATCGTTGGTACTGTACTGGATGCCCGCCGTGGTTTTGAAAGTAAGACCATCAGCTATTGTCACTTCAATAAAATTGTTACTGTATATATCCGTCACCTTTCTGTTGTCTGAAAAGCCTGCAAGAAGGTTCAATGGGTTCTGAAGCCATCCCAGTCCATCGGTTACGTCTGCCTGGCTGTTGTAAGGGTTGCCATCAGCATCATAAACTGGTATTGTTGGGCCAGCAGCCAGTGCCTGAGAAATCACGCCACCAGTTCCGTAGTGTCCCTCAGTGTTAGGAAAGTTACCAAAGCCGTGCGAGCCTGAAAGCGAAGTTCCAACTTTGACTCTCTCCGTCAGATTGACGTCAACATTTGAGCGGAGGTTAAACCTCTTGTAATCTGAGGTTTCAACCACTCCCTTTTGATCGTAGTAGCCGCCAGAGATGAAATAGTTAACATTGTTTGAGCCGCCGGTTGCTGATAACTGATAGTTGGCTACCGGGGCAGTTCTGTAAATCACATCCTGCCAATCAGTATTAGTGGTGATGGATGATGGGTTTCTAAACTCAGGCCGCACAAAATGAGCGCCAGCCCTCACTTCATTTGGGTCTGTCGCTAATCCCCCAGCATAAACTCTTGCATTGTCCCTGCCGTCAGCTACAAATTCAGCGTACTGTGCAGAATTCATCATATCCAGCTTGTTGGCCACCTGCTGCAGGCCGTAAGACATATCGAAGCTGATGGTAGGTTTGCCTACAGCTCCTCTTTTTGTGGTAATAATCACAACACCATTAGCACCTCTTGAACCATAAATAGCCGTTGCAGAAGCATCCTTCAGCACTTCTATCGATTCAATATCTGCCGGATTTATTGACGCAAGCGGGTTAATTCTACTTTGGGTGTTATTAGCTATACCAGCTGACGAATAAGTACCGCCACCGTAAGAAGAGAAATCAGAGCTTCCACCAGTAGATATCGGGTAACCATCAACAACATAAAGCGGCTGATTTCCTCCCGTAATAGAGCTTACACCACGTATCAATACGTTGACGTTTCCTCCGGGAGCTCCCGACGTTTGCGAGATTTGCACACCGGACACTCTTCCCTGAATCATCTGATCAAAGCTGGACGTGGATGGTAGCATCATATCCTTGCCATCTACCCGAGCAATAGAGCCGGTAATATCCTGTTTCTTTTGTGTTCCGTAACCTGTCACCACAACTTCTCCAAGTACCTTGAAGTCGTCTTCCATGGTCACGTCAATCACTCTCCGTGAGCCTACCGACACCTCCTGAGATTGGTATCCAATAAACGAGAAAAGTAATACAGCATTTGAATCATCAACATTCACCGTGTATTTACCCTCTGCGTCAGAGATAGTACCTGAGCTGGTACCTTTTACAAGAATGCTTACTCCCGGAATGGCCATCCCATCGGAGCCAACAACAACTCCCGACACACTAAAAGCGCCGGAAGCACCATTTTGATTTTGAGCAAGCGTTGGAAATCCTGCGAGAAGTGCCAGTGCGAAAACAAACATGCAAAGGTACTTTTCACAAACTCCTTTCTTAATCAAAACCAGATTCTCTAAGTAGTTTTTCATAGTCATAAGTATGTGTTTATTTAACTTTTATTATTTATCGCTGGCGATAACTTGCGATTCAATGTTTAAGTAATTTGCTATCTTCTGTAGCGTTGATGCGTGGTGACCAACACCCAGCGCAAAGTGGTGTGTTGGGCCTTCCTTGATCCATCTTGTTAAAAACGTTTTCACATCAGGTTCAAAGAATCCCCGGGTGTTCGTATTGCCTGTTGGGGGGATCGGGCCGGACACTGACTGACCTTCTGCAATGATGAATTTGAATTTGCCATCATAGGTCGAGTTGATCGACAGCATGGTAATGGGCCCCTCTTTGATTTTGAACTCCACTCCCGCCCCATGACCAGGCTTGCCGTGGTATTTTTTCAGGCTGCGTAAAACTGGCTTTCCGTCGGCAATGGAGATGTTGTGCGGCCCGTCGTGACCTACGAGTACAAAACCCTCTTTGAAATCTACCGGATGGAACTCAGCGAAACTCCCGCCTATCGAAAGGCGGTCGAAAATAAGAAGGGCAATGAGTGTTTTTAAATCCGACTCGCCACACATGGGAATGTGCTTAGCAGTTAGTAAAGAATTTCCAACGATCAGATTAGAAAAGACCTTCCTAAGCTCACTATCATCTGGCCCGTCATAATAGTAAGCCAGACCGTCAAGCTTATTTGACACCACAAATTTTTCCAGTGCCACACAAACCTTTGCGGCAATCCTTAGGTCTTCAGGCTTGAGCTTCATTGAAATAGGATCCGAAACAGGATCTGGTGTGTCGAAGAAATCAAGGATTTGCTTTTCGCAAGCAACAATCTCTTTTTCAGTTACCTCATCGTAGCTTTTCATTAGTTGGTTGGCCTCACATTGCACGATGTGACTACCAAAAAAAGACGTCAGCATGGTCGCATCAGAATGCATGTCCAACATGGCGTTGATAGGATGACCGATGTGTCCCAAATGGGCTCTTTTCAGGTCGTGCAACACCTTCGCAATCCGACAATACTCCTCAATCTCAGCATCCACTTCAGGGTCGTCGAATAAAGTACCAATAATCATGTCGGGTACCTTCTTCCCCATCCTAACCGCCACACCTGCAAACTCCGGTAATGAACAAATGTCGTCGTTCACCAACTGCATATAGGTGGATGCTTTTGAATAGTCGAGCGCTTTCAATGGCTGTAGTGCCACAAGCACAATTGGAATATTAATGGTCTTGATAATTATCCCGAAAGTCCCCGAAGTGGCATAGGTCAGCATATCACAGAAGATCAGATCCAAATTTGCCTGGCCTATCTTATCAACCATACAATAGGCTTTTTCCGGGTTATCAACCAAGCCTAAATCCACCACCTCGACTTCCGTAGACTTTATTTTGTCAATAAATACTTCTTGCTTTCTCATCAATTCATCAAGCAGTCCGTCAAACTGAGACCAGTATTTATCATAGCCTACTCCGAAAACCCCTATTCTTGTCATAATAATGTCTTAAAATTCTTAACGCTTAATAACTTTAACTTAACGCACTATTTAAAAATTGAAAAAAAAATTATGCGGCAGTAAAAGCCGCTGACTTTTTCTTTGCTGTGAAAATCATATAACCTATAAATACAACGGGATACATAAGCCCGCAATAAATCCATACTGAGTCGTAAGAGTATGTAGAAATAATAAGTCCGATCACAGGATTAAGTACCAGTGAGGACAAAGCGCCGGCACTCCCTGACAGCCCCACAACTGTGGATGAAGCCGTTTTACCAAACACATCCCCAATCGAAGTAATGTAATTGGTGATCCATAATCCATGGGCAAAGAAAGCCAGCCCAACCAACACCAAGATAACTACATAGGAATCCAAAAGCCCTATGGCTGCTACTGGCAGCGTCATAAGGGCGGCAAAGCCCATGACGACCTGGCGTGAAAATGCTTCTTTTGCCGTCTTTTGAAAGATGAAGTCCGATACCCATCCGCCAGTCACATTCGCAACGCCCAACGCTAAAAAAGGAATCCACAGCAACTGGCCGATCTTGTCTACAGCAAGGCCGTGACTTTCGTTCAGGTACTTGGGAATCCAAAACATGTAGAAATAGAGAATGGGGTCAAGCACAAAGCGCATAGCCATGAAAATCAATGCCTCCCTGGATTTGAGCACTTTAATGAAGCTGAAGCTTCTATTTTCAGCTACCTCACTTTTTGACGGGGCCTCTGCCAGTTCATTCTTTTTTGTAATGATAAGCCAGGCTACTAACCAAACAAACCCGAAAGCGCCAGTCATTATGAATATGTAGCGCCAGTCCCAAAACCCTAAAAAGTATGCACACAGTGGTGGAGCAATAACAGCACCAAGCGCAGATCCACCGATGGCAATGCCGTTCGCAAGGGAATGTTTTGTTTTAGGCACCCATTCAATAACCGCCCTAACCGCACCAGGGAAACATCCTCCCTCTCCTATGCCCAGCAAAAACCGGAAGGTAGCAAATTGGAATACACTGCCAGCAAAACTGTGCAGTACGGTGGCAAAAGACCAAAACCCGACCGAAACGGCCAGACCCAGTCGGCTACCGTATTTATCTATAAGTACACCGCCGAGGGTAAACATAATGGCATAGCTTGCCAGAAAACCCGAGTTGATGAATCCGTACTCGACATCGGATATAAATAAATCTTCCTTTATTTTAATAATGACAATGGACAGCACCTGCCTGTCAAGGAAGCTTAAAGACGTAGCTATTAGTAGCAGGAATACGACCCACCAATACTTTGTTGTAGTTTTCATAGGGTTCCTTAACGCACTAAGTTAAAGAACCTAATGTAGTAAGTAAATTTTAATATGACAAAAAAAAATTTCAAATTAGCTGTCCGCCAAACTTAGCGTAATGAAAAGGCCAGTCCCCAAGTACATTTTAATCAGCAAAGAAATCATTCAAAAAATAGAGTCAGGCGAGCTTTTACCTGGCGATAAGGTGCCTTCAGAGAATGAATTAATCAAAGAGCACAACGTGAGCAATACTACGGCCCGCAAGAGTTTGCACGAAGTAGAATTACAGGGATGGGCTACCAGAATAAAAGGAAGAGGTACTTATGTGTTGAATAAAACAGAAGACAGGCACGTAACCAGAGTGCTT
The DNA here is from genome assembly GCF_902498805.1 of Imperialibacter sp. EC-SDR9. Lineage (GTDB taxonomy): Bacteria > Bacteroidota > Bacteroidia > Cytophagales > Cyclobacteriaceae > Imperialibacter. The sequence goes on along the minus strand of NZ_LR701599.1, from coordinate 61,732 downwards.
GGTTCGTTCGATGCCATGAAGAACAGCTTCGACGGCAACCTGATCAAAGAGGGGTTCAAGCCAAAAGATATTATTCTTGAAAAGACAATCCTTGAGAGTGGCCTGTCATCTAAAATCGATAACAGACATATGAAGATCGACGGCCCGGTGTTGAAGGTCCACCGCCTGAGATATGCCGATGATACGCTAATGAAAGATGAGACCAGATACATTTCCCTGGTTGCCTGTCCAAAAATTCACCTTATTGAGCTTAAAGACCCGCTGATTGCCATTTACGAAGATCAGTATAAACTTAAACTGGGCAATGCTCACAGAACAATGGGGGCCGTCATTCTGTCTCCCGGTGATCCACAGAATTACTTCGAGAACACAGTGCCGCTGGCAGCCTTTATGCTTGATGGAGCTATCTTCTCCGAAGACGGAAAAATTGTTGAGATTGAAAGGTCGCTATACAGGGGTGATAGATATAAATTCTCTATCAACACGAAGCACGAGCTAGACTAGGTATCCTTGAAGAGCTAAAAAAAGCAACGAGGGCGTCTCAAAAGCCCTAATTAAGAAGAAAATGTCACATTGAGCCTGTCGAAATGCTTGAGAACGTTTAACAACAAGGTTTCGACGAGCTCAACCTGACACCTGATCTGGGCTTTTGAGAGAGCCTCATAACTTTGCTTTTAACACCTCTCCTACTTCTGCAACGTGGTAGGGCAAACGTAGTCTGTTCTCGGCACACTGGTTTGTTCTATTGCTTTCCAGCCTCCCTCAATATTGATGACATTGTCCCAGCCTCTGGCTTTCAGAATAGAGCTTGCAATCATGGAGCGATAGCCGCCGGCGCAGTACAGGTACAGCGGCTTTTCCTTGTCAAAGTCAGCCATATGATCATTGATAAAGTCTAACGCCAGGTTTTTAGCATCTTCCACGTGCTCTGCGGCAAATTCACTCGGCTTGCGCACATCGATCACTTCCAACTTCTCTTTACTGTACATAGTTGAAAAATCAGCGGCCGACACATTATCAATGATATCAATTTCCTTTCCAGCTTGCTGCCATGTAGCAAAACCGCCTTCCAGATAACCGATCGTATTGTCGTATCCTACTCTTGCCAGCCTCGTTACTACCTCTTCTTCCCGGCCAGGTTCCGCAACAATCAATATCGGCTGCTTAATATCCAGGATCAATGCGCCTACCCAGGGGGCAAAGCTACCGTCGATACCTATATTGATAGAGTTAGGAATGAATCCTTTTGAGAAAACATTTGGGTCACGGGTGTCAAGCACCAACGCCTCCGTTTCGTTGGCTGCTGCTTCGAAGCCTTCAGCAGAAAGCTTTTGAAGTCCACGACTCAGTACTTTGTCCACACTTTCGTATCCCATCTTATTCATCATCACGTTTTCCGGAAAGTACACCGGTGGAGGCGCCAATCCGTCTGTTACTTCTTTGATGAACTCATCCCTTGTCATATTGGCTCTTAGGGCATAGTTGGTTTCTTTTTGATGGCCAAGCGTATCGGTGGTTTCCTTGCTCATGTTTTTTCCGCAAGCTGAGCCTGCTCCATGTCCGGGGTACACGATGACGTCATCGGGCAATGTCATAATCTTACTTCGCAGCGAGTCAAAAAGATGCCCCGCCAGGTCTTCCACGCTCAGGTGCGACTTGGCAGCCAAATCAGGCCTTCCCACATCGCCAATGAACAGCGTGTCGCCGGAGAAGACAGCATTTTCTTTACCCTCTTCATCAATCAGTAAATAGGTGGTGCTCTCCATGGTGTGGCCGGGCGTGTGAAGCACCTTAAGTGTTACCTTACCAATTTTCAACTCTTCGCCGTCTTTGGCAATATGCGCCTCAAAGTTAGGCTTGGCATTCGGTCCAAAAACAATGGGCGCCCCTGTTATTCTAGAGAGATCCAGGTGACCAGAAACAAAGTCAGCGTGAAAATGGGTTTCCAGCACATACTTAATTTTGGCTCCTCTTCTTTTGGCCTTCTCCACATAAGGTGCTACTTCTCTCAATGGGTCTATAACAACCGCTTCGCCTTCACTCTCTATGTAGTAGGCACCCTGTGCCAAACATCCTGTGTATATCTGTTCTACTATCATTGTTGTTTATTTTTCAATTTCCTTCATCAAAGGTATACCAGCGGAAGACCGACTTCAGTGACAATAATCACTCTGGCAAAACTAGTCAAAAATTTTGTCGAGGTTAATGATTTCAATATGGTTTCGGCTCAATACAATGGCGCCCGACTGCTCCAGTTTTTTCAACAACCTCGACACCACCTCTCTGGCAGTGCTCAGGTCGTTGGCAATTTCCTGATGAGAAATGGCCAGCAGCTTGCCCGACACTTTCATTTGCCTTTTCAGGTAAAACACCAGGCGCTCATCCATAGATTTAAAAGCAACACTATCGAGGGTGATCAGCAGCTCCTCAAACCTTTTTCGGTAGGTAGCCACAACAAACTCGTGCCAGGTTCTGTACCTGGTTTGCCAAGTTTCGGTTAAAACAAACGGAACAGTGATGATGGTGGCATTAGAAACAGCTTTGGCTGATATGGCGCTCTTTTCACTTCGGGCGGCACACAAGAGTGAAAGCGCACAAGCTGAACCTGGCTCCAGGTAGTACATCAGAAACTCCTTGCCATCCTCGTCTTCTCTGGAAACTTTCACCAAACCATCTATCACCAGCATGGCTGATTTGATGTACTGGCCGGAGCTTACCAGCAGATCTCCCTCTTTTACAGTTTTTATGATCCCCTCCTTCAAAATGGCGTCTTTGAGGGCCTGTTCCATATCAGGAAAAAGCGCAGAGAGTTTTGTGGCAGTAAGTTCCATGTCGAAAATTAAAGCTTTATTTACCAAAGTGCATTGCTCATAAGAACTATTAACGGTCATCGATTCGTTCCCAAAGCCAATGTTAATTGAGGCAGTCTTCAAAATGGTGCAGGCTGTATGCTCTTTAAAAAGTTGAATTTTTGTCCGACTTTTACCCTCTATGGTACACAACTGCCTGCCTCCATTCAAAAGAGACATTTGGGTCATCCTTGGCGTAAGCTTTGTTGTGTCCCAGGTATTCCTTTCCATTGGGGCTGACCTCAGCTGGTTCGAGCTTCTATACCAAACCAACTTCCTGCCTGACACCATTTACTCATTCTCTCTCACATCTCTTTTGTGGCTGTTTGTCAGGCAGGTGACGAAGCAACTGCAAAAGAAACATGACTGGTTCGATCGACCACTTTCAAGGATATTGCTGCAAACAATTTTGGGACTTGCATTACCTTCTCTTGTATGCGTAACCATCACATCCATTTACTTTCATCTATACTACAAAGTTCCCATTTCAGCCACATCATTTCCTGACTATGAGCTGCCCTTCAGCATCATCGTCATTGGTCAGTTCAACGTCTACTACATTATTTACTATTTCTACCGGGCATCTAAGGTTGCCCGACACGATGATGGGAGAAAGACTGGTTCTCTCAAGTCGGTGATCGGTACCTTTGGGAGAAAAAATGTGCCGGTTGAAGCGGGCAACATTGCCAATATTTTTATCAGGGGTGCTGTCGTTTATATTACCACTTTTGAGGGTAGCCGACTTTCGATCAACTATACCCTGGACGAGGTCTTTGGCTTGCTCAGCGAGGAAGATTTTTTCAGGGCTAACCGACAGGTCATCGTTCACAGAAAATCGTGCAGGTCGTTTGTTAGCGAACCGAATGGTAAATTGCTGCTTGAGGTGCACCCATCAATGGATGAACCTGTGGTTATCAGCCAACTCAAGGCTACAGATTTCAAAAAATGGATCAGTCATTCCTGATGCGGCATTTCAGTCTCTAAAGCCACCGCTTCTTTTCCATACTTCAGGTAGTTTTTTCAATAGTTCAGGTATTATTCGCCCCTTTTTGCATCCATCCATTTGTTCGCACCGTATGGGAACTGTCACATCAATTTACTTTTTTATGCACAAGTTTATTTTTTTAGTGGCTTGCGTTTTGACCTTCCAGTCGGCCGCAAGCCAGGAGCTGAAAGTTGCCTATTTCGGAGAATCCTTTACTCACTATGGGCTTAAAGGCGGCTACTCCATCACCCTTCGCTCTGTCGACAAACAGACAAAGAAAGGTCACAGCGTAACCAACGCCGTGGCTTTCACTCCGGGCCTGGCCATTTACCGCCACGCCCACAACCACGTGGGGCTCATTGTTATGCCTGATGTTTCCTACAGAAGGAAAAATGAAAAAGGCAGAATCTTCGAAACTGGCATTAGTCCCGGGCTTTTTCGCTCATTCCTGGAGGGCAAGGTGTACGAAGTGAATGAAGCAGGTGAGCTCGAAAAGCTGACGCTGGCGGGACGAACAGCATTCATGCCAACAGTTTTTATCGGGATTGGCAAGGACCTTTCGGTGAAAAGGGAAATTCCCATCAGTTGGTATGCCCGACTGAACGTAATGAAACAAGTTCCCTACAATGCGTCATCTCTCACCCGCTTCGCCATTGAATTCGGAATTATTAAACCTTTGATTTTTTAAACATGCAAAAGCTATTTTTCTTATTCATTATTCCCCTTTTCTTTCTATCGTGCACTGAAGATGCAACGGAGGCTACCGACACTTTCTATGTTCGCAATGACGGTGCCGACATGCCTGTGTGGGTGCGGGGAAATGTCGACTCAGGCAAGATCATCCTCTATGTTCACGGCGGGCCTGGAGACTGTGCCATGTGCTACCGGTACTACCTGAAAGGGATGGAGAAAGACGTGGCGGTGGCCTATTGGGACCAGCGCATCGCAGGTTCCGCTTCCGGCAACGTTGACCCTAAAACGCTCAATTATGAGCAGTACACAGAAGACGCCTTTTATGTGGTGTCGCTGCTGAGGCAACAATACCCCGGTAAAAAGATCTACCTCATGGGCCACAGTTTCGGAGTCGAGGTCACCTGGCAGTTTCTAACCACTAACGACAACCAATCAATGGTGGCCGGAGCCCTCATTGTCAACGGCACCTTCTCCAACTACCGGTGGATGGACGTGATGCGTGACTGGGTAATCAGAGAGGCTACCGAGCAGAACAACGCCAAAGCGCTGGACTTTGCCGAGGAAAACCCCGTGACAAAGGAAAACATCCAGGAGCTGGACTGGGTGGGCTATTACCGCCACATGCTGGACCTGGGAGGTAACGAGCTTTCTCTGTTTTCTAACAAGAAATTCCTCATCAATTATGCCTTGTTTACACCCAACACCACGCTGGCACAGTTTAGCCACGGCAAAGGGTATGAAAACTACTTTGACTTCGAAATGCTGAACTACGACACCTCCGGCAAACTGGATATGATCGACATACCAGTGGCATTTCTGTGGGGCAAAAAAGACGGTGTGGTGCCGATAGAAATTGGCTACGAAACGGAAGCCCTGCTTGTCAACACTACAGTCGACTGGACGGTCTTCGACGACTCCTGGCACGAGCCGTTCGTTTCCGAAAATGAAAAGTTTATTGAAGCAGCACTTAGTTTCATGAGAAACAACTAGTTGTTGCGCTTGACCCGTGCGTAAAGCGTCATTGATTCCTCGGAAACAAACCGCCAAAGCACCTTTGACCATGAGGTGTGCGAATAGAGGCGGTCGTAATGGTTGGGGGCAAGTTTCTTCAACTTTGGCAGCCGACTACCGGGAATTTTAGGGAAGTCGTGGTGCTCGTTATGAAAGCCTACATTGAAAGTAATCTTGTTCAGGAAACCGTAGTACGAATAGGTTTCCTGACCTTCTTTGAAAACGTAGTGCTCTGCTATAAAGTGGCCGGCTATGGGGTGAAGCCCGCCGGCTACAAACAGCGAGGCAATGAGATAAACAAAACCGGCAATACCTGCCAGTTGGTAAAACACCACAACGAATAACAACTGAGACACCAGATTGATGACTTGCCACTTGTCGGGTTTGATAGGGTGCACCATGAGTGGTCTGATGGCATAAAAAAGGATTTGATTCACCAGCCAAATCAGCTTACCGAAAAAACCCTTAAACAGAAGTGCTTCACCGTCCGTCGGCAGGTCTGTGTCAACTCCCTCCTTGCCCTGGTGCCAGTGGTGCTTAGCGTGGTACACCTTAAATGCCATACTAAAGGGAAACACAATGGGGAAGTTAACAATGATGGCCAAAACATTATTGAGTACTGGGTTTTTAAACGCCAGGTCATGGGTGATTTCGTGAATAGCCAAAAAAAGAATTTGACTAAGTGTGGCACCCACAACCACCACCAGCAGGGCAAACAGGTATGGATTTTCGGGTAGAAAAAATACAGGAATAGCCAGTTGCAGCAGCAGTACAAAAATCGCTTTGTACTTTAAAAGAGGGTCGGTACCAAAAAGCTTCTTCACCTCAGGCACTTCATTCATAATTTGCTTTCTGCGCTGAAAGTGTGGCTCTCTGCTTTCTTCCCAGTAAAATGATTGAGCGTTTTTCAAACCGGCAATCTTCTCCAATGAAACTTCGATTAACGTTTCCTAAAACTAAACAATGAATTTTTTAACTGCGCCTAAAAGTGCTATTAGTTACTCAACCAATTTAACCAACCCTTGCGTTGCTTCTTTCAGCGCTTCTAAAGTGGCCTGAAGGTCGCCCATTTCTGACCTGTGTTGCTCGTAAAGCCTCTTCATATACTTTTCTCTTACGCCCTCATTAGTTTGGGTCACATGCCACAAAAATCCCCCACGCAGTCCCAGGTAGTCGTAAACAGGGTAATACTTCCTGGCAAATGACCTTGGAATAATAAACTGAAGGGGTTTGAACCTGGGCATCACGAAATTCCAGTACACCAGCTGATTTCTCGGGTGGGTATCTGCCAGGTGCTTGCCTTCGTGGCGGGCTGCATGCAGCCAATAGTCAATAATGCCTCTGCCCTCGGGACTGTTTTTAACAATGATCATCCCTGCGTTAGGCCTTTTACCTCCTAACAACGGCGTATCGCCAGGCATCAGTATGTGCGTTGCTTCATTCCCCATCTTCACAAAGTCTTCCAGGTGCAGGGCGGTAGCTGTGAGGATAATATCCGCATCTAACAGCACCACATAATCGACGTCTTTTTCCGTCAGGGCGTTTTGTAACAGCGCAATTTTGGTCCAATTGATATGCATATCATCAACCAACCGGCTGCGTTGCACCAAATGCTGATAACCATGTTTTTTTGCATAGCCCCGCACAGAGGCAATGCTATAGGCAGCGTAAGAATCGATGTTTGGCGTAGCCAGCTGAAGTATCTTAAAGGTCAGGCTCATGAAGCTGTTTTGGCTAAATCGGTGTAGTAGTCGAACAGCCGCTGGCACAGTACGTCCCAGTTTTGCTGGCTGGCGTAGTAAATCGCCTTTTCTCTGATCATTGCATGCAGTTCATCATCTGACAGCAATGACTTTACATGACCATACATTTCTTTGGTGTTACCGGGTTCAGCCAAAAAACCGGTAACTCCATGTTCAATGATGTCAGCTGGGCCTCCAGCCCTTGCGGCCACCACTGGCAGTCCGGAAGCCATGGCCTCAAGAATCACGTTACCAAACGTTTCCGTAACCGACGGAAAGACAAACACATCGGCCGAGGCAAATACTTTGGAAAGTGCTTCACCGGTGAGTTTTCCTGTAAACACAGCCTCTGGCATCTTACTTTGAAGCCTCTCCATGTCGGGACCATCACCAGTGACAATCAGCTTATGGCCTTTGTCAAGCAACTTATAGAGCTCTATCAGGCTGTCGGTGGACTTGTAACTCACCAGCCGACTGACAAAAAGAATCTTCTTTTTGCTGGTGACGCCGTATGGAGTGAAAAACTTATCGTCCCGGAAATCGGGAGAAAACAGGTGCTGATTGACCCCCCTGCCCCATACGTTTATTTTGCCAGCATCAACTCTCAATACTTTCAGGTAATCACTCATGCTTTCGGTGGGTGCCAGCACAAGTGAACAGTCTTTGTACAGCGAAAGCAGCCGCCGGGCTATCGGAGGCGAAATCTTATCGATACCAGGCACAAACCTTAAGAAGTATTCTACATAGGAAGTGAAGTGCGTGTGGTATATAGTTGCCGCAGGAATCTTGTTTTTTTTCGCATAGTTCACAGCATACCAGCCTAGTGCCGATGGGGTGCTCCAATGTACGATATCGGGCTTGAAGTCATCGAGAATTGCCTCCAATTCCTTCATTCGCTTGGGTAGCGCCAGTTTGTATTGCTTATAAAGCGGTAGGTCTATCGATGGGCACTTGTACACAGGAAACGGAAACTCCGGGTCTTCTGGCGGCAGCGGAGTGATAAAGATGGCGTCAAATTGGTCCCTGGGCAGGCGGTAGGCAATTTGGCTGGTGGTGTTAGACACCCCATCAAAATCCTTTTTGAGTACATCAATAAAAAATACAATCTTAACTTTGCTCATATTTCCACAAACCTCACATGTTGGCAGGCCGAAGCGATTCCGAAGTTCTTGTTGTTACGCACAAATATCCTCCATCCGTTGGCGGCATGCAAAAGCAAAGCTATGAGTTGATCAAAAACCTGCAATCATATACAATAGTCCACAAAATTATCTTTAGTGGAAAATACCCTAAAGCGCTATTTTTCATCTCGGTTGTTCCGTGGTGCTTATTCAAGGTTTGGAGCAATCCACGCATAGCTGTCATTCACGCCAACGACGGACTCATGGCACTGTTTTTAACTCCCCTACTCTGGCTCACCCGAAAAAAAATGGCTGCCACAGTCCATGGCCTCGATGTTATCTTCAAGTCGACCTTATACCAGTTATGGCTGCGAAAATACCTGTCAAAATTTACCTGGATTATTGCCGTGAGCGACGAGACAAGGCTTGAATGCATCAAGGCAGGCATCCCTTCAGCCAGGACGCATTATATCCCCAATGGATTTGAGCCACTGCCAAGCCCACAAAAAAATGAAGCCATCTACTCTCTGTTCAGGGACCGATGTGGAGTGGCCATCAACAACAAATCTTTGATAGTATCGATTGGCCGACCAATTAAACGGAAGGGCTTTGTTTGGTTCATAAAAAATGTGCTCCCACAAATACAAACGCCCGTCTTTTATGTCATTGTTGGGCCCAGAGAGAAGAACATTAAGCTCATATTGTGGTTTTCTAAAGTACTTCCGGCATCGGTTTTCAAGAAACTCGCTCATCTTTTTGGCTTTGGCCTGGAAGCCCTTGAACTGGATAAGCTCATGAAAGAGCCTGTCTATAGAGACAAAGTGTTATTTACAGGAAAATTACCCCAAGCTGAACTGGATCAGCTGCTTTTGCATGCCGATTTGTTTGTGATGCCCAACTTGCATATTGACGGTGATTACGAAGGATTTGGCCTCGTAGCTTTGGAAGCGGCCGTCAGCGGGCTGGTTTGCCTGGCAGCAAGAGTAGACGGCATTCCATCTGCAGTAAAAGACACCTTCAATGGCTTGCTGCTGCCCTCCGGCGACGGAGAAGCATGGAGCAAGCCAGTTAACAAACTGCTGGCCGACAAAGAAGAACTCAAAAAACTTGGCCAGTTGTTCAAAAACAATACCGAGAAGGAGATGTTCACCTGGGACAGCATGGCACAAGCCTATTTCGAGCTTTTTCAAAAACCAGTAGCCGATAATCTATGAAAGTGTTTTTCATCGGCTCGTCTAAAATGGGCACCACCAGCATTACCAATGCATTGAAGGAGAAAGGGCTGCGTGTCACCCATACGCCGCACTTCGGGGTGTATTCTCACCTGGCTGAGCCAGACGAAGCATTTTTTTCGAAATTCGACTACTTTCTGGATGGCAGCCTCCACAATTTTCGTCACCTCACCGCCTGGTTTCCTGATGCAAAAATAGTTCTGCTGGATAGGGAGCCTTCCCGCTGGATTCTCAGCATGTTCAACTGGTTCAGCCATATCGACGAGCGGCACATGTCGGATGACAAGGCAATCGTTCGCCTTTCCAGGCTAATCATGGGCAAAACGATCTACCGCCAAATATTGATTGACTGGCTCATTTACCGGAAAAGAGTACTACACTTTTTCCAGGCCAACCCGAGGTTTATTCATATCAATATCGAGAACGGGCCTGACGAATGGAAACGGTTAATGAGACACCTCGACATCCGGCTAGAAATCAAGTGGGACAACAAGCAAGACAAGAAATCAAATCCTGAGTGGGTATCGAAAATTGTGGCGGAAGCAGAAAACAAGGCAAAGCATGCAAGCGTCGTATATCCGGAGGTGTCTCAACGAGACATACGGGATCGCTTGTTTCTATACACAATGAAGGTGCTGAGCAAAGATTTCATCAGGGAGAGGCACCTTGTGAAGAACATAAAAGTAGCCGGGAAAAACAATGGCTGGGTCAGTCCTAGAACCTACAGCACCAGCGTCACGCATGTCGCTAAATTTATTCGGGTAGTTTTTTGCCTTGGCCTGAGAATCACTGTTAACCGATCGAACCGGTTAAGCCCGTACATTTACTAAACAGCAGGCCAGCTTTTTTCGAACAGCCTGTAAAGCTGATCGTTATAATCACTACTCCGATTGGTGTTATTGTACAAGCTGGGTGCCCTCATCATCCGCAAAGAATGAAGTCGAATAAACCGAAATGGGCCCGGCAGCACATACACAGGCACCTGGCTGTCTGCCAAAAGCCCGCTGATCAGGATGTCGTCGGCAAAATTGGTTGCCTTATATTTCTCGAAGTAATCGGCCGTGGGTTTAAGCATCCCCTTTGTAATCATATAGCTGGAGGCTCCCTGCATGCAATGCACCTGCCGGGGGCTCTCAGTCACTTCAATCCTATCGTCGGCACCCAGGATTCTAACTTTCCCCGCACTCACACACTTTCTGTCGGTATGCCGCCCGGTAGTTGGCACTGGCCAGCCCAGCAATGTGAAAGCCGCTCCAGGAAACTGCTTTCTGCAATGCAGATAGTGTTCCACCAGTTGCTTCGGATACACCTGATCATCATCCAGCACGATGATGCTGCTACGCTCTTCAATATCATCGGTCTGGCAACTGTAAAACCATTTGGTGGCGGGCCCGAGGTCTTTCTCTACCCAACGAATTTCCACCAGAGGGTTGCCCGATAAAAAGCCGGGAATTTTATAAGCCTGCCCCTTCCTGCTTTTTTTGGCGATGCAAAGGAATATCCTGTCAGGCATCACGGCCTGATCCATTAGCGACGCTATGGCAGGGCCTATTTTGGCTATACGCTCAGGGGTGGTAGACAGAGAAATGTAAATCGGCTGATCTTCACTTCGTTTGGTGGCAACTATCGACCTCATGCGAAAGCTGGAGCGCCAAAAAGCGTTCAGCCTTAAATACCTCAAAATCTCTCTCAGAGTAGCCATCATCTTACGAAAACGCTGTTTTGCTTGAAAGTTGGTTTAGTATGAGATATTGGGCAAACAAAGAATGAAGGATAAATATCATCTGGCTTCCGACAATGTCCCGAAACGACACTCATTGCAGGGTGACTGATTTGATCAGTATCCATGGACGATAAATGTCTCAAAGTTCATTTACTTTGTTCGCAAAACGGTTCATAAAGATGAGTTTAAATGTAGTGACTTTTGCAAACACGGTTGACGAAAGGATAAATACCCTGAAGAATTCGTGTGCAAAGCTCGGCCTGCCGCTGGAAATTCTGGGAATTGGCAAGAAATGGAGTACAAACGCTATTAAACTGAACCTCCTCAATACATTTTTTCTTTCAACTAACCTCTCCGACGACGATCACCTACTTGTTGTGGACGCTTTTGATGTCGATGTGATCGGTGGCGAGTCTGACATTTTGGAGCTTTTTTCCAGGCTCAACACTGATATTCTATTTTCAGCCGAAGCTAATTTCTATTTCAGAGATCGCACCCTCAAATACTACTACTGGAAATTTTACCCCCGTGGCGCCACTTACTACGACTATCTTAATTCGGGCTCCTTCATGGGGAAACTGAAGCATCTTCGTCAAATGCTGAGCGACATACAGGCTTTGTACGGAATTGACTCTACCAACGAACAAGCTTTGACACAAATACGGTCAGACCAGTCGCTATTTAGCCGGTTCTATGCAGACTGCAGCTCTCAGTTGTTTAACCCAACGTACACTATCGCCATCGACGGTCAGCAACAGCTCTTTGCCTGCACAGGCGGGCGAGCCACCGCTGTTAGCTGGCCCCTCCTTTCAAAAAGGCACAGCTTCCTCTTCTTCCAATACGAGCGGAAGCTGCTCAAGACATTTGGACTGGCATCACAGCAAACCATCTTCAGGGACCTGGCGTGGAAAAAGGGCCAACTGCACAACACCGCCACAGGCACCCACCCACTGGTGGTTCACATCCCAGCATCGAGAGAAAACTTTCGCAGGCGTCTACAGCAGTTAAAGGGCAAATACACATTCAACACCACGAGCCTTCTTAAGCCGCTGGCAGCTCTTGTTTCATTGGCAGCCTACATGCAGTCGCTGGTGAGCCTGATGCAGATCAACCGGTACAACAAAGGGACGTCGACTCAGCAACAAGTTTTCAGGTACAGCAAGAACTTTGGCCCCACCTATCATGAAAGTGCGTCACGCCTTAGAGACCTTTTAAAAAAGAACGAGCCGTTCTGCTTTTCTCACCTCAACGATGGCGAAATCACTTTTATCAGAAAGTATCTTAACAAAGACAACGAAGCAAAATGGTACGGCAGGAAACAGCAGATATACTCGGAAGTACTGGCCGAACGCCTGCTGACTGCTCTACAAACCAAAAACCATAACTACTTTGTTGGAATCCCCTGCGGCACCTGCTATCCCGAGCTGAAAACACTGGCACTGGAGCTCAGACAAGCCGACGAATTTACTGTGCCGGCGATGACCATCCACCATAACCTGTCGCTGCTGCCGTCGATCCTTGGAGAACTGAGAAACAGGAAACTGTTCTTTGTCCTTAACGAGTTTCAAGACCTTACTATGCTTCAAAAACTGGGGCTCAAAGCGGACGAAACACAAATCATGAAAGTCCCTTTCCGAAACTCCTACGAACTTTACGATGAACTTGCTGAGCAAAGATTTGAAGATGGAACAGTAGTGATGATGATGTGTGGAATGCTGGCCAAAATCGTCAGTCCGGTTTGGTTCGAAAATAATCCGACCTGCACATTTTTGGCCTTTGGATCTAGTATGGACGATATGATTCAAACGGACAACATCAAATACAAACTTTATCCATCGGAATTTCCCTACACGAGAAACATCTACCCCTACCGATCATTTCTCTTCGGACTGAAAAAACCATGCCCTGAATGCTTCGATCTCAGAGATGAGAACTAGCCATGCGTCTATTTGCCGGTGTGCTGCCTGACAACGTGGCCATCTTCGAGCTTGATAATTCTATCGGCCATATGGAAATAGGACTCATCGTGGGTAATCACGATGACAGTCTTTCCTTCTTTCTTCAAATCCGGGATAATTGACCCATAAAATTTCAGTTTGAAAAGCGGATCCTGATTAGCCGCCCACTCATCGAACAGGTAAATTTCTTTGTCTTCCAGTAGCGACCTCAACAGTGACAATCTGCCCTGCTGGCCCGACGACACCCGTATGGTAGACAGCGATTTATCCTTGATATTTACAATTTCCTCGATATTGAGCATCTTGATAAGTCGCTCTCCATGCTGTTGAAGGTATCCATCATCAATGTACTGCAGCCCTCTAAACACATGAGAATCGGGGAACAGCGCTGCGAACTGGTTGCGATAGTCTTCGTTTTTCCGATCGTCTATTTCCTGCCCCTGAAATAAAACCTTGCCTGAGCTTGGGCGATAAAGTCCCACAATCAGTTTGCCCAATGTCGTTTTTCCGCTGCCATTTCCCCCACTCAGGTAAACGATTTCTCCACGGTTGATCGTCAGATTAAACGGACCGATGTGAAACCCATTTGCTTCCCTTTCCGAACCATATTCAAACCCCACATCTTTAAGAGCAATCAAAGGCTCCTGGCGAGCCCCGATTGGGCTCACCGGCTGCTGCTTTGCTTCTTTGTCTGGTTGATACTCAATTCCCAGCTTGCCGATCGCATTGAGGGCAACCTCCACCTTTTTTATGTTATTAAGAAAAGTCGTCGTAATAATCAGTGCTGGCAAAACGAACATGACCACCGTCAAAAACTCCAGCAGCAAACCGCTGTCCATCACCACAATGTCGTTGTATTTAATCAGCAGCACCGAAAGCGAAACAATCACAATCAGCTCTCCAACCTTGGTGACAAATATGTGCAGCGTGCCAAGAATCGTTAAACTGTCGCTGTGTTTGCGGCTGGTGGGGCCCATAATATCCTGCACGTAAATAGCCTTATGCTTTTTGTTGAGGGACAGCTCCTTGAGCCCTCTCACCAGACCATTGATATGCTCGAAAATGTCATTCTTCAGCTCTCTGATCATCCTTTCCTGCTTATGTACTCTTGGAAAAACGATCATCGAAACCAGGAATACCAGGGCGTAAATGCTCATCACGTAGGCCGTGAGCTGCCATGACAGCCAGAACATATAGGCAACACAGGCAACAACTTTTGAAATTGAAACAAAAAAATCAGGCACCGTTTTTATGAACGCACCAATGGTATTGATGTCGTTATTCAGCACAGGCATTATTTGAAGAGAGTTCTGCTCTACATGAAAAAAATCGGCCTTCAGGATTTTCTTTGATATGGAAAGACGGAGGTCAGATACCTGGCCCTCATACACTTTGGTAAGGTAATGTCCGGCAAACACCGACAAGGCTGTTGAGACAATGATGGAAATATTGAGCTTGTAAAACACCAGCATCAACCCGGAATCGCTGGTAATGATTTCGTGAAGAAACTTGATAGACAAAGCATACAACCCTCCGGCCACAATGCTCATCAACATGGCAAAAAACAGCTTTTTCCAGCTTGTCAGAAGTAAAGAGTAGATTAGTTTCACTAAGTGGCTTTTCGTTCTACCTGCCGCTTGTTGCTCAGCAGCAAGGCAGCAAAGTAGGCAAGAAAATTTCCTTTTCTCAAAAAAACCGGCAGCCAGAAGCTCACCAGATTCTTTATGCAACCAGAAATGGAACATACGAGCGACGCCTCAAAAAAGGCACAAATTTCCCCAAAGCGGTACAAAAGCGATAAAAAAAGGTCACTTGTTCCAACTCAAAGGCTGTACTTTGCATCTTGCTTTCATTTTTGAAAAATGGCCGCAATAGCTGAGAAACCAGAGAATTCATTTGCCCAGGCAAAAAGATTACCTCAAAAAATAAGGTGACTTTCGTAAACTTCAACCGCTCACTATTACTTAGAAATTGCTACGTTTGAGAACATATTCAGAAACCATGGTTGTCGAAAAAATCACCAAAAAAGTCTAGTAACCAAACAAATTGCACCTAAGCAACCCTCCATTTTACCAAGCTATACCCTAAGCAAAACAACACATGAATAAAGGAAAAATCTGCCTCTTTTCACTTTTCATTCTATTTTCCTCCAGCCTTTTCGGCCAGGTGCTCCAGCCCGGTACGCTGGATTTTGAGTACCACAGGCTACTGCTCTTAAAAAATGATTTCGACAAGGAACCCATTGGCACGTTCCCGTCCGTAATAACCGACTTCGCTCCCGACAGCTCCCTTAGCTGGAACCCATGGAATAACTACCTGGTGCCTTCAACCAGTTCGGACAAATTTTCTGTGGTTGATCCCACTTTTGGCACATTGTACAATTCTACTGCGCCCCGAAGCTACAACGACGGCGCCGTTTGGAATGGGAAAGGGCTCAATTCATGGTTTACCACCGGTGTGATGGGCAAACTTCCTACCGGCGAAAATGGATACTTCAGCTACACCTTGTCGCCCATTGTGCATTATAGTCAGAACGCTGCCATAGATATCCCGCAACCTATTTACAACAAAAGTCAATATTCGTATCCTTTCTACGAAAGGCTGGACCAGGTGGAAAGGTTTGGAGACGAAAGCCTTTTCAAGATTGATCCGGGGCAGTCAGAGGTCAAATACGTTTACCGGGGCATTGCAGCAGGTTTCACTACCCAAAATGAAGTCTGGGGGCCAGCCACCTTCAACCCTATTCTAATGAGTCAGCAGGCGGCGGGCATACCTCGATTCAACCTCGGCTTCAACAGGCCTATAGATACCAAAATCGGACGCCTGGAGGGCAAAGCTTTCTGGGGTATGCTTAGAGAGTCAGATTATTATGATAGCAACCCAAACAATAATTACCGTTATATCACCGGCTTCACAGGCGGCTATGCGCCGAGCTTCATTAAAGGATTGAACCTGGGCCTCCATCGGGTCATGTACAGGCTTTGGGAAAGAAGTAGCATGGGAGCGAAAGATGCTTTTGCCGCTTTTGCCCATACCTCAAGGCAATACGACACCCCGCTAAACGGCATCATCACCAACGATGAATACGACCAGATGGCATCTGCGACCATCCGCTGGAATCGTCCGGAACTAGGGCTGGAGATCTACACCGAGTATGCGAGAAATGATTTTCCGGGAAATTTCAAAGAATTTGGCCGCAACCCTGATCGCTCGTCCGCCTTTGTGCTCGGTATCACTGAGGCTTTTGAACTCAGCAACGGAAACACCATCAAGCTCCACTACGAAAACACCAAACTTAGCGCCAACCAGCTCCAGATTGTCAGTATTTTCTCGTCGCCTACCTATTATGTGCACTACTCCATCGCTCATGGCTACACCCAAAACGGCCAAATCATTGGTGCAGGCATTGGGCCGGGGTCAAATACAAATGTTGTCCAGGCGCAGTATTTCACCCCCAAGAGCATGTTTGGTCTCACGGCACAGGCAATAAGGTTTAACGATGACTACATTCTCAGAGAGTATGCAGGGGCCTTGAAATACCCTTCAGAATTTGAATTTGCCTACTCAGCCAGGTACTACCGGCTGTTTGATCAGTTTACAGTTGAAGCCCAGCTACAGTATGCAAAACACTACCACCGCTATTTCGTTGACGGGATCAACGATAGAAATTTCCAGGCACTTTTAAACCTCAGGTATCGCATTAATAATTAATCAAATAGCGCCACCAACTCCTTTTTGCCAGCTCCAAAATAGTTTGGCACTTCGTATGCTTGTATGTTTTCATAAATTTGAATTATGAAAACATTTTCTTTTGTCTTTTTCTGCCTGATCTCTCAGCTCGTTTTCTCACAACCCCAGCAGGCGGCAAAGGGCCATTTCATCAGGTTTTATAAGGCCGACAATCAGGTGAAGGTGTACATAAATGACTCCTTAACGTATACCAGCAAAGTGTTTGACGGCAACCCAGACCTTAACCTTGACGTGGATTTGGCAGCGCACTTGGCCAAAGGACTGAACTCCATAAAAGTTGAGCTTTATAATGGGTACGAAAACAACGATTACAAAGAAGACAGGTTCTGGGAGATTCGGTATGAGATGTTTAACAACAACGAAAGCATCGACTACATGCACCAGTTTTCGAGCAATGGGGCGGCAGGGCTGGCCTTCGAATACAAACATGAAGTCTATAAAAAGTAAGAGTAGATACTTTTTATAGACTTCATGTTTTCGCTCACAAATGTAATGTTGCGAAAAAGTCGAGAGCTCGTCACCTTTTGCTTGCTAGAACATGGCCCCCAATACCCTAACCATAAAAATCAACGCCTAGAATACATTTGCTTCATTCAATCAGTTTCCATTCACATCTGCAAAATAAAAAACAGTATTTGAACTCTGGCTACCAGAAGACGGAATAATTGTAGAACTGAATACGCCACTTGACTGCCCGAGTGAAACTTCAACTCGACCGCCATTGTTAGAATAGAGCCAATAGATTTTGTCAACTATCCCGTCTCCAGACACGTCAACAAATTGCATGCTGGTATTGTTTGACTGCGACCCGCCGGAGTAGATAGGAGTTGTGGAAAAACTGCCTGAGTTGGTTGCCAAATACACTGTTACTTGCCCTCCATTAAAGTTAGGATTCCAATAGATTTTGTCTGCCAGTCCATCACCATTTGCATCTGCAAAAGTCCATCTGGTGTCAGAATTGACACTTCCAGGTGAGCTAACTGAAATTGAGGAAAAACTCCCTCCTGATGTAGCTAAATAAACTTGTGTTTGTCCACCAGATTGCGACGGATTCCAATAAATCTTATCCGCCAGTCCATCTCCATTTACATCAGAGAAATAAAATGTGGTACTAGTACTGACGCTACCATTGGACGGAACGACTGACGCTGAGAATAGGCCACTTGACTGCCCCAAGGAAACTTCGATACGACCACCATTATTTGAATAGAGCCAATAAATCTTATCAGCTATACCATCGCCATTAACATCAGCAAAATTAAATTTAGTATTGCTAGATTGTGATCCCGTAGAGTAAAGTGAGGTTGTTGAGAACCCCCCAGTTCCAGTCGAAAGATATACTGTAACCTGTCCACTATTGACGTTGGGATTCCAATAGATTTTGTCCGCCAACCCATCTCCATTTGCATCAGCAAAAAACCACTTTGTGGCACTAGAAACACTCCCTGGAGTATCAATAGAGGTAACATCAAACCCTCCTCCTCCAGTAGCCACATGAACCTTAGTCTGGCCTCCTGAAGAATTATAATTCCAGTATATTTTATCAGCTTTAGTAGGAACTGAAAGCGTACCAAATGCCGAACTGTCTACATAGACATCAGAGTCAATATCCTCTAAATCGTCCTTGCAGCCAATGAAAGAGATTAATAAAAAAAGAGCAAAAGTGAATTTCGTTTTCATAAAATTGACCATTTTAGTTAAAAAAAATATTTACATCAAGATATATACAAATAAATAACATTCATAATAACTACTCAATAAAAAAAATAAAACGTGATTTTGGTGTGATAGCAAAACCCAGCATCGCTATTACCATCTTGTGAAGTTTTATTCAAATATTTTTTTATCCAAAAAGAGCTGCCTATTGCACCTTGGGGTAGTCTCCACCAAAAGACACATTAGCTTCTGCTCTACCTGTTCCAGATAAATGTTGCCCTACTATACTTTTAAGATATCTTTTTAGGATGGAGGTATTCTTATAGCGAACGCATACAAATGCAAGATCGCAGCGACCTGGCTATTGATTCCAAAATATTGTCGATGCCAAAGGAAAAGTTTAATAATTTGGCGACGCTAATCAACAATTTGGTCTATTGTGACAAACGATTCAATTAAACTAAGGAATCGCTCTGGCGAAGATATCCCTTCTGTTCTCTTCAGAATACCTGGGGATGGGTTCAGCTCAGGATAGACCACTTCTTTACCAGAGGCGAAATTTCCTATTTCGGTACGAATATCGGCCATCACGCAGGAGCTCAAGTCAACTTGCTGCAAAAGCGATGTCATATTAGCTCCGTGATAGAAAGATAGAAATAGTTTCCCGGTCAGAAGTCTAAGCTGCGACATGTGGGCACCTTGCCACATGGCACCTCTGAGCCAGAGTGAGTTGAAAAAATCCTTCTGCTTCCAATGGTCTGGCTTCAGCTTGTCCAGAAAATTCACCTTCTGGTGTCTGTACTTCTTCCAAGAAGGGGTTAAAAAAGTATCTCCTAATTGTCCCTTCCAAAAAACACTTCTGGGGTATCTTTCAGCCAGAAGTTGTAAATCGTTGATCCATCGACAATGCTCTAAACTGTTTCGACAGACATTAGCCAAAATTTCCATATCCTCAAACCGAGACGATGTATCGGACAAGCAAATCATCTCTTTTACACACGTTATTTTATTTTCTTCAATAAAATTTCGCACCAACTCGTAGTTTGGCGGGGCACTTGCTACCACTACTGGCTTGCTCCAAGGAAACAACAGCATATTGAGACTATCTTTTCCACCACACAACAACACATGGTTGTGTGAGGGATGTAAAGACTCAATCTTTTTTATGTCCTCTGTTATAGCTTCACATATCCTGGCAATAAAAACTTCTTTTGACTGAATGACGAAACCGGGCGACATCGGCGCACCAACCCGAACAATTTCTTTATCTATTGTATCTGATCCGGAATAATATCTACCATCAGGGGAGTACTTTGCTAAAAACCTTTTATTAACTAGCAGATGGCCTTTCATCAGGATCAGAGGGAGCGGATTCGTGGTAAAAAAATCTCTATACTGATATATAGGGTAAAATGACGGCAGGCCTACTACTTGCGAAGCCTTCCAGATAAAATTGTCTTCACTACCCCATAAGCTGTCCAATTCCAGTTTATCAATAGCCTTCAGCTCATTTTTCTTTATAGAGGAAATCCAGTTTGCCGTATACCCATTTTGGTCAAAATCCATATTTCCAAATGTTAGTTTGATAACCGTACTCAATAATCGATTTTAGTATGACAATATCAAAATGTATGCTTTATCGTTCAACAAAAAATGTAATTCAATCTAAAGCGCAGCGTCGTCCATAAAGTTGCCTGAAAAGTGTCTTCTGAAAAGCCGACTCTGCTTAGACAAAGTATGGTAAACATGGCGTCTGTTCTCAAGCAGCAGAGCTGAGTGCCTTGCCTTCGAGTACAAACATAAAATTTATAAAAAGTAAGAGTAAATACTTTTTGCTAACTTTGAGCCTGCACCCTTAAATGAACATTCTTCTGATTATAAATGCAGTTTATTCTCGTTCTCCCAACACCCTTTGATTGGAAGATGTAGGTTAATTGTGTTACTTCACAGGCCCAGCCGTGACAATGTTTGTTGTAGACTATGAATGACAAATTGAGAAAACGTACGAGTACTTACCAGGAGCCTCAAAAGGTAAAAAGACTTGGTCAGTATCCTTTCTTCCGCCCTATTGAGTCAGAGCAGGGCACAGAAGTAACCATCGACGGTCATCAGGTGCTCATGTTCGGGTCGAACAGCTACCTCGGACTGACCAACCATCCCAAGGTAATGGAAGCCTCAGCGGCGGCCATAAAAAAATACGGTACCGGCTGCGCAGGTTCAAGGTTTTTGAACGGAACGCTCGATCTCCATGTGGAGCTTGAGAACAGGCTGGCGAAGTTCCTGAATAAAGAAGCGGTATTGGTTTACACCACGGGCTTTCAGGTAAATCTGGGGGTTATTCCCTGCCTCACCACCAAAGAAGACACCATCATTCTCGATGAGTTTGACCATGCCTCCATTATAGAAGGCAGCAGGTTGTCGTTTGCAAGAAAACTGAAATTCAAGCACAACGACATGGACGCACTGGAGAAAAAGCTCCAAATGTGTGGCGATTCACAATTGAAGCTCATCGTTGTCGATGGCGTGTTCAGCATGGAAGGTGATATTGCCAACCTGCCAGAAATTGTGCGCCTGGCCAACAAATACGGAGCCACCATCATGACCGATTGTGCCCATGCCATTGGTGTGCTTGGGAAAAATGGTGCCGGCACCTCCAGCCACTTCGGTCTCGACAATGAAGTCGATCTGATTGGCGGTACTTTCAGTAAGTCGCTGGCATCTATTGGCGGTTTTGTGGCGTCAGACGCCGATACCATCAACTACCTGAAGCACCACTCCAGAGCGCTGATCTTCAGTGCCAGCATGCCAGCTTCTACGGTGGCCTCTGTGCTTGCCGTGCTGGATTTGCTCGAAAGCGACGACTCGTTGATAGCGAAACTTTGGGATAACACACACCACGCCCACAGGCTTTTCAGAGAATATGGCATCGATATAGGAAAAACGGAGACGCCCATTATACCTATCTACGTCCGAAATTTCATGAAGACGTTTGAACTCACTACCGAACTCTTCAAAGCCGGGCTTTTCGTCAATCCTGTTATTCCTCCGGCCGTTGGCCCCGAGGACACCATGATTCGCTTCAGCCTGATGGCGTCGCATACCAAAGAACAAATTGATATTGCAGTCGAAAAAATCTACAAGACCATGAAAAAGCTTGGCATCGAAACGTTGCAGGACAAGAACATGGCTGCCCATTGAAAGTCCTCGTCATAGGAGCCAGTGGCTTCATCGGAACGCATATCGTAAAATACGCTGTTAGTCAAAAGCATCAGGTAGTGGCTGGCGTGCGGAAATCGTCGGACACCAGCCAGCTGCAAAATCTGCAGGTTCCTTCTACCGTTTTCAGCTACCACTCCGGAGAGTTGCTGCAAAAAGAAATGGAAGAGTTGAAACAACTTTATGGCACTTTCGACCTCATCATCCATAACGCAGGGCTCACAAAGGCCTTCGATCCTAAAAAGCTCTTCGAAACGAATCAGGTGCTCACTGTAAAGTTTGCAAAGCTGATTGAAAAGCAAGGGCTGCTCTCAGCAAAAGGCAAATTTGTCTATGTATCCTCCCTGGCCGCCAGAGGCCCCTCCGGTGTGTTAAAGCCTGTAACAAACTATGGTCGAAGCAAGCTATTGGCTGAAGAGCAACTTTTGGAAATGTCGCTACCATTGGTGATTGTCAGGCCGACTGCCGTATTCGGACCTGGGGATGCTGCCTTCCTCAAGCTTTTTAAGGCTATCAAAATGAATATTGCTCCCCTGCTTGCGAAGCCAACACAGCAGCTAACGTTTATTTTTGCCAGAGACCTGGCGAGGCTGCTGGTGGACTACGCCCCCGCCCAACCAGACAGCACCATCATTGCAGCTACGGATGGAAAAAACTACGCCCCTGGCGAGCTGTATAGCTGTATTGGCGACTGTATTGGGAAAAAACCTGTTACGGTTCGTATCCCCTCATTTGTTATGATGCCCTACGCCCATGCCAATGAGTTCTTTGCCAAAATTTTCAAAGGGCAACCTGTGCTTACCCCCGAAAAAATGAACGAGCTCACCGCCGACTGGGGAATTGCAGAAGGTGATATCACGCCAAAAGATTTTATTTTCACATCTTTGAGCGATGCGTTGAAAGAATCTGCCGAGCATTACAGACAAAACGGCCTTCTGTAAATTATGTCGATTGAAATTAGAGAAGTAAAATCCTCCAAAGATTTAAAAGCGTTCATAAGGTTCCCCTTCAGGCTTTATAAAAACCATCCGTATTGGGTGCCGCCGCTCGTTCAGTTTGAAGAAAGCACACTCAACAAAGACAAAAACCCCGCATTTGAGTACTGCTCCGCTGCCTATTTTCTGGCTTACAGCGGAGACGAGATTGTCGGACGGGTTGCGGGCATTCTCCACGGCACAGAGCTACAGGAAAAGGCCCTGGTTAGGTTTGGCTGGGTAGACTTTATTGACGACAGGGATGTTTCAAAGAAGCTCATCGAAGCTGTTGAAAATTGGGCCAAATCAAAAAATGTGAAGGCTATTCACGGGCCAATGGGCTTTACCGATCTTGACTTTGAAGGCACCCTCGTTGATGGGTTTGAAGAAATGGCCACTCAGGCTACTATCTACAATTACCCCTATTACAAAGAGCATTTTGAAGCCCTGGGGTTTGAAAAGGCCTGTGACTGGGTGGAAGCCAGGGGTGCTGTACCCAGTGAGATTCCAAGAAGACTAAAAAGAACTGCCGAAATTGTTGAAGGCCGCTTCAAATTCAAGGTAAAAGAGTTCAAGACCAATAAGGAAATGTTGGTTTATGCCAATAGTATCTTTGAAATTTTGAATGAGTCGTACGCCAATTTGTATGGCTATTATCCCCTCTCCCAAAAGCAGATTGACTATTACGTGAAGCAATATTTTGGACTGGTAAGAAAGGAGTATGTGAGCGTGGTTGTAAATGAGAGCGACGAAGCCATCGGGTTCGCTATTTGTTTCCCTTCTTTTTCGAAGGCCTTTCAAAAGGCCAAAGGCTCACTTTTTCCGTTTGGTTTTTATCACGTCCTGAAAGATTTTTATTTTAACAAAACCCTCGACATGTTTCTCATTGGGGTGAAGCCCGAATATCAAAAGCTTGGAGCAAATGTTCTTATCTTTAGGAGCATGTTAGACAACTTTATTAAAACTGGCGCTACCAACGTGATGACGGGCCCTATGCTCGAAGAAAATTTCAATGTGCTTAATCTGTGGAACGACTACACCGGAGAAGGCAACCGGCTTGCCATCCGCCGAAGGTGTTTCATTAAACCCGTCCAGCCATGAGCAAATGGGCATTGATCCTGGGAGGTTCTTCAGGTATTGGGCTGGCTACCGCACAGAAGTTAGGCAAAAGTGGCTGGAACCTGCTTATTGTCCACAGAGATCGTCGCTCGGTGCTGGCCGATATTGAAGCTGCATTCAGTGAAATCCGGGAGTCTGGTGCCCAGCTAATCTCCTTCAACTTCGATGCCACCAGCCAGGAGAAAATCGACGAACACCAGCCGCAGTTCAGAAAGGCTTTGGGTAATGCCAATATCAGCCTGATGCTTCACTCTGTTTCCCGTGGCAACCTGAAACCGTTTGTTTCAAACGATAGCCCTGAGCTTAACCTCCAGGACTTGCAGCTGACAATAGACGCCATGGCCCTCAATGTGTTTACCTGGGCCCGCACGCTGCTAAAAAACAACTTCTTTGCCAAACCTGCCCGCATCATCACGTTGACTTCTATGGGTAACGATCGGGTATGGGAAGGCTACGGTGCCATCGCCCTGGCAAAATCAGCCCTCGAAACTTTGACCAGGTACCTGGCAGTGGAGCTAGCCCCCCACGGCATCAGGGTGAACACGATACAGGCAGGTGTGACCCTTACACCATCTTTGAAGATGATCCCCTCCTACGAAAAGATGATCGAATTGGTAACCAAAAACAACCCAATGGGTAGAATGACTCAGCCAGAAGATGTAGCGAATGCCATTTACCTGTTATCTTTGGATGAAGCCAACTGGATCAACGGAAGCACCATTCATGTGGATGGTGGCGAACACCTACTATGAGCGAACTGTTTGCAGCCATTATTCAAAAACTACCCTACAGTCCACCTTTTTTGTTTGTGGATGAAATACTCAGTGCCGACGAAAACTCCATTAAAGGAACCTATAAGCTAAAAAAGGATGAATTTTTCTATCAGGGTCATTTTCCTGGCAACCCTGTCACCCCTGGGGTAATCATCACCGAAGTGATGGCGCAAATTGGCCTGGTTTGTTTTGGCATGTACTTAAACAGCACCAGCAGCCCTGATGGGATGGATGGAAAGGTGCCTGTTTTCACCTCTTCCTGCGTCGATTTCTATTCGCCTGCCTACCCTGAGCAAACACTTGAGGTGACTTCCTCCAAAATTTATTATAGATTCGGTAAGTTGAAATGCCGGATTGAATGCCACAACAGAGACACACAGCAACTTGTTTGTAAAGGCGATCTATCGGGCCTACTAGTGAATAAAAATGAGCTTAAATAAACGAGTAGTTATCACGGGACTTGGCGTAGTGGCACCAAATGCTACGGGAAAAGAGGCTTTTGAACACGCCTTGCGAGGCATGAAGTCGGGCATTACCCGGATACCTACTTTGGCCGAGCACAACCTGGGTTGTCAAATCGCTGGTGAACCCGAAGTATCAGAGGAGTACAAGCTCAGTCTTCTCCCTCAGCTCCTGAACAAAATGCTAGACAATCATGGCGTGATCTATGGCTGTTTGTCGGGTCTGGAAGCCTGGAAAGATGCGGGCCTTACGCTTGACTATGACAAATTTGACCCTGAACTAGGCATCATCTATGGAGGTGGAGCACTGAGTATGGACGAAAGCATAGGGCCCCGCTTCGACCTGGTGAATGCCGGACAGGTGAAAAAGCTGGGCACCAAAACCATCACTCAGTCGATGAACAGCGGGGTGAGTGCCTACCTCAACGGCATGCTCGGAGCAGGCAACCGTGTCATGTCCAACTCGTCGGCCTGCAGCACTGGCACCGAAGCGGCCATCATGGGCTATGAGCTTATTAAAAGTGGCAAAGCGAAGCGAATGCTGTGTGGCAGCTCCGAAGGCAAAGGCAAATACATCTGGGGGGCTTTCGACTCGATGCGGGTGCTTTGCAGAGACTCCAACGACAACCCGACATTTGGCTCAAGGCCCATGAGCAGCACATCGTCAGGTTTTGTGCCCGGCGCAGGAGGTGGAGCGCTGGTGCTGGAAGAACTCGACACGGCTCTTGCCAGAGGTGCCCGGATTTATGCGGAGATCCTTGGAGGCGACGTCAATTCGGGGGGACAAAGAATGGGCGGGTCCATGACAGCCCCCAACTCCACCGCCGTGCAGGCCTGCATCAAAAATGCCATCAAAGAAGCTGGGGTAACACCTGAGTCTATCGACCTCATTTCAGGTCACCTCACGTCCACCATGGCCGATCCCATTGAACTTAATAATTGGGTGGAAGCGCTCAATGTTAAAACAGCCGATTTCCCTTTGGTGAATGCGACCAAATCAATGATTGGGCACTGCATTGCGGGTGCAGGCTCTATCGAGTTGGTGGGGTGTGCCCTTCAAATGCATGGCAACTTTGTGCACGGCAACCTCAATATTGAGGAGCTTCACCCGGAGATTCTGAAGATCATTCCGACTGAAAAAATCCCAACAGCCACTGTGGAAACCAACCTCAACATCATTGCCAAAGCGAACTTTGGCTTTGGGGACGTGAATAGTTGTATTATTTTGCGGAAGTTTTCGTCCTAAAAACCTTACCAACCACCCCTATGACCAAAGATGAAATCAAAGCAGAAATCAAAGGTGTTATTGAACCCTATGTGATGCAAAAAGAGTTACTGGACAACCTCTCCGACGAAATACAACTCATTGGTGATCTTAAAATTAACTCTGCCCACGTGGTGGACATTGTGCTTGATATTGAGGAAAAATACGATATCACTATCGACGATGAGTCCATCAACAAGATGAATACCATTGGCGAAGCCATTGAGGTGATTCTGGAAAAAATGAAAAAGGATTGATTGGGATTGACATTGTTGACCTGACAGACCCACTCCTCAAGCCACGCTCTCAAAGGGAAATAAGTTTTATTTCCCATCCCAACGACCGTTGCCCCAAAGGCACCGACGACGAAACACACTACTGGCTGCTCTGGGCTGCCAAAGAAGCAATATTTAAGGCCGAAAGATCAGACCAGGCGTTTTCTCCCAAAGAAATCGAAGTACATTATGTTGAAGCAATAGACGATAGGCTGCACTACCGTGGAAAATGGCTGAATGAAATTAACGGCTATTCTATCCTGAAAAAAGACAATATCATCTCCGTGGCGGCGACCGCAAATATAGCAGCGGTAAAATGGAAGACCTTCATGCTGAATACGTCAAATCAGTCTCAGGAGCTTCGAGATTCCTTTCAAAGAGAAATGGGGCCAGGCTATCAAGTGTTATCGGATGTGGCAGGCTTGCCGACTGTAAGACACAACGGCACCACAACACCAGCAAGTGTCAGCCACCACCACCATTTGGGCATTGTAGCCTGGATGGAAAGCTAAAAGCAAAAGCCCCTCCGCCTTACTCAATAATGACCTTGTGGATCTCCGAAGCGTTGCCAGAATTGATGCGCAGCAGGTAAAACCCAGGCTTCAAACCTGCAACGTCGAGATCGAGGGTTTGCCCAGCCCATGTAGCCGAAAGCTCACTGGCAGCGACGGATGCCCCTTCCATGGTAATGAGCTCGGCCCGAGCCTGCGACATACGGCTATTAAATGAAAGCGTCAGAGCGTTTCCCCGCTGGACAGGGATCGGGTACACCGTCACCTGATTTCTCACCAGCTGGCGCTCTTTCACACCTGTAGTGACCCCGTCAAAAAACCTGTTGGCAAAGTTAAAAGCATCAATTCCTATTTCATGGCCCATCATTCGCCCACGGATATCATCCATAGGCGGGTGAATGCCGCCCCATATCCTGGACAGGCTGCATTGATCGGAAGCATCCTGGTACCTGGCCCATTGGAGCACCACATCGGCACCAGGCCCCTCCTCAAACACCAGGAACTCATTTTTCTCCGCATCAAACTCACCCATACCACCTGGAAAGTACTCACTGCCAGTCAGTAGCGACAGCACTTCTGCGGCGGCCCGTGAGTAGGTGCTATGCCCCGATACGTACCCTGCAAAAGGTGGCGTAACGAATGAAGGCCGCTGGTAAGGCCACCAGTAGTCCGCCAGGATCCAGTCAACGCCTGCCTCCACTGTGGCCGGGTCGTATACATACTGCGGCCCCTTCCATGCCTTCAATTTTATTTTGCCAACATTTTCCCTACTCGGCCCGGCCAGTGGGTCGCCAGCTTTGACTGACTCTATAAGTCCATCATACAACTTAAACCCTCCGGGGTGGTACCTTGGCAATTTTGGGTCGGAGGACTGGCCAACGCCCGACAGCCAGCGAATAGCAGACACAGGCCTGATATAGTCGTAGTACCCTTTTACCCCCCATGCGGCAATGGCTACATCGTGCATGGTGCCTCCAAGGATAAAATAGGCTTTAATATCCCATTCGAGGTCGTCCAAAACCTCTCCTTGCCCCATGAACTTCTTCACAAGCTGTGGGTGGTCGTTTACATAATTGAGAATGACAAACCAATGCCCGGGCGGTGTTTCAGAGCTGGGTCCATCAGCCCAGAATTCTGCCAGTACCCTCGTATAATCTCCCCTGGCTACCATTTGAGGTTGGTAAGGCTCGCCTGTTACTGGATTCACCTCGTAGCCTTTGCCTACGTCTCCACCGTTGGTAAAATCATAAAAAGCCGGATAGTCTTCCATTTTTGTCGGAAGCTCAGCGTAGTCAATATTACCCAGGGAAGCTGGCGAAATGTCCCACATTACCCCATCGGATGGATCGAGGTGAGACGACCAGGCTGCCACCAGGCTGAATGTCCATACATAGGCTGCTATAGCCTCCTTGTCATCCTCATCATAATAAACGGGTGGGCCGGGATCGTGATACACCAGGTACTCGTCACCGTCTCTTTTATGCGGGGTAAAATGAAGCGCATTCATTGAAAAGGGAGTGACATTGCCCCACTCGGGGCTCAAAAACGGAATATTACTTCCTGGAATAGGGTTTCCGCCCTGATCGATAAACGCCCCAAGTTCAAGAGATTGCCAGCGATTGGGGTCTTTCAAATTGGGATTTCCCGGCATTAATGGATTGAGCGGCTTATCGTTGAGCGGAGCATAATACTGGTTGGCGTACAAATTCATCTCGTTCGAGCCATCCTGCAAGCCAAACTGAATCACTTTTTCGGCTATATAGTTACCAAGCGCCGCCGGGGAGCCGGTTGAGTAGTCGGTGGATGTAAACGAAAGTGAATAGCCCCTTGCCTGCATCTGTTTGTAAGCGGCCAGGAAGATATTCTGGGCTCCGGGAGAGAGGGCGAAACGATGACTAATCAGTCTGTAGGCTGCATAGCTAATGGCCTCCTCTTGAGCGGCACTTAAGTCTTCCGGCGCCTGTATGCCATCGTAAGGGAAATAAAAGTCTCCGTGATACCGCCCCAGAAAGTACAGCTCTGCCGTCTCATCATAGGCCGCCCAGGCATCGTACATGGCGGCAGAGATGTGGAAAAGATTGCGGGCATGAACAGTGGGCCTGGCAAAGTCATTCCTGACGGCTTCCAGCAGCACTTCATTCCACTTCCGGGCAATAGAGTGATCATTTTGTCTGGCGAATGTGCTTGCCCCTGTTATCCAAATAGCCAGTAAAAAAATAATGTGTTTCATCTTATGCAACGACACTTTTGTGCCAAAATAGGTTGCCTGATTAATAGAAAATTACCTTATCAACAAGTCAAATGATATTAATACTTACTCACTGCGTCAATCAGCGTATTGCCGTTGTTATTGTACACAGCGAAATTAAATCCTTTGTGAATCGCATAGGACCCATAATTACCATACTTATCCAGCGCCAGAAAGCCCACCTGCAAGTCAGCGACGGATGGGTGCTTGGCTGCGATACGCTCTACAATGGCTTTGCATGCCTCTCCCGGACTCATGCCATTGCGCATCAGCTCCACTACCATGGCGCTGCCAGCGACTCTGATCACTGCCTCTCCAAGCCCGGTAGCACAAGCGCCTCCTACTTCTCCGTCAAGGAAGAGACCAGCGCCAATGATCGGTGAGTCACCAATACGGCCATGCATTTTCCAGGCGGCACCGCTGGTGGTGCAAGCGCCTGCTAGTCGGCCCTGGCTATCCAGCGCCAGCATGCTAATGGTATCGTGGTTTTCAATATTGATGACCGGCTTATATTCAGCCGTTTCCAGCCATTTCTCGTAAGCCTCCTTCGACTTTTCCGTTAGCAGGTTTTTCCTTTCGAAGCCCTGCTCCACGGCAAATCGCTGAGCACCCTCTCCTACCAGCATGATATGGGGTGTTTCCTCCATCACCTTGCGGGCCACCGAAATAGGATTTTCTATCTCTTCCAAAAATGCTACTGAACCACAGCGGCTGTCGTAGTCCATGATGCAGGCATCCAGCGACACCACTCCATCTCTATCGGGGAAGCCACCCAAGCCAACCGTCTGCACCTCCGGATCCGACTCCACCACCCTCACACCTGCTTCTACCGCATCCAGACTACTTTTGCCCTGACTCAGTAGCTCCCAGGCCTTTTCATTGGCGGGCATGCCATGCGCCCAGGTGGCGATAACAATGGGCTTTGTGCCTGTGGTGGACGGGTCTGGTCCGGCAGCCTGCTTCTGCTCACCTTCACTCGCACACGCCGCCAGCGACGACACGCCCAGCACACCTGCTCCAAGGGCAGACTTGCGAATAAAATCTCTTCTGTTAGAGGACATAGACTTCGGTTTGTAATGATGTTTCGAAACTAGTAAGATTTTCAATTAGACTAAACCTGTTTCTTTAAATATGACATCCCCTTTGCTTACGGAATGGTGGTACTCCCGTGTACAGCTCTTTAGTTATAGTGAACAATATGCAAATCGGCTATTACTGGCACCGAGCCGTCGGTAACGGCCATTTCGTAGCGGAGCGGAGAAATCTTATCCTCCATGTTCCCTGCATGGCTTCTCGTTCTCACTCCTCCAACCTTCTAATTGGCAAAAAACTTTCCTCCCACCTGTCCCCTTTCACAAACCCGGCCTCGTCATAGGGCAAATCATGTTTCACCAAAACAACTAACAAGATGAAAAATGCAATCAACTGGTTTGAAGTGCCAGCCAAAGACTTCGACAGGGCCAAGTCATTTTACGAGCAGGTACTGGATGCAAAAATGGAAACCATGTCGATGGAAGCAATGGGCATGACCATGGCGTTCTTTCCGGCCGACTGGGAAAACGGCGTTGGCGGCGGCATTGCCTTCGGCCCGGGCTGCGAACCTTCCGACAAAGGAGCGCTGGTGTACCTCAACGGTGGAGACGACCTGACAACCCCGCTATCGAGGGTAGAGAAAGCTGGCGGCAAAATCATCGTACCCAAGACCTCCCTGGGGCCCAACGGATTCATGGCGCAGTTCATCGACACGGAAGGAAACAGGGTGGCCTTTCATTCGAGAAACTAGCAGTATATTGAAGCAATCAGGCCGATAAAGCGGAAGCTTTTAGATGGCAAAAGCGCTAGAATTTAATACATTAGAAACCATTTAATTTTTACACGATGAAAGAATTCATGATGATATTTATAGGAGCCAGCTACGACGAGCTGGGCCTTTCACCAGAAGAAATACAAACCCAAATGGGCAGGTGGTTTGCCTGGGGTGACAAAATGAAGGAACAGGGCATTTTGCGAGGCGGCGCAGCACTTTATGCCACGGCCAAGCGGGTCTCCGGGCCTGACAGGATAGAATCAGATGGGCCATTTGTAGAAAGCAAGGAGCTGATAGGTGGCTACTACACCGCCGCAGCCGACAGCGTAGAAGAGGCCGTGAAGATTGCCCAGGATTATCCTGACTACCACCTCGGCGGAACAGTAGAAATTCGTGAGGTGGTGAAGTTTGACAGGTAAGCAGCCCCATAGCATGGTCGACCATCTTTTCCGACATCAGTACGGAAAGCTGGTCGCCATTTTGTCCAAAATCTTCGGCCTCGCCCACCTCGAGCTGATTGAAGATGCCATTCAGGACACCTTTTTGCAGGCCTCACTCAAGTGGCGGGAGGCCCAGCCCGACAACCCGGAAGCCTGGCTTACCCAGGCAGCGAAGAACAGGGCCATTGACCTGATGCGCCAAATCAATGCCCAAAGGCAGCGACACGAAAAAACAGTCCACGGCGCAGCTACCCTCGAAATCAACGAATACTTTCTCGACCACGAAGTGCAGGACAGCCAGCTGAGGATGCTCTTTGTGGCCTGCCACCCCGGGTTTTCCAGAGAAGAGCAAATTGCCTTTGCCCTCAAGGCCATTTCGGGTTTTTCCATGAAGGAAATAGCCGTGGCCCTGCTACAGAAAGATGAGACCATCAAAAAACGGCTGATGCGGGCCAGGAAAAAGATTCAGGAGCTAAGCATTACGCTTGACTACCCCGAACCCAACGAGATCGACGGCAGGCTCTCCGCCGTGCAGCAGATCATCTATCTCATTTTCAACGAAGGCTTCCACTCTACCAAGCTCAATCAGCTCATCGACAAAGACCTTTGCGGTGAGGCCCTGCGCCTGTGCAAGCTCCTGCTGGTGAAGGAGCAGTTCAGGTCAGGTAGTCTTTACGCCTTGTTTGGGTTGCTTTGCTTTCACGCCTCCCGGCTCGACTCCAAGGTTGTTGATGGTAAAATCGTAGACCTCAAGCACCAGGATCGTTCGACCTGGCATTTCCCCCTCATTGTGCTGGGGAATGATGCTCTCAACAAAGCCATGCTATACTCAGACCAGTCTATTTATCACCTGGAGGCGGGCATTGCGGCTGAACATATCAAGGCCATCAAGTTTGAGAATACCAACTGGCAGCAGATCATCGACTACTACAACGAGATGTTTGAGTTGATGCCTTCCGACAGCATCCGGCTTTCCCGGGCCATCACCTACCTGCAAATGGAGCGCTTGGCCGACGCCAAAAAGGAGCTCGACAGCATTAACGCTGCTGCCATGAGCCAGCGCACCTACCTCCTCCATGGTACCTACGCCGAGTACTACGCCAAAAACGGCGAGCCTGCCAGGGCACTCATCGCCATCGACAAGGCCATTTGCACTTGCACCAATAGTTTGGAGAGGGAATATTTGGAGGAGAAGAAGGCGGGGATGACAAGGTCGAGTTAAAACTTCACAGTAGCTGTCCGCACTCCGGCGTCATGCATCGGAAACGACCTGTAGGCCTCGCCGAAGGAACGAATGAGAGATTTCGCAGACGGGCAGTCCCAGACGGGCAGTCCCGGACGGGTAGTCGCCGACGGGTAGTCGCCGACGGTTAGTACCTGGCAATAACCGTTGCCGGGAAAAGAACCTTTACCGTCTTAAATATGCAGAAGATTACAGGTATTGACTGGACATATCGATCACTCCATATCCAACTCTTGCAGGCAATTGATGCTGGTCAAGAACTTAGTGGTTTATTATTCTTATCTTGATAAGAAATAAATGCCATGACATTTGCTAACTCAGATAAGGAAATAACGCTGATTTATAATTCAGAAGAAAACATCGGCAAGCAAATTCGTGCTTATGCGCAAATCGAAAATATACCTATTCACGATATCGATCTGTCACATGCGAAATTAACTCCTACGCATTGGGCAGAATTGGCGTCTAAAATGGGAATTAATGTGCGGGATTTAGTCAACACCGAACATCCCAACTTTTTGCAAAAATTTGGGCAGATAGACGAATTATCGGATCAAGATTGGTTGGATTTATTGGTACACAATCCTGAGATATTAAAAGCGCCTGTTGTCATGAAAGGCGATAAAATAGTGATGATGAGCAACCCACAAGACATGCTTCATTTCGTTAAGTAGAGTATGTCACAATATCGCACTCCAGCCTAATCAAATACCCACATACCAGGCCCATCCAGTGTCGCCTGGATCGACAAACTCGTCAGTCACTACAATTCGCTGAAGGTATTTCATGCTTTTGTAGCCAATCTGCTTTTCCACCCGGAGCCGAACCGGAGCACCGTGAGGAACCGAAAGGGCCTTTCCATTCATGCCATAAGCCAGGATCGTCTGCGGATGGAAAGCATCCAGCATATCGATGCTGTCCTCCCATCCATCATAAGAATAAAAATTAATGAAACGGGCGCCTGGCAATATGCCTGCATGCTCGAGCACGCTGCTTAACGGTACGCCAGTCCATTCACCAATAGCTGTCCACCCTTCTTCACAAGTGTGTCGGGTGATCTGAGTCCTTGCCGCAAACCGCTGAAGATCCCGCAGCGAGTACTGACCAGCATTAGTCACACTTCCCTCCACCGACAATCGCCAGTTGGCAAATAACCCACTCTTGAGGCGTTCATACTCTTCGCTGTAGTATTCCTTTGAGCTATCTGCCGGATTGATGGTGCCGGTAGCTGGAAACGACGATATATCGGCAAAGCTGTACTCTTTTGCCAGGGACTGTCCTGGTAATAGGGTTCGCTGGGCCGTGTAGGTCAGTGCATCTCCCATGCGCAGTAGACTGCCGTAAGTGGGCGGTGAGGATTTGGAACATCCAGGTAGCAAAAGAGCGCCTAGGGCGGAGGCGCTTACTGCAAGGGCTTTTCTTCTGGTGATGATGTCTGTCTTCTTCATATTCCTCATATTACTTTCCCAGTGTCATGTAACGTATTTGCTGTGTGAAGCCAGTTTTGATGATCATGGCCAGATGCATGAACAGAAACAACTCGAGGGTCAGCGAAGTAAAAAAATGAATAGTGCGGGCCGACTGATAACCGCCGAACATTTTCAGCAGAAAAGGGTAAGCCGCTGTGATGGCTGGCGACATGGTGAGCCCGGTGACCACTGCCAGCGGTAGTGCAACGAATATAACCATCATGTAAGCGAGCTTCTGCAGCAGCCCATAATCAGGCCCACCAGTAGCCGGAGCCATCTGCATGCGCAGATGGTCCTTCACGTCTCTCCAAACCGACGCAGGTGTCAGCTCTCTTCTTTTTGGCCAGATGTGGTTTCGGAAGTGTCCGCTAAAAACCCCGATCAGCAGGTAAATGACTCCCGGCACGATCAACAGCCAGGCAGCCAGAAAATGAAGGCTTCGCCCCCACCCATTTTGGTTGAACATGAGCTCATCGAACGTACGGGCAGCGCTAACAGGCGAACCATCGGTGGCAAAAAAAGCCTTGCTTTCCTCCCAGGTATCCCGTTGATGATTGCGGCTAATGGGTAGCTCCAGCAATGCTGGTGTCAACTCATTGCCTACTTCTCCCCAATAGAGCCTAGGGTGCACCATGAGTATCTCGAAGCCGGAAAAAGCCAGCAGTAGAAAGCTTAATGTCACCATCCAATGCGAGGCTTTTACCCACCTTTGGTGCGATACTGCCCGGGAAGCTGATTCAGAAATAGCACTCATTGTTGATGGTTGTGAAGGTACTCGCCAACCAAGTTACGATTTTGTGGGAAATGTTTGCAGGCAAGACAATGTCGATGGCGAGTCATCCTGATCCTGTCTGCCTGCCGCAACAAAGTGAAGGCGTAGCCAAAGCGACGAGCGAGCCCACTGGACACCGGAACGGCAGCCGCCTGGTGATGGCAGTAAGCCTTTTGAATGCAGTGCCATATCCTGGGAGATTTCTCCGCTACGCTGCGAAATGACGTCGTTATGAGTGCTTTTGTTGTACAACGGCCACATCCGCCCTCACCACACCAACGTCATATCGAACCGAGGAACGAGGGAGATATCCCCATGATAATGGCAGTAAGCTGGTTCCCTTCTTTTTCAATTGTTAGACAATATGGTAGATTGGCAGCGATAAGGGACGAATATTGGTCGGTTCGTATTCTTTTGTTGTGGGAAATTCTTCAAGACGATGACAATAGCTGTCGAAATCACAAAAATTAATGAGACAGACAACCATGAGGGAACTGTCACATTTGAGGTCAACGGGCGACAATACGACGCCTTTTATTCAGAGGATAAATTTAAACTTAGAGAAAAAATTAATGTGACTTTGACTCACCTGGACTATCCACTGAAATGGGACGTAATTTTTGGCGGAAACAAGGGACGAGAAATTAGAATAGAAAAATCAAACCAAGGAGAATGGACTTATCATTGCTATGGAACAATTAAATCAGTTAACCCAATAATTGGCGACTTCGGTGATTTTCAATTTAATTTAGGCGACTGGACAAGTGATGAGAAAGTGATTGGTGAATATATCTTCTGGACAATTGATAGACTTGAGTTAAAAAGAGCTGAGTAAAAAAACCACTAACAACAATGGCAATTATCCAGCAAATATGAATCTGAAGTATACCCTCCATTTAATCGCCTCAGTAGCATTGCTGACTATTTTATCAAGCTTCGCCTCAGGCAAATGGTTTCTTTTTGAAGACAAAGAATTTGGATTCAAAATTGAGTTCCCCGAGGAACCAACGGCAACGCCACAAATGATAGATTCAGAGATAGGTCAATTGAAAATGAATATGGTCATATACGATGCTTCCAAAAAAGGAAATGACGACAACCTGCTTTATATGACGAATGTTACAGAGTACCCTGACTCTCTGATAAATTCAGATAGAACGGATATTTTAGATAAGTTTTTCAGAGGCGCCATTGACGGAGCTGTAAACAATGTAAAAGGAAAGCTTCTAACAGAAGAGGTCAAAAACCTGGCTGATTATCCTGGAAGAGAAATTACAGTAGACTATGGCCAAGGGATGGCAATCATCAGGATGAGGCTTTTCCTGATACACAACAGGGCCTACATGCTGCAAACTATTACAGAAACAGGCAAAAGCAACAATGAATCTATACGTCGTTTTATGGACTCGTTCCAACTGTTAAAATAAAGGTGCTAACCAACAGCCATTCACAGTTACACTTGCTACTCTTGAATCCAGTGCCAGGCCAGGGGGATTTCTCTCCGCCGGTTGGCGGATCGAAATGACGGCTGCTATGGAGGTCTTTGAGGTTAAGCGGCCTTTCGCACTGGAAGCATAGGTACATCCGCCCTACCCACATCAACGTCATGTCGATAGCGAGGAACAAGCGAGCCGATGTGGAGCCCGCCGCCGGAACGGCATCCCCTGATGATGGCAGCAAGCTGTTTCCTGGCTTTTTCTATTGTTAGATAATATGGTAGATTGGTAGTCATAAAAGAGAATACGGGCCGGTCTTTATTCTTTTGTGAGCAGCAATTATGAGTTATAAATGATACTTCCAAAAACTTCGTTAACCATATTGGCATTACTCGCCGTAAGCACTCTTTTTGGACAAACAAAGGACGAGATTTACTTTGAAAGGTTTATTGCCAACGCTAGGAACTATCTCGAACTTGACTGGACAGCCGAACGAATGGACAACGTCTATTTGTATGGCCTCGGAAACTATCTCCGAAATTTCGATGAACCAAGTTGGTTTAGAGAGCCTGCAAATGACTCAATAAGCATCCGATTAATCTATCATGAGAGCTGGAAAAAGAGCATAACAATTAGAATTTCAGGATATAGTGGATCATATACTAACTGGGAAATTACTGTTAAAAAGGAAGGCGATAACTCAGTAACCATTGAAGATTTCTATTTAGATAGTCTCACAAACAAGGAACGTAGACAATTGAACAGTGCGATAAATAACAGCTATCAGGGTTCAAGCATAGTAATTGACAACATTTACAGAAAGGCAGCAATTTCAGACTCTGTTAGATACAAATTCACAAAACTTTCTCAAACTCTTAGTAAAGTAGAGATAGAAGAACTCTTACAACGTTTGGATGATTCAAACTTTTACGAACTTGCCCCAATCAACTTTCATCCTAGTATTATTCACGGAACAACGTGCTCGGTTGAAGTGCTTCAACCAACGAAGAACTATCATTTAGTTATGCAACACATTGTCCTAGATGAACATGTTAATTTTAATCATCTAGTAAAGTTCATATTGGAACTGGCCAATAAACGCAGAATGATAGAGACTGACCTAAACGACTGGTAACAATTTAAAGCAAAAACTACAGTTTTTTAAGCTGACACAGTTAATGTAATACTACCGCACCAAGCTTTTGAGTGAATTCCAACTGGCCCGGTTTTAGCAGATAATTACAAGTAAAGAGGGCTGGACTCCCTTCCCGGCGTCTGACGGCTCCTCCCCAGTAGGCTAAGCTCGCCGTAGCGACGCCTGCCCACTATTCACTACCTTTGCTGCCCAGCACTCACTAGCTATGCTGCCTACCACTGCCTATGAGTGGTGCGCACCACAGCCTCCTGTTAAGCCCTTTACTCACCTCCGACAAGGCGTTGTCCCACTTCTTTTAACGCCTTCACCACACCCCTCATAAGCGCTTATGAGGTAGGGAGACAAGCGCTTAACAGCTACCGGCACAAAGGCTTGTGCCGAAGGGTAAAAAGCCTTACACTTAACAACACTGACACATTTTCGGAAATAGGTAATTTTTATGGATTGAAAACCGTAGTCCGGCATGCCTGGTAGAGGAAAAATCAACCTTCGGTTCGGCAACAGATCAAGAGGCATTTATTCTGCTGTGCAGTTTTTTAAGTCACTCATCATTTCGCAATTTAGGTGCAGAATAAACGCCCGCCCAACAATGAAAACAGCAAAAACCATCCTCGGAATAGTATTAGCCTTGTTCCTGATTTTCTCTGGGGTTAACCATTTCACTACGCCTGAAATGTACCTCCCATTGATTCCTGACTTTCTACCCAAATCCATCGTCAACGTATTGGCAGGTGTCGTCGAAATCATCTTAGGTATTGGCGTATTTATTCCCACCTTCAAAAAAAGAGCCCTATTGGGGATTTTCCTGTTGATGGTGGCTTTTCTACCCATTCACATCTGGGATGCGCTCAAGGAGAACCCCGCCATTGGCACTAAAACAGTGGCCCTGGTGAGAATCGGTATTCAATTGGTTTTAATCTATTTACCCTGGTTTGCAAGGAAGGATTAAGCATCAGCCTACAAACCCATTCCTTCCCAGTTTGCGCAGCAGAAAATAAACCTCAGTCCTGTCCATTATCCAAAAAAGTGCTTTTATCTTTCCTGCCGAATTAACTGACTCGTCATCGTCCCTGATACATGTTTTACCTGGCTGGCATCATACTGACTTTTTTTCTGGCAGTCTTACTCATTACAAAGAAGGCTAAATCGGAGGCAGACTTGATTTTGGCTGCGTGGCTTACTGCCATCGGGTTTCATTTGTGTTTTTTCTATTTGACCTTTTCTGATCAATTTTTGTCGTTCCCCTTCCTTTTGGGCTTTAACTTTCCGCTCCCGCTGCTCCACGGCCCGTTCCTGTTTTTGTACACCAGCGCATTAACGAATCAAAATACCCCTGCGAAATACAAAGCAGCACACTTCATCCCTTTCGTGCTGCTTTATGGCCTTTTTCTCCCTTTCATTTTGCTGCCAGAAGAGCAGAAGGTTGAAGTGTTTAAAAATGAGGGATCGGGGTATGAGGTCGAAATGTTAGTGATGATCAGCTCAATAATGATTTCCGGAGTGGTATATGTTGGCCTTTCACTATGGAAGTTGAATGAGCATAAAAAAACGATTCAGGATCAATTCTCTTCCGCAGAAAAGATCAATCTGGCCTGGCTGCGGTATTTAATATACGGCATTGGCCTGATTTGGCTTTTTGTTTTGTTTGCCGAAGATGTAATGATCTTTAATGCCGTGGTGGTGTTCGTCTTCTTCCTTGGCTATTTCGGAATCAGGCAAGTGGGCATTTTTTCACAGGGGTATCCCACACCCGAAAAGCTTCTCCCTGCTACGGCATTGGCAGTTCATGGCACTGCCACTCCGGGCAACCCGGTCAGCGGACAAAACAACAAGCCAGCTGCACCAAAATACCAGCGATCGGGCTTGAGCGATGAGGCTGCAGCCAAGTTGCACAGCTCGTTGGGCGAGATCATGGAAAAGGAAAAGCTGTACACCAACACAGAACTCACTTTGACAGAATTAGCCAAAGCACTGGACGTGCACCCTCACTACCTGTCGCAAGTCATCAATACTTTTGAGGGGAAGACATTTTACGACTACATCAACACCTTGCGGGTGGAGGAGTTTAAACGCCTGGTTGCTCTGCCAGAAAGCAAAAAGTTTACCTTGCTTGCCCTTGCCCTCGACTGCGGGTTTAACTCCAAAACCTCCTTCAACCGTAATTTCAAAAGCGTTACGGGTCTCGCTCCGTCCGAGTACCTGAAGCGGACAACCACCTACCTCCATACATAACTCCAGGGTAGCCTTTTCTCAATAGTCACACACACAGTTTTCTGGTTCCAACTTATAGGATGGGGCGATGGAACCGGCGTGTAGGTCCAGCTTTGGGGAAAATCAAAATCAATTTTATGAAACATCGTTTTTTTCTGGCTTGCGCCATGTTCACAGTGAGTATTTTTTCGGGATGTCAGGATGAGCTGGACATCAATGACTCCGGTAATTTGGTCCCTAAAACAGTTGACCTGGATCCCTCGCTGCCTTCTGTTAGCTTAAATAATGCCTTATTTCATGCCGAGGCCTTTGGGCCTGCTGATGGCCCCCTGGTGGTAGTGTTGCACGGTGGCCCCGGGAGTGACTATCGCTACCTTTTGAATTGCAGGGAGTTTGCCAGTCAGGGATACCGTGTGGTGTTTTACGACCAGCGGGGTACAGGACTCTCGCAGCGGTTTCCTAAATCGCACTACACCATGCAGGTGGCGTATGACGATCTGAGCGGCATCATTTCACACTATCGGACCGATCCGAATCAAAAAGTTTTTCTGCTGGGTCACTCATGGGGAGCCATGCTGGCGTCGGCCTACATCAATCAGTACCCCACAGCCATCGACGGAGCCATACTCGCCGAGCCCGGGGGCCTGATCTGGAAGGACGTGAAAGACTATATCACACGCTCCCGCAAATTCAAATATTTAGGCGAAAGCCTCAATGACGCCGTTTATGCCGACCAGTTTGTGACAGGCAAAACAGACCAACACGCCATCCTGGACTATAAATTCATGTTGCTGACCTCAAAAGAGTCGAGCGAAATCGGGAATGAGGGCAGCCTTCAGGAATGGCGGGGTGGAGCAGTTACCTTTGATGCCTATCTCGAAATTGGCGATAAACAAAAGCCCGACTGGACTACCAATTTGAACAAGTACACTACGCAGGTGCTTTTCATTTATAGTGCCAACAACAAAGCATACGGCCTCCAGCATGCACAAAAAGTCTCAGCCCCCTACCCTTCAGTGAAGCTTTTCAAAACGGAAGGCGCCGGGCACGATATGCTGTCGTTTCCCACCGGGTGGAGCAACACTTATCCGGCGATGCTGGACTATCTCAATTCATTGAAGTAGGTCTCTTCAAACAGTAACAAACCTCAATTCATTTTTTTTCAAATCATCATACGAATGACACTCAGCAAGAAAATATTTCTTCTTTTAATACTTCCGGCCCTTTTCATCAACGCCGCTCATAGCCAAACCATTAACTGGGCTAGTTTGGGAAAAGAGCAACGCCATATTGCGCATGCCCATGCAGGTTTCGACTATGCATTTGTGTATGGCGTCGGCTACAGCCGCCAATTGTTATCGCCAATTCCCATTTTAGCCACTATCGATTTCTCCACTCCGGTGGGTAACAAGGTGCTCGACGATTTCAAAACGAAAATCGGTGGCGTGGCAGACCTGTGTGAGTTCAATAACTTTCACCTAAGTGCTTCAGTATATGGCATCTACCGTCGGTACGAAAACCCAATGGCCGTGCTGCAAAATTTCGGCAGTGAGTTCAAGGGCGTCTTTGGTTTTTATCAGAGCAAGTGGTTTGTGGCAGCCGAATTTGGCTTCGACAAGGCAATTGTTACCCACTTCGAACATTCGGATGCATTCAAAGAAAATTATCCTGAAGTGAAAAACGGCTGGTACCAACCTGCAACAGGCGGAAACTTCAGCTACGGCGTGCAAACGGGACTATCATTTGATGGTGTAGATGCTTTGTTTCGGATTGGGAAAGTAGTGACCCAAGATTTTAAGTCAAGTCCCACGATTCCGTTTTATGCAGAGTTCGGTACTAATATCAAAATCAATAGGTAGTATTTAAAATTCTTCCAGGGCCAGACCGGTTAGCAGCCGTGTTCTGGCCCATTTTTTGTGCTAATTCCTGCACAAAACATTTCAAAAAAAATCCAGCAACTTTGCCACTAGTAACGAAGCAGTGTCCGGCAAGCAGTTTGATATTGAACAGCTTGGCATCTCCGGTTTAACGTTTAATTTTATCAGATGACTAATAGCAAAGTTTCGACGGTTCAAGTGTCTAAGTTAAAGAACCTTTCAGAGGAAGAAAGTCGGGCGATAGAAGAAGCGTACCCTGTAAAAACATTCGACAAAGGCACTTATCTGCTAAAAGCCGGACAAATAGCAAAAGAAGGCTATTCCGTTGTGCAGGGGTGCATCCGAAGATTTTCGATTGTGGATGGGGAGGAAATTACCACAGACTTTTACACTGAGGGGCATACAGCGGCAGACTTCAACAGTATTGCGAGTCAAGCCCCCTCCAGGCATTTCTTCGTTTGCGTGGAAAAGACTACCGTAACAGTGAACAACGCAGAAAAAGAGGCCGCTTTCTACAAAAAATTTCCTCGTTTTGAAACTATGTGCCGTATGGAGTTTGAAAGGATGATGGGCGAAAAAGCCGACAAGGTAGAAGCCTTCGCCCAAAAAAGTCCTGAGGAGAGATACATGTATTTGTTGGAAGAGAGACCCGACTTGTTGAGCCGGGTTCCCCAGTATCAAATAGCCAGCTACCTTGGTGTCAAACCTGAAACACTTTCAAGAATCAGAAAACGTATCACGATTAAATAGCGTCCGTCAGCTAGAAGTTGATGCCAAAGTGCATTCCCGGTTCAAAAAGGAAGAAGTTGCGCCACTTGTCTTCTTGAACCTGAAAGGAGGCAGGTAAATTAGTATTCACAGGCCACCAGGTAGCCGCCACCGACGGCTCAATAAACACACGGTTTTTAAACAGCCTTAGCTGATAGCCAAACCTTAGCGTGTTGAAAAGCTGAAACCCGCTTTGGATTTTCTGATCGTTTTCGTCCAAATAGTTTTGACGGAATGCAGTAGAATGCACCTGCCCGTACAGGCGTTTCCAAAGAAACCGCTTGTAGGCCAATCCTACACCAAAAGCCCTTACGCTTCCAGGAAAACCCGACGCCTCTTTTTCGTAGTCGGGGCCATAGGGCCTGCCAAGAGGGCCACCATACAACCAGGTAATGGCCTCCACCGACAGCACGTCTTTTGGAGTGATCCGATAGCCATAGTTCAGCTGAAAGTACTCAGGTGAGGGCGTAAGAATTGGGGTAGCCAGTATAAACAGCGTACTTCCGATAAAGTGTCGCCGGAAAGTGCTGTCTTTGTCTCCCGACTGAGCATCAGCATTGACCGACAAAGCAGCCCACAATAGCACTGAAAAAATAATTCTGTTCTTCATAGTTCCTTTTTTTGATTCAAAGGTCTG
The DNA here is from genome assembly GCF_902498805.1 of Imperialibacter sp. EC-SDR9. Classification (GTDB taxonomy): domain Bacteria; phylum Bacteroidota; class Bacteroidia; order Cytophagales; family Cyclobacteriaceae; genus Imperialibacter. The sequence goes on along the minus strand of NZ_LR701599.1, from coordinate 18,354 downwards.
GCAACGGCAGGTGCGGTTCATTGACTTGAGTCAAGAAAGAAGGAGGGTGGTGAGAAAAAGTTCTGTCCTCGCAGTAGAGGACATAGTATGCCAAACAGTTTGTTGGATTATATTGGATAGCTGAAGTGGCCCTTGATGGCTAAAAATCCTCAGTAATTGTAGCGATGAAAAACTTTAAGCTCTTTCAACTCTGGTTTCTCATCCCGGGAGTGGCTTTGGTAGCAACCAGCGTTCTTGTTCCTTTGAACTACCTCTACGCACAACTCTGCTGGACGCCCACCGAGGCCATCATTACGGGGACGGTGCTAAATACCGACGGGCCGGAGGCGGAACTATTAACGCTGATGGACTTTACCGACGGTGAAGGTGTGGTCCATCACATCAGCGAAGACGAGGAAAGAGAAACACTCACCAGAGGCGCCGACGACCAGCATGTGCGTATCTACTACGACCCCCTGGATCCAAGCAATTACGTGCTGGCTAACTATGGAAGGTACCTGATCGTGCTTTTCCTTCCCCTGGGCTTATTGGCCTGCTACCTCGGATGGCCTCGTGAAGATGCTTAATGGTAGTTTTGGCGTTTGTCTCACACGCAAGCAACTTCATCCATTGCTGCCATAAGGTTGGCTGCGAGCGTCGAATATTGCCCCAGCTCGAAAGACTAAAACGCTACCTGGGCGCCCTTATTGGACTGCACTGCCCTTTCATACATGGCCTGCGCTACGAACAAATCGTACACCGCCATGCCCGCCGATTTGTAAGCAGTCGTCTGCTGAACATCAACGCTTGCTTCTTTGGTGATTAATTTTCCAATCGTAAGCAGATCAGTTTCCTTCAAGATACCCTTCGTTACCGGATTAATACAATCCCCCGGTTCCACCCGGGCATCTTCAGAGTCCATAAACAGCCTTCCAGCGAGCTTAAACACTTCATCGGGCAACTCCTGCATGGAGGGTTTAAAAGAGCCTATGCTGATAAAACACTTTCCTTTCAAGAGACGGCTGTCGTCAGGCAATACTGGTACCTGGGAGGGCGTTGCCGCAATCACGGCATTTGTTTTGCCAAGCAACTCTTCTGCGGAATAACTCCCCTCAATTGCCACTTCGGGAAAATAGGATTGCATAAAGGCGGTCAAACGGGCGGCACCGCTCTCCGACCGATGCAGGTAATGGACGGTTGATATCTTCCTAACCGTGCAAGTCATCGCCGCCAGATGAAGGCCCATCACGCCGCATCCTATCAATCCAAAACTTGAGGTGTCTGAAGGCGTTAGGTACTTGATGCCAATGGCACCCAGGGCGCCCGTGCGGAGAGCGGTTATCTTCGAGGCATTCATCAGCGCCAGCGCCTCCCCGGTTTCAGCATCGTTCAACACAAGTGCACCGATGTTGACGGGCAGATTTTTATCCCGATTCGCCGGGAATACGTTCACCAGCTTGTTGGCAAAATAACGATCGCCCCAGGCCGGCATGCAGATCATTGTATTCTTTCCTTTTTCGATATGCATGCGCAAAGGAACAATCACCTCCTGCCTTTCATAGTCGATCATGGCGTTCTCAACTTCCTCTATTACTTCCGAGAAGGAAAGTAAATCGCCCATTAACTCATTTTGCAATACAAGCATGCGACAACTGTTTAGTTTTCCTGGTTTCGAAGGCCTGCCCGAAGCATGACCGCAGCAGTATAAAGAATCACGCCGAGCACCACCCAGCGCAGGGTATCCAACTCCAATGATTTCACTACAAAAGCCGCTATGAATACACCTATAAGGCCTGCCATGGCAATCGCAAAAGCAGCTTTTCTGTTATAGGCACCTGCTTTAATAAAACGATATGAGGCCATGGGCATCAGGAAGGCACATGAGCCCATCATGATGGGAAATGCCACTGCGGGCGACATGCCTAATGCAAATACCAGGGCCATGCACGGTGCGTAAAGTCCGATACCCGCTGTCATAATCGCCCCCAGCACAAAATTGGCAGCCACCGCTAATATCAGCTTGCCCCCGGCAAGACCAATCGCCTCTCCTCCTCCTTCTATCCAGTTCATTTTAGTAGCCACCATAAAACACGCAGTGATGAGAAGGGCAATGCCCATGGTCAGTCTGATAACGTTCTCAGGTAACTTCGCCACTATTCCAGCCCCCAGCAAGGCACCTGCACCCGAAGCCACCACCATCAGTACCAGCGTCCATGGTTCTACCTCCACAATTCGTATGAAGATAATTGCCTGCGCCATGGTCGGAATGGCGTTTCCCACATTAAGGGTTCCTGGCAACAATCGGTCCTCTGTTTGCTTCGTGAATTTCAGCAGTGCAGTTTCAATGGCAAAGGAGCCGATGCCCAGTGTGTCAAAGAAATTACCAACCAACCCTATCAATCCTGTTTTTGTCCAACTGTTACCCTCCAGTTGTGTGCGGTGTTTTAGATAGTCGAGAAAGAGAACAACTGCGATCCAAATAGCCAGCAGCACTAAAACAGTCCAGATAATTGTAATCATAGATAACCTGTTGATGGGAGCTGCAAATAATGAAACAAATTTCTTAAATTGATGAGCCATCTCTTAAAATTTACAGTCCATGGAAAGTTATCCCAGCATATTCAATGACGTAATCGGCCCGGTCATGCGGGGCCCTTCCAGCTCTCACTGCGCTGCATCACTTCGCATCGGCAGGCTGTGCAGAGATTTGATGGATGAAAACATCACGGAGGTAAATATTGAGTTTGACCCAAACGGTTCGCTGGCCACCACCCACAAGGGACAAGGCTCCGACATGGGTTTGTTTGGTGGTTTCCTGGGATGGGAAGCCTACGACGAACGACTGCCCAACTACTTGCGGGCGATAGATGAAGCAGGTATTAAAATCACCATCGACATTCACCCAATTGGCGCCACCCACCCCAACACCTATAAGCTCACTTTAAAAAATCCGAAAGAAACGCATACGCTCACCGCACTATCGACCGGTGGAGGCATGATTCAGGTAATTGAAATTGATAGTGCGCCGTTGTTGATGGCCGGCGATTTCTTTGAAACCCTGGTCTATACAAAGTCGCCTGATAAGGTGGCTGATTTCCTGAAGGGTTCAATCGACTGTGATGAGATCAATATTCACCACGGTGACCAGCCTTTTGTAGAGGTGAAGTCAAATCAGTTCATTTCATCGGACATCATCGGCGAATTGCAGCAACTTGAAAGCACGCTCGTTATAAAACAGCTGTCGCCGGTACTGCCAGTGCTGGCCAGAAAGAACCTACAGGTTCCCTTTATCACAGCTGAAGCAATGCTGGAGTACAACAAAGACAAAAACCTATCGCTATGGGAGCTGGCAGTTCACTACGAAAGCGCCAGAGGGGCTATTTCGCATGACGAAGTGTTTGAAAAAATGCGGGCCATTGTTGCCATCATGCAAAATGCCATTGAAATCGGCGTAAAGGGCACCTCTTATGAAGACCGTATCCTGGGACCGCAGTCGGTCAACTTCAAAAAGCAGATGGAAAAGAAGACCCTGGTGGAAGGCGATGTGCTCAATACCGTTACGCTTTATACCTCAGCCATGATGGAAGTAAAAAGCTCAATGGGTGTCATCGTAGCAGCGCCCACTGCTGGTTCGTGCGGTGCGCTGCCAGGAGCCATCATTGGCACTGCGACTACCTTGAATTTGTCTCAGGATGAAATGGTAAAAGCAATGCTGGCCGCTGGCATCATTGGCGTGTTCATCTCGGCCCATGCCACGTTTGCCGCCGAGGTAGGTGGTTGTATGGCGGAATGCGGCTCTGGTTCCGGCATGGCTGCCGCAGGACTGGTGGTGTTGAAAAAAGGCACCCTTGCTCAATCGCTTACGGCTGCCTCCATCACGTTGCAGTCGTCGCTGGGAATGATTTGCGATATGGTGGCCGACAGGGTGGAAGCTCCCTGCCTGAACCGAAACGTGATGGCTGCCTCTACCGCTATCTCCTGTGCCAACATGGCACTGGCCGATTATGATCAGGTCATTCCATTGGATGAAGTAATTGAAACCATGAAGAAGGTGGGCGATGCCATTCCCAACACCTTGCGGTGCACGGGCCTTGGTGGTCTGGCCATTACCAAAACTGCGAAGAAAATTGAAGCCATGCTGGCTGAGAAAGAAGAGGCTCAAAGCAAAACTTTCTTTAAGGTTTGTTGATTTCATCATCTCCCGCTCTCCCGCGAGAGTAGCAAGTCGGGCTGTAGGCTTGCGTGTTCACTCCAGACAAGCCTTGCAGCTTGCTTTACCGCAGTTCTATTGTTTGTCTCACGTTCTGGTGTGTGTCTCACATGCCTGCTCACCCCGTTCTGGCATGTGTCACACATGCCAGTTTACCTCACCACCTTCGCAGGATCCACCACCACATATTTGATCGATTTCTCCGTCTCGCTGGTGCGGGAGGAGTAGGTGATGTGTAGCAGCCCTTTGTCGTCTTGCAGCAGGCAGGGGTAAGAGTAACTGCCACCATCCCCTTTTTCATGGTCTTCGAGGCGCACCTTCCATTTCCAGGTCTCGCCTTCGTCGTCCGACAGGTAAAGGCTCACCCGGTAACGGCCATCGTCAATGTCATTGCCCAAAAAGGCCCACTTGCCATCCTTCAGCTTGAGCAGCTCCACGCTGGCAGTGTTGGGGATGTCGGTTTTCACCGTTGCACTCCACGACTCCCCACCATCTGTTGACACACTTTTGTGCACCCTTGAGGGCGCATCGCCACTGTCCCTCATCAGGGCAACGATGTCTCCGTTTTCTTTCTGCGCCAGGGCAGGCTGTATCGGCCCACGACCAACAATCGGAAGGCTGGCCCGCCAGGAGGCACCGTCATCGTCCGAAATAGCTACCAGCGACATATTGAACCCGTCCGAGTAGAGCGGTAGCAGTATTTTTCCGTTGTCGAGTTGCAGCGGCTTGATGCGGGTCATCCAGCCCACGCTCGTTTTGCTCGCATCCTTGCTCGCTTCTATGATCATTTTGTCATACGACGGCGCATACTCCGCCCAGCCAGCCGGGTTGCCCGGCAAGTCTTTGAACTTAGCGGCCACCTCAGTAGCAAAGGCTTCTCCCGGAGCGAGCAGGATATTATCCTGCCAGTCCCAATCCGGGGCGCCATCGGTATTGTAGTGGGTAGAGGTACGCATCCGCAAAATGGAGTTCTCCCAGCGATGGGCCTGCACGGCTATCCATACGAGAAAAAGCTTACCGCTTCCGTTCATAAACAGCACCGGATTGCAATCGGGCAAGCCGGGGGTGTCAGCCATGAGGAAAGGTGCAATCCAGGTTTTTGCGCCCTTCTTTAGCCTGGACCCCATCAGTCGAACATCGTCGGCCGTGCGTTCACCGCTCCCCTGAAACCACACCGCCAGCTTGTCGCCATTAGGCAAAATGACCAGGCTGCTGGCGTGGGTATGCTCCGACTGCGGGGGAAAGATGAGTTGCTGGCTGATGATGAAGTCGGAGGGCTTTTGGGCTGGAGACAGGTGAGCCCATAAAAAGCAGGCCAGGAGGTATAGGGTCGTGTGTTTCATGATATAGGGTGATTGGGAGAGGTAAGATAAAAAATGTTTACAAAGGGAGCGTAAATCGTTTTTGACTATATCTTTCCCGAAAAAGACGCTGAATAAGAACAGCGTCCCTTCCTACCTTTCGGACACTCTTAGAGAGGGTCGTAGAGCCCCTCCCAACTATTTGCGCTAATGTAGCGTCTAAATTAACAATGAAATCACATATTCTCCCCCTGATGCTTATTATTGCTTTAACCTTTTCGTGTAAGGATGATATTCCCTGCGACGATTTGGCCTGGTTAGATGCAGAAATAGAAACTATAAAGGAATACGGGCTTGTTCAGTTTTTTTACGTGTATCAGGCTGAATACAAGGGAATGACGGTTTTTTATGTTGACAACTGCTGTCCCAATTGCTCCACTGTCGCACCCGAAGTCCGCAACTGCTTAGGCAAGGCAATTGGAACCCTTAGGGATGATATTGAGCCTGATAAACTCAAAAATGGCAAAGTCTACTGGCAACCAGATGATTTTGCCTGCACAATAAAATAACGCATTTCCTGGGGCCAGTATTTTCTGTGCACAAGTAGCCTGCCACCTGTCGCTCCGCAGCTGCACCAGGCGCCCCACTTACTTAACATGCGTTTTTTCATTAACTTCATCTTATGAAAAAACCGACCGTTACATCCCTGACTCTCTCGCTCTTCATTCTTATCGCAGCATCCTGCACTCAACAATCCTCTTCATCCGAAGACACTCAGCTAGGCGATCTGCAGCATAGTTTCTCTATATCTGACAAGGCAAGCGACTCTTTTGACCAGGGGCTTTTGCTGCTGCATAGCTTCGAATATGACGATGCCAAGGAAGCGTTCCAAAAGGCTACAGAAGCCGATCCTGACGAGCTCATGGCCCACTGGGGCCTGGCGATGACGCATTACCGGGCACTGTGGGGCTTACAGGACGTAGAAGCAGGACGTAAGGTGATTCAGGCTGTTGGGGAAACCAAAGAGGCCAGACTAAAAAAAGCCGAAAATCAACTGGAAAGCGATTTCTGGGAAGGTGTAGAAATTCTCTACGGAGAAGGTGAGCTCGACGAGCGCAACAAAGGCTATGCGGATCACATGGCTACCGTGTATGCAGCCAATCCCGACAACCAGGAAGTAGCGGCTTTTTACGCCCTCGGACTTATGTGGGCAGGCTACACCAACCAGGACAACCTCAATAAATCCGCCGAAGTGGCAGCCGGAATTATTTCTGAGAACCCCACCCACCCGGGAGCTTTGCACTACATGATTCACGCCAACGACGATCCGGCCTACGCTCAGATTGCGCTCACTGCGGCCGATAAATATGCAAATGTTGCCCCCGATGCCTCCCATGCGCTCCACATGCCTTCGCACATTTACGTAGCACTTGGTATGTGGAACAAAGTGGTCAGCTCCAACATCGCCTCTTATCAGGCAAGCTTGCATCGTATGGAGGCAAAAGGACTTGGCGGAAAAGAAAGAGGCTACCATGCCATGGCCTGGCTGCACTACGGCTACCTGCAGACTGGCGAGTATCAAAAAGCTGCCGATCTATTGGCTGAGATCATCGGCTACCACCAGGATTCCACCGCATCGAAGAGCTATTTGATTACCATGCAAAACGAACAACGCATCGAGGCTGGGTACTGGGCGGAAGGGCTCACGCCACAAAAAGTGGATTACTCGCAACTTGGGCTTTCGGAAAAGTCGGCCATGCATTTTTTCAATGGTTTGCTGGCCTTCGACGAAAAAGACGCTGCAGCGATCCAACTGGAAATTGACGGGCTTAACCGCCAGCTCAGCAAAGCCAGTCTATTGGTAAATGACGAAGGCATAGCCATGTGCAGCGCAGGCCCCACCAGGTATGCGCCCACCAAAGAAGGGCTGAAAAAAACACAGGTAGTGATTCACCAAATGAAAGCGCTGCTGGCACAGCTAAAAGGTGACAATGTATTAACAGAAGACCACCTCACCCAAGCCACCCAACTGGAAAGTGAGTGCTCCTATGATTCTGGTCCGCCGTTTATCGCCTACCCTTCCTTTGAGCAATACGGCGATTGGCTACTGGCCCAAAACAGACCTGAAGAGGCATTGACGCAGTTCAACCAGTCGTTGAGCAACCGAAAAAATCGTAACAAAGCCCTGCGTGGGAAGGTAGCTGCCCTGGAGGCATTAGGCAGAACAGAGGAAGCCAAAGAGGTGAAAGCTATTATTTCCCAGTTTGCTCCGGCTCAAAAGGTGGCAGTTAGATAATTCGTATCGGCAGAAAGAAAAGACTACAAAAGTTTCGCAGGATCGCCGGAATGCAGCCATTCCCCGCATTTCGGTTCGTTAGCCAGTGGAAGCTATTCAACCAAACTTTTGTAGGCTGCGGGAACTGATAGCGAACGTCTTCACACGCTTTGAAACATTGATCTCGTTCAGAGTCCTCTGCGAGAAACTCAGATGGAGGGTGATCAAATTATTCCGGCGTGTGAAGACACCCGCCGGAACAAAAATCAGTCTTAGCTATTCCCGACCATCTTATTAAATATCTGCAACTGCTCCTTCATGGCAGCTACCCTGTCGGCAGGTTCTGTGCGGGCTTCAAGCAGCAGCCAGCCGTCGTACTTTATGGTATTGAACATAGTCATGAGCTGCTGATAGGGGTATTCACCCACATTCAGCTCCCTGATGTGCACGGTATCGCCAAACCATTTCTTCACAGAATTGAAGTTGGCCTCCAGCCCCGGCTCCAACAGATCCTGGTCGTTGCAGTTCCAGCACATCTTCACGCTTTTTTCGGTTACCTGCTCAAAGATAGCCTTCATATTAGGCAGCTCCTGGGTCTTCTCTCCATGCACTTCCACACGCACCACCAAACCAAGGTCAGCTGCAAATTTGCCGCATTCATTGAACGAGGCCGCTATCTGGGCAATGGTCTTTTCTTTAGACACACCGTCAGGGAAACCATTGGGCTTCACCTTGATACCGGTAGATCCGATGTCCTTGCATAGCTGAAGGTATTCCTTGGTGCCTTCGATGTTCTTGCGAACCCTTGCCTGATCCGCATGATGATAGTCGAAGTTTGAACCATAACCGAGGCAGGTAACCGAACTATCGGCAAAGCGTTTTTTCACCTCAGCCCGCTGACTGGCAGAAAGGCTGGTTTCTACACCATGTGCATGTTCGGTGCGTAGCTCTACTCCCAATAGACCTGTTTTCTCACAGTTGGCAATGAGGGTGGGCAAATCCCAGTCTTTCCCCCATTGGTAAGTAACCAGGCCGAGCTTCATTTTCGGCTTTTTGGCGAACGCATTTACCATAAGTGGGTCTATCAACGACAGACCCACTCCGGCAATAACACTTTTTTGAATAAAATCACGACGTGACGTATTCATTTTCATAGGTTGTTCCATTCAAATGCTTCGCTTACACTATCTCAGGAACTTCGAACCCTTTTCTGTAATTACGTTTCAGCATTTTATCTGCCTCAGGGTCGTTAACGAAAGTTTCAGAGCTTGGATTGAACGTCAGCACACGGTCCAGTCTGTAGGCAATATTACCAAGGTGCGCCAGTCCTGAAGCAAGGTGCGCTGTTTCTACAGGACCGTTTTGCACAGACCTGTCACGCTTGCGAACAGCCTCGATAAAGTTCTTGAAGTGTCCGTCGGTGCCACCGTCGCCACGGTCCATGCCTGTGCCAGAAGCCTGTCCATCGTCGCCTGACTCGCCCGGTGTTCTGTCCTGACCCATGTAGGTCTTGAACTTGTCGTAGCCATCCACCACGAGGATGCCCTTTTCGCCGTAGAAGATGTTGCCCACTGTAGCACCATCTTCCGTGTTGGTACACCATGGGCGCACTTCGAACTGGATGATCTTGCCTTCTTCAGGGTAATTATAGATAGATGTAAGTACTTCAGGCACCTCTTTGGCATCATCCCAAAGGAATTTACCGCCCATAGAGGTGATTTTGGTAGGAAGCCCGACGTCCAAGCCCCACATGCAAAGGTCGGTTTCGTGAATACCCTGGTTGCCTACGTCTCCATTGCCATAGTCCCACGCCCAGTGCCAGTTGTAGTGTACAAGATTTTTGGTGAAAGCACGCTTGCCCGCCGGGCCAGTCCATAGGTCGTAGTCAAGGCCTTCGGGGACCGGAGAGAATCCCTGATCGCCTATACTTGGTCTCCAGCGGAACACAAGACCACGTGACATATATACCTTGCCCAGGTAGCCGTTGCGCATCAGGTCAATGGCTTTGTTAATCGCCGGTGAGCTTCTCAGCTGCACGCCGTGCTGCACAATTCTGTCGTACTTGTGTGCTGCTTCAACCATTTTGCGACCTTCCCAGATATTGTGGGACCCTGGCTTTTCTACATACACGTCTTTGCCAGCCTGGCATGCCCAGATTGTGGCCAGCGCATGCCAGTGATTGGGCATGGCGATGCTAATCACATCAATGTCCTTATTGTCAATGATCTTACGAACATCCTGCTCAAGGAGTACGTCTTTCTTATAAGTTTCTTTGAACTCAGCCTGGCGCTTTTTCAGAAGGGGCATGTCAGGGTCACACAGGTGCGTAATCTGAACATTGTCCTGCACCATAAAGCTTTTGATATGGCTTTTGCCACGGCCATTCACACCTAAAACAGCCGCATTGATACGGTCGTTGGCACCAAAAACGCTTGATGGCATGATGGTGGGTAGTGCAAACGCCACTGACCCGGCCACAGCGGTTTTCTTTATAAACTCTCTTCTAGTTGGTTCCATTTTCATTCATTTATTATTTTAAGTAGGACTATTAGTTTTCATTGTTTCAACCAGGCTTGCAAACTGCATTGTGCATGTGGTTCACCTGCTACTGTAAGACGAAGTAGCCAGGGTAATCACTTACATAAGGTACGAAAAAAGCCGATTAAATTGACGAGCGGTCGGGTTGGGAATTCAGAGGAGGAAACGGTGACGAGTTTAAGCGATTGTTAAGAGGCTTGGGGGCTTTACCAGCATCCCTCCGTCGTTCCGGTGGGTGCATGCGCACACCAGCACCAAGCCCCGTTCAAAACCCTGGGTTGGCGGGCAAAGGTACTTGGCACTCAACTTTAGCTACTGCAAAATGGGCTTAACCCTGTCAGGATTACCTATTACCTTCAGGATGGGGCTTCACCACCCTCCTGATTTATGCCGCCCTTTCAGGGCTTTGAAGCGCTTGAAAACTTAAGGTATGGAGCATCCATGCATTGCTTGAGAAACAGCGTTCTTTCTAACACTGCCCTCCACTCCCTCACTTCCTCGCCCGCCGAAGCTTTCAGCGTAGATGGGCCGCTCCTTGAAGCCATTGGCGTAGGCGGGTTACTTCCGTCTCCTTTCTTTCATTACCCCGGCGTCTGACGGCTCCACCGCAAATGCCACTCGCCGTAACGACGCCTGCCCTGCGACTCCGATTGTCCGAATGTCCGAACATCTGACTATCCGAACATCCGACTGTCCGACTGTCCTACTCGAATTTTCTGCCCGGCGTCCAGGGCGCACCTGCCGCCTCAAGCGCTGCTTCGTATTGCGATAGCTTGCTGAGGTAGGCAGCCATATCTCCTTTGAACTGGCTAAATTCAATGCCTGCAATGTCGATGTTTCGCTGCTGCGTTACCGTGGGCGTTTGCCGGGTATCCCAATGACCGTAAGCCACCTGCCCTACTCTGCTCATGATCGACGGCACGGTCGATTCGTTCATGCCTCTTCGGATGCGGTCACCTGTGAGACGAGTGCGCAGGGCAGCCAGCTCTTTCTCCAGGTCATTTTGCCTGGCAAACAGCTCCTGTTTTGCCTGAGGCGTTTCCATCAGTGCTGCCCTCATATAGCGCAGCTTTTCCCCTGCTTCACCCAGCTGACTGGCAGCCCCTGATATTTGGCGGGAAAGCTCGCTGGTCTTCTGCTGAAAGGCTGCCACCATCTTAAAGTCTGTGCCTTTGGGTGCCGTAGGCACGGGCTTCACCGTAAAAGACTGTGGCGCCCCTTTGGCTTCCATCATGCCGTTGTGGAACACATATAGCTTCACGCTGTACTTGCCGGGTGCCGCAAAAGGCCCCTGTGCATCGCCTGCCCAGGGTGGCACAAAGTCGGGCTGTCGCAGGTCGATGGGGTCGGGGGCGGGAAACCGCAGGTCCCAGCTTACCCGGTGCAAGCCTTTGGCTGTGGCTCCTTTGATCCAGCGGACGGGCTGCCCGCTTTCGTCGCTCACCAGCAACATGGCCTGAGGGGCCTTTTCGGTCGACTCCTCCAGCAGCCTTTCCCAGCCAGGGAAGGGCACACTGGCGTTCTTTTCGTTCAGGGTCTTTTCAGTAGCCTGGCGCTGTGCTTTCATCGTCTGCGGCACATCGTTCAGGTAGTAGGTAAATACAGCGCCAAACGGAGGGTTAGCCGCCCTGAAGCTGGTAGTGCCCAGCGTTGGCATGCCTTTGGCCTGCATAGGCACGCTTGGCACATACCACCAGGCATCTCTCACTGCAAACAAGGTAGCGTTGTTCAGGCTCACCGCCTGGCTCAGGTTTCTCAGGGGCGTGTAGTCATCAAGCACGTAGAAGCCCCGCCCGAAAGTAGCGGCCACCAGGTCATTGTCACGCTTGTGCAGCTCAATGTCCCGCACCGGAATGGTGGGCATGCCGTTCTTCAGCCTGATCCAGTTCGTCCCTTTGTTTACGGAAAAATAGATGCCGTACTCTGTGCCAATAAACAGCAGATTAGGATCGACAGGGTCTTGTTTGATCACCCACACAATGGTGCCGATGGGCAGGTCGCTGGCAATAGACCGCCAGCTGCGGCCCCGGTCGGTGCTGATGAACAGGTAAGGGCTGAAGTCGCCAAACTTATGGGCGTCGGCCACGGCAAACAAGGTATTGGCCTCGTGAGCCGACGCTTCTATGTCGTTGATAAAGGACAGCAAAGGCACCTTGGGCAGGGCGGCACTCTTGCGCCAGTTTTGTCCGCCGTCCTCGCTCACCTGTATCAGGCCGTCGTCGGAGCCGGTGTACAGCAGACCTTCCTTGAGGGGCGACTCGGCTATCGACGTCAGCGTGGCGTATTTCGACATGGCTCCATTGTCGTAAAGGGCATCGGCGCTCCACACCCTGCCCATGAGCTGCAGCTCGTAGCGGTTGCGATTGGTGGTCAGGTCGGGACTGATGGGCGCCCACGAGTCACCACGGTCGTCGCTGCGCCACACCCGCTGCGAGCCGTAGTAGAGGCGGGAGCCCTTGTGCGGACTGATGAGAATAGGGGCATCCCAGTTCCAGCGCTCAGGGGCATCGCCTGGAGCAGGCTGGGGCTGAATGTCGAGTGTTTCTTCGCTGCGACGGTCCAGGCGCTTCAGGCTGCCCTCCTGAATTTCCACATACACAATATTCGAATCATCGGGATCCACGGCATTGTCATAGCCATCGGCGCCAAGCGGCACATACCAGTCCTGGTTGCGCACGCCCTCCACATTGGTGGTGCGGGACGGCCCAATGAGCGAGCCCAGGTCCTGCGCTCCACCCACGATATTATAGAACGGCTCGGCATTGTCGAGCGAGAGCTTGTAGAACTGTGACACTGGCATGTTAGGAAAATGCCGCCAGGTGGTGCCTTCGTCGTAGGACTCGTACAACCCCGCATCGCAGCCAGCCAGCAGGTGTTCTCCATCAGCAGGATCGATCCACAGCGCATGGTTGTCGCTGTGCTTCTCACGGCCTGTCCCCAGGTAGTCAAACGTTTTGCCTCCATCCCTCGTCACGTGCAAGAACACATCCATTTGGTAGACCAGGTCGGCATTCGCAGGCGAGGCCTCAATCTCCTGGTAGTAGTGCGGGCCTGTGCCTCCCGAAATATAGCTGTTGCGCTTTTCCCAGCTCTCACCTTTGTCGATAGAGCGGTAAAAGCCCTTTTCGTTGTCGGCAGCTTCAATGGTGGCGTACACCAGCTGGGGATTGGCCGGCGTAACGGCCAGGCCTATTTTGCCCATGTCTCCTTTGGGAAGGCCGGTGGCCATGCGGCGCCAGGAGGCACCCCCATCGCTGGATTTGTAAATGCCAGACTTAGGCCCGCCCGCCAGCAACGACCACACATGGCGGCGGCGCTGATAGGCGGCGGCGTACAGCACGTCAGGGTTGGAAGGATCAAATTCCACATCCGTCACGCCCGTGTTTTCATCGATAGGCAGTACCAGCTGCCAGGTCTTTCCGTCGTCGGTAGTTTTGTAGAGGCCACGGTCGCCACCAGCTGACCACAGGGGACCCTCGGCTGCCACGTAAGCCACGTGGCTGTTGCGGGGGTCGATCAGTATTTTGCCTATATGCTCTGATGCCGGTAGCCCCATGGCTTTCCAGGTTTTGCCGCCGTCGCCGCTGCGGTACACACCACTGCCCCAGCCCATGTGGCGGCCACTCACGTTTTCGCCGGTGCCTACCCACACCACATCGGGGTTGTTGGGGTCGATGGTGACCGAGCCAATGGAGTACGAAGGCTGCTCATCGAACACGGGCTGCCACGAGGTGCCACGGTTGGTGGTTTTCCACAGGCCACCGGAGCCCACGGCCACATACCAGGTACTGCGGTCGGCAGTGCTCACAGCAATATCAGCAATACGGCCAGCCATCAGCGCCGGGCCAATGCCACGGAGCTTTAAGCCCGCTGCGGCTTCCGCCAGGGCGTCTTTATTGGTGGTTTGAGCAATGGCTTGGGGAAGGAACCTCCCGCTCGTGAGGAAAAGGGCAAGTGCGAGGACAAAGGCTTTTTTCAACATGGTAACAATGGTTAATGACAGTTCTTCAATTTATCTTCAATACCGACCCTGTGAGGTCGCAAAAATGATATTGCTTCAAGGGTAACCTTATGCATCTTAGCAAGAATTATTGAGGAGTCAAGGGGGAAAGTGGATTGGTGGTAGGGGGGGGTGAAGGAGATTACAAAAGTGCGCTACAACAGCTACAGTGCTACACTTTCAAAGCCAACGTCATGCCGATTGTGAGGAACGAGCGAGGCATCCCCCTGGGAATGGCAGACAGACGGATAGAGAAACTGCAAACATCATGGAGACTTCTCCGCTTCGCTGCGAAGTGACGACTGCTATTGTGGCTTTGTACGTTAAGCGGCAGTTTACAAAGTTGTTAGTAGGCATCATTTTACTGAAAGCCTTTAAATACGCATACCTGTCCAATGATTATCCCATTCTATGAAAGTATTTATTAAATTGGTAGCCATATAAAACGAGTTTGGCTATCTGTCATACCAAATTGTTAGCGGTAAAATACTTTCAGAATGAACATATTTGGGCTATTTAAATCAAAAGACAACAAACATATAGAAAAGCCTATAGAAAGACTTAGGCCAAATGAAGATCAAGAATTGATTTGCCTGAATAAAAGTAATTACTCGAAGCTATTAAGTAGCAACATCCCAGAAACTGATCAATTTGAACTGTCGGAAATCCTGATCAATGAGGGAGAGTATTTCAAACCAAATCAAACGTTATTAATTTTAGGTTCAAAAATTCATGGCAGTGGGCTTTTATACATCAATCTTCCGTACGGCGGAAGATTAGATAAATTTTTGATAAAAAAAGAGACAAGAATTCGTTTGAATGACGAGCTTCTTTTTGTGCACAAAATTGAGGATGACGGAGTACTAAACTGTAAGCTCCTTGAACAAAACAGGCCTAAGCTTGAGCAAACTGAAGTTGGCTATTTAGAAGATGAATTCACAGATGCTAAAACTATACAGTTCACAAAAGTAGCTTCGGAAGAATCTGAATACTTCAAACTTTACCTTGATCAAACAACTTTTGCGCATGAGTATTTAGGGTTATCTTTAGTGAATCATAATGGCTATATCTATGCCTCATTTAACTCAAGAAATAAAGATATCACCTTAGCAAAAGGAGACTCATTGATTATGCTGTTTGACGATAAATCAAAACTAAATTTCAATTTTGTAAGTGTCGGAGAAGGAACCAAGGGATTCAGATTCAATCACTCACCAATAGGATTTGAAGAACTTGATATTCTACTGAATAAGAGACTATCCAAAGTCAAGCTAGTTAGTGCGAGAAAAAAACTCTTTTCAATTTATCACATGAATCATAAGATAAACGAGAATCAAACAATGTCAATTAATCAGCGCACTCAGTATCAGACAGAATTGGAAGGCCAATATTTGCTGCAATTTATGACTGCAAGGTTTATCGATATGAATAAGCGATATAAGATTAAATAATCCTTCCAACCCCACCTTTGGATAAATCCAGATTTTTCTGTCACGAAAATTTAGTGGCAGTTGGGGAGTCCGCCAAAATTAATGAATTTAAACAACGGTGTGGTTTACCCCGCTAGTCCTAGCAGTCCCTAACCAGAACGCAGGCTGGTGCGATTGCCGACTGGCGAAGCTGAGGCTCGTACCTTTCCCTCCCGCATTCCAGTCTCATCACGACGGTTAATGAGCCATTTTGAAAACACTGCAAACATCGAGGGGACTCCGTTCCACGTCGGCTCCACTGCGTTGCGAAGTGACGGCTGTAATGGAAGATTTGTGCGAGCAGTAGCAGTACCGCACAAAGTACAAGCACAGCTAACATTTCCACGCCGACGTCATGCCGATTCCGAGGAACGAGGGAGGCATCCCCTTGGGAATGGCAGTGAGTTGGATAAGGCAGTGTTGGGTATATCGAATCCAGTGGGTAATGGCCCAAGGTCATGGGGACTCCGTTCCACCTCGGATCCACTGCGATGCGAAGTGACGGCTGCTATGGTAGGTTGGTGCGGGCACTGGCAGTACTGCACAAAACGTGAGCACCACCACCCTTACCACACCAACGTCATCCCGATTGCGACGAAGGAGCGAAATGACGTGGAACGGGATCCTCAAGACAATGGCCGTGAGTCGGGTAAAAGCAATACCAGGTCGGGGATTTTGTGAGTAATGACAGAAGGCACGGCAGGCTCGGCAGTAGTCTGGGGGATTTCTCCGCTTCGCTGCGAAGTGACGGCTGTAATGGAAGATTTGTGCGAGCAGTAGCAGTACCGCACAAAGTACAAGCACAGCTAACATTCCCACACCGACGTCATGCCGATTCCGAGGAACGAGGGAGGCATCCCCTTGGGAATGGCAGTGAGTTGGATAAGGCAGTGTTGGGTATATCGAATCCAGTGGGTAATGGCCCAAGGTCATGGGGACTCCGTTCCACCTCGGATCCACTGCGATGCGAAGTGACGGCTGCTATGGTAGGTTGGTGCGGGCAGTGGCAGTACTGCACAAAACGGGAGCACCACCACCCTTACCACACCAACGTCATCCCGATTGCGACGAAGGAGCGAAATGACGTGGAACGGGATCCTCAAGACAATGGCCGTGAGTCGGGTAAAAGCAATACCAGGTCGGGGATTTTGTGAGTAATGACAGAAGGCACGGCAGGCTCGGCAGTAGTCTGGGGGATTTCTCCGCTTCGCTGCGAAGTGACGGCTGTAATGGAAGATTTGTGCGAGCAGTAGCAGTACCGCACAAAGTACAAGCACAGCTAACATTCCCACACCGACGTCATGCCGATTCCGAGGAANCGGGATCCTCAAGACAATGGCCGTGAGTCGGGTAAAAGCAATACCAGGTCGGGGATTTTGTGAGTAATGACAGAAGGCACGGCAGGCTCGGCAGTAGTCTGGGGGATTTCTCCGCTTCGCTGCGAAGTGACGGCTGTAATGGAAGATTTGTGCGAGCAGTAGCAGTACCGCACAAAGTACAAGCACAGCTAACATTCCCACACCGACGTCATGCCGATTCCGAGGAAAGAGGGAGGCATCCCCTTGAGAATGGCAATGAGTTGGATAAGGCAATGTTGGGTGTATCGAATTCCGTAGGTAACGTAACCCAAAGCATGGAAAGCTCAGCTGCGGGTCAGGGAGACTCCGTTCCACATCGGCTCCACTGCGTTGCGAAGTGACGGAGGCTATGGGAAATTTAGCCGTTAGTCATCCTTTCTACTCCAGTGTATCAAACAAATCTCTCCACTCCGGATTCATCGCTTCAATAAGAGCTACCTTCTTTTCGCCTGTGGCTCGTACCTTTCCCTCCCGCATGCCAGTCTCATCACGATGTTGGCAATGATCCATTCTAAAAACACTGCAAACATCGGGGGGATTTCTCCGCTGCGCTGCGAAATGACGACTGTTACCACACCAACGTCATGCCGATTGCGACGAAGGAGCGAGCAGACGTGGAACGGCATCCCCATGATGATGGAACTAAAACCGAAAAGGCATTGTATCTACCCTCGGCATTAGGTCATGGGGATTTCTCCGCTGCGCTGCGAAATGACGGCGGCAATGGGGAGTTTAGCTGTTTGCCATCCTTTCTACTCCAGTGTATCAAACAAATCCCTCCACTCCGGGTTCATCGATTCAATAAGAGCCACCTTCTTTTCCCTTCTGAATTTTTTCACTTCCTTTTCTCTGGCAATAGCCTCCTCAATAGAATGAAATAGCTCGAAGTAGACCAACTTTACAACGTTATATCTTGATGTAAAGCTTTTTGGATAAAACTTCGTCTTGTGTTTGTGGACTCTGTCAATCAAATCTGAGGTGACACCAGTGTAAAAGACTGTGTGATGCACGTTGGTCATGATGTAGACAGCACCTCCTTTTTCCATTAGATCAAGATAGGAAAAGAATTAAAATACAGTGCCAGGTCAGGGGATTCCGCAGGGCAAACGCATTTAAAAAAAGCTGGGGTTGTTGTTGGATATTAGAGTCAGCAAGACCTTGCGGCCTTGGCAGAGGTCTCATATTTGATTATATTTTTTTTTTAAAATGCGGCTCCGTCTGAGC
>NZ_LR701598.1 GCF_902498805.1 Imperialibacter sp. EC-SDR9 | reverse complement strand
TTGGCGTATGAACATGCATAAAGCTAGCAAAAGCCTCTCTGGGACACCCAAGACACCGTCAAAAACCCCTCTATTTTAACTTAATTGAGGATTTTCGATAATCTTATAAAAAAGTGCGGAAGTCAGGAAAAAGACCGATGAAAAGCTGAAGATCGGAGCTCATCGCTCACCCACCTTCTACACCTTCAACGACGAGGTGTATGAAAAAGCGCTGGAAGAGGGAGTGGTGCTGGTGTAGGCAAGAAAAACTTCTATGCTCTGACGCTGAGCAGAGGCAACTGAGGGTAAGTGTTGACTTTGGTGTGTTCAATTTCTGCAGGCTAAGCAGAGCATTTTTTGCCGAATCATAAATCCTGGGGTAGAGGTTCAGGGTTGCAAATCCAGAACAGCCAGGTATCAGGTTAAATGTCTTTAAAGCTTTTAAATCACTTTATGGAAACTTTTTGTAGATATCCTTTCGATGAGCGAGTGTTGTTATCAGAGCTACTCCCTTATCAATATAAAACCCTAGCCTATAATCACCTATTCTAATCCGATAAGCGCTTTTATGCCCCTTCATTTTTTTAGCGCTGGGTATCTGGCTGACAGTCTTTGCTTCAATTATTTCTTTGATGGCACCAGCAACTCCTTCTTTTGATATATTGTCAGGAATTCCTTTAAGCTGCTTTTCAAATGATTTGCTAAACTCCAGATTCACCCCAACCCAAGTTTATTAAGAACTTTGGTTTTGTCTGCAAGTCCACTTTGCTTGTCTTCTTCCATCATTGAAAGCAACACTTTGTCTTCCTGTTCTTCCAGGTCAATAAAGGAAATCCCCTCAATTTTGAGGGTCTTTATGAGTTCTAAAAGTTGCCTTGCACCGGGTAAAGAATCGTTTATTTCTATAAAGTGTCGCATAGTGTAAAAATAGCAAAAATTGATCAGATCGGTTCTTCTTGCTTCAATTATTGTGTCAGACTGGCGTATAACAGGATAAGTTTACTGAATAGTTGAAGTATCACTTCCATAGACGGATTATGAGCCTTATTCTTTCTCCATCACCTAAAATTCCTCCTCCTCAGGAAAGATTTTTCCCTGCACCACTTCTGATCCGGCGCTGAAAGTCATATCTTCACATCTTGCCAAACATGACTAAATAGAGTCACTAGCATGCATTTTTCAGAAATTCATAGCTCTATTTGCCATGACAACGATAAACTGAATGCAAAATGTTAATTTTATAATAGGTCACAGAAGAACCACACATCATGAAAGCAGAAACGCTGAAATTAGGCCTTATTGAACGTGTGATGCAGGTGCAAAAAAAATCTACTTTGGAGCGCATGGACCAGTTGATCACACAGGCAGAGATGGAGACCAGGACACAGGAATCTCTAGAAGCAATCAGCAAAGGAGATACGTTGTCTTTAGATGAGTTTAGCCAGAAGAATAAGGAATGGGCGAAGGAAAACTATAGAAAATAGTCATCGCCAGACCTGCCATTATCCGTTATCAGGAGCATGTTTTATCCTACTTGTACGATAACTTTACTTTTGAGCGGGCTAGTAGAATTGATGAAAATATCATAAAGACTGCCAGTACATTATCCAGTAAACCCGCCAGAGGCCGCCGAGAGAAATACCTCCTTGGGGCTGAAGAAGATTTTAGATTTATACTTCATAAGGAAACCAGGTATTTCGAGATAAAGATCATCTACTACATCAAAGAGAAAGAGTCGACAGTTTATATCACCGACTTTTTTCCGACCAGAATGGATCCACAACGGATAATCGACAATCAATAAGTACACTTTTCTTGCAAGCATTTTTAATTTGATTCTCTCAGCGTCTCCTGAAAGGAACTCTTAGGGAAGCTTAATCTCTCTTTACTACCTAAAATTCCTCCCCTCAGGAAAAATCTTCCCTTGTACCACTTTTGGTTTTGGAGCAGTTTTTATCTGCGAATACGGAACCGTCGTTTCATCTGAGCGAGACATCGGCTTCAACGACAATTCTTGTTTTTGTCTTGCCGTTAGCTGCTGTAGCATTCCTGAAAGATTGAAAAGCCGTTTGGCAATCACATGGATGACCTCGCCCTCTTTCTGTAACTGCCCTTCTACCATCAGCAGGCGTGACTGAATGATCTCTTTTCTGTATTTGTCGAACAGCTTTTTGAAGACAACAAGGTTGGCTATGCCAGTTTCATCTTCAATGGTAATGAAGCAGATACCGCTAGCCGTGCCGGGCCGCTGTCGCACCAGCACCAGCCCGGCTACTTTCACATAGTCTTTGTCTTTGGCGTTCGCCAGAGCAAAGTTTGGTGTAATACCCAGCCTGCCCAACTGCTCCCGCAAAAAGCTCACCGGGTGGGCTTTGATAGACAGAGAAGTGGAGGCGTAGTCCTGTATTACATGTTCGGACAGTTGCATTTCAGGAAGGTCAACCTTTTGTTCATGCTCATTCTGTTGCTGCGAACTGAACAGGGCTTTGTGCAGGTGATCTTTGGTGGACACTTCCCACAGTGCCTGACGACGATCCAGACCAATGGATCGGAAGGCGTCTGCATCAGCCAATCTTTCCAGAGTACTTTCTGAAAGGCCCAGCTCCCTTAATTCATGTACACTGCCATAAGGCCGTGTTCTGCCAGTTATCAATAGTTCCACTTCTTCTTCCTTAAGCCCTTTTACTTGTCGGAAGCCCAGCCTTAAAGTGCAGAAATCACCTTCTTTTTCTTCCAGTTGATAATCCCATCCAGAATGGTTGATGTCTAGTTCTCTGATTTTTACGCCATGATTCTTTGCATCGGTGATGAGTTGAGCCGGTTGGTAGAACCCCATTGGCAGACTATTGAGAATAGCACAGGCAAACACATCCGGGTAATAGCATTTGAGCCAGGAAGAAACATAAACCAACAGTGCAAAGCTCACTGCATGACTTTCAGGAAAGCCATAGCTACCGAAGCCTTCCAGTTGTTTAAACACCCTCTCGGCATATTCCCTTTTGTATCCTTTCTTTGTCATGCCGTTAATGAGCTTGTCACGAAAATAGGAAACCTTGCCCTTGGCTTTGAAGGTTGCCATGCTTCTGCGGAGTTCATCTGCTTCGGCTGGAGTGAATCCTGCAGCAACTATTGCAATACTCATAGCCTGTTCCTGAAAAAGAGGGACGCCCAAAGTTCGGCCAAGAATTTCTCTGAGCTCTTCGGAGGGATACTCTACTTTTTCTTCTCCATTACGTCGCCGAAGGTAGGGGTGAACCATGTCGCCCTGAATAGGACCAGGACGAACGATAGCTACCTCGATGACCAGGTCGTAAAAGGACTTGGGTTTCAGTCTTGGCAGCATCGACATCTGAGCCCGGCTTTCAATCTGAAACACGCCGATGGTATCGGCATGGCAAATCATTTCATAGACTTTGGGATCATCCTGCGGAATATTCGCTAATGTAAATTCTTTGTCATAGTGCTTTTTAGCTATATCAAAGGCTTTCCGAATACATGTGAGCATACCCAGGGCCAGTACATCGATTTTCAAGAAACCAAGTGCTTCAATATCGTCTTTATTCCACTCAATATTGGTGCGGTCTTCCATCCGGGCATTCAGTACCGGACACAGGTCGGACAGCTTGCCTTCAGTAATCACAAACCCTCCTGTATGCTGCCCCAGCTGTCGTGGGAAGCTGATATATTGCTGGGTAAGCTCCAGCACTTTTTTAATAGTCGGGTCATCGGGATTGATGCCCTGGCTGATGATGCGGTTTTTGTCGAAACCTTCGTCTTTGAAGTCCCAAATAAGGCTGGATAACCGGGTAATGGTGTCCACCGATAGTCCCATCACTTTGCCAACATCCCGGATGGCGCCTTTGTGATGCAACTGAGTGACTGTAGCCACCACCGCAGCACGATCTCTGCCATACTTGTTGTAGATATACTGCATCACTTCCTCCCGTCGTTCGTGTTCAAAGTCTACATCAATATCCGGCGGCTCATTGCGGGCTGCTGAGATGAAGCGTTCAAACAGCAGGTTGAATTTGGAGGGATCTACCGAAGTAATGCCCAGACAATAGCAGACGGTAGAATTGGCAGCAGACCCCCTTCCCTGGCAGAGGATTTGCTGCTCTCTGGCATAGCGCACGATATCGTAAACGGTAAGGAAGTACTCAGCATAGTTCATTTGGTCGATGAACTTCAGCTCATAGTTGATGTTGGCTTTGACCTTTGCAGGGATTCCATCAGGAAACATTTTATGAGCCCCCTTCCATGTCAGATAAATAAGCTCTTCCTGGGGGGTGCGCCCTTCGCTGGTGATTTCTTTTGGATACCTGTATTTCAGTTGATCCAGGGAAAACTGACACTTCTCAGCAATCACCTGGGTTTGCCAGATGGCTTCCGGGTAGGCCCGGAACAGCCGCTGCATTTCGTCCGCTGGTTTCAGGTAACGTTCGGCATTTGGGTGAAGGCGAAAGCCAGCCTCCTGTATTGTGCATTTTTCACGGGTACAGGTTACCACATCCTGCAATTCCCTTCTGGTGGGGTGGTGGTAATGCACATCGTTAGTAGCAACCATTGGGATATTAAGCTTCTTTGAGAGTTGATTGAGTCGGTGAAGCAACTTGAGGTCGTTGCCATCGTAGGGCCTGCTGGCCGCAAGGTGAAGGCGGGCACCTAAGGCTTCCCGGTATTCTTCTAGTTGTGACTTAAAGGCTTGATCGAAATCAAATGCTTCATTCAATTGCAAGGGAGGAATGACTACCAGCTCCAGGCCTGGCGCATGTTCATACAAGTCCTTTTTGTAAAGCTCACATTGCCCTTTTTCGGTTCTCAGGTTGCCTTTGGTAAGTAAAGCGGATAAACCTGCATAAGCATGAATGTCAGTAGGAAAAGCCAGTAAGCTAGGCCCATCCTGCAAGTCGAGGCGGCAGGCAGGGATGATGCGAATGTCAAGGCCTCGTGTGGCGATATGAGCACGAACGATGCCAGCCAGGGTGTTGCGGTCGGTGATGGCAATAGCAGAGTATCCATAGGCCGCTGCCTGTGTCACCAGCTCTTCAGGGTGCGAGGCTCCCCGTAGAAAACTGAAATTGGAGGTGACTTGTAATTCGGTGTAGGACATGGTTCACAGTGTTTTTAACTAGTCATACATCTTAGTACTGGTTTCAAAAGTTCAAGCTGATCCGAGCACTTGTTTCCTTCGACAGGCTCAGGATGACAAGGACTCGTTACCACTCTTCAGGTTAGACTCAGGATGACAAGCACTCGTTATCCATTCCATTTCGGTCAGGCTTAGGATGATAGGTGGTTGTGTCGCCTCACAATTTGGTTGACGGAAGGTATTCCCTATTGTCAGTCTGAGCCTGTCGAAGACCGACAATAGGGCGGCCACCACATTAAGCAAAAAACCCATGCACATACCACTGAAAGCTTTTGTCGTCGTAGTGCCCTGATCGAAACAGCCAAAACCTGTGCCCTTCTTTGTCTTCTATCCTGTAATAGTCCCTATGCTGCCCCTGCTGCAGCCACCATTCCTGCTCAATCCTTTCCGGGCCGTCTGCTCTGGCTACTTCATGCACTTTGCCTTTGTAGCGGAAAAGCATAGGAGGATAATCAGGGATTGGCGCACTTACTTCAATTTTTTCCGGCTTGTTCAATAGCTGGAGGGGTCGAAGCTTATCCACTCTCCATAGGGTGGTTGCTTTTTCTTGCAGTGAAAGGGCAGGCCTGAATGACCTTTCAGGCCAGTAATGCTCGTCGGGGAGGTAGCGCCGGACAGACTTTGCCCCGAACTTGCCGGCCAGCTTATCCACCAGCTCCGACAGCCGCATATCGTCCAGCCCGCCAGCTTCTTCCCACAACTGTTCTTGCTCAGGCAGAAGTTCTTCGACTTTAGGGGCTTCCAGAATGAATAACTCAATGCCCAATGCTGGTTCCAGTGTTGATATTTTAACCTCAAAGAGCTTAAAAAGATGAATGACATGGTGGGATGGCCTGCTGGTGCCGATATCTAGTTGTACCACCTTTCCATCTACCCGATAGCCTTTAAATACTGCCGCTCTTAATCCTTTCTGCTCCTGTCTTAGCCGGTGGCAGAGTGTTTCCAGTAGTCGCTCAAGTGCGATCTCTATGCCTTTAGCAGTAACGATAGGCTCCAGACAAGGAAGTCGTTCCTGGTAGGGCTCCATAGGCTGTATAGGCTCCATCCTTTCCTCTAAGGCACCTGTTGCCTGGTCGATACGCAGCAGCATTTGTGCCCCAAAACGCCTTCGAAGAGTAGCACGTGGCATGCTTATGAATTGATGCAGCTGATGTAACCCCAGCTTGTGAAGTCGTTCAAGGGCTTCGGGCTCCAGTCGGAGAGCCTCAGGAGGTAAGCTCATAACTACTTCATGGTGTTTCCCGCTTTCTATGATGCCAGGCCCACGACTGTACCTGGCGATTGCCCATGCTGCTCCGATGGTGTCAGCCATGGCCGCCCTCACCCCGTAGCCATGGGTTTCGAGCTTCTGCTCAATGTCAGATACATAATTTGCATCTCCTCCCCAAAGATGGGAGCATCCTGAGGCATCAAGCAAAAGCCCATCCGGCGGATCGATAGCCACATTGGGAGCATAGCGAATGCTCCATTCGCCCAGGCGCCTGAGCAGCTTGAGCATAAGCTCCGGCTGATCATCCAGTGCTACTACAGAAGGTACTGCTGCTCTGGCATCGGCCAGCACCATGCCATCACTGATACCTTTGGCCCTGGCGATAGCATTCGAAGCTGAAATCACCATTCTGCCGTGGGAAGGCGTGCGCAAAACGAACGGTATCTTTCTCAGCTCTGGCCGACGGAGGGAGAACCAGTCCGTGGAAAGGTAACGGAACCATATAGAAACAAATCTTTTCCCCATGGTTCACCCTGCTTTTCGTTCTTCCGGTTCAAAATGATGTAGCACTTTCTCGGCTACTGTTTTCAGCTGGCCTTCCATCCATTTCACATCCCAGGCACCAGGCTTGCCATTTCGCACCCGTTGCAACTCCACTCTCCATTGTGGGTATCCCACACCGGGAAGGTCGTCGACCACCTCACCGGGCAGGGAAGCTATTTTCCATCGGGATACACAAGCTGTTGTTGTTAATTTTTGACAGTAAGGCCGGATCACAAAACCAGTGACGCAGCTTTCTTCTACTGCGAGCTGCAACCTGCGGGAGGAGGTGAAGTCAAGGGTGGGCATTTCACCCACGACAGCGGCAACGGAAGTGCATTTCAAACCTTCTTCCACTGCCCACCATACATCCTTTTCTTTCTTCAGGTCAATAAAGATGAACCTTTCAGGAGAGATGCCGAAACTTTTTAGCGCAGGAGGGAAGAGTGTTCGGGAAGTGCTGATCCATAAAGCTATTCCATTAGCACCTGTAACATTGCTTAGGAGAGAAGCGACAAAGCCGCTGGTGGCTGCAATGTCTTCTTCACCTGCAGGAAGAAATTCGTGGATAGCTCCCAAAGGGAAGACACCATGAGGGAATGCCGCATCCATTAGCCCCAGGTTCAGTCGGGCGGTGGTATTACCCGGCGACTTGAACCCCTGTAGCCGGAGAATGTCGGATTGTAAAGAGGAAAGTATGTCAGCCCTGCTCTGTTGCATGGAGTCTCATTTGCCTATAAAAGCTAATTATTTTAGTTTTCAAACATACTAAAAACCAATATAATTAGCAATTAGAATTGAATTCTAAAATAATTAGAACTCTAACATTTTGGGGCTGACTTTACGGCTATCCTCTTGGCTTCAAAAATGCCAGCTGCCCCAAATGGTTGGCTAAGTGGGCTGTCCGGTTCATGACCAGGTTTAGCTTGTTTCTGTGAGGCTCTTTGGCAAAGTCTTCTTCAGTCACAGCAGTATGTCTGGTAAACCAATCGTCGGCTGAAAACTTTTCAAATGCTGCGGAAAGCGCTGAGTTTACTTTATTCCAGGCTGCTCTTAATTCTGGAATAGGTGTGTTCTGACCTGACTTATCCGGGGTTCTTACGTAGGGCTCATAAAGTTCGGGATAGAGCTTTTCTCCAATACTTAGCAGTGGAAGCATGTTGTCGTGCACCGCTGCGAGGTGGCCAAGCAGGTATGTACCGGTGTTTCGGTTTGGGGCTACTTCAGCAGCGATTTGCTCATCGCTGAGGCCATCGAAAAGTTTGTTGGTACGTTCAATGTAGATGTTCCAGGCGTCAAGGGCCATTTTGATGAAAAGTTCTTGTTGGTTCATTGGGATGCAAGGTTTCGTATGCAATAAAAGTTAATGATTGATAAGGAAGAAGAGGGGGTGAAAAGTTCGGGAAACGATGTTATTACTTTATTTTGTGTTTGGCTTAGGTATCAAACTTCAAATCTGGTAAATGTATTAAACATTGTATTGTAGAATTCTAGTTATATTTGAATATGAATGAGGCAACATCATATAAGCATATTAGCGAGAAAAAAAGTCGACCAGAATTGGAGCGTTTATCTGATGAAAATGCTTTGGCAAGAGCGCTTGACCTGATGGATTTTTATGCTGCTTTAAAAGCCGCCAATGAAGACTTGAAAGATGACTCCTCAGACATCCTATGGATTGAACTAAAAGAAGCCAAATGATTTCTAATGAAATCAGAGAGTCACTCCGGCACACTTGCTCTGCTCTAAACAAACATGGTGTTGAATACATGCTGATTGGCGGAATTGCGAGTGGTTTCCACGGTTACCAAAAGCTCTCAGGTGTTGCTGAATATGACATTTTGGAATATAAGCCTGATCTTGATTAGTGTGAACCCATGAAAAAAATACTCCTTCTCGGCTCTGGGGAACTCGGAAAAGAATTTGTGATCAGTGCTAAAAGGTTGGGTTGCTATGTGGTAGCCTGCGATAGCTATGTGGGGGCACCCGCCATGCAGGTGGCTGATGAATACGAAGTTTTCAATATGCTGAGCGCAACTGAATTGCGAACAGCTGTTGAGCGTCATCAACCGGACCTGATCGTGCCTGAAATAGAAGCTATTCGCACAGAAGTGCTGGTGGAAATGGAAAAAGAAGGCAAGAACGTAGTGCCCAGTGCCCGGGCTGTTAACATGACCATGAACCGGGATCGCATCCGTGACCTGGCAGCAGACCTTGGCGTTCGCACTGCCAGGTTCGCTTATGCCGAGTCGGCTGACCAGCTGGTGAAGGAGGCCCAGGCGATTGGCTTTCCGGTCGTGATCAAGCCGGTGATGAGCAGCAGCGGCAAGGGGCAGAGTGTAGCTCAAACAGCTGATGACATCCAAAACAGCTGGGATTACGCCTGTGCTGGCATGCGGGGTGACCGCCAGCGGGTGATTGTAGAGGAGTTCATCAGGTTTGACTACGAGATAACGCTGCTCACTGTGAGACAAAAGAACGGGCCAACACTTTTCTGCGACCCAATAGGCCATGTGCAGGAGCGGGGCGACTACCAGTACAGCTGGCAGCCTCAGCCCATGATAGAAAAATTCCGACAAGACGCTGAAGCAATGGCAAAAGCAGTGACCGACGATTTGGGCGGCGTGGGCATCTTTGGAGTAGAGTTCTTTGTTACTAAAGACGAAGTGATTTTCAGCGAGCTCAGCCCACGGCCTCACGACACGGGCATGGTGACGCTCATCAGCCAAAACCTCAGTGAGTTTGACTTACATGCCAGGGCCATTCTTGGCTTGCCGATTCCCAATATTACAGTAACCGAAGGTGCCAGTGCCGTGGTGCTGGCCACTAAAGATGGAGTGTCACCCACCTACACAGGGGTGGAAACAGCGATGTCCGAGCCCGATATCGACGTCCGCATTTTTGGTAAGCCCACTACCAGACCTTGCCGTCGCATGGCGGTGGTATTGGCAAAAGGAGAGAATGCGGTGGAAAGAGCCAGAGCCGCTGCCGCAAAGATCAAGGTGGTTACCAAAGGGATTTGATTGTATCCTGCCAGGTAGTAGTCTCCCGCCTGTGATTTGATCTGGTCGGTTTTTATCTCAAAACTGCTATGAACGGCAGTGGAGTGTTCGGGGAAAAGTGCTACTTTAAACGTTCTATTTTCTTTGTCGCATTACCTAAACTATCTGAAGATGAAATTTGTCCGTTATGCCTTTGCGCTTGTTATTCTTTTCCTGTGTGCTAAATGTAAAACCACCACAGAGTCTGGCCAGACAGAACAAACGAAAGAGTGGTTGACCTATGAAGGCCGGGCAGACATGCCAAACGTGGTGTTAGTGTCTGGAGACGAGGAGTACCGTTCGGAGGAAGCACTTCCACAACTAGCGAAGATTCTTTCCGCCCGCCACGGGTTCAATTGCACCGTGCTTTTTGCACAGGATCCGAATATGCCGGGTATAGCCAATCCAAATTATGGGCGCAATATACCCGGGTTGGAGGCCCTTGAAACGGCTGATCTGATGGTCATTTTCACCCGCTTTCGGGCGTTGCCGAACCAGCAAATGCAGTACATCGACAATTATTTGAAAAGTGGCAAGCCTGTGATTGGGATACGGACTGCCACCCACGCCTTTAATTTTTCTGCGGCCGATTCCACCTCAAGCTGGACGCACTATGGCAATGGCTACGATGTTGAGGATGAATGGAAGGGTGGGTTTGGTAGGCTGGTGTTGGGAGAAAAATGGATTTCACACCATGGCCACCATCAGCACCAAAGTACCCGGGGAGTGGTGGCATCGGGAGCTGAAGGTCACCCTATCCTGAAGGGAATTGGTGAAGGAGAAATATGGGGACCCACCGATGTGTATGGTGTGCGGCTGCCATTGCCTGGCGATTCGCAGCCCATCGTGTTGGGACAGGTTGTGAACCGGGCAGGTGAGTTTGCTGCCGACGACGCCCTGTACGGAATGCGTTTCACAGACAGCGAGGTGGCTGAGGTAAAAGTGGAGAAGGACAAGGACGGGAACGAGAAAACAAGCAACCCAAATGACCCGATGATGCCTGTGGCATGGGTGAAGAGTTACCAGATTCCTGGAGGGCAGCCTGGAAAGGTATTTGCTACCACGATGGGGGCGGCAACCGACTTGTTGACCGAAGGCACCCGCAGGATGCTGATCAACGGTGTTTTTTGGTCACTGGATCTCCCGGTTCCAGAAAAGGCGAATGTAGACACCGTTGGCACCTATCAACCCAATAAATTTGCCTTTCACGATGATCAGTATTGGTTGGACAAAAACTTGAGTGTGAAATCGCTGCAATAACACTGGTGATGTAGGTTCGGTGCGTTCAGTTAGTTCTGGCAACAGTGTTTGACCATCAATCCTTCCTTTTGACCTCAATGTTTTAGTTATGAAACAGATTCGTTCCCATTTGATGCTGCTGGTGATAGCAGCGATGTGTTTTGTCAGTTGCAGCACTCACCCCCTTACAGGTACATGGGATTTCACTATTTCGTTTGGGGACGAGGAACTTACAGGAACGTTGCAGTTGAATCAGGCAGGCGATACTTACAAGGGAGTGATGAGGTCTATTGATCTCGGCACGATGGACATCGGGAATTTGCAGGTAGATGGGCAACGAATAGCGGGTAACATCCTGATGTGGCAGGAAGATCAGGCGACCGTAACCGGGGAATTTGAGGGAGATCGTTTTTCAGGCGTCGTTACACTCGACCAGAAAGAATACCCGATTACTGCAACAAGGCAGTCCGAACCTACCAGGGCTTACGAACCTGCCAAAGTAGACTACGTGTTATCTGAAAGCGACGTGGCAGATGCGGAGTCCAATATCGATCATGCCGGGTTAATAGAAGACTTCAGCAGGGAGGGATATGTCCGTGGAGGAAGGATCTATAATGCGAATTGTATCAATTGTCACGGTAACAAGGATATGGAGGGATCAATCCCCATGTCGCTGCAGTTTTGGGCGCAGCCTTTTAAGGCAGGGTTTGATCCTTTTTCCATGTATCAAACGATCACCAGGGGCTATGGGGCGATGCCAGCACAGCTCATACTCACACCACAGGAAAAGTATGATGTCATTTCATACATCAGGGAGGAGTTCGTAAAAAATGACAATACTGATCAGTACTTCAAGGTGACTCCTGGCTACCTGGCCGGTCTACCAAAGGGTACATCGAGAGGGCCGGCCGCTAAGCCTTATCATCCCTGGTCGGACATGGATTATGGTAATTTTTTCATCAACACTTACGAATTGACGGATGAAAAAACTGGTATCCCCCGGTATCACTCGCCGGGACCGTCGCCGTTTCCCGATGAAGACTACAGCAGAAACAATTTTGCCTATAAGGGCATTGCGATCAGGCTCGACGAAGGAAATGGAGGAGTGTCGAAGGGCAAAAGCTGGATGATCTTTGACCACGATGTGATGCGTGTTGCAGGCGGATGGACAGGTGAAGGGTTCATTGACTGGAATGGTATCCTGTTGAATGACCGCCACGAGACCTATCCCAGAACCATTGGGAAACTCCACTTTGAAACGCCGGTTGGGCCGGGTTGGGCGAATCCGGTAAATGGCTCTTTTGAAGACCCCCGTTTCACAGCGAGGGATGGGAGGCAATTTGGGCCGCTACCGAAAAAATGGGCCAACTACAAGGGACTCTATTATTTTGAAGACAAAGTGGTGATCTCCTATTCGGTTGGCAATGCCAATATTTTGGAAAGCCTTGGAGTCGAGCAAAATGGTGAGCAGACAATCTTTACCAGAACCTTGAACATGAGCTCGTCCAAACAGGCGCTTAAAATGAGGGTGGCAGTAGCCGGAACTGTTGTTGCCATGTCGGGAAACGGCGCTTCACTGGCGGAGGAAGATGGTTATGTGATCCTCAACGTGACTCCTGGCACTCTGTCTAAAATCAAGCTTTTTATTGCAGGCACTGGAAGCAAAGCACTTGGCGATTATGTAGCCAGTGCTAGCCCACCGGAATCATTGGATCAATACACCCACGGAGGTCCGGCGCACTATTCGCAAGTGATACGCACAACCGTAACAAAAGGCAGAGAGGAGGGCCAATTTGCGGTAGATAATATGACACCTCCTTTCGACAATCTCTGGAAGTCGAGAATGAAGTTTAGCGGCATTGATTTTATGCGGAACCCTGACGTGGCCGTTTTGTGTACTACCGATGGCGACGTGTGGAAAGTCACTGGCCTTCTGGATGAGAAGGGGGCCCTTGTTTGGAAAAGGATCGCATCAGGACTGTTTCAGCCGCTTGGCATCAAAGTGCTGGAGGAGAAAATTTACGTTACCTGCCGTGACCAGCTTGTTCTGCTTAGGGATTTGAATGGCGACGAAGAAACCGACTTTTATGAAAGCTTTAATCATGACCATCAGGTCACTGATCACTTCCATGAGTTTGCCATGGGTCTCCAGGCTGATAACGAAGGGAATTTATACTACGCCAAGAGTGGTCGCCATGCCCGGGAATCACTTATTCCCCAGCATGGCACCTTACTGAAAGTGAGTAAAGATGGATCCAAAACTGAGGTTATTGCCACAGGGTTTAGGGCTGCTAACGGCTTATGTATCAACCCTGATGGCAGCTTTATCGTCACCGATCAGCAGGGGTATTGGAATCCGATGAACCGGGTGAACTGGATCGAAGGAAAAGGTAAATTCTATGGCAATATGTGGGGTTATAATCCACCAAAAGATAGTAGTCGTGCAGGTATGGAGCCTC
The DNA here is from genome assembly GCF_902498805.1 of Imperialibacter sp. EC-SDR9. Classification (GTDB taxonomy): domain Bacteria; phylum Bacteroidota; class Bacteroidia; order Cytophagales; family Cyclobacteriaceae; genus Imperialibacter. The sequence goes on along the minus strand of NZ_LR701598.1, from coordinate 61,105 downwards.
CCATGGTTTGGATAGACATGGAATTTGACCGGTCACCGTCTGAGTTACTATGGGTAGATAGCAAGAAGTGGGGATCGCTGGACGGCAGCCTGCTCAGCTTTTCTTATGGGTATGGAAAAATTCAGCTTGTGCTAACCGAAAAGGTGGATGGGCAGCGACAGGCGGGGGTGATCGACCTGCCGGGTGTAAAGTTTTTGAGTGGAGTGATGAGAGGGCGCTTTAATCCTGAAGATGGACAGTTGTATGCTTGTGGCATGTCGGCGTGGGGCACTTCGCAGATGATGAGAGGAGGTGAATTCTACAGGGTTCGCTACACCGGAGCACCGCTATCGGTTCCTGTGGCGCTGGCAGCGGAAGACGATGGAGTAAGGCTCAGCTTTGCCAGCGAACTGGACCGCAACAAGGCGATGCAGCCGACCAATTATGAAGTGCAAACCTGGGACATCGTCAGAAGCAGAAAGTATGGTTCAAAACGATACAACATGCAAACCTTACCTATTCAGGGTGTGCAGCTTAGTAGGGATGGCAAGACGGTCAAACTTTTCGTGGAGGGGATCAAGCCGGTCGACGTCATGACTATTGCGTATGCGGTGACTGACGTGCAGGGCAACGAACTCAAGGGTAAGCTTCAAAACACTATCCATCATCTGAAGCCTGTGCAAAAAACAAAAGCTGAAGCCGATGGATTGTTGCTGGAGTAACAATGAGGATTATTAGCCCAGCAGAATAGCCAACCTCTCCGAACCCATTGTGGTTGACCTAATGAGCCATTTAGAAATACCCGGGAATCAAACCTTTGATTTTAACAAGCGTTTCGTCTACCGACAACTCACTCATCCCCCCGGCGGCGTTGGCGTGCCCTCCTCCATTGAAATGTTCTGAGGCCAACACATTCACCGGGTTTTCTTTCCCTTTGGAACGGAACGATATTTTCATGATGCCGTCACGTTCGGTAAACACAATGGCGGCTTTCATGCCTTTGATAGATAAAGCAAGGTTGGCCAGACTGTCTGTGTCTCCTTTTTTATAATGGTATTTCTCAAGCTCTTCTTTTGTCAGTGAAATGACAGAGACCTGGTAGTCTTCCATTATTTCCAGCTTTTCGGCCATGGCATAGCCCTGCAGGCGCAACCGGCTCGCCGTATTGTTGTCGCTGAGCATCTCATGTACCAGGTGATGTTGCACGCCTGCTGCCAATAGTTTCGCCAGTATTTCATGGGTGCGGGGCTGTACCGACGAAAACCGAAAACTTCCCGTATCTGTTAGAATGCCGAGGTACAGCGGAGTGCCTATTTTTTCATCGAGTAAGTCGCCATGTCCTGATTGTTCCATCAACTCCACGATCAATTGTGAGGTAGAAGAAGCAGAGGTCTCCGATACAGTAATTGTAGGGAAATCTTGCGGGTTTAGATGGTGATCAATCATGATCTTTTGGCAAGTAGCGGACTCCAGCAGTATTTGCATGTCAGAGCCTACCCGATCAGTGCTATTGTAGTCCAGGCAAAAGATTAGATCAGCTCTTTGAAAGGCTTCTGTTACTTTCTCCGGCTCGTCGCTCATGAGCGCAATAGGAGAGGTGTCCAGCCAATATAAAAAGTCGGGCGCCGCATCAGGATGGCAAATCGTAGCCTTTTTACCCAGCTTTTCTATAAAATACAATAGTCCCAGCGAACAGCCCACTGAGTCTCCATCGGCAGATTTATGTGAGGTAATAACGATAGAAGAAGCGGCAAGGATTTCGGCTTCAATTTGTTTGTAAACGTTCATTGGGTTTGGCTGTTTTAGGACGCATTCGGGTAAAAGAAAAGCCAACCTTGCGGCTGGCTTTTCGCTTCTGATACTTGGCTTTCACTCAGAGCCTCACGAAGAGGACACTGAAGCTGGTCATGTTTTATTTGAATCCGATTTCAGCCAGGCCTTTGTGGCTGATGTTAATCGCCTCAAAGGGAGGCAGACCGAAGGTGGCATCTTGCTCCACCATGTAGAACTCCATACCTGACTGAGCTTTGGCGGCCAGTATTTTCTTAAAGTCAATGCTTCCTGTGCCTACCGGTGCAAAATTGCCTTCAGCGTTCATGTCCTTCACGTGCCATGCTTTGAAACGCCCTGGATACTTCTCAAAGTAGGCAAGCGGATCAGCGCCTGCTTTGGCAACCCAGAAAAGGTCCATCTGGAAGTTCACAACGTCGGCGTTGCAATTTTCCAGCAGGTAGTCGATCAGCACAGTGCCATCTTCTCCTGGCATAAACTCAAAGTTGTGGTTGTGGTACAACAGCTTCAGGCCTGCTGCCTTACATTTTTCTCCAAGGGTATTCAGGATATCTGCTATGTCAGCAGGTGTGCCTTTCATACCCATTGTCATGGTTTCTCTGTTGAAAGTGAACATGCCCATAGGCGGCACAGGAATCACGAAGTATTCGATGCCAGCACCTTTGCAGTCGGCGATCAGCTGGTCTGCATTTTCCATGGTTACCATGCCCATATGAGCACTTTTCGCAGTCAGGCCGAGTGTTGCAAGGTAGGCTTTGAAATCGGCTGGAGCCATGCCGTAGAATTTGCCATATTCGTAGTTGGCAGCCTCTATGTAAGCGTATCCCGCATCGGCAACTACCTTCAGTGTAGCTTTAGGATCCGTGGCCATCGAGTCACGCACGGTGTAGAGTGCCAGGCCTCCGAAAGAGGTGGGCTCAGCCTGTACAGTGGCGATTGAGTCGGCAGTTTCTTCAGTTGACCTGGTTTTGGTGCTACAGGCCGTAAAGCCGATGACGAGCGCCAGTAAAATAACAAAGCCTAAGGGGAAATAACGTTTCATACTATGTTTAGTGTTTAATGCGTCAAAGTTACGCAAGTTCAGGGGAAATTTTGAATAATAAGGAGATAGTCTGTACACAGTATGATTTGAGACAATATCAGTATCTTCTACCCCCTTGGGCTGTCCCCAGACAGCCCAACACTACACTGCAAATTGGCAGGAACCTGTGGAGGGAGTGGCCTCGACTAAAAGCCACTATTTAAATAGGAGTATTTCAGCCCGGGAGCCTCTCATTGTTACTGCTAGTTCACCAGCCATTCATTTTGCTCTTCAATAATCATGGACAGGCAGGCAGCTGCCATTTTCAGCTTTTGATCAGCTGGCAAATCAGACGATATCCAGACATTTCGCTTGGGAGTAGCCTGCACGGCACCAATTTCAACGTCTCCCTTGTAGATAGCAAAGCCTACCCAAAGAGTAAATGGCGCTACTTTACCATTGTCCATCCGCTTCACGGGAACCAGCTTGAATTCCTCCGTATCTGTTTTGATAGCCCCGGTGAAAACGCCGTTGGCCACAGAGGCCGCTAGTCCCCAGGTAAGTGTGTCGGCGCTGGAAGTAATGAGTGCCGTGATGTTCCGAGACCCTTGCGACATGGTAATGTTGGGGAACCAGGAGTTTTGGGAGCTTTGTACCAGTCCGTCTTTCGACATGTTGACGACGGCGGTGTCTCCAGCATTATTAATCATCGTGAAAGCCAGCTGCTGGCTGGAGGAAGAAATAGTGCCCTGCATATTGCTTCTGCTATTGGTGGTAAGCCAGCCAGCCTTTGAATGAACGATTTTATACTCGTCAAAATAGTAGAAGGGTACTGCTTTCATGCCTTTATACCTGACTTGCTGAGGCTGTGCTTTGGTGCTCAGCGATGGATCTATTTCCATGATCATTTGGGCATTGACTCCCGACAGCGATACAATTGATGTAATGGCCGCCGCTGCGATTTTGGTTAGAAAACTTCTCATAGAAAGGTACAGGTTAAAAGCGATGAAGGATGAGTCAATTTTTGCGTGAATATGGAGGATAATAGGGGAATTATTGATAGGAGGGGGTTAACATTTTTTGTCAGCGAGAATGGGTACATCGATACCATGTCCTGTCCTCTGACGGGATGTATAAGAAACGAGTGAAGGGCAGGTCTGTCGGGGGACAGACCAGGGAGAAAACGTGCGGGATGCAGAGTGATATTGGCACTGTTGTGATGATTCATGATAACGGAAAAGGCTATGAAGTTGAATTTTTCACACTAAAGGGCAAGACACGAAGCGTGGAAACGCTTAAAGCCAGTCAGGTCAGATCCGTCAAATCCAATGAGGTGGCGCATAGTAGGAAAATTGCTTAATATTTGGCAGTGACTGGTTGAAAATTATCACACGGACTAGTGGATGTTGGGCAGTTCATATCATCCAGATGATAAGGCCTTTTTTAAAGTAAAGGTATGGCGGCATCAAGTTAATTGAATAGTAATTGTGCATGTATTCGCAAGAATATTTTGGATTTTAGCTTCATAGCTTTTTGACCCGTTGTTGGAAAGATGTTGCTTTATTCTCATATCGTATTCGCTCGGAACCAATCCAATAAACCCTGACCCACCGATTGTATTTGGGGCAAAAATCTTGATTTGAGAAGATTGGGGTTTTATCCATAAGTTGACGTAACGATACTTTTCGCATTTTGCTAATACTTCTGGATCAATTACATCAACTTTTAAAGTTATTACCCTCGATTCAGATTGCTTGTTTTGAAAGAAAGTGAAGAATCTCATATTTTTTAAAGTTTACGAAAGGTGAAATTTAATTCATGCTGGTTCGAGCGTCTCGCTCGGACCTTCAAATCTATCCTGTTGACCCAATCTTGTAGCTCGGACTCTATCCCAGCACAAATCAACCACCATCTCCCCTCCGAATCAGTACCCAGCCCAGTGATCCGGTGGTAGCGATCATCGCAAGCAGCATGGCGAGAATGCCCCAGGAAAAGTCGGCCTGGTCGGTGGCGATTTGATAGCCCCAATAACCGCTAACGCCGATGCCTCCAAAGGCTATCAGGATGCAGCCTAAACCATAGTAGATGGCAAATTCACTTCGACTCTTTTGATTCATGTACTGGTTGTTCAATGTTTAGTACCTCGCTCCGCTGGTTCGAGCGTCTCGCTCGGACCTTGTCACCTACCACACCCACCTCACCACCGCCTTTATCAATGGCGTTACCTTTTTCTTTGACTCTAAAAAAAAAGGTTATTGACATTGTTAAATTTACTGTTTATTTGAAATTTCGATAAATTAATCTCTTCAAATAAGAGAAAAAGAAATACTCCTCTTGAAAGTAATTGTTGAGAAAGAAAAGATCACTAGATATCTGCTTAATACCGACCATCCTGATGGAAGTTCCAAAGCCTACTTTTTCATCAAGCATGGCTTTCAGGTGAATCATTGGAAAGCTTTTGAGAATGCCCTGTTAGCCCACTTCGAACAATTTCAGTCTTCAAATGCGCAGGAAATAACACCTTTTGGCTTGAAATACATTTTAACAGGGTACATCGAAACTCCAAACGGGGAATCTGTGTTGATTAAAAGTGTTTGGTTCAAGGAAAAAGAAGCCAATTTTCTTAAATTAGTAACTGCATATCCTTATTAGCGATGATAGAGAATTTTGACCGAGTAGTTTTGAAGGAAGATTTGCCTGAGCGAGGTCTTGTTAAGGGCGATATTGGCACTGTTGTGATGATTCATGACAACCGGAAGGGGTATGAAGTAGAGTTTTTCACCCTGATGGGTAAAACCCGAAGTGTGGAAACGCTCAAAGGCAATCAGGTCAGATCTGTCAAAGCCAATGAGGTGGCGCATAGCAGGGAAATCGCCTAGCTACTTAAGTCTGCATCATATTTCTTAGAAAGCATTCTTTCATCCCGCAATTGTCTCTTCTGGTAGTGTAGGTATATGGGTCTTTTTCGGCGCCTCACCACCACCGTGTTCCCCAACGTTGAAACTTTTGAGCGCCAATCTGCTAAAGCAAATTTGGTTTTGCAGTGTAGCTGACCATGCGGTGGAAAAAAGAGGTCTTTTGGATATCGAGTTTTAAAATGGCGTAGTAGAAGCGAGACGCTTCAATGAATTTGATCCAAGTGGACACTTGAATCAGTTGAGGTCAATTTTTAGTCTGGCGAATAAATTGTGTTGTATCGACACAATGAAACCACTACCTTTAAGTAACGGGCGGCAATCCGCCATACTTAAACTACATACCAATGAAGAAACAATTACTAAATAGGAAGGCCTGGAGCTTTCTCCTTGCGCTGGGCCTTTCCCTTGGCCTTGCTCATACAATATCGGCACAGTTTCGCCGCAACCCGGTGGTGTCGCCCGAAGTCCATGCCGATAACAAGGTCACCTTTCGTGTATATGCCCCCAATGCCAATACCATCTCGCTTAGCGGCGATTGGATGGGCCAGGGCAATTCGGAACCGCTGGTAAAAGGCGATACCGGCCTTTGGGCAGTCACTATTGGCCCGCTGGAGCCTGAGTTGTACGGTTACAACTTTACTGTCGATGGTGTATACACGCTCGATGCCTCCAATGCCCTGGTGAAAAGAGACGGTGTGCGCAACATCAGTTTCTTCATGATCAAAGGCAAGGGCTCCGACCTGTACGAACCCAAGCACGGCCCCAAGGGCATGGTGAGCAAGGTTTGGTATGAGTCGCCTACACTGGGGCTTACCCGCCGCATGTATGTGTACACCCCACCAGGATACGAAAACAACAGCAAAGAGACCTACCCTGTCTTTTACCTGCTGCACGGCGGTGGCGGCGATGAGGATGCCTGGACAGAACTGGGGCTGACGCCTACCATCATGGACAACCTGATCAACTCCGGCCAGGCCAAACCTATGATTGTGGTGATGACCAACGGCAACCCAGATCAGACTGCGGCAGGTATTGAGGCACCTGCCAAACTCCCGATCCAGGAAGGCCAGGGCGGCTTTGGTATGGCCAATAAGAAATTTGAGGAGAGCCTGGTGAAGGATGTGGTGCCGTATGTTGAAAGTCATTATCGGGCGAAGAAGGGCAAAGAAAACCGTGCCTTGTCTGGCCTGAGCATGGGTGGCTGGCAAACACTTAATACCACGTTCGACAACCCGACCATGTTCGACTACATCTGTGTGATGAGCATGGGTTTTGTGAAAGACAGCCCCTTTGGTCTGCCTGCCAATGGAGAAGGCCGTGGTAAGGACATTGATGCACTGAAGAAAGCCAACCCAAAAGTATACTGGATCGCCTGTGGCAAGGACGACTTTCTGTACGATAGCGTGGTGAACCTCAGGGATACGCTCGACGAGCATGGCTTTCAGTACAAGTATGTAGAAAGCACCGGCGGCCACACCTGGACCAATTGGCGCATTTACCTGTCGCAGTTTGCGCCAGTACTTTTTAAGTGAACTAACACCATGGAGCCCGGTCTGGGGTCTCCTGAAAGGGACCCTGAACGGGCGACGTGGATAAACGATGCTACCAATGAACAAATGGATCTTCTTACTGGCCGTGTTGATGTACGCCGGTAGTTTATATGCCCAATTCCCAGCCAGGGAGCCAACACCCAACGATACCCTTCAATCAGTTCGCCAATTGAAGAGCGGTAAAGTGGCTTTAAGTATCTATGCGCCTAAAGCCTCTGAGGTAAAGGTAAGCGGTGACTTTCCCGGGGGCTTCCCAGGATTGGTTTTGCAAAAGGACGAGCAGGGCGTATGGTCGGCGACGACCAGCGAAGCACTGCTGCCCGATGTTTATACCTACGACTTTACGGTGGACGGACTGAAGGTTTTTGATCCCAAAAACCCCAGGTCAAAGGAAAGCAACAGTGGTTATTCGAATATATTTGAGATAGAAGGGGCAGGCAACGATTTTCAGGCACTCAAAGACGTACCGCATGGAAAAGTGGAGATCGTTTGGTACAAATCAAGTGCACTGGACGGCGTTACCCGTCGGCTGCATGTGTACCTGCCACCCAACTATGACCAAATCAGCAAAACGCAGAAGCTGCCTGTGCTGTACCTGCTCCACGGCGGTGGCGACAATGACGCCAGCTGGACGACGGCCGGCCGGGCCAACCTGATTCTCGACAACCTCTATGCTCAGGGGAAGCTTGAACCCATGATTGTGGTAATGCCTGCTGGCCACACCCACATCCAGGGCTTCTTTATGGGTGCCGGCGATCAGCAGGATCCGTTTTGCAGAGACTTTGTGCAGTCCATCATTCCCTTTGTAGAAAAGACTTATCCGGTTTCTGCCAAAAGAGAACACAGGGCCATTGCCGGGCTTTCCATGGGAGGCATCCAAACGGTTAACCTAGCCCTTTGGCACCCCGATTTATTTGCCTATGTGTTTCCTTTGAGCACTGGCTACTTCCCTCCGAATATTGCTGAGATCAAAGAAAAGTATGCGGACGTGATGACCAACAAGGAGATCAACAACTTTAAGAAGTTTAAAATCTTTATGGGGGGTGAAGCCGACATCGCCTACCAGAACAACCTCAATATGATGGCCATGTTTGATGGCTTTGGAATCAAATACGAATACGAAAATGGCAGCTACGCCCACACTTTCAGGGAGTGGAGGCGAAACCTCAGAGACTTTGCTCCATTATTATTTAAATAGAAACCGACGTTTAAAAAATCATAAAAATGAAAAATAACAAGCTCTTACTTATCCTGTTTACAACCCTTATTGGGTTTGGTTCCTACGCCCAGCAGTCGCTGTTTGGCGGACAACAGATTGTTTCGCCGGAAATCCTCCCTGATAATTCAGTCACGTTTCGGTTTATGGCACCCAATGCCGACACGGTTAAGGTGACAGGTGACTTTTTGCCGACAGTGAAAATAAAAACAGAAAGGGGCGAGTTTGACGCACCAGGCAGCGCTTTGCTGACCAAAGATGAAAACGGAGTCTGGTCGTATAAAACAGGTCCATTGAGCTCAGAGTTATATAACTATTCCTTCATCGTAGATGGTTTGAGGACAATCGATCCAAGCAATCCGTTCATCATCAGGGATGTGGCTTCGCTTACCAATTTGTTCATCATTGGCGGAGGACAGGCCGACCTTTATAAAGTGATGGATATTCCACATGGTACCGTAACCCGTCGCTGGTATGATTCGCCGGGACTGAAAATGGACCGTAGGCTCACTATTTATACACCGCCAGGGTACGAAAAATCGACAGAGAAATATCCCGTGCTGTATCTGTTGCATGGCGCCGGTGGCGACGAAGAAGCGTGGCTAGCGCTGGGCCGTACTGCGCAAATCATGGACAACATGATTGCACAAGACAAAGTAAAACCTATGATTGTGGTGATGCCCAATGGCAATGTGATCCAGGACGCTGCGCCGGGCGAGGGTAGTGAGGGGTTCTATAAGCCGCAGTTCATGGTTGCAAAGACAATGGACGGTACTTACGAGGCCAACTTTATGGACATCGTCAAATTCACTGAAGCCAACTACAGGGTGAAGGCAGACAAAGCCAACCGGGCCATTGCCGGCCTTTCCATGGGTGGCTTTCATTCTTTACATATATCACGCTATTACCCTAACACGTTTGATTATGTGGGACTGTTCTCAGCCGCTATCATGTCGAGAGACGATGCCACAGGCAAAGTGTATTCCGACTTCGACGGTACACTGAAGAAGCAAATGGACAATGGCTATAAGCTTTACTGGGTCGCCATCGGCAAAACAGACTTCCTTTACAAAGCCAACGAGGAGTACCGTGCAAAGCTCGACAGTATGGGAATGAAATATGAATATGTCGAAAGCGAAGGTGGCCATATCTGGCGAAACTGGCGGGTTTACCTGTCGCAGTTTGCACCGATGCTGTTCAGGTAGGAACTGGTTTTCACTCGATTTATGGTTTCAGGTCTGCTCTTTGGGGCAGGCCTTTTTTGTTTCCTTTGAATGCAGTTTTTCATTTGAGTCCCTTATACCTCATTTTGACGAAGTATGAATTTCCTCAATATTATTTGACATTAATAAAAGATATATTATTATTGTTTATCAATAATTAATTTTCGCATAACATGAATAAGCTTCGCATCATTCGCATCATTATTAAAGCCAGCATGGGCTTGCTGATTTTAGGGATGGTGTTCGTTACCATCTTCATTGCGTCGATGAAGGAAGGGGTGTTTATCGAGATTGAACAGCCGCATTGGGTAATCAAATCGGATCAATTGCAGGAAGTGTTGAGGTCGCAGTTGCCTGTGCCGGATAAGCCCATGCTGCTTTCTGTGGAAACGCTGGAAATGAGGCTGCCGGTACATCTCAATCTAAGACTGATTGTAATTGCAATGATGTTCATGGTGTCGGGCTATATGCTCTGGATACTTTGGCTCATAGCAACGATCATTCATGACGTAATGAAGGGGACACCGTTCAACCTGAGCAGTAGCAAGAGAGTGAAGCTTATCGGTACGCTGGTTGTGCTTGCTCCTTTGGGAGAGTGGATGCTCAATGTTTTTTTCTCTTTTTGGATCGATAGTCGATTTCATTTCGAAGGAATGACCCTGGAAACAGACGCCAATCTGGGCTGGCCGGTGTTCATACTTGGACTGCTGATTGTGGTGCTCGGCGTAGCCTTCGAGCAGGGCCAGAAAATACAGGAGGAAAACGAACTGACAATTTAGGAAGAGCGCTTTTTAGACGGTTCTATTCAATTCTTAAATAGCTTGTAGTTGTAAAATTGATGATATGAAAAAACTCAATATCGCTCAGGGTGTCATCACCTTCCTTATGTTGTTGCTGTGGCTGGGCGTGGCCGTAGGCACTGTTTCTCTGGTGACTATGAAGGAAGGCAGGTATTACGAGATGAGCGAACCCCATCTCAGGGTGCAGTCGGATGAATTGCAGAAAAGCCTTGGCGAAACCCTGGCGAACAGTATTCCCGAATCGTTCAAAATCAGGGTAGACACTATGAAATTAAGCCAACCCATTGACGGAGGCTTGAAAGCACTACTACTTTCGATTGTGTACCTGTCTGTTGGATACCTGACCTATGTGCTCTTTGTTTTCAAAAGCATTATCAACGACGTGAGAAGAAGCAACTCTTTCAATAAGGACAATATACAAAGAGTGAAATTGCTCGGTTTGCTGATTGTGATTGCCCCATTTATCAATTGGTTGGTGGCGAAGGCCATGGTGTGGTGGCTTGAATATAATTACCCGTTTGAGGGACTAAAGGTTGTTTCAGGCTCGTCTTTTGACTTCACCATATTTCTATTGGGCCTCATCATTATGGTGCTGGGCGTAGCCTTCGAACAAGGACAGGAAATTCAGCAGGAAAACGAACTTACTATCTGATGCCGATCATAGTCAACCTCGATGTAATGATGGCCAAACGGAAGATCCGTTCCAAGGATTTGGCTGACAGGCTGGGTATCACTGAAGCCAATCTTTCCATACTCAAAACTGGCAAGGCGAAGGCAGTGCGGTTTTCTACGCTGGAAGCTATTTGTAAAATACTGAAGTGCCAGCCGGGAGATATTTTGGAATTCAGGGAAGAGAATTAGTTGGCGAGGCTGGCATGCTTTTGCACAGTTGCCTTTGTGCCGAACAAAGGATAGGGCCGGTTAAAAGCCTCTTGCCTTACTTTGAAATGAGTAGAGAGCTTGCGGATCACTTCTTTCGACATCCCTTTTTTATAGTTTAAAATATCAGAGACATAGCCTTTGCTTATACCCAAAAGATCAACAAGGTCTTTTGATTTCATTTCTTGTTCTTCCATGAAAGAGCGGAGGAGGCTTACCGGGTCAGTCTCATCAAAGGTGTTGTTCTCTTCGTCATACTTTTCTATCAACAGTGTGAGCAGATCTATCTCGTCGGCAATATTGGCATTTTGATTTGAATCCAGGAGATCTTCCAGTTGTGCACAGTATTTGTGGTACTGGTGATCACTTTTAATTACCGTGTATTTTAAAGTTTCCATATCGCTAAAAGCTGCTAACGGTGTATTGTAAATTGCTTTTGCAGAGTTTGTCATACTCGGCGTGAGTGCCAATCCAGCATACAAACAGGTGGGTTGTGCTACTTCCAAAAGCATATTTGCATATCATCCTGCAATTGTTGCCAGCGATATTAAATATTACTCTGCTACTGCCATTGCCTAACAAATCTGCTGCATTGAATGTGCTCTTAATGTCTCCTGGTTCACTCCAATCGGCAAACTTTAACTTTTCCAGCCAATTTGTAAAACTATGTCTGAACTGCGAGTGAACAGCCACATAGTTTTCAATTGTCTTTTTCTTGATCAGGTGAACCCTCATATCTGCAACAGCAAAGATAAATTAAATAGTTCACATTTTGTGAACTATTAGTCTCAAACACGCATTTGAATGCCATTCGGGGGATATTTTGGAGTTTAGGGAGGAGGATTAGGGGCATTGCTGAGGTTGTTCTTCAAATCATTCTCCACAAGCGGTAATTGCGAGGCTGCCGATAAATATTACATAAATCACCTAACACCAACAGCCGTGGCAATCTGTTCGAGTTAGCAGTCACCTCTGACAGATTGCCACGTCACAAAAACAATCTGCTGACGTGAAATTTGGACTAGTGACTCGCAATTACCGAAGAATTTGAGCTTGTTCACCCCCTCACCAAATACTTATCCAACCACCCCACCACCAGCTTCCGCATCTCAGGCAGCTCTTCATGCGGACAATCAAAGAGCTCGATGAGGCAATCTTCTTCCCGGCCACGCTGCTTATACAGCGGCAGCAGGTAATATCTCACCTTTTCCACTCCAGCGGGTGGTGTCAACAGGTCCAGCCGGCCATTGAGGCTGAGGTGAGGGCGGGGAACAATGAGTTCATTGATGGTGCTGGTATAAAAATGCTTGAGCAACGAAGGTACATAGTAGTAGATGCCATGGCCGCTGAGATTGCCGATTTTCATCAGCTCATCAAAGTCGGTGAGGCAGCAGAGGTCGAGGCAGGTGGTGATGCGGGTGTCGAGCGCCGCCAGCCACCAGGCTTTGGTAGCGCCCATAGAAAGCCCGAACACACCCACCCGGCTGGCGTCGGCTTCCGGCCGGGCCAGCAGGTAGTCGAGGGCTTTCATTTCATCCCAAAGCATCATACCGAAAAGGGTCTGCCCTTTCCATAGCATTTCCTTGAAGGTGTCGGCCTCACCAAATGCACCATTTTTCAACCGGTTCCTTTCGCCAAAGCACCAGCTATCGATGGCCAGCGTCATGATGCCCTTTTGCGCATATACTTCGGCATAGGCCGGCATCACAGTTCGGCCGTTGAGTAGTTCTTCTTTTCCCACTTCATAGGTGCCAAAGTGGGCATGGCAGTAGAGCATGCAGGGTGCTTTGCTTTTCAGGTTGTCGGGCACGAGCAGGATACCAGGCACCTTTTCCAGCCCGTTGAAGTCGAACTCCAGGTGCTCCAGGGTGTAGCCGTTGCGCTTTTCTTTTCTAACTAGTTGCGGAGGCTTGGGCGTATGCTGGGTGGGTAAGTCTCCCAACAGCCCAAGCAGTTTTTTGCGCTGAGAGGCCTGATAGTCGATGTAAGATGTGTCTTGAAGAGGCATAGATAGAACGAATTGATCAAACGGCAGCATTCCGGCCAGCGAAGCAGCAACAGATTTCTTAATGAATGTTCTTCGGGCATGAAGCATACGCTTGCTTTTACTATTGGAATGTAAGCATTTTAAACTCGTTTTTTTGTCTGGCAAACCTGTTAATGCACAATTTCCAATACCACCTTTGCTTTCACGATCCCTAAACTTTACTTTTCCAAAGCAACTGTGTGCAATTATACCTAACTAAATACCTCGGGAGACCGGTTCTATGACGGACGCCAACAGTAAATGCTTTTCAGGTGGGGGAAATGCTTTTGTTTCTTTGATAAAAAAAAGCTTCTACAGCCTGCGATGCAAGCAAGCTTTGGTAGTGCTGATCTTTGCTCTTACGGCAGCTTGCAGCCCTGAGGAAAACAGAGAGCTTGAACAGAATCTGTCGTCTACACACAGTTTTTCGCCCTCTATTTCGCTAGCCGATCAACAAAGGAACGCAGGAGAATACCAGCAGGCTTATGAACTGTACGATAGCCTGGTAAAAGTATCAGGGCCTGAGGAAAAAGTGTATGCTTCCATCAACAGGGAACTATGCCGTTTCCTGGCGAGTGATACGCTAAGCATTCTTCCAACCGGACTGCCGGAGGCTACTACTGTCAGCCAAAAGGTATCGGAAAGCCTCCTTCAGGGCATTGCTGAAACCAGAAATGGCCGTTCGGGACTTAAGAACTTTTACCATGTTGGTGCCTTACTTCGATCTGACGACAAAAAGGGGACTTTCGAATATTTTACTATGCTGGAGCAACTTGCCTGGTGCCATCAGATGGTGCACGGCGAAACTGACTCGTCATATTATTACTACAAGGAGGCGCTTGACATGGCTGGTGAATTTCAGGAACTGTCACCCCACATACCGAGGCTTCTCGTGCAACTTTCAGAAGTGGCTATTACCAACAGGGATTTCGTGGCGGCCCTTGGCTACACGGAAGAGGGTCTAAGGCAAAAGCCTCGTAACAAGAACCTGCATGAGTTGCTTATACTGAAGGCAACACTGATGCGACGAATGGAGAAATTCGATTCGGCCACTTACTATTATCAGTTGGCGGACGAAAAAATCCAATTGCACGGAGACACCGTTAGCCTGGCTAAGCTGTTGAGGGAAAGAGCCCTACATGAAATGATCGTCAACAACGATTCCTTGTTTCGGTATCACATGTCACGACTTGAGCGTTTGCCTGCTCGGTTTGCCAATAGCGCTGTAGTGAGTACCGACCGCTTGTATGGCTTTTATCACTTCTTGAGAGGAAACGTTCAGGCGAGTATTGGCGCTTACGAAAGAGCCGTCGCTCATTTTTCCAGACAAAAGTTGGCAGACATAGTGCAGGTAGGGGAGGCTAATTTTGTGCTCACTGACCTTTATAGATCGATTGGGGAATTTGAAAAAGCGGAAGCTTCAATCTTCAATTCCCTGACCTATTTTACATCATTCAGAGGAGAGGATGTTTCTTGGGATGACATCATTGGGCCGGAAATCGCTGGTCATGCCTTTAATTTTGTTAACTATCGGCAATTGGCTGAAATACAACTTGATAGGTACAAGAGCAATATTTCTGACGAAAGAAGCCTGCTTCGATCGTTTGAATTATATCAGATCATAGATTCGTTGATGTTTCAACAAATAAGGGTAGTAGAAGAGGATGCGCTGCTGATGTTTTTACGCCAGGGGAGTTTGATTTATTCGGGGGGTATCGAAACTAGCTACTACCTATATAAGTCAACAGGCGATACAACGTTCCTGAGTCAGGCGCATTTGTTTATGGAAAGAAGCAAGGGATTAATTGTCTACCAGGATTTGCTCGCCAGGAACCACGACTATTTTTCTGATGTACCAGAGTCGTTTAGAGATCAAGAACTGCAACTGAAGGCCAGAATTGCCGCATTGAAACAAAGCAATGCATATGACTCCCCTGAACTGGCAGGTCTCCTGCGTCAAGCTGATCAGTACTATCAGGTGATGGAGAAAGAATATCCGGAATATTACAAAGCCAAATACAAGGTGAGTTCGAAGTCTTATGATTATTTCAGCCAATTAGCTGATGAAAGACAAACGACCATAGTGCAGTATTTTATGAACGACAAGCATGTATACTTTTTGAGATATGGAGGCTTCGTTCAATTTGAAAGATTGGAAGTAGATGATTCCTTCGTTGATGCGCTGAGTATATTAACTGATCAGCTGCAAATCATGCCGGATAGAAAAAATGATGTGGCAAAAAGAGCTTTTGCTGTGGCGTCGTCGCAGTTATATTTAAAGCTGATCGAGCCACTGCAAAGCTTAAAACACAACTTGCTGATTATCCCTGACGGGTCGTTGGATCACCTTCCATTTGAAGTGCTGGCCCCAGACAGTTCAAGAAGCTACCGGGATGCAGATTATCTTGTTAAAAAGCATAATATACATTACGCACCCAGCCTTCGGGTATACCAGCTGGGGAATAAAGCGTATGTCAGATCGTTTGACAAAATTCTTGGGTATTCATTCACCAGAGGGAAATTTCAGCTAAGCTCTCTGCCAGGTACCGGAAAAGAATTGGCTTCCATTGCCAGGGTTTTTGAAGGTACTAATTTAACAGTGAGAGAAAATGAGCAGGTGACCAGGGAGCAGATGCTGGAAGATTTGGAACTAGAGTACGACTTGGTGCACATCGGTCTTCACGCAACCTCCAGTGACAAAGATCGCCTGGAAAACAAAATACAATGTTACTCTGTCTCTGGGGGAGAATTGGCACAGGTTTATGGTTTCGAAATAGCACCACTTCAATTGAAGGCACACACGGTTGTGCTTACTGCTTGCCAGTCAGCTTACGGCCCCATTGTGCGAGGTGAAGGAACTTACAGTTTGGCGAGGGCATTCAAACAGGCCGGTGCGACCAATGTGGTGGCTTCACTATGGAATTTATCTGACGCTACAACATCTCAGGTGGTTGACCAATTCTATCTGGGACTAAAGGCTGGAAAGTTAGCCTCTGAGAGCCTTTCAATGGCTAAGAGAAAGTACATTGAAAAAGCGGATGAACTCACGGCCCATCCGCATTTCTGGGCTGGTTTAGTCTGCACGGGGTACTAGCCTCTTTCAGTTTTGTATACCAACTTTCATCAAATAATCACACGAGCCTGTCGGGTGATGAACAACCCCAGCGTTGCATCGTAAGTAAGCGGCGAGTCGAGAGCTATCCCAATCTCGTATTCCGAATAGTCGGGCCAGGCCAAAGGAGGCTGACTGCCTGTGGCAGCCTTTCCATCACAAACGTAATAGCCGACGGTGAAATCGGTCATAATAAATGGGTAAAAACGTTGGTTGTTAAATGTGAAGTAAGCTTTGTCATCTTCTTGCGTAAGAAGTCTCTTTGGGCACCCAAAAGGACCAATTTCCTTGTCTTCCACAAAAGCCTTTGCTTTGTCGCCAGAATTGTCAAGGTTAATAAGGAAAAGCCCGTGAACCTCAGTTTTGCTTCCATTTGCCGCCATGGGTGATTGATCAAAAAATGCAGGAATGATCATGTTTGTGAAAACCATATGGCGTCCTTCAAGTATATGATCTTCAAACGAGAGAACGGACATATTGCCCAGGTTGTATTCTTTTAAACCATACCTGGGAATTAGATCTACCGATGGAGTGATATTCAGCGATACTGGAGGTCTCCGATCAATCAGATCATTTCTTTTAAGATAAACATTAATAGTTGACATAATGATTAGTGTTAGTTTACTCTCAAGGTAAGGAATATGCTACGCCTGAGGAATACTTACTTTTAAGGAAAATGACTTCTGCTCGAAACTGATATATTTTGAGTTGTTCAGGCTGGTGGCCTCGTGAACAAATGCGTGAAGTGACGGTTGTTGTGGAGTAGAACGATCAAACTACTCGTCATGCATACTATTTTATCACATTTCAAACGTTTGTTTGAATAATCTTGCTATATTTCGATCTCGATTTGAACCAATAAACTACACGTTATGAAAATGAACATTCTTAAATGGGCGAAGATATTTAGCCTGCCAGCCATGGCGCTTGGTCTCCTTGTTTTCACCGGTTGCGGTGGCGATGATGAAGAAGCGAAGCCAACAATGGACATTGTAGAGTTGATTAGCTCTGATAAATACAAGCAGGCTTCTGGAGCCGATGAAGAAGAGTCACTTGACTCCCTTGTCAAATATTTAGGTGTATATCCTGATCTGATTGAGTTGCTGGGCGGCTCTACTGAATACACGCTTTTTGCGCCAAGTAATACTGCTTTCAAAAGCCTTCTTGCTACGCCAGGGTTCCCAAAAGACATCACAGACATTAACCCTGAAATCGTAAAAGGTGTATTGTCTTATCATGTTGTGTCCGGCACCAAGCTGAAAGCCGATTTGACTGCGGGAACCTCAGTAACAACAGCAGAAACAGAGGCAATTGTTGTGAATGCCGATGGTACACTGAAAACGGGCTCAACAAACCAGGCTATTGAGATCGTGTCGGCGGATTTGAAGGCGACCAATGGTGTCGTGCATTTGGTAGCTACAGTACTGATTCCACCTTCTGTGGGTGCTTCGCTGACACCAATTTTGGGTACTAACGCCGGAACTTTGCTGCTCGGTGCTCCTTTCAGCACTTTGGCGGCAGGAATTACCCTTGCTGATGTGTATGCAGCTGCAAATGAATTACCTACTCTTACATCTATTCTGGCTGGAGGCACCGTTCACACAGTTTTTGCGCCAACCAATGAAACTTTTACGGCAGGACAGATTACTGCCAATACGTTTACAGGCCAACAATGGTATGGAATTATTGCTAATCATGTGGTTCTTTCAGATGTCACTCCAGCAGCATTGACAGATGCAACTGCTTCTACGACAGGGAAAAAATATAATAGTGCTTTGACCAAGGACGGAGTCAACTATAACCCATTGTATTTTTACTACAATTCAGCCAACAAGCAGGTAGGAGTTGGTATTTTCATCGACAGCAACAGTGATTTCAATCCTGCTACTGGAAGTGGCTTCAATGCTGAGATTGTTGTACCGGATGCTGCTACAAACTCAAACGGCCGAGTACATGTGATTGCCGGGGTACTTTCTCCACCGCAATAATTTTGGAAACAACATTAGCGCAAAAAGAAAAGGCCGGATCATCCGGCCTTTTTTATTTTCTCTTATTGATATTCCAGTAACAAGGGAACAAAAGCTTCTACATAAGGAACCACGCCTGTGTAATGGGTAAATCCTTCCAATGGAGTCAGAGAGAGTACAGACGTTGGCGTTCCATTTTCTATCAGCTTATTATAACTATCCACTGAGTTCTGATAAGGTACGGTTACATCGGCTGTGCCGTGAAACATGTAAGTTTTAACAGTTGGTATCCAGTCGGTGAGACCATTGTCGTTAAAGCCATCCACCAAATACTGATAGTCCGGATTGCTATCGATGTTCTCAAGCAAATCGCTCTGTACCAAATCCGTTATTGTGTAGCTTAGCTCTTCGTTGATCTGGCCGCCACTTTTACTACCGTCAAACAGCGTCGGAATTTCGGTTGCATAAGGCTCGTTGAAGAAGTTGGACAAAGGTTCTGTCCAATCGTAATAGTTTTGGTAGGCCAGCGCCACATAGGCCAGGAAGAAAGGATTGTCGTAGGTTTCCAGACCAAAGAAGTACTCCTGCATGCCTTTGACGTCGTAGCCACCCGAAGAGGGAAACGAGGCAAGTAGATCGAATCCGTCGAGGGGATTATTTTCAATGGACTGTTGAGCTGCCATAGTTGCATACCCTCCCTGAGAGTAGCCTGCCAGAAAAAGTTGGGTGTCGAACTTAATGCCTTCCTGTTGTGCCAGCTGGTGAGCTGCTTTCAGCGCATCTACAACCGCCGTTGCCGTTGCTTCTTTTACATAATATGGGTGTAGAACCTCCTTCGATGCTCCGAAGCCAATGAAATCAGGAACGACCGTAATGAATCCTGGACTCGCCATAGCAGCGTAAAGAATGAGAGAAGTGCTTTGAAGAGAGGAAGATGAAGGGGCTTCGGCATTGGAGGCTATGGTGCCATGCTGAAAGCTGATCATGCTGACTTTCTCCTCCGTATCGGGCAAAATGACCACTCCTGAAGCGGTAATTGTCTGCCCCTTATAAGTTGTCTCGTAGGTGATCTTGTAGATGTCTACGTTGTAAATGAACCTATCAGTTGGGATGTCAATGCCAGCGACGGAAACATAAGTCTTCAATTCTCCGGCTGATCTGCTTAAGAATGAGGTTGCCTCGGTTAGGTTCGTATACTTTACCGATGGTCCTCCGTCGTCGTCTTTTTGGCACGAGGTGATGCCGAGTAGTAGAATAAACAGGAAACTGAGCAGATAATTCTTTTTCATAGTCATGGGCTTAAATAAAAAAGGCTGTCGTATCAAAGACAGCCTTTAAGGGCAAATT
This sequence comes from Imperialibacter sp. EC-SDR9, assembly GCF_902498805.1. GTDB lineage: Bacteria > Bacteroidota > Bacteroidia > Cytophagales > Cyclobacteriaceae > Imperialibacter. Next base: position 41,276 of record NZ_LR701598.1, on the reverse strand, counting down.
GTTGTTAGATTAATTCATTAGTTCATCAAAAGTGAGCGACACATAGTAGATAGCGCCAATATTGGGGCCGCCTAAGCTCTGGATATAATAGGTGTTAAGTATGTTGGAACCGCCAACTTTCAGCATCGATTTGATATTGGGCAACTTAAAGCTCATTTGCGCATCCACCGTGGTGTAAGCTGGCACCATTCCGAACGCTGGTGCTACGAAAGACGACTGCCATTCGAACTCAGTTTGCCATCTCATGGCCACGTTGAAACCAATAATGTCCGTCAGTTTTCGGTTGGCAAACGACACATTCACTTTGTGCTTTGGTGTGTTGTATTCGGCCAGGAAGTTTTCCGGCACATCGTTCAGCACGTTCCAGCTATGGTTGGCCGAAATGGTATATCCCCTGCTTAAATTGTAGGTAAGCCCAATAGCAGTGCCTTGCGATGTTACGGTTTGATCAATATTGGTGTAAATCTGGAAAGTATTCAGATCAGTCCCGTTCAGAATTGTGGCATAATTGGGTGTGCCTACCAGTTCAGGGCTGGGTGCAGTGGCAGAGGTGTACTCTGTCGCTTTTCTTATTCTGATTTGAGAAATAAAATCATCATAGATATTATAATAATAGCCAGCATCGATCAGGAGTTTGTTTTGGATCAACGTTTTATAGCCTATTTCGAACGATTTCACCTGCTCTGGTTTCACTGGATTGAAAGTCGTTACGGGCGTCAACAGGGCAATGTTGGCCGGGTTGAAGATTGCTGCCGGAGTCGCCCCCTGATTGAATACTGCTGTGCCGTAGTTCTGAACTGAAAAGCCTTCATAACCCAGTGGAACTCCAGTGCTTGACACTTCGGTAAGATTGTACTTCTCAGCATATCTTGGAAGCCCTCCTAGTAGCCTGGCACTGATAATGCTAAGGTCGATGTGCTGGCCTTGTGTGGTGGGTATTCTAAATCCAGTCTGGAACGACGCTCTCAGGTTGTGGTTTTCTTTAACCTTCCAAACCGCTGAAAGCCTTGGGTTCACCCGTCCTTTGAAGTTCTGGTTTTTATCGTAGCGAACAGAGCCTGATAGTTTCACTTTACGTTCGCCTATCCACTTGCCAAACTGTGTGTAGATACCCTGTTCTGCAATGGTGATGGGCGCATCTGCATCGTCAAAAATCGTTCCGCCAGAGTTGAGCTCATACAACCTATAGCTCGCCCCAACTTGCAGTTCCATGAAATCGATCTCATTTTTGAAGTCGTACTGACCTTCTGCATGATACAAGTTCGTACGGTCGTTGAATCCCGGTCCTTTTGGAACCACACCAACCAAAGCCCTTTTCTTTATGTCCTGAAATTCCTTCGAATTGGGGTCAAGTACAAACAGGTCATTGAAAACACCTCTTGCGTAGGCATGGCCCGCTTGCTGCACTTGAATCCTTTCAGCATCAGATAGTGCATTGACGTCGCCCGGAGCGTAACCCGAATTGTACAGATATCTAAGGTATTCTATACCGTAATTGCCCAAAGCGCTTGAAACGTCAAAGTTAGGATTGACCCTTGCAGCGGCCAGGTCGTTGACCCTTTTTGCCAAAAACTCCGTGATATAAGAATCTCCTGAGTTCTCTCTGGTTGTGTAAGCACGCACATAAAAATTATCACCTCGTAACTGCAGCCGGTGTTGCATAATGCCGAAGTTGTTTAGAGAATACCTTTGAGCGCCGGTGTAGATACTAGTGCCCCAACCTCCGTTGAAGAGGTAACTCAATTCCATTCTATCGTTGGGGCGATAAAAAAGCCCCACACTTGCTTTCTTGTTTTCAGCGCCGTAATCAATGAGATCAACCTCCTTATATGGGGTGACAGAGACCACGTTGCTCGGAAGATCGCCAGCGGCGGCGTAGGTCTGGGCGGAAACACCCGGCTCAAATACGGCATTTCTGGCCAACACATTCCAGTTGGCGCTGAGAGGGAAAATGGCGAGATTGATAGAAGCCTCGTCGCCCATGTAGTGCAACCTGTCTGATCCTGGATTGGAGCTGAAGCCTTCAGGTGTTCTGGCTATTTCTCTGTCTACATCGCTGGTACCATGCCAGTCCTCAGCCTTGCTATAAGCCAGGTTTACTTTGAAGGCAAACTTGTTATTGAATGACTTGGCGTAGCGAAGGGCGCCTTCATAAAGAGGTGCGGCATCATGACCTGATTTTTCCCCTCCTCCCACATGGTTAACACCCACTTTTGAGAAGGCACTCACGCCCTGATATTCAAAGGGGCTCTTACTGTTAACCAGTAGGATTCCGTTAAAAGCATTGGGGCCATATAGCGCAGAAGAGGCGCCTGGAATCAACTCAACACTCTCGACGTCTAGCTCGGACGGACCGTTGAGGTTGCCAATTGGAAAATTGAGAGCAGGAGCCTGCGTATCCATCCCGTCTGTAAGCTGCACAAATCTGGTGTTGCCGGTGTTGGCAAAGCCCCGGGTATTGATGATCTGGAAGTTGATACTGCTGCTGGTAACGTCCACACCCTTTAAAGCAGCAATGCCCTTGTAGTAGTTATCGGAGGCAGTAGACTGCACTGCCAGGATATCCATTTTCTCGATTGATACCGGAGATTCAAGGATGCTCTCCTCAACACGGGAGGCTGAAATGACCACCTCCTGCCCGAGCATCGTTTGTTCCTCCATTTTGATGTCAATATTGCTCATGGCCGCATTGCTCACCACAAACTCCTGTGTGGTATACCCTATGTAGGATATTTGAAGTGTGAAAGGAGGCGCATCGCTGACGCTGAGTTTGAAGTTACCATTGATGTCGGTTACCGTGCCCAACACCTTGCCCTTCACAAGGATGTTGACTCCGGCAAGTCCGTCGCCATTGGCAGCATCAGTTATTTTGCCCGAAATGCTGGTTTGAGCTTGTGCTGCCGAAACAGCGAATACTAGTGCAAATAATAAGTGTAAGTAAGTAGATATCTTCTTCATAGGGTCATTTTTAAGCTAATCCTTAAATCTAAATCTTTTTTTGAGAATTTGGCAAAGTGATTCTCAGTATGGGATATTTAAATAATGCCTAATCAGCAGGCTTGTTTTGGCTGGCAATAATAAAGATATAACTATTGCATAAACTTGAGCCATCGACGGGGCAAAATGTGATACATGGATTGCCTCTTGATAGGTATTTGCCTTATCTTATGAGCTCATTAAACACCCTTTTGCTATGAAAGCCCTTGTGCTGGAAGCTTACAATCAATTTACTTATAAAGAAGTGCCCGACCCGAAGATCGCCGATAACGAAGTGCTGGTGAGAGTCAAAGCCGCAGGAATATGTGGCAGCGATGTTCATGGTATGGATGGCAGCTCGGGAAGAAGGCTTCCACCTGTTATCATGGGGCATGAGGCTGCCGGTGAAATAGCAGAAGTGGGGAGCAACGTTGCCAACTGGAAGGCGGGCGACAGGGTTACTTTCGATTCTACCATTTTTAAGAAAGATGACTGGTTTACCCGGCAAGGTCATTACCAGCTCAGTGATGGTAAAATGGTGGTGGGCGTGTCTACACCAGACTTCCGAAAAGATGGTGCCTTTGCAGAATATGTGGTATTGCCTGAGCACATTCTTTATAGACTTCCCGATGCCATTTCATACACGCAGGCCGCTTTTGTGGAACCGGCAGGGGTAGCGCTTCATGGCATTGAAATTACCCAGCCCTCCATGACCGATATTGTGGTTGTGGTGGGTGTAGGTATGGTTGGCTCGTTTGTGCTTCAGCTGCTAAAAATCAGAGGTTGCCGGAAGGTGATTGCTGTAGATATCGACGACTTTAAGCTGGATCTTGCCAGAAAGCTGGGTGCCGACCACTCTTTTCTGCCGAATGACCCGAAGTTGATGGACACGGTGAAAGCCTTGACCGACGGACGGGGGGCTGATGTAGTCTTTGAGGTAGTGGGAGAGGAGGACAGTGTAAATACCTGTATCTCTGCTGTTCGCAAAGGAGGCAAAGTGACATTGATTGGAAACGTAACGCCCACGATCAATTTTCCTGTGCAGTCGGTAGTTACCCGGGAAATAAGAGTGCAGGGATCGTGCGCCATCAATGGAGAGTACCCGGCAGTGCTGGATTTGATCGCTTCCGGCCGCCTGGATGTAACAAGTATTTTGTCGGCGGAGGTGCCGTTATCCGAAGGTGCCGCCTGGTTTGATCGATTGTATAACAAAGAAAAAGGCCTCATGAAAGTGATGCTAAAGCCGTAAGAAAAAATGGAGAAAATTAGAGTAGGAGTAGTTGGAAGTGGAAAAGCCGCATGCATGCATGCCGATGGCATTGTGAATATCAAAAACGCCAGTCTCGTGGCGGTGCACAGCCGAAGCAAGGAAAGAGGAGAGGCTTTTGCCGGGAAGTACGGGGCCAAAGCCTATCAGGATATTGCCGACATGGTTGCGGCTGAAAAGCTCGATATGGTGACGGTGTGCTCGCCGCATCCTAACCATTTGGAAGCGGTAGAGGCAGCCATGAGCGAAGGTTCCCATGTGCTGGTAGAGAAGCCACTGGCTTCCACTCTCGAAGACTGCGATGCCATGATCGCCGCATCAAAAAAATATGGCAAAAAGCTGGGCATGGTGAGCCAACGGCGTATTTTGCCAGCTTCGCAAAGGATTAGAAAGGCGATTGATGCCGGCAAGATTGGCAGCCCTGCGCTGGGCATAGCTCAGCTACTGGGCTGGAGAGGCGAAGACTACTACAAAGGTGACCCCTGGAGAGGTAGCTGGGAGCACGAAGGAGGCGGTGTGCTGGTGAACCAGGCCCCGCACCAAATCGACCTGCTTCAGTGGTATATGGGTGGAGAAATGGAATCGCTGTATGGCGTATGGAACAATATCAACCATCCGTACATTGAAGTAGACGACACTGCCGTGGCGATCATTAAGTTCAAAGGAGGTGGTATCGCCAACCTCATTTTGAGCAATTCTCAAAAGCCTGGGCTTTACGGAAAAGTACATATCCACGGCTCCAATGGCGCATCCGTAGGTGTACAAACCGACGGAGGAGCGATGTTTATCGCAGGTATCTCTAAAGTACAAGAGCCACCCAAAACCGACCTTTGGACGGTGCCAGGGGAAGAAAGCCTGGTGGCACAGTGGGAAAAAGAAGACGTTGATCTTTTCCACAGCGAAGACCCCATCGAATACTTCATCAGGGCCCAAAACCAGGACTTTGTGGATGCGATCATCAACGACCGACCACCCATGGTCGATGGCGAAGAAGGCAGGAAGACCGTGGAGATATTTACAGCCATTTACCGGTCGATGGAAACAGGGAAGGAGATAAAATGGCCGTTATAGCGACAGATCAGTAGCCAAGCGGTTCCGTCATCTGCCTGATCATGTGCACCCTTCGCCCCAGGTGAGGGGACTGCAGCAGAGGCAGGAACTGATCGTGGGTAGTATAAAAGCCAAGGTAGAAAAGCCAGAAGCCCAGCGAAAGATGCGGAATCATACTAAGCTCTGCTTCAGTCACGGGCTTGTGCGACTGATAGGCTTTCAGGAAGGTAGCAAAGGCCTCATTGGCTGCCTCTCTCTTTAGCTTACCGTATTGTACATCCAAATCCAGACTGACCTTGAAAGTCATGATGTCGTTGACCAGCCAGCCGTAGCCCATAAAGTCGAAATCGAAAAAGGTGAACTGCCCGTTGTCGTCGATGTGGAAGTTTTTGGGCATGAAGTCGTAGTGACAGTAGCCTTTGGAAAAAGATGAGTCATTCACTTCTTTAATGGCTGCTGATGCCTTTTCTGCTGCTTGCTGTAGCCAGCGATAATCTTCTTTATTATCGGCAAAGTAAGGGTCGATCATTTTCAGTGGCCTTTGCAAAGTAGTTTCGATATCGAACGTCCAGCGGGGATAGGTAAGCATCAGGGCAGAAGATATTTCATGAAACCGGGCCATTTCATAGCCCAGTGTTTTTAGTTGCTCGTCGTTGAGAACAGGGATAATTTTACCAGGAGCAAACGAGAACAATACGCCATATTTCTTTCCCTCAGCAGCCTCAAACGCATGGATATAACGCCCTTTGGTATCTGCTATTGGAACTGAAACAGGTACTCCGGCAGCTTTTACCTGTAAAAGCAATTCGACTTCAGCGGCCACCTGTTCATAAGAACGGATATCGTGGCGGTAGATGCGGAGAATGTACTTTTGGCCCTCTGCTTTTACCACATAGGTATCGCCCACTCCACGCAATAACAATTCGCAGTGCACTGAACGCCAATGGTAAGCCTGTTCAATATACTTGCCCAAAGCCTGGGCGGAAAGAGTTGAGTAACTGGTGGGGAACAGTGAGTTCATTGTGCAAGATGAATTTAAAAACGGGCGACAAAACTAAATAAAACTTTTAGCCCGCCACGCTCATGGCTAACTTTTTCCTTTGTCTGAAAACTGTTGCCTGAAGACAAAGTCATAAAAAAGGAGGTGGCTATTTAGTTATCTCCTTTTCTTAGGTCGGTCTTCCTTAGATGCCAATCTTAGCACCCACTACCTTCAGAAAATCTCTAATGACAGCAGGGGAGCAGGCCACGCAGGAGCTGTTACCAGATTGTCGTCGACATAAGCGCCGTCCACTGGAATGTTCTGGAATTCCCCGCCAGCGATAGTTACTTCTGGCCCCACGGCTGGGTTTGCAGTAAGCTTCCTTTATTTGAATGATTCGGCTTGGAATAATGATTTCTGAATTCCTTATCTTTGTTACATGAGTCAAGTAATAGCATATCCAGATAACAAGGAGAAATTAGTTGCCTTAAAAGCCTTTATGAAGGCTTTAAAGATTTCTTTTGAAGAAAAGGATGCTGGGCAGTATAACCCTGAATTCGTTTCCAAAATCATGAAAGGAGATAAAGACTTGAAAGAAGGAAAGGGAGTCAAAATCGACACAGATGATTTATGGAAGTAATTTACCTTCCGGAGGCCATTCATGATCTCGCTTTTTGGAAGAAATATGGAAACAAGAAAATCCAGCAGCGAATATCGGTTTTGGTTAAAGCTATTCAGGTTGATCCATTTCAAGGAATAGGTAAACCTGAACCTCTGAGGCACAACCTTTCTGGAAAATGGTCGAGAAGAATCAATGCAGAACATAGACTCATTTATGGAGTTGAGAACAATTTGGTTTACGTTTATTCTCTAAGAGGGCACTACAAATAAGTCTACACCCTCACCACAAAACTAGTACCTTTCCCCAATTCCGTATTCACAGTTAATGTTCCTTTGTGCAGCCTGATGATCTGCCGACTGAGGCTGAGCCCGATGCCTGACCCCTGTTTTTTTGTTGTGTAGAAAGGCACGAAAATGTTATCCAGGATGTCGGCTGGAATGCCAGGGCCATTGTCTGAGATTGAGATGATAACATTTCCGTTATCTTGCGTTGCGCTCATTTTGATAAGGGGAGAAGCGGTCGCTTCCACTGCTTCACCAGCGTTTTTTACGAGGTTGATCAGTACCTGCTCAAACAGGTCTTTGTCGATGGTGATTTCCAGCCCGGCTGGCAAGGTCTCCGTCTCCAGCTTGATCTTCTTTTTATCAAAGTCCTTCAAAAAGAGTTTTTCAACCTCGCTAAACAGCGATGATACTTTTACTTTTTCAAACCTGGGAGGCTGAATATTCGTCAAACTGCGGTAGGCTTCCACAAACCTGACGAGGCCCTTGCTGCGGTTTTCTATCGTTTTCAGGCTGTCGACAACGTCCTTCGCCGACTCGTCGTCCAGCTCTGAAAGGGGTAGGGGCTGACCAGCCTCGTCTTCGAGCATCTCTCTTATCACAGATGTGAGCGTGGAAATTGGGATGGCCGAGTTCATAATTTCGTGCGTGAGCACCCTGATCAACTTTTGCCATGAGTCGAGTTCCCTTTCTTCCAGCTCATTCCTAATGTCCTGAAAAGAGATAATGCGGTATTGGGTGTTCTTCACCGTAATGGAAGAGCATTGAACCGATAGGTTATAAAGCTCTTTGTGGAGCAGCTTGGTGAGAATGCGTTGGCCCGGCTCCAAAGCGGCAATGGTGTTATAAAAGGCTTCATCTACGTTACGAAGAGAGCCCATGTTCTTAATGAACTTCTTGCCCGTGAGCTCAGTAAACGAACGGTTATAGATCAGCACTTCCCCTTTTGGGTCGGCTACAACAAGGGCAACCCTCACATGCTCCACAATGGTTTGAAGAAACAGGTATTGAGACTCACGCTCGGAGCTAAGCTGATGGAAGACCCTGATGATCTCGGAATAGGCAAACTTCAGGTCGTCGACCCTGAAGCGGGCGGTGTGGCCGGAAAAGGAATTGGTAAAATCCCCCTGTTTGATCGCAGAAAGGAAATTGTAGAGCTCCCTTCGGTAGATTTCCACATAGCGAAACAGGGATACCGTGGCAATAGCAGTAAACAGGATCAGCCAGCAGCCAGCCAGCCAGAAGTCGGTGCTCATAATGATGTACATGCCTGCGTAGCCGAGCACCAGGATAAGCGAAATACGGACGATCACCTGCCAGCGAAACCTGTCAAAAACCATACTTCTTCATTTTACGGTACAGCGTGGTGCGGCCCATGCCCATTTCGTCAGCCGCTTTTGTCAGGTTACCTTCCCATTTTTTGATGGCCTTTTGAATGAGCTGCTTTTCCATTTCATCTTTTTGGAGCACTTCGTTCACCATGCTGGGTTGGGGCTTTTTGTCGAGTGGGAAATCATCGGCGGTCAGCTCAGTCGCATCGGCCATAATCACTGCCCTTTCCATTGTATGTTGCAGCTCACGGATGTTGCCAGGCCAGGGGTACTGGTCTAGTTTTTTTAAGGCCAACTTGTTCAGCGACAGTTGTCGCTTGTTGTATTTGCTGGCGTACAAGTTGAGATAGTGCTCCGCCAGTAACGCCACGTCCCCGGTTCTCGACCGAAGCGGAGGAAGTGTGATTTCAACGGTGTTGATCCGATACAATAAATCTTGCCGGAATTCTCCGCTTTCTATCACCTGATCGAGTTGGATATTGGTGGCAGAAATTAGCCTTATGTCAATATCGACCGGGCGATTGGAGCCGATAGGCGTCACCTGCCGGGCCTGCAGCACCGTGAGTAACTTCGACTGCTGGGTGGTGGTAAGGTTGCCAATTTCATCTAAAAACAGCGTGCCACCCGATGCTATTTCCAGCCGTCCCTGTCTGTCTTCTTTGGCATCAGTAAAGGCTCCCTTTTTGTGGCCAAACAGTTCCGATTCGAAGAGGCTTTCTGCCAACGAGCCCAGGTCTACTTTAATGAAAGGCTCCTTTGCCCGGAGTGACTGCCGGAAGATCTCCCTGGCTACCAGCTCTTTGCCTGTTCCGTTTTCACCAAGGATAAGCACGTTGGCGTCTGTTTTTGCTACTTTTTCTATCGCTTCAAACACAGGAGCCATCACATCGGAACGACTGATCATGTCAGGAAACGCCTTGTCGATGTCGCCAACCATTACCTTTTCCCTCGATTTTAGCTTCTGCACCTCCTTTTTGGAGCGGGAAAGCTGGAAGACGTTTTCGACGGTAGCCATCAGCTTTTCTTTTTCCCATGGCTTTACGAGGAAATCGATCGCACCTATTTTCATTGCCTCTACAGCTAGTTGAATGTCGCCGTAGGCTGTATTCATGATGACATGAGCATCAGGAGCCAGCTTTAATATTTCCCTCAGCCAGAACAGCCCTTCATTCCCACTTGTTTGCCCATGGGAGAAGTTCATATCGAGCAGAATCACGTCGAAGGCAGTTTTCTCCAATAGCCTTGGAAGTCGCTTTGGGTCGGTCTCGGTATGCACCTCACCAAATCGCTGCTTAAGTACCAGCTTAGCAGTATAGAGCACATCCTCATCGTCTTCAATGATGAGTATATTGGCGTTGAGCTTGGGCATTATCAGCTATTTGATTTGTTGGCAACCCTCCAAGGGGTTTGAACCCCTTGGAGGGTTGTTCGGTGAAATATATAAACTGTTCCACAATGAAACGAAAAATTGTTCCAATGTGAAACAATCACTGGCTCCAATGTATATCGATTTATTTTTAATTATCTGATAATCAATGAATAATGAAATGTGGCATTCGGTTTGGAAACTAAAGAGGACAACACGGGCACTTTAACTTTGAAACATGTTTAAGAACTACTTTACCATCGCACTGAGGAACCTCCTGAAGAACAAAGGTTTTTCTGCCATCAACATACTTGGCCTCGCTCTTGGAATGGCCGCTACCCTGGCTATTCTGTATTATGTGAGGCATGAAACCAGCTACGACAAGTTTCATGCAAAGAAAGACCTGATCTATCGTGTGACGACTGAGACCTACAATGGCGACATATTATCTGAGAAGGCTGTTGTTTCAGGGCGGGAAATGGGGCCAGCTTTGAAGGCTGATTTTCCTGACGTTGCCAACTTTGCCAGAATTCATCCGGAGTATGGCTCTGCGCTCGTTACCTACTTCACCGATTTTGAAAAAAGGCAGATTGCGCACACATTTAGTTTACCGACCAATGACACCATACAATCGGTTGCCGTAACCGGAAACTTCTGTGGCTGGTGCGATGGAGTTCAGCTAAAGAAGAAAGACAACAAATGGGAGGCGACGGTCATGCTTTTGCCTGGCGATTACACCTACCAGTTTGCCATTGGTGACACCACCATCGTCGATCCGGGCATAGAAGAGACAAACGAAGATGGGGATGCTTCCATCATCCATATTGCTGCACCAGAGCAGGCAGCGCTGGGAGGCGGACAAGAAATTTCCTTTCGGGAAGAACATTTAGCTTTTGTCGACCCTTCGTTTCTGAAGGTTTTCTCATTTCCTGTTGTTATTGGTGACCCCGAGCATCAGCTGGAAGGCCCCAATACCCTCGTGATTACGAAAACAATTGCAAAGAAGTATTTCCAGGGCGACAACCCTATAGGCAAAGTGCTGAGAATTGGTAACAGGCAAAGCTATACTGTGACAGGGGTGATAGACGACATGCCCGACAACTCTCATTTTCATTTCGACTTTCTCATGCCAATGGCGAACATCATTGCCACTTACAAAGATGCACCCTGGGGCTGGACCAACTTTTATACCTATGTTGAGCTGAAAGAATCAGCCGATGCCGTGGCATTAACCGCACAGCTGCCCGGTTTTGTAGAAAAACACCAGGGGGAGGAGCTTAGGCAAAGAAATGTAAAAGAAATATTGTTTCTGCAACCCATAGCGGACATCCACCTGAAGTCAAACCTCTTTGCTGAGCTGGAAACCAATGGAAGTATGGAAACGGTGCGGTTTCTTTCTTTGCTGGCCTTGTTCATTTTTGTGATCGCCTGTATCAACTTTCTTAACCTTTCCACGGCCAGGGCAGTATCGAGGGCCAAAGAAGTGGGCGTTCGCAAGGTGACAGGAGCTTCCAGAGGTTGGCTGGTACGCCAGTTTCTCTTTGAAGCTTTTCTGGTCAACCTGATAGCACTGGTAATAGGAATCACTCTTTTTCAGGTTTCACTGCCTTACATGGCTGGGGTGGCCGGAATTCCGGACTCGCTTAGCGTTTGGTCGGTACCATTATTCTGGTTACTCGTCGGTGGAATGCTTTTGGTAGGCACATTGCTGTCGGGCATATATCCGGCTATGGTGCTATCTTCCTACCAGCCGGTGGTGGTGCTCAAGGGCAAGTTTGGCAATTCTGCGAAAGGAAATTTTCTAAAAAAGGGACTGGTCGTTTTTCAGTTTATGGTTTCCGCCGGACTAGTGGCCTCTATTCTCGTGGTCTTTTTACAGTTACAGTACCTCCGCAGCCAGCCGCTGGGGGTTGATATAGGTGATGTGCTGGTGTTAAAAGCCCCGTTGCTGAGAGGTAACGATTTCAGAAATAACGTAGAGAAATTCAGGACTCAAATGGCCGCTATTCCTGAGGTGAAAAGCTATTCCAACTCTTCGGCGGTGCCCGGGGAAGAATACCAGTGGACGTCTGGAGGATGGAGAAAAGAGGGAGCACCGGAAGACCAGCGGTCCAGGCACCATGTGATAGTGGCAGACAAGGCCTATGTGGAAACCTACAAAATTGAAATTCTCGCTGGAAGCAATTTTAACGAAAAGCCTGCTGAAGGCATCGACTATTCCGAACTGCTGTTAAGCGAGGCGTCGGCAAAGGCGCTGGGTTTCACTACGCCAGAGGAAGCGGTCAACTCCTTTATCAGTAGCGGAGAGGACCGAATGAAAGTTATAGGCGTATTCAAAAACTATTCACATGAGTCGCTGAAAAGTGAATACCCGAATATTGCCCTGTACAATTATCCCTGGGCAAGGGGTCTTGCTTCTCTCAGGTTACAGAGCGACAATTTGCAGACATTGCTTCCAAAGCTGACCGAAGCGTGGGAAACGTCATTTCCTGGCAACCCGATGGAATACTTCTTTCTTGAGGATTCCTTTAACAAACAGTACGCTGCGGAGGAACGGTTCGAGACAGTCTTTACCACGTTTACTTTTTTGGCTCTGTTCGTTGCCTGTCTTGGGCTGTTTGGCCTGGTTTCTTATCAAAACACCTTAAAAAGTAAAGAAATCGCTATCAGAAAGGTGATAGGCGCTTCTGTCTCCAATATTTTCTACCTTCTTTCCCAGGGTTATCTGAAGCTGGTGCTGATAGCCAGTGTGTTGGCTTTGCCGGCGGTATGGTATTTCAATAGTGAATGGTTGTCGGGTTTTGCCAATCGGATAGAGCTGGGTTGGTGGTTTTACGTGTTGCCGTTGATAGCCGTAATGATGATTGCTTTCATTACGGTTGGTTATAAAACACTTCAGGCCGCAAAGGGCAATCCGACGGAAAATTTGAGGTATGAGTAGGAAAAGAATAGGACGGGTAGTGCCAAAAAGTGACCAGACCAATAAACTCATTTGATATGTTTCGCAACTACATCATTCTTGCCTTCCGGCATCTAAAGAGAAAAAAGGGTTTTGCTTTCATCAATATCGCTGGTATGGGTGTGAGCCTGACGGTGGTACTGGTCATTTTGCAATATGTGGTGCAGGAAACCAGCTACGATAGCTTTCATGCAAAGCTCGACAGAACATACCGTGTTATCGGTACCAGGATCCAGGGTGGCAAAGAGGCGGTAGCGAACCCCGGCAGCCATGCCCCGCTTTCGGTGGCTGTGGCAGCTCAAGTACCTGAGATTGAGACTTACGTCAGATTTGACCGAATTGATTATACCAATGTCTCTTTGACCAACAAGTCTGAAGCCACTCCCCGTCAGGTATTTCAGGGTAACTTCTATATTGTAGACTCAACTTTTTTCGAAGTGCTGAGCTTCGAGCTGGTGAGTGGCGACGAGGGCTCTGCTCTTACAAAACCGGAAAACATGGTCATCACCGAGAGCGTGGCGAGAAAGCTTTTTGGAAACCAGGATCCTATGGGCCGGGAGATTGAAATGGGAAACAATTGGGGAAAATACCCCTTCCTGGTGTCGGGAGTGATGAAAGACCCGCCTTTCAATAGTCACCTCTCTCCGCAGGTACTTATCCCGCTTACGTTTTATGACAAGATCAATGTGAGGATCAACGACTGGGAGAATAGCTACCTGGGTAGCTATGTGGTACTTAACAGCCCGCAGTCTATAGAGCGTGTCATAAGTGCATACAACTCCATTTACCAGGAGCACCGGCCGGAGAGCCAGAAGAATCAGGGTGTTAATTACGAGTATTCGCTTCAGCCAATGGCTGACGTATATCTTCACTCTTCTTTCGAATTCGAATCGGCGAAAACAGGCAACTTTACCTATGTGGTGTTTATAAGCATCGTTGGTGCGCTGGTGCTGATTATTTCCTGGGTCAACTATGTAAACCTTGCCACTGCGCAGTCGGTGGAGCGGGCCAGGGAAGTGGGTATCAGAAAGGTGTTTGGTTCATTAAAGAGACAGCTAATCAGTCAATTCCTATTTGAGTCAATGTTGATCAATGCCATCAGTATTGTGCTGGCACTTACGCTGGCCCAAAGCCTGCTCGGGAGGATTGGCAACTGGACGGGCATAGAAATCCACTCCACCCTGATTGCGGAGCCGCTGTTTTGGGTCTGCGTCGTGTTGTTTTGGCTAACCGCCTCATTTTTTGCCGGGTTTTATCCTGCCTTTATATTGTCAGGCTACAGGCCTTCAAGAGTGCTCGGCGGCAGGTTTAAAAGCGATAGCAAAGGTGTTTTTCTGCGCAGGTCGCTGGTGATTTTTCAATTTGCTGTATCCGCTTTGCTCATAGCGGGCACTATCACAGTATACAGGCAGATCAGCTATATGCGCAGCCAGGATTTGGGGATCAATATCAACGATGTGGTGGTGTTAAAGTCGCCTCCCTCTGCCTTGAGCAGTGTGGAGTTCAACAAGAAGGTCAACTATTTTAAAACGGAGCTGCTTAGAAACCCGCAGTTTGCGGCGATGACAACAGCCAGCACCATGCCGGGGCATAAAATTGGCTGGACATCAACAAAAGTGAGGAGAAAGGGCGAGGCCGAAGGCGAGGGGGCATCGTTCAGTTTGATTGCTTGCGACAAAGATTATCTGAAAGCTTTGTCAATTAGCTTGATGGCAGGGGAGTTCTTCCAGGGACACGAGCAGCCCTGGGTTACCGGAGAAATTGTGATCAATAAACGGGCAGCCGAAATGTTGGGATATCAGTCGCCAGAGGAGGCACTGTATCAGCACCTGGTGTGTCCGGTTTTTGGCGGTGCCGACCTTAGGATTATTGGTGTGACCGACGATTACCACCACCAGGCTTTGCAATCTTCCATTGAGCCGGTGATCTATGTCCTCTCCAACTGGAGCAACTACTACCTGGTAAAGCTGAACCTTAAGGGAACCGCTGAAGAAAAAACAACTGCGCTGGCACCAGTGCTGTCCAGCCTGGAATCGTCCTGGAAAGAGGCATTTCCCGAGAGCACCTTCGACTATTCTTTTTTAGACGAGCAGTTCAACCAACAATATAAAGCCGACCAGCAATTCGGTGCCCTGTTTACTCTTTTCTCTGCCTTTGCGATCTTCATAGGTTGCATGGGCTTGTTTGGTCTGGCTTCCTACACGCTTTATCAAAAGACCAAGGAGATTGGCATTCGCAAAGTGTTGGGTGCCAGGTACGGCGACATCATGGTACTGGTATCAAAGGAGTTTCTATTGCTGGTTCTTATGGGAAACCTGGTAGCCATTCCTGCGGGCTGGTGGCTGGTGAGCAACTGGCTGGAGGGATATGCCTACAGAATTGAGATCGGCTGGTGGTTTGTTGCCATCCCGGTAACGAGCCTGCTGGTGCTGACCTTTTTAACTATCCTGTTTCAGGTGTTGAAGGCAGTTAGGCTGAATCCGGTAGAAAGTCTTCGCAATGAGTAGCATTTAAGTTAACTGATCAATCGAGCAACTATGTTTTTTAACTATATCAAAATCGCCTGGCGCAATATTCTTCGCAAAAAGATGTTCGCTTTTATCAACGTGCTCGGTTTGGCCATAGGCATCAGCACTTGTTTCGTTATGCTGCTGATGATTGAGTTCGAAAATGGTTTCGATAAGCATCACAAAGATGGTGACAGAATTTACCGCCTTTATACCACCTTCAGCGGTGCCTTCAGCGGCTCTAATAGAGGAACGGCCTCGGGTGCAGGTCCTGCCATAAAAGAGAGTTTTACTAATGTTGAAAGAGTGGCTCAGTTTTTTGAAGTAGGGGGTAACAAAGTGACAATATCCCAACCAGGTGCCGACCCAGCCATATTCAGAGAAGGATTGAAAGCCATATTGGCGGACAGCTCCTATTTTAACATGCTTCCAGGCTATGAATGGATCGTTGGCGATCCCTCTGTTTCACTTTCCAGTATCAACCAGGTTGTGTTGACCGCAACTACTTTCAAAAAGTACTTTGGAGACAAGGCCTCTCCTCAAGACATGCTGGGAACGACGATCACCTACCGTGACTCGATCCAGGCCACGCTAACTGGGGTTGTCAATGAAATTCCATTCAGAACTGATTTTCGTTTTACTGAGTTTGTGTCGGTGGCGACAGCAAAACGTTTTGGGGTGAACCTCAATGATTGGAGAAGTACAAACAGCGGCTCTCAAACATTTGTTGAATTGATGCCCGGTGTTAAGGTTGAAGACTTCGAGAGCCAGGTGTCACTGCTGAAGGAGAAATACATGGCAGAGCATTTGGACAGCGACTACGAGGCGGATTTTATGCTCCAGCCGTTGTCGGAGCTTCATTTTAACCCTGAGCTGGGCATATTTAATCAGGCAGGAAATGTCGCCAACAAAGCTACATTAAGAATATTTGCCCTGGTGGCATTGCTTATACTAAGCATAGCGGCTATTAACTACATCAACCTGGAAACTGCTCAGGCCACCCGCAGGGCCAAGGAGATTGGCATCAGAAAGGTGCTCGGAAGCTCGAGAAGGAATCTTGTGTTCCAGTTTCTTTCGGAAAGTATATTGCTCACACTGGTGGCGGCGGCTTTGGCGCTGCCCCTGAGCCAGTTTGCTTTGCTGTTTTTTGATGATTTTGTGTCACCAGATATGACGCTCAACCTTAGCGATCCCGCTACCATAGCCTATCTCACGGGGCTGATACTGGTGGTTGGCGTCGCTGCTGGTTTGTACCCGGCTTTTGTTCTCAGTAAATTTTTACCTGTGAAGGCCCTGAAAAGCCAGATTTATACCGAAAAGGGCAGAAGTATTTCCGGGATCCTTCGCAAATCGCTGACCGTTTTCCAATTCACGTTCTCACAGATTCTGATTGCCAGCTGCTTACTTATGATTTGGCAAATTAACTTCCTCACAGATAGGGAACTGGGTTTTAAAAAAGATGAAATACTAGTAGTAAGTACACCATGGAGGGAGTCGAAGGTCAAAAGAGAACGGATGGCCAACGAATTGGCTTCTATCCCGGAAATAGCATCGATTTCGGTGCATGATGAGCCGCCGTCCAGCAATGGATGGAGCTCCGATATTTTTAAGTCCTATGACGAAGACGGCAAAGAGGTCGTCCACGATGTACATATTAAACGGGGAAGGGTGGATTATTTGGCTTTTTACGAAATAGGCTTGCTTGCCGGAAGGTTTTACCTGCCCAATGATTCCCTGAAGGAATTGG
This sequence comes from Imperialibacter sp. EC-SDR9, assembly GCF_902498805.1. Taxonomy (GTDB): domain Bacteria; phylum Bacteroidota; class Bacteroidia; order Cytophagales; family Cyclobacteriaceae; genus Imperialibacter. Next base: position 24,188 of record NZ_LR701598.1, on the reverse strand, counting down.
TCATCAATGAAAAGTTTGCCCGAGATATGGGCTTTGATTCGCCCGAGGATGCCATCAACAAGCAGGTGACCAGGGGTGACGAAAAGCAAACCATTGTGGGGGTGATGAAAAACTTCCATAACAGATCGCTCCATAGTGAAATTGACCCTATGGTGATCGTTTACCAGGAAGACGGCGGTGATATAGCCTTAAAGCTTAATGTGGCCGATGGAAGCCTGGCCAATGCCGAAGAAGTGATAGACAAAGTAAAGACTATTTGGAAGGAAGTATACCCCGAGGATCCCATACGGTATCAATTTCTGGACGAGCTCGTCAACAACTTCTACGAATCAGAAAGACGCACAGTGAAGCTGGCATCTACCGCCACCATTATCGCTATCATTATTTCATGCCTGGGTTTGTTTGGTCTGGTGTCTTTCAGCACGATTCAGCGCACCAAGGAAATAGGGATCAGGAAAGTGCTGGGCGCTACGGTGGGAAACATCGTGACGCTGATGTCCCGGGATTTCTTGGGACTGGTACTGATTGCCTCGGTGGTAGCGGCGCCAGTGGCCTATTGGCTGGGCGCGAAATGGTTGGAAGATTTCGCATATGCCGTGGAGCCTGGGCTGCTCTTGTTTTTGTTGACAGGCGTGTTTGCTTTGCTCATCGCCTTCCTCACCGTGGCGCAGCAGGCATTCAAAGCTGCCACCGATAATCCGGTGAATGCCTTGAGGAATGAGTAGCGGCGGTTTGGCCGTGTTCAAAAAATCAAAATAAAAGTCAACATGCTAAAGAACTACTTCATCATTGCCATTCGTCACCTGAGAAGAAATAAGGTCTTCTCTATGGTCAACCTCTTAGGCCTTTCCATAGGCCTGGCCACCTTCTTCGTGATCTTGATTTTTGTGTCTTTTCACAAGGGGTTTGACACTTATCATGACGATGCCGACCGCATTGTGAGGATAGGCATGAACGTAAAGCTGGGCGGAGAGCTGATCACGATGCCATCGGTGGGGGCGCCAGCTGCCGCTATTTTTGAAGAAGAAATCCCTGAGGTGGAGGCAGCAACGAGGATTTATGGGCGGCCTTATTTCAAATTTGACATCACCCACGGTGAAAAGAACTTCCCGGGAGAGCAGGGGATGTATGCCGATCCTGATTTTTTCAGTTTCTTTTCTATCCCGGTCATCGCAGGTGATCCTGCAACGATTCTATCTGCGCAGAAGTCGGTGGTACTTACCGAAAGCATGGTGCTGAAGTACTTTGGCACAAATGCCACTCCTGCATCGGTAGTTGGCAAGATGCTAGAGGTGAAAGACAAAGGCACCGTGCAGGTGACGGGCGTGTGCGCCGACGTGCCGGCGCAAACCCATTTCGATTTCGATATTTTGCTATCAATGGACATGAACCCATTGAGTGAAAGCCACTACTGGATGGCCGACGGATTCTACACCTTTGTAAAGCTGGCCAAAGGAAGTTCGGTGGAGCGCCTCTATGACAAATTCCCGGCATTTACCGACAAATACATTGGCCCGGAAGTGCAAGAATTCCTGGGGGTGAGCTTTTCTGAGTTTTTGGCCTCGGGCGGTAGTTTTGAGTTCAATACCATGCCGTTGGAGAACATTCATCTCTGGTCGCATGCTGAAAATGAGTTGGGCACTAATGTCAACGGTACCTACATCAATGTGTTTCTTGGTATTGGACTGCTCATCCTGTTGCTGGCTGTGATCAATTTCATCAACCTGTCGGCGGCATCCAATATACAACGCCTCAAGGAAGTGGGAGTGAGGAAGGTAATGGGTGCCCGGCGAGCTGCGCTGGTCATGCAGTTCATGACTGAAGCTGTGCTCATTACTACTGTGGCTTTTGGCCTGGGCTTCACATTGCAACAGGTGGCCACACCGTTGATCAGTCAATATTTTGGTGTGAATATGGGGCAGGAAGGCACGAGTCTGGCGTGGTACATCACTGTTGCCTGTAGTGGCAGCCTCCTGATAGGGATGGCGGCTGGCCTGTATCCGGCGCTGCTGCTTTCAACCACAAAAACGATCAGTGCCCTCAAAGGCCAAACATCAACGACTAGTTCAAAAGGAAGAATGAGAAATGTGCTCATGGTGTTGCAGTTCAGCATTACCATCGGTTTACTCTCGTCGGTGCTGGTGATAATGGCGCAGGTACATTACCTGCAAACCAAGCCCTTAGGTTACGAAAAGGACCAGGTCATGCTGATTGAGGACGTTGATCTCCTGGGGGAAGGCCGAAACTCGCTGCGCCAGGAATTGGAAAAGCTTCCGGGAGTGGAGGCTGTATCGATTACCGGCTACGTGCCCTCCGGCCCAAGGGAATTTGAGCGAAACGCCATGCAGGACCTGACCCTCGAAAGCCCGGAAACGCACAGGGTAACGCATGTCGGCGTCGACGAGCATTTCCTTAGCGTGATGAACATGAAGTTGCTGGCGGGTCGCAATTTTTCCAGGGAGTATGGAGACGAGGCTTCCAATGTCATCATCAATGCCTCGATGAGCCGCAGCTTTGGATGGGACGTGGCGTCAGGGGAAGCGCTTGGGAAGACGGTAACGGAGGTGGATCATAACGAGAATTTTACGGTAATAGGCATTGTCGACGACTTCCATATTTTCAATATGAATGAAGCCATCAACCCGTTCTTTTTCAGATATTCCTCCAATGGTTTTATGGCGGCCGTTCGGTTCGACAGCGATAAGTTGGCCCTGCTTAATGATGAGCTGCCGGAGCTTTGGGACGAATTCTCCCAGGAGCCCATGGGCCAATCCTACCTCAATGAGTATTTTGTCAAGAACTTTGAAGAGGAGAAAAAAATAAGCAGCCTCTTCGAAGTATTCACGGTACTGGCCATTGTCTTGTCCGGCATGGGGCTTTTTGCCATTACGGCATTTGTCACCCACCAGCGCACCAAGGAAATCGGCATTAGAAAAGTGCTGGGAGCCGAAGGACTTCGCTTGTTTGTGATGCTGTCGAAAGGAGTGGTGGCTATGCTGCTCATCGCAGCCTGCTTGTGCATTCCCACGGTATATTATGGCATGGAGCAATGGCTGCAAAGCTATCCCTACCGGATCAGCGTGCCTGCCTGGGCTTTCGGACTGCCGGTGCTGGGTATAGTTGTATTTGCCCTGCTGGTGAGCGGCTGGCATATCCTCAAAGTGATCAGGATCAACCCGGTGGAGTCGCTGAGGGACGAATGAGCGGGCCCTGTCAATTGCCCCATTGGGGTCTCTCGCAGAGGACCCTGATGGGGTAGGTACCACACAACGTTGAACTAAGCCACGCTGTTCTTCCTATTTCGCTCTCTCGTCTATTCTCTCGTCTATTTTTCGAATGCGGTCTCTCGCAGAGAACCCTGATGGGGTAAATACCACACAACGTTGAATCCTTGCCGCCCTTCCTGTTTCAATTTCCCTCGGTTGCCTTATTCAACGATTTGACTCGCTCTGGTCAAAAGATATCTTCACTTCGTAGCGATATAGCTCCGCAACTAAACGACATTGGATTCAGCGCATATACGCAACCCCCAGGGATTAAATGGTATATACATCATTGACATAAAGATGGCACGAATCGACTGCCACAGATGGCAGGTTGTGCCGAAACTTTGAAATAGCTACTTTTGTTGTCTAACTAGACAATAACCGTTGCCAACATTAAAGATTATTGATTCGATCAAGGTTGACGTTTATTCACGTGAACATCCGCCTCCACATTTTCATGCCATTTATGCAGAGTATGAGGAACTGATTGAAATCGAAACATTGGCAACATATGCCGGCAGTTTGCCAAGAGCCCAAAGAAACAAGGTGATCGAATGGGCAAAAACCAGACAATATTTTTTGATGGGTAATTTTAATCGTTTGAATCCAGGATTATGAGAAAGAAATTAGGCATCCCAAGAATTATCAAAATACAGAAAGTGAACGGGTTAACGATTCAGTGTATGTTCAATAATGGGGAAAGCAGAATTCTTGACTTTGACGGGATATTTAAACAATGGAAAATTGGAGAAAACGATGTTGAATATCCGCTGCTATCGCCTGACGAATTCAAAAAAGTAGCACTTAGGAATTTCACCCTGTCCTGGCCTAATATTCCCGTTACACTCCTGTCTGAAGATGGAAGCGAAGTTTCCCATCCATACGAGTTGAGTCCGGATGAGCTTTACAGGCTAAGTGAACCTGCCGAAGCTTCTAATTCGCAAAAATTTGGCAGCTTGATCCGAACAGCAAGGATAAAAGCTGGATTGACCCAGGAGCAGCTCGCTCAAAGAAGTGGAACTTCCAGGTTCTACATTTCAAGACTGGAGAACAACCGAACAGATGTAGAGCTTTCAACATTTCGAAAAATCGTCGAAGCTGGGCTTGACAAGCACTTCAAACTTATAATTGAGTAATGAACGCCATAATGTTGCCATCTCCGCTTTGCTAAATCTCAAAGACTTTAATGCACTTTTTGCTATTGCCGCATAACGTTGAACTAATCCCTACGGTTCTTCCTGTCTCAATTTCCAATCCATTTTCCCATCTTCCATTACTCACTACGAAGGGCTTGAAAATCTCCGCATAAGGCTATCAAAGTGGGCTTCTGGCAGAAAGCATTTCCGGAATGATAGGATATATGGCGTGAAAAATATATGTTTATTATGGGGTAAAGATCAGTCAAATCTACTCAAGACACTACTTGTGACTATAGGGAATATAAACGCTAGTTCGGGGAGACTGGGGTTTATACAGTCGTTGCTTCATGCGAAAAAAGAATCCGTAAATGATAACAGAATTCATTGGACAGGGAATAAATGACGAAACAGACGAGTCTGTGGGAAATCATATCTGTTCCTCGATAAACAATGATGTTTTTACGGACATGAATTTCTTCGTAGCCTTTATGAGAAGTAAGGGGTTACGAGAAATGAAACCCTTCATTAAAAAAGCCAATAAAGAAGGACGTAAATTGACAGTATTTGTTGGAATTGATGAAAAAATCACTTCGAAGGAAGCGCTGGAAATGCTGATAGACCTTGATGTTGACGCCTATATCTATAATTCACAAAGATTTATTTTTCATCCAAAAGTTTACCTCTTTGAAGGGAAACTGAGAAATAGAATAATTGTCGGTTCGTCTAATTTGACTAAAACAGGACTTTTCTTCAATGTAGAATCTTCAATCCTACTTGATTTTACAAGTGAAGATAAGAGCGGAATGAAAGTGCTAAACCAACTCAAGGACTACTTCACACCACTCCTCGATTTTTCCAGTGAGCACTTGGAAAGAGTTACACCAGAACACATTCAGTATTTACTTGACAACTCTTTGATTTCGATTGAGAAATATGAATCAGAAGAAGACTATGTCAAGAAAACACATGACCAAACAAAATCTCGATTCAAGAATCCTGAAATAGGAGAATTAGGACAAATTGAAATAACCGAAGGTGGTAAACCGAACAAAAAATATGAACTGAAAATCACGGAAGAGTATCTTGAAAAGTGGGACAGCAGGTTCGAAAGGATGAAAGCCTTTAAAGAAAAAGAAGGCAAAACAACTGTCCCACGAGACTACCCAGACAGAACTCTTTACGGTTGGTATAGAAAGCAAAAGGACATTTACAACCACCCGACTTTGAAAATGCCAGAAGAACATCTGGAGAAGTTGATGTCAATCGACTTTCATTTCGAAGATGGACACAAAGAACGGGAAAGACTAATTGAAGAAAGATGGCTTGCTCTACTCAAAGAAGCAATGGATTCGGGCGAAGATATCCGAGTAAATCACAGATATAAATTCAAAGATGAAGGCTTAGGCACTTGGCTCGTTGGAGTCAAACAGTCAAATAAGAAGAAAAAGAAGCTTGAACTAAGAAAAGAAATTGAAGATTTAGGATTTGACTTTAAGGAAACTAGCAGAAAGCCCGAACACGTAGCGAAAAGGTTTGTCGACAAACTTATAGACGATCCCAAACCGAACAAAGGTGCTTATCAGACTAGCTTCAATCATTACATACTTCCGAAAAAGGATATCTTATCACCAGAGCTTAAAAAGGAGATTGAAGAAGTATGGACACTTCAATTTGACGAAACGAGACCATGGGAAAAGGGAACATTAGAAAATGACCGAACCGAAGAGTGGAGAGCGTTTCGATATGATAAGCAGCGAAATCCTGAAGGAAAGTGGTACAAAGGACAAGCTCATTTAGGCCTTCTTTATTATTGGGTTTACCACAAGAAAAAGTACAAGCATAAAATGGACTTAATAACTGACAACTTCACAGACCAAGAAAAGAAAGAACTTAGAAATGAAGGGTTTCCAATTGACTAAAAGAAAAAAGCACGAAAGCACAACATCGGCTACAGCAAATGTCGGCTGACCGCTTAAAAATGAAGATATTACAACTAAATAACATTTGGTCTGGTGTACGAGAAAGCGGTTTCAAAATCCCGCACTTGCTATAGCCAGGGCCGTTAAGGGTCAGGCTGAAAGATGAAGTAACTCTCAGATTAGCATCCTGGATTTAATCAATTTTATATTATTTTCCTTCACACCAAAGGTTCCTGCCAACTCTTTCCAATGAGAAAGTGCTTCAGCTGTCTGATCGATGATGGCTGTTACGTCAGTGCTGGAAAGGTGGGTTTGCTTCCCAAGCTGGATCAAATGAGGAATGGCAGGGGCTTGGCCTTCACCCATCACCATCGTGCTTTGATGACCTCCCGGGCCGGAAGAGAAGGTCAGGTCATAGGCAGGGGCGAGCGTCCAGTCTCCAGTTTGACCCATCAAAAACGAGAAATTTTTTCCATGGTCATCCCTGTTGTGAGCAAGCACATTGAAAACAGCCAGCCTGAACATTTTCTCCACTTCTCTGGCGTCTTTTGTGAGGGCCAGTGTTAGTTCAAGCAGGTTTTCATAATCCAACGCCGGCACCCTGAAATCGGCACGCAGCAGTCCACTGGCGGTGTGCATATGCCAACGCCGCCCTGGCGAGCAGTCGAATCGTTTGACAGCAAAATACCCAGGGCCTTTAGCAGCAGGAAAGAGGTAAGTGGCTGGCATGATCAGCCCCGCCTGTCGTGCCATCAGGGAGTAGATAAACTCAATGGCTCCGGCATCATCACCGTCGTTGGCGTTGGGAAACTTCACCATCCAGTGCTCATAGCCATCGGGCAGCCGGTGTTTTCCATGAATAATATTTTTTTTCTCCCCATCCAATCCCACCAGTACTTTTGGCCGTGCACCTGCTGAGGAGCCACCTAAGTCAATCAATTCCTTTAAGACCTCACTGGCCGCCCCATTCAGCACGTCCCGGGTCTGGTTGGCCAGTTTATTCAGGTCAAGCGGGCTATCGGACGCCTGGCTGCTGTGATCGGGTGCATACACCAAAGCGCCGGGACCGGTCGTGCCAACCATGGCCAGCCGGTCCAAAGGTGAAAATTCAGCAGGCTGTACACCCTGGCTTTTTAAAAAGCGATCCACGAGCAGGTGCCCCCAGCCGTCAGGCAGGCTGTCGTCAAACACGCCAGGCAATCCCTCAAAAAGAAATGGGTCGAAGCTGTGCAGCCCTGTTTGAAGGGGTAGTTTGAAAGGAGAAATGGGCAAGCCAAGCGCAAGAAAGGACTGGTTGTACTCGAAGTAAATTAGATTGTCCCGGATGGCCAGTCGCCCTACCGGAATCGTGTCGCTGGCAAACTGAAGGCCAACTCTTATTTCCTTCACTGGAGTGTAAGGGCTCATTTTTTCCAGCCTCGTTTGGGTGTTGTAGCCTTTTGGCCCTTCAGCACGTCGTCAATGGAAGAAAATGGAGGCTGACTGCTGGTTGTTGCCTCCAATATTTTCTCCAGGCAACCAAGGGCCATGCAAAGCTTAATAAATGAAAGGAGGGATAGTACACCCTTTTGCTCAAACTTTCGCAGCGTTGGCAAACTCAGGTCTGCTCTTTCCGCTAAACCTTCCTGGGTCAGTCCCTGCGCCAACCGCAGCGCTTTGATGTTCGCCGCAAGCTTTTGCTGTGCTTTTGGAATCGATATAAGTAACATTATTGTGTTAATTAATAGATAAATATACTAAATAATAATATGATAGTATTAATTAATAAGAATTATATTGAGGGTAGGCACGAGGATGCTCAAGCCCCAGTTGGCGCTGGTTTCAAGACGAATCGAAAAGGTTTTGAGGTTTTGGGTTCCCATCCAGGCTGATGTGTGAACTCTGAATCTCCCTTTCGTTTTGGCAGGGCAACCGCAGAATTAATTCTTGACCAAAAGCTAAGAAGCTGGTAAAACTGTTATAATTGGTAAGATCAAGTAACTTTATGCTATGGCAACTTTGGAAGTAAGCGATAAATCAATATCCCGATATTTTGGCTTTCTTAAGAATATGGATACCCAATCTAAGAAAAGGCTGATTATTGAATTGACCAATTCAATTGAACCAAAGAGAAACACGAAAAAGGGTATTGACCATTTGTTTGGAGCATGGGAAGATACCCGAACTGCTGAGGAGATGGTTTCTGACATCAGAGAATCAAGGGTTCAACATCATGAAATTAAGCGATTTTGATTTACTCATAGGATCCACCGCTATTGCTAACAAGTTAACCATGGTTACCCAAAACACGAGGGAATTTGAAAGACTCGAAGGGATTGAACTCGAAAACTGGGCAATAGGATAAACTGTTAATCACCCCACGAACGCTTGAACTATGTGCGTCCCCGACTCCCCGGGAGTCCGTTCAAGCACCAGAAAGATGAATCCCAATCGTTTCAAAATGAAACAATGAAGTGTTTCATTTTGGTGCACTTTGCTGCTGGTTTTCGTTGTAGTTACCTGATTTTTAGTATTTTGACGTTTGGCACATCTTATGGCATGTAAGAATCATCGGACCAAAACACTAAAAGAAGTCCCATGCTTTTCAACTACCTCAAAATAGCCTGGCGCAACATCACCAGAAACAAACTCCTCACTTTTATCAATGTGGGTGGGCTCGCTGTAGGCATCGCCACCAGTCTGCTGATTATGCAATATGTGGCTTTTGAGCAAAGCTACGACCAGTTTTTCGAAAACAAGGAGCGCATATTCAGGGTAGACTGGAGCATCAATCAGGAAGGTGAGACGGCATTGGCACTCCCAAAGGCAGCATCGGGTGCAGGCCCTAAGCTCGTTGCCGATTTTCCGGAGGTTGAATCAATGACCAGAATCTACAAAACCTTTAGCCCTGTGAATGTCAGTTATCAGGACAAGGTTTTTAATGAGGCGAAAATCTTGTTCGCCAGTCAGGGCTTCTTTACTGTGTTTTCCTTGCCGCTGGTGTCTGGTGAAAGGGAAAGTGTGCTGGACGGACCCAACAAGGTAGTGCTGAGCCAGTCGGCAGCCGATCGCTACTTTCCGGGCACCGATCCGCTCGGCAAAATTCTCCGCCTCAAGGAGGGCGACGATTGGGACATGAACCTGCAGGTGACGGGCGTGATGGAAGATATGCCGGCCAACACCCATATGGAGGGAGACCTGGTTATTTCCTTTGACACCTATATTCACCCAGGTTCTTATGCCGACGGGAGCTTTTACTGGGTGAACTTTTACACCTACCTGCTCACTGCTCCCGGCACTACAAAAGAGCAACTGAATGCCAAGCTGAACCCATGGCTGGCTGCCAACGAGGCCTTCAACGACTGGAGCGAAGGAGACAAGCCCACTGCAAGTGTGATGCCACTGGAGGATATTCATCTGCACTCGCACTATACACAGGAAATGAAGCCCAACGGCAGCTACCTGGTGGTTTCCATACTCATGGTGGCTGCGCTGGTGATATTGGTCATTGCCTGGCTCAACTATATCAACCTGAGCACTGCCAAGGGCCTGGAACGGGCCCGTGAAGTTGGCATCAAAAAAGTGGTTGGGGCTGGCAAGTACCAGCTCATGGGGCAGTTTTTGTTGGAGGCGCTGCTTATTAACCTGATGGGGCTTATCCTTGCAGTTACCATGTTTCAGTTTGCCCAGCCGCTGCTTCAGTCGGTGATACCCACCGCTGGAGGCTGGGGGGTGATGCTGGAAAGCGAACTGCTGCTTCCCATGGCAGCTGTCGTTGCCCTGGGCTCGTTTCTTGCGGGCTATTATCCTGCCAGGGTCATTTCATCCTACCAGCCAGTGGCTATTCTAAAGGGCCGGGTGGCGCATTCTACAGGTGGGGTACTTCTTCGCAGGACCATGGTGGCCGTGCAGTTTGGTCTGTCGTTGTCACTTTTGGTAACCACCTTTACCGTCAGGAACCAGGTAGACTTTATGTTTTCGCAGGACCTGGGTATCAACTTGGACCAGGTAGTGGTGGCGCTTGCCCCCGACGCTGTATCGGGCGATCAGGAGGAGAAGTTCCGATTGTTTCGTAACGAGCTGCTGTCGGGCAGGAGTGTTGTGAATGCATCCAGGAGTGTGGTGGTGCCGGGAGAACCAATTTTTTACAACTATGCGAGGCAGTTAGCGGAGGGGAAAGGTGCCAGCGACAAATATGGGCAGGGCGCTATTGATCCTTATTTTCTTTCACTTGTAGATATGGAGTTCGTAGCCGGGCGTGATTTCAACCCTGACCTTGAGACTGACAAGCGGGCCGTAGTTGTCAACGAATCGGCGCTGAAGCTGCTCCAGTATGCCGATGCCGAAGAAGCATTAGGAGAGACGATTCGCTACATGGATGACGACTTTGGCGCCTGGACTATCGTGGGTGTGGTGAAAGACCACCATCAGTATGGCTTGGGTAGCGAGATTGAGGCAATGATCTACTACCTGGACCAGCAGGCGCCTTCGTACTTCCTCTTTAAGATAGCTCCAGGCGCAACACAGCAGGCAGTGGCGGAAGTCCGGGAAGCCTATCAGGAGTTTTTTCCCGGCAACCCTTTCGACCACTATTTTCTTGATGAGTCGTTCGAGCAGCAGTATGCCGCCGACCAGCAAATTCAGCAGGCTTTCGGCGGCTTTTCCTTCATCGCCATCGTTATCGCCTGCCTAGGGCTGTTTGGTCTTGCTTCCTTTGAAGCCATCCAGCGCACGAAAGAAATAGGTATTCGGAAGGTGCTGGGCGCTTCGTTTTCTGGGCTTGCGGTGTTGTTTTCAAGTCGGTTTCTTGCGTTGCTGCTGATAAGCGCAGCGGTGGCGCTTCCTGTGTGTTACTTCCTGATGGAGGAATGGCTCAATAGCTATGCCTACCGAATGGAGCTGGGCTGGAGGGAATTTGCACTGCCGCTCGGAATACTGTTGGGTATAGCCATGATCACTTTGCTTTATCATACGCTTAAGACAGTGAGAGTGAATCCGGTGGAGGCTTTGAGGACAGAATAAGTTAAATTCAAGAAAGAAAAAGACTGTTAAAATGTTACAAAACTACTTTTTGATCGCCTGGCGCAATTTGCTCCGTCACAAGGGTTATGCATTTATCAATATCCTCGGACTGACAGTTGGCCTTGCTGCCAATGTTTTTATCCTCCTGTGGGTGACAGATGAATTGTCGTTCGACCGGTTTCATGCAAATGGTGACCGCATTTTCCAGGTGCTGGTCAATGGCGAATATCCGGATGGCAGTATTGAAACCTATGCGGCTACTCCCGCAAAATTGAAAGCCGTAATAGAAAGCCAAATTCCTGAAGTGGAATTAGCTACTCAATACAGCATGGAAACAGAGCTGTTGGTAAAGCATGAGTCCAATGCCTTCAATGAAAGTGGAATTTACGCCGACCCGGCGCTATTTGAGGTATTCAGTTTCCCCATCGTAAGTGGTGATCCCACCCAACCGCTCACCGACATTAAATCAATCGCTATCGCTGAGAACCTCGCCAAAAAGCTGTTCGAAAAGGAAGACCCCATTGGTAAAACGCTGCGCCTGGGAGAATCCAGCGAACTAATGGTCACCAGCGTTTTTGAAAATATTCCACAAAACTCAACCCTTCAGTTTGACTTTGTTGTTCCTTTTGAAGCTTTCGTCAAGGAAAATCCGTGGACACAAAACTGGAGAAGTGGCGGCAGCAAGACAGCGGTGATGTTGAAATCGGCTGACTCCAGGGATGCGGCCGACCAAAAGCTGTCTGGGCTGATTAAAAGCAACTGTGCCGATTGTTCAACCACCCCATTATTATTTCCCTACCTGAAGTCGAGGCTTTATTCGGAGTTTGAAAACGGGAACAACACCGGCGGAAGAATACAACAGGTTTTCCTTTTTGGTGCTGTGGCCCTCTTGATCCTTGTCATGGCTTGCATCAATTTCATGAACCTTTCAACGGCCCGTTCTGCTAATAGAAGCCGTGAAGTGGGCGTTAGGAAATCGATAGGTGCCCGAAAATCTGACCTCGTTATTCAGTTTATGACCGAGTCGGTGCTGCTGTCTTTCATTGCGCTGCTTTTCGCTATGGGGATTGTGCAGATGCTCCTTCCACTCTTTAACGACATCACTGCCAAGTCTATTGAATTAGACTTCACCAGTCCGGTGCTCACGTTTGGCATTCTTGGCGTGGCGGCTATTTGCGGATTACTCGCTGGAAGCTACCCGGCATTTGTTTTGTCAGCATTCCATCCTGCGAAAGTATTAAAGGGAAATACACAGGCCGGCCTCACAGGAAACACGCTGCGCAAAACACTTGTGGTAGTTCAATTCACCACGTCACTCATACTGATCATAGGGAGTATTACGGTGTACAAGCAAATTGTTTTCATCGGTGAAAGAAACCTTGGGTTTGAAAAGGAGAATATCATTGTCGTTGACCGCAATGAAGGCACAGACAAAAATTATCCAGCCATTAAAAATGATTTGAATCAGCTGGCTGCGGTGAAAAGCATAGCCTTTGGAGGCAATAATATATTTACTGTTCCCATTACGACCACCGATCCGGTGTGGGCTGGCAAGCCCGACAACTCCTCCATTACCTTCAAAATATACCGCTGCGATGCAGAGTTCATTCCGACAATGAATATCAGAATGCAAGGAGGTCGAAATTTTATTGGCGGTCAGGATGCCTCCAATTACATTATCAACAAGAAAGCTGCCGAGGTCATGGGATTGGATCTTGAACATGCGATAGGAGCAGACCTTGAAATGTGGAATGGAAAAGGGAAAGTTGTTGGTGTTACAGATGACTTTCACAACAACAATTTGAGGTTTGGCATAGAGCCCATGATATTCATGTATTCTGAAAATATCGGGTCACACTACTTCATCAAGCTAGGGGGGCAGGGGCCAGTTGCTGAAACTGTTGCCCAGGTGCAGGGCGTCTTTGAGCAGCACAACGCAGATTACCCTTTCGAATACACCTTTCTCGACGAAGTTTTTGACAGGGAATACCGAACAGAGGCAGTGGTGGGAAAGCTCTCACTGAGTTTTACAGTCATTGCCATCCTGATTTCTTGTTTGGGGCTCGTTGGCTTGGCGTCTTTCACCGCTGAAAGAAGAACCAAAGAATTAGGCATCCGAAAAGTAATGGGAGCATCCGTTTGGGGCCTTGTTGTTATGCTGGGCAATGATTTTATAGCCCTCTTTAGCTTTAGCCTACTCGCTGGCCTCCCGGTTGCCTGGTATTTAGTCAACGAATACTTGTCGGACTATGCCTTCCGAACCCAAATCAGCTGGAGCACTTACCTCTCCACATCGCTTGTCATGTTGCTTGTCACGTTGCTTTCCGTAGGCTACCAATCGGTCAAAGCCGCTTCAGCCAATCCAGTGGACTCCTTACGGAATGAATAAATCGACCATTTTAAAAACCAACCACCTATGCTAAAAAACCACATACTTCTCGCCTTCCGCCACCTGAAAAAGGAAAAGGGCTATACGCTGTCAAGCATTGTCGGGCTGGCGCTGGCTTTTACAGCTTGTTTTTTTACGTTCAGTTTTATTTGGCATGAGTACAGCGCAGATCGTCATTTTGCTGATCCGAAGCATACTTATCGCCTTAAGAACAACGACGCCATCGATTCACCGATTAGGTTTCCAGTCCTTCCCATCTCAAATGCACAGTACATGGAGGATCATTTCCCAGAGGTGAATTTTAGTGTGCCTGTTTATCAGGAGGGAGGGGAGCAAGAAATAACCGTGAAAGGTAAAATGTTCACCGAAAAGCTATGGGCCTACACTGAAGCAGAAGCTGTCTTGCTGTTTGATTCAAGTTATTTTGATATAAAAAACAGCTTTGAGCCTGGGACTGTACTTCTCAATCATTCCACAGCAATGAAACTGTTTGGAAGTGTAGACCCTGTCGGAGAGGCAATCGATCTGAAAGAAGGGAAGTACACGGTAGCTGGCACTTTTAAGGATTTCCCTACCAATTCTCACTTGACGGTCAACGTATTGGCCATTCCGCTTCCAAGCAAAAAGATGGAATATTCGCAAGGCCTGGTGTATGTGAATATCAGGCCCGACGCCGATATAGTAGCCCTGAACCAAAAAGTAGATGAGGAGTCAGCGAACATGGACAAGTTTATTGACGTGATTCGTTATACGCTTGTTAGTGTAGAAAATATGTACTTGGTGGAGATGGATAATGGGCCACTTTTACGAAGCGCTAACCAGGAAATGATTAATATGCTGGGCATGATCTCAACGATCATTCTTTTTATTTCCATTTTCAATATTATCAATCTTACTCAGGTCAAAACGCTCTTTCGTGGCAGAGAAATGGGCGTGAAAAAGGTACTGGGCATTACTCCTGCCCAAATGCTGCTACAGTTTTTGGTGGAGTCAGCGGTCGTTGTTTTTCTGGCTGCTATGTTAAGTGTCTCTTTCATACAATTCACCAGTGGGGAGGTTTTGCCCTACTTGAAGATCGATAGTTCTGCTTTTGATGTAAGCGCTACTTTTCTTGTAATGCTCATGGTGAGCGTCACTGCTCTGCTAGCAGGGATTCAAGGTGCACTCTTTAGTAAAGTACTACCGAAGGACGTTATCGCTGGCAAGTTCAAACTGGGCGAGCGCAGATGGCTGCTCAAGTCGATGGTTGGGCTACAGTTCTTGATCGCTTGCACACTCATCGGAGGCACCTTGCTGGTTGATAAACAGACCGATTACATTATGGCCAAGCCACTGGGTTTTGCCATCGATGACTTGTGGTATATCCCCAGTCCATCTGCTGAAACGGATTTACGCCTGCTGCGAGATCGACTTCTTACTATCCCAGAGGTGCAAAGCGCTACTATTTCCAGCGGACTTCCATTCGTCGGAACGGGCGGAATTCTGCAACCTGTAGGGGAGCAAAAAGAGCTTGAGTTTGTCGCCTATATTTCGATTGACAAGAACTTTCTCAATACGCTTAACGTGTCATTTGAAAGAGAACCGATCTTTTTGCCCGACACAGGTTTCATTGTGAATGAAGCCCTGATCAATAGACAGGATCTTTATCCCGAACCGGAATCCAGGGAAGCCTTTTTGGGAGTTGTGTCCGATTTTCATTTTAACAGCCTGGCATCGCCAATCGGGCCTTTGTTGATGTCTTTGGAAGACCCATCCTCGGGGTACCTGACCATGCGCATCGATGAGCGTGCCAAAACAACGGCGCAGACCAAAGTTAAGGCCGAATGGGATCGGCTGTATGATGGTCGTCCGTTTGAGCTCCTGGCTCTTTCCGATATTTACTTGCAGAAACACCACGAGGCGAGCGAGTTGGCGGTGGTATTGAAAGCGCTGTCTTTTGTTGCCGTTTTTATCTCCTGCATAGGATTGGCCTCGCTCACAGGTTTCTTTGTGCGAAAGCGTTTCAAAGAGATTGCCATCCGAAAAGTGTTAGGTGCAACGATTGAACAAGTAATTCGACAGGTAAATGTTGGATACGTAGCATGGATAGGTGGCGCAACAGGTCTGTCGATGCTGGTTGTTTACTACTACGGCACAGAGTGGTTGGCAGGCTATGCTTACGCCACCACATTGGACGCCTGGGTGATGCTGGCTCCAGGTGTTTTACTCATAGTAATTTCGTCTGCGATCATGGTTCTCCAAACATGGAAGACCGCCGCAACTAATCCGGTGGAGGCTTTAAGGACGGAGTAGATCAGATGAATTGCCTGACGAATTCAGCCGGAAAAATGATCGGAACGTTCCGAAAGGGATGGAGGTCGAGAAGCGCCTTGTCACCGGTTACTATGCAGTCCGCTTGGCCAGCGATGGCCAGTTCGAGGTACATGTCGTCTTTGGGATCAGGGCAGGCGGTTATTTTTTCAGAGGTTTCTACTTGTTGGGCGACAGCCGCAATTTGTATAAGCAGATTGTCGGGTTCTCTGTCGGGAAAGTATTTCTTGAACTTGGGCCTTTTTAAGACTTCTGATATTTCAGAATACACTTCATCTGAGACCAGAATTTCACAATTTATGATTACCCAGTTCACCACCCTTCTCGACAATGAGTCTTCCAGTAAAGAAGCACTGACAACTGTATTGCAATCTAAGACAATTCGCAATTACTTGTCATTTAGCAGTTCATTGAGCTTTTCTTCTGTCAACCCCTGGGCTTTGGCATGTTCCCTGATACGCCTCATACTTTCTAACAGCGCCTGTTTCGGGTCAAGCCACTCTGAAATGCGCTGCTCCAACTCCCTCATTTTATCTTCAGGAAGGTTTTCCAGCTTAGCAGCAATATCATCTTTGACCTTTAAAGCAACAGTTCTCATTTTGGCTGCGGTTTTGATTGTAAATAAGAAACTCTATACAAATATAATAAATTCCTTTAAGGCCGCCGTTCCCGATAGATGGTTCATCGGCTATTGGCTGAAACTAAAAAAAGACGCCCGAACTAATCCTGTGGAGGCTTTACGGACGGAATAACGTATAGACAAAAGCCAGACTATGCTCACCAACTACCTTAAAATCGCTTTCCGCAACCTGCTCCGGCATAAGACCACCTCGGCCATAGCCATTTTCGGTCTCGGACTGGCGTTGGCTGCCGCCCTTCTCATCGGACAATATGTTCGCTTCGAACTCAGCTACGACCGGTTTCATGGTACTGATATTGATCGGACTTATCGCATTTTCTCCAGAGACTTTTCCAGTGGCGCCTTGCAGTACGAAGCCGCCACCTCTCCCGCTGTGCTTGCCACTTCTTTACTCAATACTCCACAGGTGGAAGCCATCACCAGGCTATGCGGCAGTTCCAGCTTTTCCAATGTGCTGTCGTACAACAACGGGGAAGAAGTCAGGAGCTTTAACACCAGTCATACCTATTTTGCTGAATCATCGTTCTTCGATTTTTTTGACTTTCCATTGCTCAAAGGAAGCAAAGAAGCATTGGATCAGCCTTTTCAGGTAATCATCTCCGAGTCGATGGCCTTGAAGTTTTTTGGTGCTGATGACCCCATGGGCAAAACGATGAAGCGGCATACGAGCATGGATGACGTAGAGTACACGGTGGCGGGAGTGTTAAAAGACCTGCCAGCTAACACCCATATGGCTGTCAACTTTTTGTTTTCTTTTCCCACATTGGCACAAACGGAAAGAGGAAGGGAGGATTTAAACGACTGGAATGCAGAATATTTTTACTCTTATATAAAGCTATGGAAAGGCAGCCATCCGGAAGATCTTTCAGAGCAGTTGCTGGAATTTGAGAACGAGTGGCTGGGTAAGTATGGCATGGCCGCAGATAAACTGCACCCACGCTGGCACATGCAGCCGGTCGTTGATATTCATTTGAATTCACAGTTGATGGAAGAAATGAAAACCAATAACTCGGCTGCTGATGTTTACTTTCTTGTAGCCATAGCGCTGTTCGTGCTGGTGATCGCCTGGGTCAACCATATCAATCTGTCGATGTTCTCGGCCCTGAGCCGGGGTAAGGAAGTAGGTGTGAGGAGGCTGATCGGTGCTGGCAAGTGGCAGCTTATTCAGCAGTTTGTAGCAGAGGCTTTCGTAGTCAACCTGTTAGCTCTGACGGTTGCTTTTACCGTGGTGCAGGTAAGCTCCGGCTGGTTTCAGGCCATAGCAGGTAGTCCGTTTGGGTTGTTCTGGAAAGACGATACTATGCTAGCGGTGTGCGCCCTACTTTTCGTAGTGAGTGGAGCCATCTCGTCGCTGGTGCCCTTTTTTTTGCTGCAAAATAAACAGCTCGCCTCGATGTTGAAAGGAAGGATGAGCAACGTGGCCGGAGGAGGCCTCCGGTCTGCTTTGATGGTGGTGCAGTTTGCTGCCAGCCTTTTTATCATTGTGGGCACGGCAGCGGTATACGGTCAGCTGCGGTTCATGCACAACATGAAGCTCGGGATTGACATTGAGAATACGTTGGTACTAACAACCCCTTCCTTGGTCGACTCGACCTACCTGTCGCAACTCGATGTGTTTAAGAATGAGCTCCAGCAATATCCCGGCATTCGGGCGGTATCTACGTCTGCGTTTTTGCCAGGTAGTGAGAATGCCTGGCAGCAACGATTTTGGAAGCCGGAAAGTGGTAGCGATGAGGCTGTATTGATGACATTCAATGTGGTGGATGATAGTTTTGTCGACGTGTTTGGGGTGGAAATCGTAGAGGGAAGAGACTTTCTTCCTACCGAGCAGCGGGCCGGAGATTTTGGCGAAGCACTGGAAAGCATCCTGATCAACGAAAAGGCAGCGCTGGCGCATAGCTTTGCCAGCGCAAGGGAGGCGGTAGGTAGCGAGCTGGTATCGAAAGGGGTTCGCTGCAAGATTGTAGGGGTAGTGAAAGACTTTCATCAGGAGTCACCAAAGGCTGCCATTCCGCCCACCATGTTTGTGCTGGACAATATCAACAGCACTTTTTATGCCGTCAAACTCAATTTTCCGGCCAGTGACCTTAATAGCGAATCACTGACAGCCGCACTTGCATTTATAGAAGGAAAGTGGGACGAGGTATTCCCCAACAACCCCTTCGACTATTTCTTGCTGGAGAACAGGTACGAGCAGCAATATGCCTCCGAAGACCGGCTGTCAACACTGCTGGGGGTTTTCTCAGGCCTCTCTATTTTCATTTCCTGCCTGGGACTGTTTGGCCTCGTGTCGCTCACCATTGCCCAACGAACCAAGGAAATTGGCATCCGAAAGGTGCTGGGCGCTTCCGTTGCTGATCTTCTACTTTTGTTGTCCAGCCGCTTTATTACGCTCGTTGCGTTGGCCGTAATAGTCACACTACCCATCACCTTTTGGCTGGTAAATGAATGGTTGCAAAACTACGCCTACGCTATGCGCTTGGAGTGGTGGCTATTTGCGCTGCCGGGGGCAGGACTGGTATTGCTGGCCCTGGCAGTGGTGGTTGTCGAAGCCATCCCAAAGGCACAAGCCAATCCGGTAGATTCGCTGAGGATGGAGTGATTTAAATGTTTAGGCAGTAGACTTTCGTTGAGACGCTTGGCTAAATCTCCTGCTGGTTACCAGTTTGGTAACTTTTCCATATATTTGCTGTTGTATGTAAAGATTGATGAGAGTAGTTGCCAAAAAAATACTTCGTGAATTCTGGGAGAAGCATAATGATTCGGAACAGCAACTAAAGACCTGGTACAAGGAAGCCTCAAAAGCTGATTGGTCAGACCCGACTGACATCAAGGGTGACTATGCAAGTCCAAGTATTCTAAAAAGTGGTCGAGTGGTTTTCAATATTTGTGGCAATAAGTATCGCCTGATTGTTGATGTAAACTATGTGAGAAAGTGGGCCTTTATTCGATTCATTGCCACACATGCAGATTATGATAAGGTAGACGCCGATAGAATTTGACTTATGGATATTAAAGTAATAAAGACAGAAGGTGACTATCAGCTGGCACTCAAACGCCTGGAGGTTATATTTCATGCACCAGCCGATTCAAAAGAAGGCGATGAAGCAGAAATACTGTCCATCCTGATTGAAAAGTACGAGAACGAACATTATCCCATTGCAGCACCTGACCCAATCGAAGCTATCAAATTCCGAATGGAACAGATGGGCATGGATAACCAGGATTTGGCTGAGATCATCGGATACAAAAGCCGTGTGTCGGAGATTTTTAGCAGAAAGAGAAAGCTGACCCTGAAGATGATAAGGAACCTGCATGAGAAACTAAACATTCCTTATGAGTCGTTAATGGCTGACTATTAGGTTATTGTTAATGTGCAGTCCTGTACTTAGGCTTTCTCGGCGAGTTGACCTAAACGTTTTCGATACTGCGCTGGTTTGTTTCCAGTAAAGCGCTTTGCCGATTTCTGTTAAGGCCTTAGTGAGCTTTCGTTAAGCGCTTAGCTGAATTCCATTAAGCGCTTAGTGAGAACCCGTTAAGCGCTTATGGGGAAACGATGGGAAGTGTTTCATATTGAATCCCTGTTGTCGCTGTAGGTAATTTCTGTTAATTTGACGTAATGTTTGGCCATCGACCGTTATTCTTATGATCACCCGCCGTCTTTTTCTCAAATCCACTCTAATCACTTTGCCAACCATCGGAATTATTGGCAATGCCATGGCTGCCAAAAAGCCTAAAGTCCGTTTTGGCGTAGTCACCGACTCCCATTATGCCGACCGGGATCCAGGCGGTATTCGGTACTACCGGGAGTCGCTGGAAAAGATGGCCGAGTTTACCGAGGTGATGAACAGGGAAAAAGTCGATTTCGTGATACATCTTGGAGATTTCAAAGATGAAGACACCAACAGGAGGGAGGAAGACACCTTGAAATACCTGCAGAACCTGGAGGCGGTGTATGCACAATTCAAAGGCCCCCGCTTCCATGTCATAGGCAACCACGATGTGGACAGCATCAGCAAAGCACAGTTTATAGCCAATGTGGAGAATACCGGCATCGACTCGGGCCTTGGCTACTATTCGTTTGACAAGAAAGGTTTTCACTTTATAGTGCTCGACCCCAACTTCCATCCTGACGGCACTGACCACAACAAAGGCGATTTTGAATGGTTTGAGTCGACTGTTCCCCAACCTCAGATGGATTGGTTGAAGGCTGACCTCGGAGCAACCAAGCTGCCCACGGTGGTGTTTGTTCACCACTCACTTTATGAGCTACCCGATGAGACTATGCATGTAGAGAATTCAGTAGCTGTGAGGAGCATGTTAGAGCATTCCGGTAAAGTGACGGCAGTCTTTCATGGCCATTGCCACAGGGAGGGTTATTCCAGTATCAATGGTATTCACTACACGCTTTTGCCTGCCATGGTCGAAAACAGCGGGCCGGAGAACAATGCTTATGCCATCATTGAAGGGTTTGGCAATGGTGACCTGGAGTTGACTGGTTATCGAAAGACGAGAAGCAGGTCTTATCCTGCGACATAAGCCGGATCAGGAACTCTGCCCGCCTTGCTGGCTAACCAACATGCTTCTTCCGGAACCCAGTAGGGCTCAGTCCCGTGATTCGCTTGAACTGCTTGTTAAAATGGGGAATGGTGCTGTAGCCCGACTGCAGACAGACTTCGGTGATGCTGAGTTCAGTATCGATCAAAAGCCTGCTGGCGTGGCCTATCCTGAACTCATTCACAAACTCGATGAAAGTCTTCTTAGCCCTTTTCTTGAAATACCGACAAAAAGCCTGAGGCGTTTGGTGAAGTAAGTTGGCAACAGGGTCAAGTCGAATCACTTCCGAGAAATGTTGCCTTACGTACTCAAACACAATCGTCATTTTTTCCGCATCTTTTGCCGTTGTGTGGTGCGCATAACCAACGCTGGCAAGCGTTCTCGCCTCGTTAGAAGTAGCCAGGAGTTGAAGTGTTTCCATGAGGCCAAGTACTTTGCTAAATGGGTCGGCATTTACCATGTGTGCCAATTTTTGTCCAACCCTTTTGGAGAGCTCCAATGGAAATGCCACACCGTAGCTGGCTTTTTCGAAAAGTTGCCGGATGGTGGCAAACTCAGGAGAGCTAAGCAAGCTGTTGTTGAGCATCCCCTCGGAAAAATGTACGACTATTGCCTCACTTCTGCCGGACTGATTAGAAGGGTTCTGCCAAATATGTGGAAGGTTCGACCCCAGCAGCACCAGATCGTTTTCTACGAACTCCTCAATACTGTTGCCCACAAATCTCGTTCCCCGGCTTTTGATAATATAAGTGAGCTCCATTTCCGGGTGAAAGTGCCACGGAGCATCGAACTCCGGGAGGTTCAGCGCACGAATTATTAGTGACTGACCTTCTTCCAGGTCTACTTTTTCAAAGATGGCTTTCATCCGTTATCGATGCAATGCTTGTTTATATTACGTGAGTTCGATATAAGAATGTCGTCATTCCGGAAAATATTGGCCTAAAATCAAAATGGGCCAATATTTATCCGGAATCTCATATGTCTTGAGGCGGAGATTGCGGATAATTTTCTTCAGATCAGAAAAATATCTGAAGAAAATTTCCGCAATGACGCCCTCGGTGATGTTTTGTTACTTTCTTATATCGAACTCACGTTATATTACCAATAATACGACTATGTATCAATAATAGGGTTAAAATAAGTTAACTAAATGCCAAAATTGACGTAGAGGGCTGTCGGAAAAGGTGGTACTTTTAAATGAGCATTAGTAATTTATAGTATATGAGTAGTGTTGCAGATTTGGCCGGGGTTCATGAATTGGTAAGTCGGCTGTTTGAGTGGCCCGAAACTGAAAAGGAATGGGAACAATACAAACTCAGCGACGAACAGGTAGCCTTCTTCAAGGAGAACGGTTATTTAGCCAACGTGAAATTACTCAACAGTATTCAGGTAGAATCACTCCGCAATGAACTTGAGGAGATTGCAGACCCTAACCACCCCGGCCACCATCTGTTCTACGAGTTCCATTCCAACGAATCCACTGACCCTTCGAAGGTACTTTTCCATGCCCTGGGTGCATGGCGGGTGACCCCTGGTTTTCACGACGTGCTGTGGAACCCCGCTTTCGTGATGGCCGCCAGTCAGCTACTGGGTGGGTCAGTTCGCTTCTGGCACGACCAGCTTTTTTGCAAACCAGCCAAACATGGCGGTGTGGTAGCCTGGCATCAGGACTACTCGTACTGGACACGCACCAAACCTATGGAACACCTCACTTGCTGGGTAGGACTCGACGATGCCGATGTGGACAACGGCTGCCTGTACTATGTGCCCGGCAGCCATAGGTGGGGTTTGCTCGACAAGCCTGACCTGGCAGGGGATATGAACGGTTTGGATCAGTACCTGACCGAAGAGCAGAAAAGCCAGTTCAAGCCTATTCCCATTGAAATGAAAATGGGGCATGGTACTTTCCATCACCCCTTGCTGGTGCATGGATCCTACGAAAACAAAACAGACAGGCAGCGCAGGGCATACGTCACCAATGTGTTCAAAGACGGCACAAGATCGGATGCCGACACGCCGTTGCTTTCCGGAGCCGACGTTGTTCCACAAGGGCAAAAGATGGAGGGGAAGTTTTTCCCGCTCCTTTATCGGGCTTGATACATCGAAGGTGAATCACTTCACTTCCTGAAGTCTGGTGTCCTCGTCCTCTTCTTTCTTAACTACTTGTTCGGTTTTTACGCCCTCTTCATTTTCTATCCTTTTCGGTTTGAAAATATTGGGATCTATGCCCATGCCAAATCCGCTGAGCAATATGAACAGCACCAGCCCTGCTGTTCGCAGGTATTTTTTAAACTTCTTCATGAAGCGTAGTAATAAAATGAAAGGCCGTAAGGGCTCAATCAGTTAGTAAATAATAGAGAAAGGGTGGCACAGAGGCCGTGGAGGGAATTCTCAGGAATGGGCGACTGCTTCCTGATCGTAAGTGAAATAGGAATGGTAGCGATCCAACGAAAGTTGGCTAGCTTTTATTTCCAGGGTGTGGTAGGTTGCCTGGATGAACCGGTTGTTAGATGCCCTATCGTCTAGTCTGGAAATAGCCAACAAGTAAATTTTGCAGCAATTGGATCGAAAAAAGCTTTGATGGTAATCGGCTACTGCTTGTTTGTAGGAATGGTAGCGGGTGGCTGAAGTACTCGACACCAGCTCGGTTTTTGGAGTGTCTGGAAGGTTCTGATTAGCAAATGCCGGGGCAGAACTTAAACCAAAGGGCACTACCAGAATGGAGAGGGCAAATGTTACCACTCTTGTAATGGATTGGGCTATTTGGTTTGCGAAATGAGACATGTGACAGTAAAGATACCTAGTTTTTTCGAAAAGATTAGTGACAAGGAACCACGTACCAGGGCAATCGCATTTAAACCTTGAGTAATTCTTCTCTGAAAGCAGGGTTGAATGCAGCTCTGTTTCTTTTCTGGGTTCTAGGTAATTTGATTTGACAATCTTCGAGTAAGGATAGCGCTACTTTGG
>NZ_LR701597.1 GCF_902498805.1 Imperialibacter sp. EC-SDR9 | reverse complement strand
GACAAGCTCCATCAACTCAAAACACTCAGGTATAAAATCTTTGCTATTGGGGGCTATATAACCAAATCCGGCAGTCAGAAAATACTCAACCTTTCTCTGGCAATGAAACGAAGAAAATGGATTGAAGGAATCTGGACAGAGTCCCAAAATTTCAACTGGCCTTTTGCTCCGTCCTAATTCCTAATGACAATTCCGGGATGAACATTCAAGCCAACCTCGTTCCCATGGTGATTGACAGCAATAGCCGTGGGGAGCGAGCCTATGACATATTCAGTCTGCTGCTCAAAGAGCGTATCGTTTTTCTTGGAACCAAAGTCGACGATGTGTCGGCCAACCTGGTGGTTGCCCAACTGCTCTACCTCAACAGCATCGACCAAAAGTCGCCCATCAACTTGTACATCAATAGTCCTGGCGGCGTGATATACGCAGGCCTGGCCATTTACGACACCATGCAGATGATACAGGCTCCAGTGTCTACAGTAGCAGTGGGTGTAACGGCCAGCATGGGCACAGCGCTACTTTGTGCAGGTGCAAAAGGTAAGCGCTATGCCCTACCCCACTCCACCATCCACATGCACCCGACTGGCGGCGGTGCTCAGGGCTACACCGAAGATGTACGCATTGCCACCCGGGAGCAGGAAAGGCTGCAAACTCAGCTTTTCCACCTGATGGGCAAGCATACAGGGCACAGTTGGGAGGAAATTGAAGCTTTTTTCCTCCGAGATAA
The DNA here is from genome assembly GCF_902498805.1 of Imperialibacter sp. EC-SDR9. Taxonomy (GTDB): domain Bacteria; phylum Bacteroidota; class Bacteroidia; order Cytophagales; family Cyclobacteriaceae; genus Imperialibacter. The sequence continues at coordinate 79,436 of NZ_LR701597.1, read as the reverse complement.
ATATTTGAACGTCCTCGAAGCCAAAACTTTCGGCATTATTGACGAAGTGCTTGGAAGTACCGATGACATCATCGTACTCGAAAAAGAGGGTTTTAAAGTGAGTTTGGTCTCTCCCAAATAAATCGCCCAAGTGCAGAAACTTCAGAACTACGATTTACCATCATGGCGGGTGGCCGAAAAATTGGCGGGCAGATGCGGGTAAAGGCCTGTGCGTTTAATTTTTCAAGACTTTTGCTTACTTTTTGTCGTTTGAAAAAGTAAGAGCCCAGCGGCTTGAGCGAGATTACTCGCTTGCACACCTCCCGTTCTCTCCCTATCTTACTTTCCCAACCCGCTTAACCCATGAAACTACTCTACCCCCTACTTCTACTTATGCCTCTTGTCGCCACTGCCCAAACTCCCGGAAGCCTGACCATCAAAAAGGTGGCCGACTTCGATGTAAAAGAAACTCCCGACAAAACCTGGGACGCTGCCAGCTGGGTAGAAATACCTCAGAGAAGCGATAACGGAGTAACCTATAACACCAAAGCCAAGGTCTTGTACTCCGAAACTGGAATCTATTTCCTGTTTCACTGCGAAGATAATAAGCTCACCGCCACCATGACCCAGGACTTCGACGATTTGTTCAAGGAAGATGTGGTGGAAGTGTTTCTTTGGACAGACGAAAAAAGCCCCATTTACTTCGAATACGAGCTTTCTCCTCTCAATTACGAACTACCTATTCTTGTGCCCAACTACGGGGGTAAATTCCTCGGCTGGAGGCCGTGGCACTACTTCAACGAAAGAAGGACCAAGCACGTAACAACTGTGGAAGGTGGCCCAAAACGAAGCGGAGCTGACATAAAAGCCTGGACAGCCCAGTTCTTCATTCCCTATGTGCTGTTGAACCCACTACAAAACGTCCCTCCCACCAGCGGCACCAAGTGGAGAGCCAATATGTACCGCCTCGACTACGACAGCGGCAAGGCAACCCGCTGGGAATGGCAACCTATCCGAACCAATTTTCATGATTATGAAAGGTATGGGACTTTTGTGTTTGAGTAAAGGAGGTTAATGCATCCATGGCCTGTCCCCTGACAGGCCATTCGCAATAAATTCTAACACAACATAAAAGAAAAGAAAAGGTCTGTCGGGGGACAGGCCTTGGAGTACACTTAAGGAATCAGCATTCCATTCTCACAACTCCACCGTCTTCCCCGTCTTAAAGCTTTCATCAGCCGCCAGCACAATGCGTAAACTATTAACCGCATCATTCAAGTGGTCGGTCAGATCAAGGTCTTCTTTGATGGCTTTTAGCAGATACAATTGCTCCAACTCACAAAGTCCGTCGTGGTCGGGTTCGCTGGAGGTGTCTACAATTTGATCGGGCCTCACATATTCTCCTCTGTCGTTGGTGGCAGCGTAGTGCACTTTCAGACTCCCCGTTTTGCTGTGCCCGTCAATATCTTGAGAGCCATCCCCCTTAGGAGCATCCACTATATTCACACAGCCTTTTGGCCCAATCACATCTTTGACGAAGTAAGCTACCTCGCTCATCATTGGGCCCCAGCCCGCTTCGTACCAGCCCACCGAACCGTCGTCAAAAGTCACCTGAAGCTGCCCGTAGTTGTACATCGTTGGTTTGATCTCATCAGTCAGCCTGGCACCAATGGCGCTCACTCTGATCGGCTTCGCCCTTGTCATCATGCACATCACGTCTACGTAGTGCACGCCACAGTCTACGATAGGCGACATGGTATTCATCAGGTTTTTGTGGGTTTGCCAATGTTTGCCACTGCTTTGCTGGTTCAGGTTCATGCGCATCACAAGGGGCTTGCCGAGTCCTTGTGCTATCTCCACAAACTTGGCCCAGGCCGGATGCACCCTTAAAATATAGCCCACTACTACTTTCTTATTGACAGCCTTCGCCATGTCCGCAACACTCTGCGCTTCCTCTACGGTTATGGCCAAAGGCTTTTCCACAAACACATGAGCCCCCGCTTTCAGGCTCTTCAGTGTATAATCTACATGGGTTTCGGCGTAGGTATTGACCGAAACAACGTCTGGCTTAGCAAGCGCCAAGGCCTCGTCAAAATCGGCATAACATGGGTAGCCCCCGCCAAGTTCTGCATTCAACTTTTCCCGGCTTTCTGCCGTACGGCTTACCAGGCCCACAATTTCAAAATCGTCCAGCTTGTGATAGGCCCTTGCATGTGATGCCCCCATATTGCCGCACCCGGCTACTAATACTCTCAACTTATCGCTCATGTCTTTGGTGTTGTAATTTTTCTATTTCAATTAACCCTCCGAGGGGCTCTCAACCCTTAGAGGGTTGAAATCTTCTTTAAATAGAAACTTTTTTGCCCTCATTTCAAAGTAAGAGATGATTTGACTAAAGAAGCAAAGGATAACTGGTCAATCTGCTTCCTTAACAATAAATTGACCTCGAATTATCTAATGTTGCCTTTCCAATGTCTGCTTATTCCATCTCTCATATAAAAAAGGAACTTCAAGTCCTTGATTCTGAACAACTCCAACAGGTGATCCTTCGGCTGGGTAAATACAAAGTAGAAAACAAAGAGCTGCTCTCCTACCTCCTTTTCAAAGCACACGATGAGGCTATCTTCATTGATGAAGTAAAAGAGGGAATCGATGAAAGCCTTTCAACTTTGAACGACACCAACCTCTACTGGGCCAAAAAAACCATTAGAAAAGCGCTGCGTTTCGCCAACAAAAACATACGGTACTCAGGGCTCAAAGAAACTGAAGTCGAGATCAGGATTTACTTTTGCCAGCAAATGAAAGCGACCGGTCTGCCCTTTCAGCGAAGCACTGCTCTTGACAACCTCTACAATGGCCAGCTTAAAAAAATAGAAAAAGTGCTCAGCACCCTGCACGAAGACCTGCAGTTCGACTACCAGCAGCAGATAGAGGAATTGAGAATAGCGGGCTGAAGGCCGAGTTGATGCCAGACAAGGTGGCGACAGCGGACACATTTAATTCCGGAGGGTTTAATTTTTCGAGGAGTTTTGCCTACTTTATGTCCCCCTCCTGAAAGAGATTAAAAGCCAGGAGAGCTTCGGCCTGCCGACAAACGCTGGGCTTGAAGAAAAATGATCGTTTAGTCTGCTAACCCAGCATCGCCAAAATTCATGAAGAACAATAAAATAATAGCCTGCGTCTCCTTTCTCTCTTTGTTGGCTTGGCATGTCACTAAAGCCCAACCCTTCAAATTCACCAAAACCCCGGAGGGCATCAGCCTCACTGAAGGCACTCATCCCATATACTTTTACCAACAGCAAACTAAATCGCTTGACGGAAAATACCCCCGAGCGAACTACTTGCACCCTCTTTATGGCTTAAACGAGGAAGTGCTAACGGAAGACTTCCCGGCTGACCACCTGCACCAAAGAGGCATCTTCTGGGCCTGGCACCAGCTAATCGTTGATGGCGAACGCATCGGCGACGGGTGGGAATGCAAAGGCATTGAGTGGAAAGTGACCAGTGCCAATACCAACGCTGGAAAAAATGCAGCCAGATTGGAGGTGGCAGTTGACTGGAACACGATATGGAAAGGTGATAGCATTACGTTCGTTAAGGAAAACACTGTGATCACCGTTTGTAAGACAACATCAGACTATCGGGAAATGGACTTTGACATCAGCCTTACAGCCAATGGCCACGATGTGTGGATTGGTGGATCTGAAGACCACAAAGGCTATAGCGGCTTTTCTGCCAGAACGATCCTTCCCGATGATATTAAATTCCGTTCTGTAAAGGGAGATTTGACCCCCACAGATCCGGCTATGCAGGTGGGCGGTTGGGTCGATATGATTGCTACCTTTGGAGAAACAAAATCGGGATTCACCATGATGACTGATACGACGGAGATGACGTCGTGGCATGGCTGGATATTGAGAAATAAGAAAAGCATGCAGAACGCAGCCTTCCCAGGCAGGGAGCCTTTTAAACTTGCCAAGGGAGAAACTCTTACGATGCGATACAAGTTGATTATCCACAAGGCCGAATGGCCACAAAATGCTATTGAAGAAAAATTCAAAACCTTTATCGATAAGAAATGAAGTACTTAAATTTTAGGAATGGAGATCAAATGCCAGCCATTGGGCTGGGTACCTGGAAAGCCGCTCCCGGCGATGTTTATAAAGCTGTAATGGAGGCTATTAAGATAGGGTACAGGCATTTTGACTGCGCCCATATTTACGGCAATGAAGATGAAATTGGAACTGCTTTTGCCGATGCTTTCAAAAGTGGCGAAGTGAAGAGAGAAGACCTTTGGATCACTTCCAAGCTTTGGAACAACAGTCACCGGAAAGACCAGGTAGAGCCAGCACTGAATATAACCCTGAAAAATCTACAGCTCAACTATCTCGACTTGTATCTCATCCATTGGCCAGTGGCGCTACAAGAGGGAATCGGTTTCCCCGCCTCACCAGCCGACTTTATTCCTATCGATCAACTTCCGCTGACCGTTACCTGGTCGGGCATGGAGGAAGTGGTAAAAAAAGGGCTTACCAGGCATATTGGGGTCTCCAATTTCAATGTCAAAAACCTGAAGCTGATCAGCGAGGGCGCTACCATTATACCAGAAGCGAATCAGTTGGAATTGCACCCCTACCTGCAACAAAATGAGTTGTTGGACTACTGCAAAAAGAATGAGATCGTTGTCACAGGCTATTCTCCTCTTGGCTCTTCCGACAGACCGGCCAGGTTGATCAAGGAAAGCGATCCGGCGATTTTGGAGAGTGAAGCGATCAACAAAATAGCTGTCGCAAAAGACTGCTCGCCAGCCCAAGTACTTCTTGGCTGGGCGGTGACAAGAGGAACTTCGGCCATTCCAAAGTCTGTGAACCCGAAGCGTTTGAAGGAAAACCTGGAGTCTGCCGCTATTGAGCTTTCTACGGACGACCTGAAAAGGATCGCAGACTTAGACTTGAATTTCCGATATATCAACGGAGAAACCTGGGCAAGCCCTGGGTCACCGTATACGCTGGAGTATTTGTGGGGTAAATAAAAAATGATTGAGAGGCTGTGTCCCCAAACGATTTACAGGAATTAGCACGGCCTCTTATTTTTTTTGTAATCATCAAATAAACATAGTGCTACCTATCTACTCTACTTTGCCAAATAGTGTTCCGACCACGGCAAAGAAACTAGTAGAGTGATCCTCAGCTCGCTAGCTTGACCAGACTTGGTTTATTCATTCCTCAAACTATCCACCGGGTTGGCATGGGCCGTTTTCCAGCTTTGCCAGAACACAGTCAGCAGCGCAATCGCCAACACGACAGCACCAGCAACAATGAATATCCAGGGATGGAGCTGCATGCGGAAAGCATAGTTATCGAGCCAGTTGTCAGCTAATAGCCAGCTAACAGGTATGGCTACTAAAAATGACACCACCACCAGGGTGATAAACTGCCTGCCCAGCAAAGACAAAATTTGGCCGAATGAAGCGCCCAGCACTTTGCGGATGCATATCTCTTTTGTGCGAGTGGAAGCCACATAATACACCAACCCTAGCAGCCCCATGCATGCCACCAGGATGGCCAGGCCAGAGAAAATACCAAACACCTTCCCCACCTGTTTATCCCGCTCATACTGCGCATTGAAATGATCATCCAGAAAATATTCCATGTACAGTTCATCCGGAAATATTTCCATGAAATTTTCCCGGACGCTGGATGCAGCCGGATAGACATCGTCGCCGTTCAGACTGATGGTGAAATAGTCTGGTTTGAACTGCCACCAGCCTGATTCATTGAAGGGACAGAGAACCAGCGGTTGTACTTGCTGAGACAATGATTGAAGGTTAACATTTCTAAAAACGCCTAAGATTTCATAGTCTGCATGTCCCTCTAACTTCATTTGAATCTTACTTCCTATGGCTTCAGCGTTTGATGCGTAACCCAACATATGCGCCGCCATTTCATTGATCAAAACCTTTTGTTTGTCGGCAGGAGCGTCTTTGTGGAAATTCCGCCCTTCCAAAAGTTCAATCTGATATGTTGGTATAAAAGAATCGTCGGTAAATATGTAGGGTGAAAGTATCGCCTCACTTTCAGTGTCTTCCTTTCTCTTAATGGATGAAATTGTTTCGCTGGTATGCCCGGGGATATCCGATGAAGCCACAAAGTTGGTTATATTCGGATGCGTCAGAAGAATATTTTCAAACCTTTCGACACGTACTCTCATAAGGGAGTCATAGACAAGTGGCGCTTTTACCACCAGCATCTCATTCGTCTTAAATCCCAGCTGCTGTCGCTGCATATATCTAAGCTGACTGACCATCACTATCGTGCCTGTAATAAGGGCATAGGAAATACCAAACTGAAAAATTACCAGGGTGTTTCTGAGACCGAATTTTTGACCAGAAGCTTGAAACTTACCTTTTAGCACTTTGATCGGCAGGTAGGATGACAAGACAAGTGCCGGGTAAAGACCCGCCAAAAAACTGCCTACGGTCAAAATGCAAGCAAAAATTGATAGGTTATTTTCCACGACCCAGAATTCGTAGGTAGATAAACCAGTTACTACAGGATTTCCTATTAACTCATTGAATGCCGATGCTGATAGTTGAACCCAAATTAGTGAAAGCCCAAGAGCCACAGCGTTGATCAGTGTAGATTCCACAAAAAACTGAATGATCAGTGTACCCCGACTCGCTCCAATCACTTTCCGAATCCCCACCTCACTGGCCCTTTCGAAGGCCCTGGACGTTGATAGGTTAATAAAATTGATCCATGCAATTACGAGAATCAAAATCCCTACTGCAGACAAAAAAAGAACGGTTTGATAACTCCCGTTTGACTCAGCTTCTCTCAGTAAATGGCTGTGAAGGTGAATATCAGACACAGGTTGAAGGTTCATGTGTTCGGTGATGCCGTTGGCATGCATCGCTTCGCCCAGATATTTATCGACAAAAGAATCCAATTTACGTTCAAGCATTCTGACGTCAGTCCCCGGACGTACTTTCACATACGTATAGTAATTGACATCACTCCAATCGTTGAGAGACTGTGGGGTTTCCGTAGAATGGATACTTCCAATACAATCGATCTGCAGGTGACTATTTGCCGGCAGGTCTTTAAAAATACCTGCGACCTTGAAAGTGTAATGAGAGAACTTAACGGTTTTTCCAATGGCATATTCATCGCCGAAAAGTCGATTAGTCACCGTTTCGGACAGCACAATGTTAAAAATGCCTGCTAAAGCCGAGTGGGGATCGCCATCAACAAACTGCAGGTCAAAGATATCAATGAACCCCTGATCTCCGGCGTACGAGTTCTCCAGTGAAATTTCTCGCTTATCTCCTTCATTCGGTATGTAACTAATACGCTGATCAGTCAAACCCCATGAAGTAATCTTCAATATTCTACTGGTTTGTTCTATCTCGGGAAAATCAGATTTGATAGCAGACCACACAGGTTTATGGTTGACCGCATAAATACCTGACCCCAGTGACTTGGATCCCTCAATTCCCAATGTCACTCTGTAGACATTATCCACATCTGGAATAAACCGATCGTAGCTCAGCTCAAACTTCACATACTGAAAAATGATGAAGCAGGCAGCCATGCCAATGGAAAGGCCCATGATGTTGAGCGCAGAGAAACGCTTACGCTTCAAAAGGTTGCGCCAGGCAGAGGTGAGATGATTTTTGAACATACCGTAATTGTTTAGTCTGTAAGCACCACCCAACGGCCTTATGATACCCGGCCGGAATAATTTGAGAACCTCAAGCCATACGAGTAACCCTGCCCTTCCCGCACCAACCAGCTCAAGATGTTCTTCATAAAGTTCGTGTACATCTCCCTCCACATCTTCCAGCAGCACTGGATGGCAAAACAGCCGGAGAAACCTGATGGCAATATGTGGCTTCTGGGATTTCAAGTGATTTTAAAATCAAAAGCCATTTTGGGTATTGATTCCCACAGCAGTTGGCGACTTTCCATGACTTGTTCAAGCGCCCGCTTGCCGGCAGGAGTAACTTTGAAATAGCGCTTCCTCTTCCCTCCCCTTACGCTGGTAGCTTCTCCGAACTCTGATTTCAAAAAACCTTTCTTTTCCATCCGGCTGAGCGCAACCCGCATCGCTCCCACGCTCACACCCCGCTTCAACCGAATCTCTATCTCCTTTTTGATCGCAATCCCATAGGCTTCCGGGTACAGCACCGCCGCTGTCAGCAAAACCACCTCTTCAAACTCTCCTAAACTCGCATTTCCCATTACCATAATCTTATTGCAATTCATTATTAAAGTCCTAAATGTCGCTATTATTTATTAAAATCCTATTTGTTGCTTTAATATTTTTATTCTACACCCAAGAGTTCTTATTTCCACCCAAATAATTCTGTCTGCATTTAATCAGAAGAATAGCTACATTGAGTCAAATCTCTGAAGCTATGAAAAGGGTTCTATTTGCTTTGTTGGCGTACACATTTACTTTCAGTGTTAGTGCACAGGTATTTAATGCCTATACACCACCCACACAAAAGCCTCCTCTCCACGGGAAAAACTGGATGGCCATTACCGGCAAACCATTGGCCGCCACAGCCGGAGCCATGACTTTCCAGAAAGGTGGTAACGCCGTAGACGCAGCCTGTGCTATGATTGCAGCTACCAGCACGATGTGGGACGTGCTCAGCTGGGGTGGTGAAACCCAGGCCATGATCTACAACCCCAATACCAAAAAAGTAATCGCCATCAATGCGCTGGGCGTAGCCCCTACCGGTGCAACTCCGGAATATTTCAAAGGAAAAGGTTTAGACTACATTCCCGAATACGGGCCTCTGGCAGCCGTTACTCCGGGCACCCCCGGTGGCATTATGGTGATGCTGGCTGAATATGGCACCATGAGCCTGAAAGAGGTGCTAGCCCCCGCCATGGAGCTGGCAGCGGGCTACCCTATTGAGGCTCAAACTGCCAACGCTATTGAACGGGGTAAGAGTGAAATCAAAAAATGGCCGTATTCCACCAAAGTGTTCCTCACCCACCCCGGCGAAGAAAGAGAAGCACCTGAGGCCGGAGAAATCTTCGTTCAGAAAGACCTGCTGGCTATGCTCACCAAATTAGTGGAAACTGAGCAGGCTGCCCTTAAAAAGAAGAAAAGTCGTAAAGAGGCTATTTATGCCGCCTATGATCGTTTCTACAAAGGCGACATTGCCAAAGAAATTGCCCGGGGCACACAGGAACAGGGCGGATTGATTACCGAACAAGACCTCGCCAACTGGGAAGTGAAGATAGAAGAGCCTATGATGGTCAACTACAAGGGCATTGACGTGTACAAGCTTTCCCAGTGGACACAGGGGCCTGCCTTATTGCAGTCGCTCAATATGCTGGAGAACTTTGACCTTAAAGCGATGGGCTACAACTCGTCCAAATACATCCACACCTTGTATCAGGTCATGAGCATGGCATTTTCTGATCGTGACTTCTACTACGGCGATCCTTACTTTGGCCCCGAAGAGCCCATGAAAGGGATTCTTTCGAAAGAATATGCCAAAGAGCGTGTGAAGCAGATCAACTGGGAAATGAACGATGCTAAAATTGGCCCTGGTGATCCCTACCCTTTTGAAGGCAAAGTGAACCCCTACAGCGAGCTGCTGAAGCAAAAAAGTCAGGCCTCACTCTCCGCACCCGATTCATATGAAGATTTCATGAGAGGCTTTCTGGCTGGCACCACTTCTGTGCAAACAGCCGACAAAAACGGCTGGGTAGTGTCGGTCACGCCAAGTGGTGGGTGGATTCCAGCTTGTATTGCTGGCAATACTGGTATTGGTCTGAGTCAGCGCATGCAAAGCTTTGTGCTGAATGAAGAAGAAGGCCCTTTCAATGTGGTGGCGCCAGGGAAAAGGCCAAGGGTGACCCTCACTCCCTCTATGGCATTGAAAGACGGCAAGCCGTTCCTTTCGTTTGCCGTGCAGGGTGGCGACACCCAGGATCAGAACCTGCTACAGATGTTCCTTAATGTGGTGGAATTCGACATGACTATTCAGGAAGCTGTTGAAGCCGCCAATATTAACAGCTACCAGGTGAGTAGCTCCTTTGGTAACCATGAAAGCATTCCGGGCTCCCTTTTGTTGAGAAACGACACACCACCCTGGGTACAAAAAGAGCTCATAAGAATGGGGTACAAACTGCGATTTGACGACCGCAGCTCCGGGCCTATTAACGCCATCTACTTCGACTGGAAACATGGCAGTTTCTGGGGTGGGTCAAGCAATTATGGAGAGGATTATGGGATTGGGTGGTGAGTTGCACTTTCCGGCCTAATAATAACCACTTCAGAAGAGTAATGACTATATTAGTAAAACAAATGTATAATCAATAAACACCCATTAAACAGATGGACAATAAAAGAACAAGAAGGGATTTCCTTCGGAATACCGGAACCCTGGCAGCTGCTTCTGCCCTGCCCTTTTTCAGTAGAGTGCCAGCCTTTGGCAACCCGCTGGATACAAAAACATTGAGAGTAGGCCTTATTGGATGCGGTGGTCGTGGCACTGGTGCTGCCAACCAGGCTTTGGCAGCCGATGACAACGTGGTGCTGGTAGCTATGGCCGACCTGTTTGATGACCGGCTAACGGAATCGCATGCTAACCTGACCAAAATCCACCCGGATAAAATGAAGGTGGATAAATCAAGACAATACCTTGGTTTTGATGGCGCTGATAAAATAATCAATGCCACAGACATAGACGTAGTGATACTTACCACGCCTCCCTATTTCCGTCCAGAACATTTTGAAAAAGCTGTCAATGCAGGTAAGCATATTTTCTGCGAAAAGCCTATGGCGGTAGACGCTCCCGGCGCCAGAAGAGTAATGGAAGCAGTAAGGGTGGCGGAGCAGAAGAAACTCAACATCATGTCTGGCTTCTGCTGGAGGTACCACACGCCTAAGAGAGCCACTTTCCAGAAAATATTGGACGGAGCCATTGGTGAGGTAACTACTGTTTACAATACCTACAATACCGGTGCGCTTTGGCTGCGTGATACCCAACCCGGCTGGTCCAAGCTGCGCAAGGATATGAGAAACTGGTTGTATCATACCTGGATTTCTGGAGACCACCTCATCGAGCAAGCCATCCACAGTGTGGATATGCAGTCGTGGGCATTGGGGGATGTGTTACCGGCTAGCGTAACTGGCACGGGTGGACGTCAAAGTCGTGTTGAACCTGAATTTGGCAATGTTTACGACCACTTTGCTCTTGTTTACGAATATGACAATGGAGCCAGAGGCTTCCACTTCAGCCGTCAGCAGAAGAACTGTAGCAATAGTTACGCCGTGGAATCAATCGGCACGGAAGGTACGGCAATGGTCAACTGTATCCGTAACCGCCATACCATCACCGGCAAAGAAAGCTGGAAATATGACGGCGAGGACAACGATATGTACCAGCAGGAACACGATGAACTCTTCGCAGCAATCAGGGCTGGCAAGCCAGTAAATGATGGAAAGAGGATGGTGGAAAGCACCATGCTGGGCATTATGGGTAGAATGGCTGCCTACACGGGCCAAACCATTACTTATGAGCAGGCATGGAACTCCCAGGAGAAGCTGGGCCCGGACACTGTGGACGAAGACACCAAATGGGAAGATGCACCAGTAGCACAGCCCGGCATCACACAGTTTTCATAACTAATACCTAAAACCTCCGGGGTTTGTCTTTCGCCTGTTTCGGGCAGGGCAAGCTTCGGAGGTTTTTCTTTTTCCACAATACCCCACCTATCCAAATACTATGAACAGAAAAGAATTTATCAAGAAATCTACCGGAGCGATTGCCTCCGCAGCCATTCTGGGATCAGGAGCCATCAGTCCGTTGTCTGCATCACCGAAAAAAGAAGCACTGGCCAAAGTCAGCATCAAAAAGAGCCTTAAGTGGGGCATGGTAAAGGAAGACCTGTCCATCATGGACAAATTCAAGATGCTGAAAGACCTTGGCTATGATGGTGTGGAGCTGGATAGCCCCAACGACCTTGACAAGAAACAAGTGCTTGCTGCCAGGGACAAGACAGGTTTGGTAATTCCCGGCGTTGTCAATTCTGTTCACTGGAAAAGCCCTCTCTCCCATGCCGATCCCAAAGTTAGACAAGCATGTGCCGATTCGATGAAAACTGCCTTGCGGGATTGCAAAGACTATGGCGGCACCACGGTACTGCTTGTGGCAGGCGTGGTCAACAGCGAAACCAGCTACGACGATGCTTACCGCCGCTCTCAGGATGAGATCAGAAAGATGATTCCATGGGCGCATGAAACAGGTGTGAAGATTGCCATCGAAAATGTCTGGAATAACTTCCTGCTAAGCCCAATAGAAGCCGCCCGCTTTATTGACGAGCTTAACGACCCAATGGTGGGCTGGTACTTCGACATCGGGAATGTGGTGCGTTATGGCTGGCCTGAGCAGTGGATCAAAGTATTGAACAGGCGAATCATGAAGCTGGACGTGAAAGAATACAGCCGCAAAAAGCAGAGCGATGAGGGCATCTGGAAGGGCTTCGACGTGGAGTTGCTTGAAGGGGACAACAACTGGCCAGCCGTCATGCGGGCATTGGAGGCTATTGACTACAAAGGCGGTTGGATGAGTGCCGAAGTGAATGGCGGCGATAGAAAACGGCTGCAACAGATAAGCGAATTGATGGATAAAATCATTGCTCTTTAGAAGTTGGAAGGAAAGTCCACGATAAAACGTGGGCTCACTTAGGCCCTTGCCGGTTCATTCTATCTTCAATTTCCTTGATCTTGGCATACACAAGATCAAGTTCCTGGTCTTGTGTATCAGAGAGTTCTTTAAAGGCCTCATCGAGAAGGGTCATGTGATCACGAAGAAACTTTAGTTTAGCGTCTGTTACAACTCGAAGTCGCTCCACTTTTTTATTTATCTCTTCTATTGTCATGTTGAAAGGCTTCCATTATTAACGATAATATACAAGTAAAAAGTTTGTTCCACAACACCGAATGTTCAAACGCCTCACTTGGATCCCGATAGCTAAAGCGTCCGCCGGGCCACGTTGGCTTGGATATAGGTAACCTCCCATTCTTAACTATTTCCCGCCCCTCCGATTCGCTAGCTGATCGCCTCCAAAAACTCCAATGCCCTCATTTCAGCCCAGTAAATCTCGGCTCCAGTCTGTGTAAACCCAACGTGACCACCCACCTTTGGCGTTTCTAAATACAAGTAGCTACTCTCTCTGGCCATTTCATAAGGGTAGCATTTGTCACCCAGCATTGGGTCATTCAATGCGTTGGCCACCAGCGCAGGTCTTTTCAGTTCAGGGTAAAACTGGTCAGATGTAGCCTTCAGGTAGAAATCATCCCGGCTGCTAAAACCATGAAGAGGTGCGGTGTATCTATCATCAAACTCATCGAAGGTCGTGATGAGGTCTATGTCTGTAGCATTTACCACCTCAGGATGCCTCAATGCCTTCACCTTCATTTTTTCCTTTAGCTTATTGAGAAAGCGATCTTTGTAGAATTTGTTGCTCCTTCTGGTGAGTTGCACAGCACTGTCCCATAAATTACAAGGCACCGAGAAGGTAGCAGCGCCAATAATCTCCTCCCTGACCTGGCTCCCTCTTTCACCAAGATACTTCAGACTCATGCTTCCCCCCATACTGAACCCAACCAGAGCAATCTTTCTGTAGTGGCCCGATTTCAACCCATGCTCAACAACCGCCGAAAGATCCTCCGTCGCTCCATGGTGATACAACCTGGGCAGTCTGTTCATCTCTCCACCACAGGTGCGGCAGTTCCATGCCAGCCCATCCCAGCCGTTGGCTGCGAAGTACTTCGCCATCCCGGCAATGTAGGGTCTGTCGCTGCTCCCTTCAAGACCGTGAGTGAGCACCACCAATTTGTCGCTACCTCCGGTCAACCAGTCCACATCCAGAAAATCTCCATCCTCCAGTTCCACTCTTTCCCGGTCGTAGGTTACACCTCTAACTTTTCTAAAAGCGGAGGGGACAACTGTTTCCAGGTGGGGGTTAAAAAGATAAGGTGGCCGCCGCTTATAACTACTTTTGGAAATTAGTGGCATCTAATATTCTCATCTAAATCGTTTGCGGCTTAAAAATACATGAAGAGGTTTTTATAAGAGCCCTCCATTGCATATTTTTCAAAACTATTTGCTTAGCAATTTAACTCTAACAACCCCTTTTCATGAAAGAAATTGCCATCGGTATTGACATTGGCGGTACGAACACCAAGTTTGGTTTAGTGGACAAAGATGGAGAGACCTTATTTCAAAAATCGATCCCAACTAGAGCCGAAGGCGATGTCAACGAATTCTTTAAAGACCTTCAGGAAAGTATTCAGGGAGCCCTTAAGAACTTCCCCGATGTAGACATAAAAGGTGTAGGCATTGGCGCTCCCAACGCCAACTATTATAAGCAAACGATAGAGCACGCTCCAAACATACGTTGGGGAACAATTGTCCCGTTCGGGGAAATTTTCAAAAAATACTTCAAATACCCAATGGTCATGACCAACGACGCCAACGCAGCTGCTATTGGTGAAATGGTGTATGGGTCTGCGAAGGGAATGAAGGACTTCATCGTTATTACGTTGGGTACAGGCCTTGGAAGCGGCATCGTTGTTAACGGTCAGCTGGTATACGGCCACGATGGTTTTGCCGGAGAGCTTGGCCACGTAATAGTAAACCCCAACGGGCGATACTGCGGCTGTGGTAGAAAAGGTTGTCTCGAAACCTACGTGTCTGCTACCGGCATAAAGCGTACAGTTTTTAAGCTCCTGGCTGATTATACCTACAAAAGCGAACTGCGTGCTATTGCCTTCGATGATCTAACCGCCGAGTTCATTACCCAGGCAGCTATGCGCAAGGATCCTATTGCCATTGCTGCCTTTGAGTACACAGGCAGAATACTGGGTATTAAACTGGCAGATACCATGGTACACACCAGCCCCGAAGCGATATTCCTTTTCGGAGGTCTGGTGAAGGCCGGAGACTACATCTTTAAACCAACGCTGGAGCACATGGAAAAAAACATGTTTCCCGTTTTTAAAAATAAATTGAAGCTCATTCCTTCTGGCCTTATGGATAAAAATGCGGCCGTGCTCGGCGCAGCAGCACTGGTATGGAAAGAGTTTGAAACGCCTTAAACAAGAATCCTTACACATACAGAAAAGGGCCGGAAGTATTTTCGGCCTTTTTGTTTTTATGAGTGCCTGCCAACCCTTTACTTTTGCACGCATATGACACCAATGCACATTGCTGTATCCGGAAATATCGGAGCCGGAAAGACCACCCTTGCTGAAAAGCTTGGTAAGCACTACAACTGGAAAGTGCAGCTTGAAAGCGTCGAGGAAAACCCCTACCTCGAGGATTTTTACAGCGATATGAAGAGGTGGGCCTTTCATGTTCAAATCCATTTTTTGAACAGCCGTTTCAAGCAGGTTAACGAATTAAGAGACTCCAGGGTATCTATTGTGCAAGACCGCACCATATACGAGGATGCTTACATATTCGCTAAGAGCTTGTATAGCTCAGGGCATTTTTCAGAAAGAGATTATGAGAGCTATCTCAAGCTTTTTGAACTGATGATCACTTATGTGCAGCCACCAGACTTGCTAATTTACCTGAAGGCAGACATTGGCAAACTTGTTTCACAAATAGAGAAAAGAGGTAGGTCGTTTGAAAACGCCATTCGCATCGACTACCTGAAAACCCTCAACCAACACTATGAAGATTGGATTGGGAACTACAAACTCGGCAAGTTGTTGGTGATTGATGTAAACAACCTGGACTTCGTATCCAAAGTCGAGGACTTCTCCTATGTCGTTAATCAAATAGACCTGGAACTACACGGGCTTTTCAGCGGCGACAGCTGGTAATCCGAGCCTTCTCCTTAAATACTTCACAAAAGAGGCATAGTGTTCACCTGAAGGTGACTTCATCAATTCACCAACTGTCAGTAGCTTCCCCCCTGACATGATTTGATCGTAAATGGAGAAGTGCAAAACTTCATACCCATCCAGCTTGGCCAGCATGTCTCTTAGCAGGTGTTGGAAGGCAAGCATTTTCCAACCCGAGCTTCCGTTTCCAAAAAAATCCCCGGGATCGGATGCCTCCCCAAAATGCTTGTTGCTGACGGGGTTGCTCCAAACACCAGCAATAAGGCCAACCTTCTTGCAACCAACTTCAAACTGCCGACAGTACCGAAGAAACGCCTCCACGTTCAATCCTTCGATGTCTGAATAAAATGGCGCCCGGAGGCAAACGGCGGCATAGCGGTTGTAGGCCAGCTCGTCGTTTCCAACAATCACCTTCCCTTCAAACACAATCGGGTAGGCTGGTACTTCGATTTCAGTAATACCTCCAGTAAGTTGGCCTCCAAGTTTATTGTAGATGTCGTCTATTTGTGGCCGAAAATCACTTCTCCACAGGCGTTGCCGATTCCCAGATCGCACCTCTGCCTCATATGAGAGTTTCTCACCTTCTAAAAACGCTTCTATTCTCCTTGCTACGATATTAGACATGCACAGATTCATTCTTGATCAACACAAAACTAGTTACTTTTTCAAACCTAATTATTTGGGGCTCCATCTGTCACCCAGCAAACGATCTTGTTGATCTCGTCGTCAGTTAGTGCGATCACCTCTGGGTTCCCTTCACCAATCGGAGGCATTTCTCGCTTAATTACTCTCTCCTTTATGTGGGCTGCGTTACCCTGAATATTAGATAACTTGGTAAAATCAGGAAACTGTGCATCAGACACATGACATGTACCCGTAGCACACTTGTTTTTGATAATTACAGAGATTGTTGCTTCGAAGCTTAAACCAGAAGGCACAATAGCTTTGGTGTGAAACTCACAAAAGCCATCTTTCACGGCGATTGAATACTCTCCGTTCGCCAGGCCGGTAAAAACAGGAGATTCTACAAAGCTTTCACCGTCGATGCTGTATAAGTATGTGCCGCTACCGCCTGCAGCCGACAATTCAACTGAGCCTTCTGACCCTTCACAACCGGCTACATTTGCGGTAAAACTTAGCGTTAAGTCGTTCTTCACTGCCAACCCAACCGAGGTAGTAGCTGTACACTCGTTGGCGTCCATTACAGTTAAAGTGTACGTTCCAGGGGCGAGACCGCTAAATTCACTGCTTGATTGGAAATCGAGTCCATTGATGCTAAAGGTGAGGGGCTCAGTACCACCAGAAGCGGCGATAGTAACAGTTCCAGGAGTGCTGCAGGTAGGAGCAGTTGTGGATGCCACACTGACCGTCGGCCCTGACACTGAGCAGTTGACGGGCATTTCATCTTTGCCGCTACAGCCTGCCATCATCAGGAACACAAACATGTGCAAGATAGAGCAAGAAGGTCGAAACGCAGTGGTCATAGTTCATTGGCTTTTGCCACCCTGGTTATACAAACGGCAAGCCAACACACTAACTCTTCGGCTGAAGCAAACCATCTTTAACAGGTGGAGATCAATACAACAACAAACATAAAACAGCTACCTATAACAACCGAAAAAAACTAGTCAATACGAGACTCTAATATCTCCCAGGTATGGTCACTCAAGAGCTTCACTTTTGAAATGTATTGCTGAAATGGCTGGCTTCTTCCCCACTCTGTTGGAGCAATCATCGACAGCACATCTTCCCCGTCGGCCCGGCAATACAGATAATAAATCTTCCCGATGATGGGTTCAAAACTAACGTGCGCTTTGTAAATTCGTTCCGATACTTCAACCCTGGATTGTATGTCTTTCGCCTGCCTGGCGAGCAACTGCATTTGCTCATAAATCTGACTTAGCTCCCGGTCAGTTTGCTCGTACATGGCAGCCACCGATCTGCCCTTTATTTTGCCCCGGTCTTCGGGCTTTACCAGGGCACTTCCGGCGTGATGTGGATAGGCAAGAATTCCCGGGTTGGTAGCAACTTTCTCCGCCTCCTTTTCCATATCGATCTTGCCGATATCTACCTTCTTTCCCGCTTCCATTTTCGTGCTATTTATTACCTCCCGGAGCCACTTCATTTCTAAGGTGAGACTTAGCTCCAGGGAAGGTCGTCCTCCTCGAAATGTCCCAACCGATGATGATCATAATGACCATAAACACGGCAGCTATTATCAGAAATATTTTCTTCGACTTACTCATGTCTACCTCTTGCTGTGATTAACTTCATTCCAACATCGAATGTTCAAAGTTAGTCAACTTGACAAAAAGATTCAGAAAGGTTCAAAGAAATGAGAGCTGAAGAAGGTCAGTTTCCTTTGAGATAAAATGGGCCTTGTCACCATAAATCAACACCGGGGTTTTCAGGTAATCGGGGTGCTTCACGATCAGGTCAATGTACTGCTTCGGGGTGCTCAGGTGCAGGTAGTATTCCTGGCTCTTCAACTGCTCGCACTCATGATCTACGAGGTCTTGATACCCCACCCCAAGCCTGGATGAAAGGTCAACAAGAAATGAGCGTTCCAGCACCGACGACTGCACGTCCAGCTTCACAATTTTGTCAGAAAAAACACTGATGTAGGCAAGCGCCTGCTTGTCAAGATCACGCTTGCTATTGTACACAAAAATCATCTCGCTGGATCCGCCCTCTATCATTGCCATGGTTCATGTAATTCAGACACCGAAGTTACAGGGTGGCCCTTTCATTAAACTTGATGAAGATCAGCAATGGGCCTGCAAAGGGATGACTTTAGTCAAACAATCAGAAAATGTTCACTTTCTCAAAGAGCCACAGCCCAGCGAAAATCAAAAAAAATACCACCTTAGTATCACTTGAGATACTAACACTTAAATCACTCGTTAATAAATGAATATGATAACTCTTTGTAGTCAATACTTTAATGTATGACATAATGACAAACATCATTTTTTTCAATTCAAATTGGCCTCATTCAAGATAGTGGCTACCTTTGGTGGCTAAACACAACTGACTTATGGACATCAAGGGAAAGCTTCTCGAAAAAAGTGAAACAACTAACGTAACGGCCTCTTTCAAAAAGCGTGAATTTGTTGTGGAATTTGCGGAGAACCCCCAGTATCCGGAGTACGTTAAGTTCGAGTTAATTCAAGACAAGTGTGACCTGATCAATGACTTTGAGCCGGGTCAGGAAATTGAAGTACACTTCAATTTGAAGGGTAGAAAATGGACCGACCCTAAGGGTGAAGTGAAGTACTTTAATTCCCTTCAGGCGTGGAGGATTTTGCCAGTCGGTGCCCAGGCTGCAACAGGTAGTTCTCCTTCAGGAGAGGCACCCCCGCCGGCGGAAGAACCGGAATGGCTGAGTGCCTCATCAGAGGACGACGATCTTCCGTTTTAAGGTTATCGTCTTACCTTCCTTCGGCCACCCCCGCCTCCTCCGCCTCTTTCTCTCGGAGAGCTTTTAGGGTGCTTAGCATCATACACTGGTCCCTCACCTATCGACGACGGAAGCTTCACCATGCGTATGCTCTTGCCAATAAGATTCTCTATCCGGCTGAACTTTCTCTGGTCATCCTCATTCACCAGAGTGAACGCAATGCCATCCGTTTCTGCCCTTGCTGTCCGGCCAATTCTGTGCACATAATCTTCCGGATCCTGCGGCACGTCGTAGTTGATCACAAGGTTGATATTCTCGATGTCAATCCCTCTGCTCAGCACGTCTGTGGCGATTAGAATATTGATCTCCTTGTTACGGAATTTCAATAGGCCGGACTCCCTTTCATTTTGTTCAAGATCCGAGTGAATAGACTCCACCTTTCTACCGTCTTTTCGCAGCTGTCTGTCCAGTTCTTTGACTGTAGTTTTGCGTGAACAAAATATCAAAATTCGAGGCAGCTGCCTGGCGTCCAGTATGTGGCTAAGTAGTAAATTTTTCTGCGGGTTGTAGACCGAGAAAGCAGCCTGAAAAATCTTCTCAGCTGGCTTCGAGATAGCTATGCTTATCTCCACCGGGTTGTTCAGCATTTGAGCTGTGAGCGTCCTGATCTTTGGCGGCATAGTAGCGGAGAACATCAGGTTCTGGCGTTTAGCCGGAAGCATGTTGACAATCTTTATCAGGTCATCAATAAAACCCATGTCAAGCATCCTATCTGCCTCGTCAAGGATCAGGTGGCGGAGATTGCTGAAGTCGGCGTAGTCAAAACTCATGTGCGTGATAATCCTGCCGGGCGTGGCCACAATAATATCGGCACCTTCCTGCAAGGCCTTTTTTTGTGAGTCCCAGCTCGAGCTGTCTGAGCCACCGTAAACTGCGAAGGAACTCACCCCGGCAAAGTAGCTCAGTCCATTTATCTGCTGATCGATCTGAATAGCCAGCTCCCTTGTCGGTGCCAGGATCAGCGTCTTGATCTTTCCGTCAGCATTCTTCTGGTTGTCATTAATGACGGGTATCAGGTAGGCACCCGTTTTTCCAGTTCCCGTTTGTGCGCAGGCAATGATGTCTCTTCCAGATAAAATCACAGGGATGGCTTGCTCCTGTACCGGAGTCATTTTCTCAAAACCCATCGCTTGTACAGCATCCTTGAGCTCAGGAGAAATCTCTAATTCTTTAAAATCCACTTTTGAGTCTTTACGTTTTTATTGTGCTTTCCTTTCTATCATCAAACTTTGATACCATTCATCAATTACGAAAACGAAGTGTTTGAAGCATCCTTCTATATTCGGGGTTAGGAGGACTACATGAGAGGAATTTTACTACTAACAACACTGACCATTTTTGCTTACGGTATTTCTATTCAACTAACGAAGGCACAAAATACACTTCCATCGTTACATATACAGAAGGCAAAGGGAAAAATAATTTTGGATGGTGCTCTGAATGAGGAAGATTGGGAAAGTGCGGAAGTCGCTGGAGGTTTTATGCAGTACTTCCCTTACGATACTTCTCTCGCCAATTCGCAAACTGAAATCAGGATCACTTACGACGACGAGTTTCTGTACATGGGTGCCAAAATGTACAACCAGGCGAAAGACCGAAAGTATGTGACACCTTCCTTAAGAAGAGATTACCGGGGAGAAGCCAATGATGGGATCACGCTTATTTTGGATCCATTTCAGGATAAAACCAATTCGTTTCAGTTTGGCGTAAACCCATTTGGGGTACAACGAGAAGGTCTTATTGCCAATGGCGGCTCCGGAGGCGGACAAAACCTCAGCCTGTCGTGGGATAACAAGTGGTACACGAAAGCCGTTCAGTACGAGGGCTACTGGATTGCAGAGCTGGCCATTCCATTTAAAACCATCCGGTTCAAGGAGAACTCGCAAAAGTGGAACATGAACTTCTACAGGATCGATAGCGAAAATGGTGAGCGATCAACCTGGGCACGTATACCACGAAACTTCAGCATCATCACGCTGGCATTTAACCGGGAAGTGGTTTTTGACAAACCGCTCAAAAAGCCGGGGGCCAACATCTCACTTATTCCCTTTGTAGCGGCAGCATATGAGCACGACCAGGAAGAGGGCTTGTCGCCAGCCAAATCAGCTGACTTCGGCGGAGATGCGAAAATAGGAATTGGCCCATCGCTCAACCTGGACCTGACTTTCAATCCAGATTTTTCGCAGGTGGAGGTTGATGATCAGGTAACCAACCTCGATCGTTTTGAGATATTCTATCCAGAAAAGAGGCAGTTTTTTCTTGAAAACGCCGACCTCTTTGCCGACTTCGGCACGGAGAACCTACGCCCGTTTTTCTCCCGCCGCATTGGGGTAACCAGAGACGAGAGCACCGGGCAGAACCTGCAGAATAAAATTCACGCCGGCGCCCGCCTGAGCGGCAAGATCAACAACAACTGGCGGGTGGGGCTGTTGGATATGCTGGCCGCCAAAGACGACAGACTAAGCCTTCCCTCTACCAACTACTCAGTAGCCAGCTTTCAACGCAAGCTGTTTACCCGCTCCAACGTGGGAATGATTTTCGTGAACAAAGACCCAACAGGGCCTTTGCAAGCGGCTGACGGGAGCGATAGCATCCGCACCTACAATAGGGTCTTGGGAATTGACTACAACCTCGCTTCAGCCGACAACAAATGGAACGGAAAATTCTTCGCCCACAGGTCTTTTAGCAATGAAAGCCTCGACGATGCGTTTGCACTGTCCTCAGAATTGGAATACAACATCCTGCGCTGGGAAATTTCTGCCAGAGCACAATCTATTGGGGCCAACTACAACCCCGAAACTGGCTTCGCCCGCCGGAATGGCTACAACCGCTTTTCGCAAAGCATTTGGTATAACTTTTATCCGAACTCAACCATTGTCAACAGGCATGGGCCCGGCTTCGATACCGACAATATATGGAACGGTACATATGGCACCACTGATAGGGACATCAACCTGATGTACCGGATACAGTTCAAAAACACCTCATTGTTCAATATGCGGCTCAGGCATGACTATGTGTTCTTGTATTTCTCCTTCGACCCGACCAATACAGGCGGCATTGAGCTGCCAGAAGGATCTGAGTACGGTTACTACTCGGTTATTGCCAACTATGATTCTGACGCACGGAAAAAACTGTTCTATAGCCTCAATACAAGGTCTGGCGGATATTTCAATGGGACACGAGTGAATCTAGATTCGGAAATTGGATATAGGATACAACCCTATGGGATTATTTCATTGGTCACCAATATCAACAAGCTGCGGCTGCCCTATCCTTACAACGATGCCAACCTGCTGCTGATCGGCCCAAAGTTTGATGTCACGCTAAGCAAATCATTCTTTCTGACCACCTACTTTCAATACAATAACCAGATCGATAACATTAATGTCAATGCACGGCTCCAGTGGCGCTTCAAACCTGTGTCCGACATTTTCCTCGTTTACACAGAGAATTACCTGCCAGAAACATTTTACTCACGAAACCGCTCACTAATTTTCAAAGCGACTTACTGGCTCAATCTTTAAAGCTGACAAGATTATGGTATCCAGCCCAAAAAAGCAGATGGGATTTACTGAGAAAGGCTTACCTTTTTGAGGAAGGAAGAAACAGCTTCAACCGACTGGCTGCCCACTTCCTGAAGGGTGGATTGGCTTACCAAAGGCTGATCTTGAGGAAGCTCATTTTGAAACATCACCAGAGATGAAAGATCAAGGAAGCCAGGGGTCAACAAAACAGCAAGCAGAGCCACTATCACCCCGAGGGTAATTAATGTAGTGCTCATTTTGTTTCTTGCCTGTTGCATGACTAGTTGTTATACAAAGTTGATGCCAATTATATAAAAACCTATTTTACAGATAGTTACATTTTCATTCTACTACTTAGTGACCAATAGTGTACAGTTTTTGATCACAGTATCGAACGCTTTGTATTAGTACTCTTGTAGATCGAAAAGATTACAACTTTGTATTAAAAAAATATCGAAGGTCTCGCCTAGACCCGGGAAACGGTGAAATGAAACTGGCTTATTCGATGAGTTCGACCTCGAAAACCAAAGTGGCATTGGCAGGTATCTGGCCACGGGCGATACTTCCGTAACCCAGGTTGGCTGGCACCCGGATGTAAGCCTTTGAACCCTTCTTTAGCAGCCCTATCCCTTCATCCCATCCTTTGATTACCTGACCAGCGCCAAGCACAAAGCTAAAAGGCTTGCCCCTATCGACCGAGCTGTCGAACTTTGTCCCGTCTTCAAGGTAGCCTGTATAGTGGACGGTAACTCTGTCGCCGACATTAGGCAAATCACCGGTGCCTTCTTCAAGCATCTTCACCCCGAGGCCGCTATCTCTATAGGTGTAGCCAAAATTTCTTCTTTCTATTTCCCATGCCAATAGTGCCTTCTGAAGAAAAATTATTTCCAAAGCAGATAGCTTTAACTTAGAATCAGCAGCCAGAGAAATGAGGTACTCCTCTGTGGCTTTATTGACTGATGGGATGTACTTCCCCTTCTTTCCGTTTTGAATGAGGAAGTTTGGTTGCGTTTCCGAGAATTGAACGCAAATGCCCGTGAACTTACTGTCCGTGAAACAGAAATCTGCCACATAGGCCAACTTTGATTCACACTCAGTGCACTGCGCATAGCCCTCCGATACCAACCCCAACAAAACCACCGCTACCAAAAACTTCCGACAAATGTCTTTCATATTGCTCTCTTCAAAAAGAAAGCAAAGAAGAAGCTCTTAGAAATAAAAATCAATAGTTTATCTCCTCTTCTTTTTGAAGGTGATCGGAATGAAGTCATCCGTCGGTATGCCGATGTGGGCCAAATCCCATTCAGGGTTGTATCCGCTTATGAGGCGCTTGATACATTCTACCCGATCATTCGTTGGAAATTCGCATTCTTCCCAATAAAAAATCTCGACCCTGTAGTGATACTGTTTTTTGATTCCGTTGATTCTTACTTCAACTTCGATCTCCTGCTCTTCTAAAGTGCGGGGAATCTCTATACCAATAACTGCCATATAATATGTTTCATTTGCGTCAGTTGTACATCAAAAAACATACCTGTATACTAAATTACTGACTATCAATTAATTGGTCGATTACCTCAAAATGAAAATGAACGATTTCAGGACAATAAAGTGTTCATTTTTAAAGAGTTAGTTGAAGCAGCGCTATCAATTAAAGGACAGCGTTGCCGTTTCGAGCCCGAATAAAGTCACTCGTTACAACGAATAAGTTAATAACGCCGTTAAACCCATCCCATGGTAGAATGAAGTAAGAATTTTGTTTATTTACGAACTTGAAATAATTATAATAATATCTTATGAAAACGCCAGATTCTAACCTTTTGACTAAGTTGAGCGCTATTGGATTACTTGTACTTTGCGGACTAACGTTCGCAAGTTGTTCCTCTTCCTCTAAAAGCGAATTTTCGGATTCAGAAACCGTTGTGGAAACAGAAGATGATGCCGAAGACGACAAATCGCAAAGACCGAGCCCTCCGGCATCAACAACTGCCAACGTGAGTGGAGTCAACGTAACTATCGACTACAGTGCCCCGGCCGTAAAAGGCAGAACCATTTGGGGTGAACTGGTTCCTTACGGTAAGGTGGACAGAACGGGAGCCAATGAAGCCACTGTGTTTTCAGTCGACAAGGATGTCCTGATAAATGGAGAGCCGCTGCCCGCTGGCCAATACAGCCTGTTCAGTATCCCCACAGAGACTGACTGGACACTTATTTTCAACAAAGAGGCCGAGCAATGGGGCGCCTATGACTACAAAGAGTCTGAAGATGCGCTTCGGGTTACCATCACTCCGTCCATGGTAGAAGACTTCAAAGAAAGGCTTGAATTCAAAGTTTCATCCGACGGCACAGTAAATTATCACTGGGAAAAACTTGTGTTCAGTTTTACTGTGGCACCAGCTCCGAATAGCTAAAAACAAAAATCGGGCGGTGCTACTAATTGAACCGCCCATTCTCTCTTAATTGTCATTGACAATCGACCCTGAGCCATTGTCGGTCTCATCAACAACGGCATCGCCTCGGTAAAAAATAGATCCACTGCCGGACACAACCGCTTCAAGTTCCTCGGTCACGTACACTTTGGATGACCCGCTGCCCGAGTTAACTACCTGCGCTTTTGCGGCTGCCAATTCATAAGCGTCAATACCACCCGATCCTGAACAATTCACTTTCAGGAGATCAGTTGCTCCGCTTAGCAGCACACTACCTGACCCAGAGTGAGCAACAGTAATGTTGGCAAAGTCTCCTGTAAAAGTGACTTTACCAGAGCCTGTTAGTGCCACATTTGCCTTCTCTCCCTGCCCTGCATAGGTTATCTTGCCGGAGCCCGACAACAAAACATTAACGTCATCGTCGAACGAGTCCAGCGTTGTGATGCTACCCGAACCAGTCAGGGTAATGTTTTCAAGCTCCGGTAGAGTGATAAACACCGAAAAGTCTTTGTGGTTGGAAACACAGCTTCGGGGATAGATCGTCCATTGACCATCCTCAACATCGGTACTGATGAGGTCGAGAATGTTGGGCTGCCCCTCAATCTCTACTTTCAGCGCCTCCCCTCTTTCTATGGTTACATTACCTGCCATTGTCATGTTTATTCCTGTAAACGCTTCTATGTCCACGTCTCTTCGCACAATATCACCTTTACCCTTCTCACAGGGCCCATCTACAATACTGCATCCCTGAACAGCGATGCCAAAAGCTAAAAAAGTCATCAGACTCCAATGTCTCAATACAGTTTTCATAATAGTTATTTGCGTAATTTTTATCAGTTACTCCCCTATAGTCGTTATTCAACGGAATAAGGTTGCTGGTTGCATGAATATTATTCTCGCACTATTGACTTTTTTTCATTTACATTTGCGATTCTTTTTTCAATAAGCATGACGAAAATAGCAGATTTAGCCAAGTTCAAAAGGGAGGTACTGGAACAATGCATTCAGCGCCAGGAACAGCAAATAGCCAGCTTGAAAGAAGCCATCGAGGCGGCCATTGAAAGTGCGCTGAGCGAAAGTGGCAGCTCCGAGGACAGCCAGGATTCGTTCAGAGAGCAGATGCAGCAAGAGCGAAGCATGTACAACAACAAGCTGGCAGAAAGTAGCGATCTTTTGGCAGGCCTCAAACGAATCAATCCAAATGCGGTGTTTAGTCAAATTGGCCAGGGTGCGCTGGTCGTTACTGACAAGCAGATTTTTCTGATTGCCGGAAGCATAGGCAAAATTACCTTTGACTCGCAAGATATCTTTGTCATTTCTACACAGTCTCCTATCTATGATGCGATCGCCGGACTGAAAAAAGGCGACAAATACGAATTTCGGGGACAGCATTTTGTCATTACAGACTTGACGTAATTTTGCAGGATAAAATTTTTCCGGTTTCAAACGATTGAAAACCGCCTTCGCTCCATAAAAGTATCCATAACGCTGTTTCCGCTGCCAATTTCAAAGTCAAAATTGTATATTCGGTGCCGCCTTTCATTAGGATTCACCTGGAAATTGAATGTGTAGTGTATGACTGTAGAAAAGAGAAGACTTGAAGAGTGCAGAAATGGGACTCCCTGGAAAGCATGGGGCCCTTATCTTTCGGAGAGGCAATGGGGAACGGTTCGTGAAGACTACAGTAAATACGGCTCGGCCTGGGAAAGCATACCGCACGACCACGCCAGAAGCAAAGCCTACCGATGGGGGGAAGATGGTCTTGGCGGTTTCAGCAACGAGGATCAGCGGATTTGCTTTGCATGGGCATTTTGGAATCACAAGGATCCTATTCTAAAGGAAAGGCTGTTCGGGCTGTCTGGTATCGAGGGAAATCATGGTGAAGACGTGAAGGAGCTGTACTATTATCTGGACAGCACCCCTACCCACTCCTACATGAAGATGCTTTACAAGTATCCTCAAGCAGAGTTCCCCTACAAAAGCCTGCTTGAGAAAAATCAGAAAAAGAGCAAGCTCGAAACGGAGTACGAGATCATAGATACTGGTATTTTTGACAAAGACGAGTATTTCGACATATTCCTTCATTATGCCAAGGCCGATGTTGAGGACTTCCTTTTTGAGGTTGAAATAGTTAACCGGAGCAATAAAAAAGCCCCAATCACAGTACTACCTACGTTTTGGTTTCGCAATACATGGTCGTCTGGCAAGGATAAATTCATCCCGTCGCTGGAGGAATTTGACAAGCAGCATATGTTTTTGTCCCACCATTTACTTGACGACTTCCACGTCTATTTTGATGAAGATATTGAAGAGCAGGCTTTCACAGACAACGAAACCAACAGATCGAAGCTATACGGCATTTCCAATACGGCTAAATTTTTGAAAGATGGCATCAACGACTACATCGTTGATAGGAAAAAAGAAGCCGTTAACAAAGAGAAAAGAGGCTCCAAAGCAAGTGGAATTTACACTTTTAGCATTGATGCCAACAGCAGCAAGAGGGTGCAGGTGAGACTAAGTCGAAAAAAGCTGGATAACCCATTCGGAGATTTTGATGCCGTGATGGCCCTTCGAAAAGCAGAATGCGATTCGTTTTACCGCTCCCTTCAATATAAGGTTGCTGACAAAGACTTGCGAAATATCCAGCGACAGGCCTATGCCGGTATGATGTGGAGCAAACAGTTCTATTACTATAATATTAGAGAGTGGCTTGGCGGTGACCCCGGAAGAATACCTCCACCGCAGGAACGCCGTCATGGCAGAAACCACGACTGGCAACATATGGACAGTGCCGATGTCATTTCCATGCCCGACACCTGGGAGTACCCCTGGTATGCTGCATGGGATCTTGCTTTCCATTGCATACCCATAGCGAGGCTCGATCCTGATTTCGCCAAAAATCAGCTCCTGCTGTTGCTCAAAGATGAGTACATGCATCCAAACGGGCAGATTCCCGCCTATGAGTGGAACTTCAATGATGTAAACCCGCCTGTTCATGCCTGGGCCGTTTTGAGAGTATTTAAAATGGACAGGAAAATGCAGGGGAAAGGTGATTTTGACTTCCTTCAAAAAGCCTTTAACCGCTTGTTGCTGAACTTCACCTGGTGGGTCAACCGAAAAGATGCCGACGGCAAAAACATCTTTCAGGGAGGCTTCCTTGGGCTCGATAATATCGGAGTGTTCGACCGCAACCGTCCACTTTCGGAAGGCTCTTCGCTCGAACAAGCTGATTCCACAAGCTGGATGGCAATGTTTGCCCTCAATATGCTTCGCATGTCGCTGGAACTGGCTGAAGTTTATCCCGCCTATCAGGACATGGCCAACAAGTTTTTTGAGCACTTCCTTTACATCGCCAGCGCTATGAACAGCTCCGATGATGATACGGTGAACCTCTGGGATGACGAAGACAATTTTTACTATGATGTGATGCACGTAAAAGGTCAGGATCCTCAGCAAATGAAGGTTCGTTCAATGGTGGGGCTGATTCCACTTTTTGCAGTAGAAACGCTGAGGTTGTCAACCTACGAAAAGTTGCCGGAATTCAGAGAAAGGCTGGACTTTTTCATGAAGCAACGCCCAAAGCTCGCTTCGCTGGTAGCCCGATGGGAAGATCCCGGGCGGGGAGAAAGAAGGCTGCTCTCACTTCTGCGTGGCTTCAGGATGAAGAAGATCCTGGAAAGAATGCTTGACCCCAATGAGTTTTTGTCCGACTATGGTGTCAGAGCCTTGTCGAAATACCACAAAGAAAACCCGTACGTACTTGAAATGGAGGGTGAAAAATTCATTGTTGAGTACCTTCCCGGAGAGTCCGACTCTTCATTCTTTGGAGGTAATTCCAACTGGAGAGGCCCCATCTGGTTTCCTGTCAACTACCTGATCATTGAATCGCTTTACAAGTTTCATTTCTACTACGGCGATGACTTTAAAGTCGAATACCCGGTAGAAAGCGGGGAATATGTCACTATCAAAGACCTGGCCGGGATCCTTGCAGAAAGGCTAATGAAGCCATTCCAAAGGGATGAAAATGGCAACAGGCCTGTGTTCGGGAATAACGAAAAGTTTCAAAAAGACCCGCACTTCAAAGATTATATTCTCTTTTATGAGTATTTTCATGGAGACAATGGAAGAGGTCTCGGTGCCAGTCACCAAACCGGGTGGACAGGACTTGTGGCAGACATCATTCACAAATACTACAACCCTTAAACCCTATAGAGGATGTTTTCTTTTTTTAAAAGGGAGAAAAGCAAAGAACTACCAGCGATAGTGGTATTCACCTCAAAAGTGCAGTTATACAAATGGCTGATAGCCGATGCCATGCAATCTCCATCCGCTATTTTCTATTTCTTCGAAGAAACAGGCAAGGAGTTACAAGCACTTCTTAATGCGGCAGGGGCTGAGTCGATAAAACTAATAAACTGGAAAGATGCTGATAAGAAAATGATATCGGATAAAGCGTATGTGGCCGAGCTTTATCCTTTATCAGGCCCGTACACAACCCTTATCAACAACATTGAGCAACATTCAAAGACCAACATTCAGACACTATCTCACCTTGAAAGCCCTATTTTCATGAAGATGGGAGGCGACAAACTAAAGACACTAGTCGCACGCCTTGGGATAAGGGAGGAAGAATCTATTTCTCATGCCATGGTCACACGGGCAATCAGCAACCTCCAGTCAAAATTTGATCAGAAGGTAGTTACAGAAAAAACGGCTAACTCGATAGAAGATTGGTATCAGGCTAATCTGGACGACTAGTGAGCAAAATATATATCTGGTCAAAACCACCCCAAGATTACAGAATCGAATATTTTAGTATATTCGTTTAACTATTTCCTTTTTTTAACTTTTAGGTACCGTCCTTTTAATCAGAATGTAATGAAAAGATTTTGTTGGTCATCAATCCCGTTCTTGCTTCTAATGTTTGCAAGCTGCGGCGATGCGGGAATTGGCTTCAATATTACACGGAATGTTCCCATTATCTTTAGAGTTGCTGTCCCTGGAAATGATCCCGGCGTCGAAATAAATCCTCCAGCGTTTACTCAGACTTTTCGGCTGTCCGACGTCAGCGCCTTCAAGGATGCTTTATCTGACCTGGCTGAGTCAGACGCAGTAACCGTCAATTCCGTTACTTATTCCATCACCGATGTTTCGGCTGAAGAAGAGGTGGAACTGGATGAAATAAGTCTGAGTGTAGCCTCGGAAGTCACTCAACAGCGTAGTGTTTTAGCAATCACAGGCAAACTTCAAAACACCTCAGAAAAACCTGCTGGCGTGAATGACGCTGAGGCCGGCACGATTAAACAAATCCTTACAACCTATAAGGAAGTAGACAACACGCTCACATTTGATTTCGCTGAGGTACCCACCTCCGATCTCAACTTCACTTTTACACTTTACTACAACATTACCTTAAGAGTAAGGTATTAATCACCCACTTGGTTATGAAAAAGCTAATACTATTTTTTACTCTTGTGTATGCTCCATTCTTGAGCCAATCCCAAAGCTTGGACGTCTTCATCGAGGGTGGTGTAGATGATGCAGAAGAGTTGTTGAAAAATTACTTTGAGCCCGCTTTTTTGGGTTTCGGCTATGGGCTTACCAACAACTGGGCTAATACCGCCAAACCCCACCAACCCCTGGGGTTTGATGTTACACTGTCGCTATCGGTTGCTTATGTGCCAGAAAAGGCCACTTTTTTCACGTTTAATCCAAACGACTACTCAAACGTGACGCTTGCCGATCCAAGCAAAGATCAACTGCCGACAATTTTTGGCCCCAATCTAGATGCCGATGATATTCCGGAAATCGTTTTCAATGAGGGTCAGCAAGAAAGTGAAGTGACGTTTTCAAGCCCTACAGGTCTGGGAATGGAAGAGGTTATCGGGTTCAATGCGGTTCCGGCCCCAATGATACAAGCCGGATTAGGCTTGATCAAAGAAACAGATTTGAAAATCAGAACGATACCAACTTATACCTATAAAAACGGTGATACGGAAGTGAAACTAGGCATGCTCGGTTTCGGTATTCTTCATGACATGAAGCAACACGTGCCTGCCTTCGCATTTGCACCTTTCGAACTGTCTCTTCTTGCTGGTTTCAGCAGGATTTCTGTCGAAACTACACCCGATATTAACACTCCTGGTAACGTGACCAGATTAAGCGTGAAGGGAGCTACATTACAAGTGCTCGGCAGCAAAGACTTCGTAAAAATTATCACACTGTATGGTGGAGTTGGATTGAACGGAGCATTTACAAGAGTGAGGCTCGACGGCAGCTATGAAATCGAAAGCTCGCTACAGCCACTGGTCGACCCCATTGATTTTAAGTTCAGTAATTTCAGCCCACGAGCGACAGTGGGTGTCAAACTAAACCTGGCAATCATTACTATTAATGCCGACTACACAGTTCAAAAATACAACACACTCTCAATGGGTGTCGGTGTGAGTGTTAGATAGAGGTGACTGGCAGTTACCGCTCCGCCGGTCGTACAACGCATGCAACTAGTCACCATACTCAGTTGCGAACTGGCGTGTTAAAGCTTAATGAAAATCTTCTTTTTGTAGAGAAAATAGACGGGTATAAAGCAAATAATTAGCGAATAGAACAGTGCCCAAATGAGAGAAGAGAGTTTTTCCGGAATCCCCACTGCGACCAGACCCTCAAAAAAACCGCTTCTTAATGGGATATTGGCCAATGCCAGCAATTTCAAGATCACACCATGAAGGACGTAGGCCACCACAGCGTTGGAGCCAAATATGACACCGAGCTTTGTCCAGCTCACTTTGCCCTGAACATCTACCAGCCAGACGAAAAAGGCTAGCGACATGGCTGCCAAACCAGCGGCATATAAGACATAGGAGCTGGTCCAGATGTGCTTATTGATGGGGAAAAACCAATCAAATACATTACCGGCCACAAAGGCAGAAAATCCTGCGAAAAACAACCAAATTACTTTTTTGTCTGCATCCAGCTTACTCAACAGCAACCTTCCGGCTAACATGCCAGCAATGCCAGTCCCTATCGCAGGAAACGTACTTAGAAAGCCCTCAGGATCCCAGTTTTTTTCCCACAGCCTGCCAGGCACCAGCCTGCGGTCAAGCCAGGACTCCATGTTCGTCCCTGGTTCATAGTTGCCTGCAATAAACCCTTCGCCAATCTGCTTTATTCCTTCCACTGGCACCATACCTCCACTCCGCAAAGTCTCTCCTGTGCCGAGCGCTTGCTGAATCACCTCATCGATAGGAACGGGCACAAAAGTCATTATTGCCCAATACCCAACAAGGAGACCGACTGCCCACTTTACCTGAGCTCTCCAGTCGCCGTAAAGGTACAGCAGCGAGCAGGCTAGAAAAACGATACTGATACGTTGAAGCACGCCGGGAATCCGAATGTTTGATAAGTCAAATTTTGGAAACATCCACAGAAAAATGCCAAGAGCGAATATTTTTAAAGCCCGCACAATCACTTTTTTCACCAGCTCTTTTTTACTCTTCCCCTGATCAAGCTGCCGTTCAAAAGCCAGCGCAATAGAAACACCGACGATAAACAAAAAGAAAGGAAAAACGAGGTCCGTTGGTGTAGCGCCGTGCCAAGGGCTGTGCAACAATGGTGAGTAAACATGGCTCCAAGAGCCAGGCACATTCACTATGATCATAGCCACAACGGTAAAGCCTCTCAGTGCATCAAGTGATACAAGGCGTTTTTTAGAAGTAAGCGCTTCAAGATTGCTTCCCATATTCGATTTTAGTTACAAAATATCTCAACACCTTCACCGCAGCTACTAAAAATATACCTATGCCTTTTGATAGTTGTGAGCGGCAAATTTCGGCGTCTCATCAGGCCTGACGAAAGTCATAAGCCCGAAAAATGGGTCTTTTTGATTATTTCATTAAGTTTAAGTCGGAAAAATTCAATTATCTGGCTTTAGACAATGTATGAAAAGGGTATTAGTGCAATTAGAGAGAATTGAGACAAAATGGATACAATTGCTCGATAAGTACGCTTTTGATTTTTTGAGAATCAGCATTGGGCTTATATACACTGCTTTTGGCTTGCTAAAATTCTTTCCACAGTATAGTCCTGCGGAACAGCTCGCCGAAGACACCATCTGTATCATCACATTCGATGTCCTCTCAGGGAATGCCGCATGTATTGTTCTCGCAATTATGGAAACCATGATTGGAGTGGCACTGATTATCAATTTTAAAGCCAGAGCAACCATCTTAATAACCATCTGGCACATGTGCTGCACCTTTCTCCCATTGATAATTCTTCCAAAGTACGCCTTTAACCAAGATCCGTTCAGCTTGTCAATAGTGGGACAATACATTTTCAAGAATCTGATTATTCTTTCTGCCTTGATGGTGCTTTATAAGAACCTTGGGAGCAAAGTGTCGAAATACGCTGTGCCTGACGTAACAGAAAGGAAAAATTAGACACCCAAATAATCAGCTAAAAGCCCGTGTTGTCCAGCTAGCCCCCACTTTCTTAGGCACTTGGCTAACAGGCTATTTCTTGGCAAAGTCTAGCTTCACATGTGCGTTTGTCATGAATCCCATTAAAATATCCCAAAGCTGCTCGTAAGGAACAATTTCAACTTCAGCAAAAGCATCACCCGGCTCAGGGGTAATTTTGAGCCGCTCCAAATACCGCTTGCCTTTTTTGGCTGCCATGTCGGGATTGAAGCTACACTGCACAATAATGGAGATAAGTTTAAGAAATAGTTTCTCCCTCTGACTTTCCGGGTTTTGGTTTAAGTACCTGTAAATGTAGCGCTCAGAGTTGGGCAACTTGGTCAATGCCAGATCAAGCCTGTCTTTCTTAAGAAAGTCCATAAACTCTAAAATGAGTATCGCTACCATGAATCCCTGTTTGTCTTGACTGTAGAAAGGAAGTCGTTCATAGATATCCTTAAAGCTCAGAACGTCTTCCACATTCCGATCAGGCATTATAAAATATAAATATCCCTTGTATAGCTCCCACCTTTCCTTCGACTGAGTGCTAATTTTGTCCACATAGGGGTTTCTGGTTACCTGGCTAATCACTTCATCGGCCAAAAGATAGTTCTTATTGTGAAGCGCCAGCAGTACGTAGTTCTCCATGTGAGAGAACCAGTTCCTCGAAGACCTTGATATGTGGTTCATCCCCTCCTCAGCATATTTAATGCCCTTATCGTAGTCCTTGGCCCTCAAACAAGCATAGGTGCGAGTGTAAACGTGGTGACGCATGTCAAACCTCAATGGATTTACAGCACCTTTATTCACCAAATCATAAGCCTCCTCAGTAATTGCAACAACACTGCTGTAGTCGCCTAAAAGCTCATTTGTCCACAACCGAAGCCTGTAATAGTTTTCAAAAAGTGCGTACGAGCCTCCTTTCTCCCATAATTTCCTAAGAACTTCCACCGCCTTAATGGTGGACTCCAGGTGTACTTTCCTCGAATGCACAGACTTGCCCAATTGCATCCATTTTAGATAAAAAATATCAAGCGACTCCTCCTCTAGTCGATTGATCACTTCGTATTTTTTTATCTGTCCAATGGCTTTTCTTAGGTGGTTCGGGCGAAATGACTCGGAATATATTATTCTCAACATCTTCAGACCGATCAGTGTCAGGTCAGTAAACTCTGATTCCTTGGAGATGGTCAGTGCCTTTTTTATACTTTTTTCAGCGAGTTCATATTCTCCTTCCTTGTAAAGTATCTTGGCCCTGAAAATATGACTGTGGCATTCCTGCTCAAAAGGAAAGCTAATGTTACCCCTCGAGTCATTAAAATCAGCAAAATACAAAAGGTTATTCAGCTTGGTACGCAATCTGGATTTAAGCATCCTATAGCGTTGGTCTGTGCCATTTGTGCCATACATCCCAAAAGCAGCGTCATCATCTGTCGTGTAAACACCACTTTGTATGCTATTAAACAGTTGCTGCTCTTTACCTGGGTTGTCTCCATTATTTACAACATCGATAAGAGAAACATTTTTTTTGACTCTGTTTGTTACAATTCTGACTATTTTTTTGATCTCATTCATAGTGAACACTTCAAATTTTAAGCTTCAGGAGGAATTTCACCGACTTTATACCGTAAACTACTAAATTTTTTATAGTTAGCAAATGTTACAAACTGTCGTAAATGGATAGTAGGTATTCCACCATCTTCGAGGCGTGTAATTCACTTAACTTAACCAATGAGATTATGGCACAGTATATTTTCTTCTTGATTCTTTCTCTAGGCCTCTATTTTGCTTCGCCTTCAACAACTTCATCCTCATCTACCAAAAAACCAAAGCAATCGTTGCGAATTATTAAAACAGACGATGGTGGACAGGGTGGCTGGGTCGGAGGCGGCAAATAATACATATTGCTGAAAGTTTACTTGTTAAAAAAGGGTAGGCAGAACATTTCCCTTTTTTAACAAGTTAATGAAACCGCATCGCCCCACCCTGCTTGGTGTTTTCTGCTGAAACAAATTCTTTTAAGTTATTCCAACCCAACTATTGCCTTTTGCCAAATTGGGTAGTTTGAAATAATTTGAATGCCGGAAAGACACCATTGATGCTAAAAAGCCAAAGAACAATCTGACAAGCTAAGAAAAAGAGTTTGAACAAAAGGTACGAGTATTGGCCTTAAAATGCTAGTATGGGCGTATTCTTCCAGATTCGTCAGCAAGTTTTCTTAAATAATTGCTAAAATCACCTTCCTTAAGCAGTTCCTCAAGTGTAAGGTGAAGTCTGTATTTCCAATAATGCTGAGAGTTGGCAGGTACATTAATTCTTTCTTCGCCCGGAGAAGCTCTCCGGAGCCTTTCATCCGTTGCAAGCAAGTCCTGAATTGGGAAAATTGCCCACATTGCGGGTGCTTCCATATGTTGCCGGATAATTTCCGAAGCGATCCATGGCTCGCAGTGAATAGGAGCTTCGCCTGCCTGCTTCAAAATAGAATTGAAGAATCTTTGAACCTCCTGCCTGTCCTCTTCCCACCAGCCTCTCAAAGTAGATGTATCATGACTTGAGGTAGTAGTAACCGACAAGTAAGGGGTTTGAGATGGAGGCCAAAACTCCCAGTCTGGGTTATTGGGCATGCGCTGCACAGCAAGACTGAGAATTTGCAGTTCAGCCATAACGCCCGGAACGCTTTCGGGAACCATACCCAAATCCTCGCCACATATCAACATATTAGTAGCTGCCTTCAGTGCAGGGAGCTTTTCCATGGCCCTGTCTTTCCAAAAATCGTTGTGCCGTTTGTAGAAATAATGAACATACAGCCTGTTCATCACCTCTTTGCTTTGGTCGTCGAGATCTCTGTAGCTATAGGTACTGTGAAATCCAATTCTCGGGTTGAACATACTTGCATCATCAGTCGGCAGGAAAAGCACTTCCGCATGCAGCCTGAAAAGTTGACTTCGCAACCAAATCAAATGCTCATCATCAGCATTGCCGCTCTGCTTTATTTCTTCAATACGAGCACTAAGCGCCCGTTGAGTATTGTATTGCTCCTTAAAACGATACTTACCCTCTTCAAATTCCTCCAGATAAGTCTCCTTTACTTTGCCGCTATGTGTGCCGAAAATCTCTGAGAGCATATAAGCCCTTATATATGGCTCGCAGTACCGCTCTTTGTTAAATTGCAAGCCCCAATTGCCCAACTCGTCAACGCTGAACGGCAAACAGGGGTTAAAGTGCCCGAAAAGCCCTTCCACTGCGTGCATGGGTATTTCCCAAATTCTAAAAAAGCCAAGGATGTGATCGATACGGAATACATCAAAGTAGTCCGCCATTTTCTTTAAACGTTCTTTCCACCAGGCATAGTCATCTTTGGCCATCTCCTCCCAGTTGTAGGTTGGAAAGCCCCAGTTTTGCCCTGTAACAGAAAAATCATCCGGCGGTGCGCCCGCCTGGGAGTCCATGTTGTAGAGCCTGGGTGCTATCCATGCATCCACGCTATTTCGGAATATCCCGATAGGAATATCACCTTTGAGCACCACGCCTTTCTGCCTGGCATAGGCAGTGGCCTCCTTGAGCTGCTTGTCGAGATGAAACTGGATAAAGTAGTGGATGGCAACATCATCATAGTGCTTTTGCCTCGGGTCAGCAAATTTGGCGACTTCCTTTTCAGAATAGACCGAATATTGTGGCCATTGACTAAAGTCAGGCGTGCCAAACCTGTCTCGCAGGCATGAGAATACCGCATAAGGAAGCAACCAGTGTCCATTTTGAGCAAAGAACGTTTTGAATTCCTTACTTTTCAAAACAACCTCTTTGTGTTCAGCATAGGCAAGCTTAAAATACTCAGCTTTGGTATTCATCACTTGCTCATGATCGACATGATCGAGGCGGTTCAGCGCTATTCTCTTTTTATCAAATTCCCTCTGCTTCTTGCCGTCACTGAGCGCTCCCATTGCCTGGAGATTGACATAAATGGGGTGAAGAGCAAAGACTGAAATGCCGGCGTATGGATAAGAGTCTACCCAGGTGTGAGAAGCTATGGTGTCGTTAACAGGAAGTACCTGGATAAGTTTGTTGCCCGTTTTAACAGACCAATCGACCAACTTTTTGATGTCTTCAAACTCACCTACGCCCGTGCCAGACTCTGACCGCAATGAAAAAACGGGAATGGCCACCCCGGCGCCCCGCCAGTTGCCCGACTGGAACCGAAAGTGCTCATCGGCCTGAATAGTAAGCCCGCCTTCTTGCGCCGAAACACTTCGTGGCAGGTAGCGATTCTCACCCCCCTCCCATTCTTCAACTCGTTTGGTTTTCGTATTGTAAAGGACATATTTATACTCAACGGGAAGCTCTTCCAAAGCAAAGTACACATCCAATTCCCATACCGGGAACTGAGCATTACTCATAAGCACCACCTTCCCTTCCTTCCACTCGCCCAGCACTTTGTGGTTTCCTATCACTCCCACCTGGTAGTCTTCCCCAACCCTGGGTAACCTAAGTTGCAGACGGTAAGACAAGCCTTGAGTTCCAAGCGCTTCCTTCTTTGGTGCCCCCTTTTGCCTAAAAAAAGCCTGCATAAAGGGCGAAGTGTTCAATAGATTCTGATCATTAGTCGAAGGCCTCCAGTAGTCCCGCACCTCAACAGTCTTATGCCGACTTGCGTCCACAGCCTGTCTTCGCTTGTTGCCAAATTCCCATTCCGTAGTGCCAAATCTCTCATCAAGCAGGTAGTATTTATAGTCAAAGGATTTACCCTCGGCTTCATCCATTTCAACCGCTATCGACCACTGGTCGCCTCCAGTTGGCACCAAAGGAACAGCCCTGGCCTCATCCCAGGAGCCGAGGCTTTTCGCCGAGCCGCAAATGAAAAGGCGTTGGCCCCAAACCGTTCTGTAGTCAATATTGAACCTTACTTTAATCATACTAATCAAAATATCTGGAACGGCCTCCCGAAGTAAAATGAAACGAATCGACGCACCTTGCTGGCATGTTTCCTTTAGGTAGATCTAAATTATCCCGACGCAATTAAAACATGGAGATCAAGAGCCGCAAATATAAATGGACAAGCCTCATTGTATCACCTTTCTTTGTAAAATATCTAGCCATGGATATTTCAAGGTTGTTTGCTCGGAAGCCCTTTCTATTGCCAAAACAAATCAGTTCTCGTCTTTCACAAGCAGCACCATGACAGCGGCAATAATAAATGAGACTCCCCCGATAATAAGTGCATAAATCGCTTCTCCTTCAAATACCCGTTTCACCAAAAAACCCAACAGGGAGGCGGCACATATTTGCGGGATAACGATGAAGAAGTTGAATATCCCCATGTAGACCCCCATTTTCCTGCCCGGTATAGCGCCTGCAAGAATAGCATAAGGCATCGCCAAAATACTAGCCCAAACCAAGCCAATACCCAAAAAAGGAATAACCAGTAACTCAGGAGATTTTATAAAAGAAATTGAAATAAAACTTACTCCCCCTATCACCAGGGAAATGGTGTGAGTGATTTTTCTCGAGGTTTTACTAGCCAGCCAGATAAGTCCAAAAGCCAGCAAGGCCGCCGCACCATTGTAAACTGAAAACAATACCCCTACCCAGTCAGCTCCATCATTATACAACTGAGACGTTGCATCCGTGGTGCCGTAAACGTGGGAAGTGATGGCCGCTGTGCTGTAAATCCACATAGCGAAAAGAGCAAACCAGGAAAAGAACTGCACGACAGCCAGCTGCTTCATAGTAACAGGCATGTTGTTCAGGTCAGTAATGATGGAGGTCAAACCATTGCTCAGTCCTGATTTTGACATCCACCCCACTATGAGTTCTACAAGGCCAAAAACGATCAGCCCAATTGCCAATATGTATACTTCTTTCTCGGCATTTACATAAGCCAAAGCCAGGGTCAAAGCGATTCCCAGTGCCAGCAAAATCAGTCCCACATTGAGAAAAATTGATACTTTGGTTATCTTTTCTTTTGACTGATCCGAGCTGGCTATCACATCATTTTCAAATTGAGCAAGTTCTTCCGGCGAATACTCCTTTGTCTTCAGCACAGTCCAAATAATTGCCAAAATAAATATGGCTCCACCGATGTAGAAGGAGTATTTAACAGAAGATGGGATAATGCCCTCGGCAGCTGTATTGGGTATTCCAAACCAGTTAGTAAGCACATAGGGAAGTGCGGAAGCAACAACAGCGCCGGTACCTATGAAGAAGCTTTGCGTGGCGAAACCGGTCGTCCGCTGGTCAGGGGGAAGCATGTCGCCAACAAACGCCCGAAAGGGCTCCATGGAAACGTTGATGGATGCATCCATGATCCAGAGCATGCCAGCTGCCATCCACAGAGTAGGTGAGTTGGGCATGATTATGAGTGCCAGAGAAGCCATAATAGCGCCAGCCAGAAAATAAGGTCGTCTTCTACCTAGTCTGGTCCAGGTGTTGTCGCTCATGTGGCCAATAATGGGCTGTATGATCAAACCCGA
Organism: Imperialibacter sp. EC-SDR9; assembly: GCF_902498805.1. Taxonomy (GTDB): domain Bacteria; phylum Bacteroidota; class Bacteroidia; order Cytophagales; family Cyclobacteriaceae; genus Imperialibacter. The sequence continues at coordinate 39,233 of NZ_LR701597.1, read as the reverse complement.
TACCGGCGCAGCGATCCAGAGAATGGGAATATTGTCAATTTCGGCACCGAGTGTTTCAAAGATTCTCGACACGTTGGCATTTTGCAAGGCGAATCCAAATTGGATGCCCAGGAACCCAAAACTCATGTTCCAAATCTGCCAAAAACTAAGACGGGGTTTTTCCATGTTGTTTAAGCAAGTAGGTAAAATCAAAAAAATCCGAAATGCAAACATATCGGATTCGGTTATAATGTTCTGAGCTCAAATTGAAGCCTCCGGAGATAAACAAACGGGATGGTAGTGCGCTTGTTTAAAATCTACCTCATCGAAGACTTCCGAATGATCAGCTTTGTTTTCAACACTTCGGTGCGAGGCACAAACTCATCTTCATCTGCTTCACTTTGCTCGATAAACAGCTGCGCTGCCTTTTGACCCATTTCAAAACCAGGCTGAGATACTGTTGACAGCGATGGTTGCATAAGGGAAGAAATCTCCCAGTCACTAAAGCCAACGATAGCCACGTCTTTTGGAACAGAAACACCTTTGTCACGCAACGCTATCATTGCACCGATCCCCACCATGTCGTTGTTAGCAAATATGCCATCAAACGTCAACTTTTTATCGAAAAGAGTGGCTATTTGGCGACTACCTTCATCGAAGGTTGTCTGCTCACAATGAATAATAAGGTCTTCATTTATTGGCAGGTTGTTCTTTTTCAGGGCTGCCAGATATCCGTCTCTCCTGTTCTTTGTGATATCAAGGTTTTTTGGTCCTTCAAGGTGCACGATCGTTTTGCAGCCTATGCTGATCAAATGCTCGGTGGCCTGAAAAGCACCATCGTAGTCATCCACAATCACACGACTGGTGTTCAACTCTTCACAAACCCGGTCAAAAAAAACAAGGGGAATCCCTCGATCAATAAGATTTCTGAAATGATCGTACGAAACAGTTTCCTTGCTCACTGAAGCAAGAATGCCATCAACCCTACTATTAACCAACGCATTGGTATCGGAAACCTCACGGAGGAACGACTCATTGGTTTGTGAAATAATTACGTTGTAGCCGGCCTTGTAAGCCACATCCTCGATACCACTAATAATGGTAGAAAAAAAGAAGTGGACTATCTCAGGGATGATAACACCAATAGTGTTGGTCTTACTCTTTCGTAAGCTAAGGGCAATCAAATTAGGCTGGTAATTCAGCTTTGCTGCCAACTCGCTAACGGCCTTTTTTGTCTCCTTGCTTATGTCCGGATGGTCTTTTAACGCCCTGGATACTGTAGAGGGAGAAATGTTCAACTCCCTTGCAATGTCTTTAATGGTTACCGGTGGGTTCTTCATTTATAATAAGGTTTATCCGCAAGGCGAAGAGCGAAATTAAAAGTAGGCATCAAATTCTACAAACTTGGCTAAGAAGTTATAAATTTTTCAACTAAAAACCGATTTAGGCTGTTTACCAAGTCTAAACTTAGTTCCCTCTTTGCTTATTTGTCTTTTAGGGATAATTTTGATTTTTCCCTCTGTAAATAACAAATTCAATAAAATATAATACTATGAAATTCAGACCAGGCGTAATATCAGGTGACGAAGTAAAGGAAGTGTTTGACTATGCAAACAAAAACGACTTCGCCCTTCCTGCGGTCAATGTGATCAACACAAACACGGTGAATGCAGTACTTGAAACAGCAAAGGCTGTTAATTCACCCGTTATCATACAGTTCTCCAACGGAGGCTCTTCTTTCTTTGCAGGCAAAAGCCTAAGCAACGACAACCAGTTCGCTGCTATTGCTGGCGGTATTTCAGGCGCTCAGCACGTGCACTTGATGGCAGAAAAATACGGTGTTACAACCATTCTTCACACCGACCATTGTGCCAAAAAACTTTTGCCATGGGTTGACGGACTGCTCGACGCTGGTGAGAAATTTTACGAAACGCACAAAAAGCCTTTGTATAGCAGCCATATGCTCGACCTATCAGAAGAGTCGATTGAAGAGAACATGGAAATAAGCACCAAGTACTTCAAGAGAATGGCAGCAATGGGTATGACACTTGAAATCGAATTGGGTGTGACTGGTGGAGAAGAAGATGGTGTCGACAACTCCGACGTTGACAGCTCGAAGCTTTACACACAGCCCGAAGAAGTCGATTTCGCCTACACTCAGCTAAAAGCCATTTCTGACAACTTCACAGTAGCTGCTGCCTTCGGTAATGTTCACGGCGTATATAAGCCGGGCAACGTGAAGCTGATGCCCGTGATTCTTAAAAACTCCCAGGAATTTATCATCAAAAAGCATGGGACAGGGCCATTGCCGGTCAATTTCGTGTTCCACGGTGGATCCGGGTCAAGCAGAGCTGAAATTCGTGAAGCTATTTCTTACGGAGCCATCAAAATGAACATCGATACCGACATGCAGTGGGCGTATTGGGACGGTGTGAAAGACTACTACAAGAAAAACGAAGGCTACCTGCAGTCGCAGATTGGCAATCCTGAAGGCTCTGACAAGCCGAACAAAAAGTTCTACGACCCAAGAGCCTGGCTCAGAGAAGGTGAAAAAACTTTTGTAGCTCGCCTGAAGCAATCGTTCGAAGACTTGAATTGCATCAATCGTAACGCTTAGTTGCCTTGGTGACTTTCAGGTTATTGGAAGTAGTTAAACTGACGGCAACTGTCGTTGTCTCGTGTTTTCTTATCCAATGCTCAACCCCTGAAAGTCACCAATCTTCTTCCACCCTAGACTCCTCTTTTATGGCTGGTAAATCAGATAAAATAATCGTTTACCAAATAATGACACGGCTTTTTGGTAACAAGGTCAATGCCAACAAGCGGTATGGCAACATTGAGGAAAACGGAGTTGGCAAGATGGCCGACATCAATGCCAAAGCGCTCAAAGAACTAAAGAAATTTGGCGCTACACATATCTGGTATACTGGTGTGCTGGAACATGCCAGCATGTCGGACTACACCTCGATAGGCATTGCGCTTGACGATGTGGATGTTGTAAAGGGCAGAGCAGGCTCGCCTTACGCCATCAAAGACTACTACGACATCAGTCCAGACCTTGCTGTAAACCCAAAAAATAGAAAGAAGGAGTTCCTTGCGCTTGTCGACAGAACGCACAAAGAGGGGCTGAAAGTGCTCATCGACTTTGTGCCGAACCATGTAGCCAGAGGATACTCCTCCGATGCCGCACCCGAAGGTGTAAAAGAATTTGGTGCCGACGACGATGTGTCGGTAGCATTTAAAGCATCTAACAATTTCTACTACGTTCCAGGCCAGCCATTTCAGATTCCGGCGGGGTATGATCCCTTGCCCGGGCATGAGCACCCTACCAAAGACCAGTTCTACATGGAGTCGCCCGCAAAAGCCACGGGGAATGACGTTTTCTCCCCTACTCCATCCATCAACGACTGGTTTGAAACGACAAAACTTAACTATGGGGTTGACTACGTCAATTTCAGAGAAAGACATTTCGATCCTATTCCAGACACCTGGAACAAAATGCTTGAGATTCTGACCTACTGGACTGAACAAGGGGTAGATGGTTTTCGGTGCGACATGGCAGAGATGGTGCCGGTAGAATTTTGGGAATGGGTCATTCCCAAAGTGCAGGCTATCAACCCTGACATCATTTTCATTGCAGAAATTTACAACCCCAACGAATATAGAAACTACATCGAAAAGGGGCATTTTGACTATCTGTACGACAAGGTAGAGCTTTACGATACGCTGCGGCACATCATTGAAGGCAAGGCCAACACCGACCACATTACCACTGTATGGCAAAGACAGGAAGGTATTGCCCAACACATGCTGCGCTTTCTTGAAAACCACGACGAGCAAAGAATCGCCTCTCCTTTTTTTGCTGGCAACGCAAAATACGCTATACCGGCCATGGTACTAACGGCCACCATGCACACGGGGCCAGTCATGGTTTACTTTGGCCAGGAGGTAGGTGAGCCAGCTACCGGCAGTGAAGGATTTTCGGGAGAAGATGGCCGAACAACCATCTTCGATTATTGGGGAGTGCCTAAACACCAGGCATGGATGAATGGTGGTAAGTTTGATAGTGGAAACCTGTCTGCTGAAGAAAAAGAGCTCCGAGAGTTGTATCAGTTTATCCTCTCCTTTTCTTCAAAAGAACCAATCATTGCATCAGGCGGCTTTTACGATCTGCACTATTTCAACCGAAGTGCTGAATTTACAGGGCACAGCAACAACATATTCACATTTTTGCGCCACAACGACAAAAGCGCCTTTCTGATAGCGGTTAGTTTCAACAAGGAAGAAAACGAGCAAGTGCGTCTAAAAATACCGGCAGATGCGCTAACGGCTTTTAATATGCATCAGAAAAAATCGATCACCTTTACTAGCTACCTCGACAAAGGCGAAATGATTTCCATGGCTTCAGATGACCTCGTATCGAAAGACTCGCCCAACGCATTGTCCTTTGAAATAGCTCCGAATTCCTTTAAAATTTATCGGCTAACTGGCAAAAATTAACCCCTATGACCAGACGAATAACTCTTATTTTTCTACTGGCGGGAATCTTCTCTTGCCAAACCCCAAAGAAGGAAGCGTCGGCACCTGAGGAGGTAAAAGCCCCCTTTCTCTGGGGAAACGCTACTGTCTATTTTCTGCTGACAGACCGGTTCAACAATGGCGACACAACCAACGATGTCAATTTTGGCAGAACCGGTGAAACGGCTCCCCTCCGGGGATTCATGGGTGGCGACATCAAAGGTATCAATGCAAAAATATCAGACAACTACTTCTCTGACCTTGGGGTAACTGCACTTTGGTTTACACCTGTTGTCGAGCAAATACACGGATCAGTTGACGAAGGCTTTGGCAACAACTACGGCTTCCATGGCTATTGGGCCAAAGACTGGACGACGCTCGATCCCAACTTCGGCACGAAAGAAGATTTGGCAGCATTGGTCAAGGCTGCCCATGCTAAAGGAATCAGGGTGGTTCTTGACGTGGTACTCAACCACACCGGCCCGGTTACTGAAGCAGATCCAGCCTGGGCGGACTGGGTAAGAACCGAACCACAATGTGTTTATCAGGACTATGAAACAACCGTGTCGTGCACCCTTGTGAAAAATCTACCGGATTTACTAAGCGGAAGCGATGAGAAAGTGGAGCTTCCAGGCCATTTGGTAGAGAAATGGAAAGCTGAAGGGCGTTACGAACAAGAATTAGCCGAGCTCAATGAATTCTTCGAACGAACTGGCTATCCCAGGGCACCTCGATATTACATCATTAAGTGGTTGACCGACTACGTACGGGAATTTGGCGTCGACGGCTTTAGGGTGGACACTGCCAAGCACGTAGAAGAATCGGTTTGGAGCGAGTTGTACAAAGAAGTGGTAATCGCTTTTAATGACTGGAAGCGCTCCCACCCCAATGAGGTGCTCGACGACAATGAGTTTTACATGGTGGGGGAAGTGTACAATTACGGTATCAGCGGTGGTCGCTGGTACGATTTCGGTGACAGAAAAGTTGACTATTTCGACCAGGGGTTCCACAGCCTGATCAATTTCGAATTTAAGTACGATGCCCAAAAAGACTATGAATCAATCTTCAAAAAATACGATACATTGCTCCACACGAGCGTCATTGGCAATGGTACGCTGAACTATTTAAGCTCACACGACGACGGCCAGCCATTCGATGCCACCAGGGAAAGAACCATAGAAGCGGGAACCAAACTCTTACTCACCCCTGGCGCCGCCCAAATTTATTATGGCGACGAATCGGGGCGCCTTCTACAATACGAGGGGGCCTCAGGCGATGCTGTACTTAGATCTTTTATGAACTGGGAACAAATCTCTGACAATGCGAGTATTGGCGACCAGAGTGCACAAAGTATTCTAGACCATTGGCGGAAACTCGGCACTTTCAAGAGAGATCACGTGGCGATTGGCGTGGGTAGGCATGAGCAAATCAGTGAAATGCCTTATGTTTTTTCACGCATTTACAAAGATGGTGTATTAGAAGACCGGGTTGTAATTGCACTTGATGCGGAGCAGGGTGAAAAACTAATTCCGGTTGGTGGAGTTTTTCCCGACGGAACCCAATTAAAAGACTACTATAGTGGCCAAACAGGTGAGGTGAAAAATGGAGAGGTTGCCATTAAGTCTGACTACAATATTGTTTTATTAGGTCCAATAGGCACTTAGTGCTTCCATTTGGCTTGATAGAGATGCCTGCGATTTTCGCCCAAAGGTTGACGGCCAACACCATTCAAACATTAATTCCCGGGAAATTTTGCTCAGTTCTGTTTACTTGCAAGACTATTTGACTGAATCGACCCTCAGTTAGATTAATACTTACTACTTATGAGAATATCGAGATACTTTACGCTAGCCGTTCTAACTGCCTTCTTCTTAACCTCCTGCTCTGATCATTCAGCTGAAGAAAGTGCATCAGTTCAAGTTCCTGATGCCCTTCCTATGAAGCTTATTTCTTTATCCGACTTGTCCGGGTTCACTGATATAGGCAAAGGCTGGGCTATTGCAGGCGAGGTGCTGGCCGTCCCAGGTGGCTTCGAAGCAAAAGCAGGAAGCGGAAGCCTGATAAAAAGCGGCAAAGACTCAGAACAAATCTCCAGCGGTATTAAGCATACTGATTTAGAACTGGAATTTAGCTTTGCTCTATCAGAGGGGGCAGATTTAAAAATAGTTTTACTGGAGCAATACCCACTCATCGTGGCGGAGTTTGCTAACGGACAACAAACCGAAAAGTCTGGCGGAGGCATTCCAGTACGAATTGACAGTACTCAGCGTACAACTGTCAATGCCTTGAAAATGCCCGGCCTGTGGCAAACCGTGAGGATAACCTTCAAAGCACCTCGGTTTGGCAGTGACGGGCAGAAAACTAAAAACGCCGTATTCTCCGAAGTGTATTTAAACGGATTTCTCATTCAATCCGGGGTCGAAGTGAAGGAGGCGATTTTCTCACCCAACAACGAAGAGTCGACTTCTGGCTCATTTATCTTCACTTCGGCAAACAACTCGGTCGCTCTGAAGGACATTAAGTACAAATCCTATGGTCTTGAAAATCTTACATTAAGTGACCTTGAATACTCACTTTATCAAGGCACGTGGGACAAGCTCCCCGACTTTACCACAATGACCCCGGCTAAAACCGGCAAAGTAAATGAGCTATCTATTGTCGGTCTGGCTGACGGTAACGACCACTATGGCGTGATTTTCAAAGGCAATCTCTTGGTTCCAAATTCTGGTGACTACCTTTTTGAAACCTTGATAGATGATGGTGGGGACTTAATCATTGACGAGCAAGTTGTGGTGCACAACGACGGAGAGCCCGGTTTTGGTGCAGTCAAAGGATTAATCACGCTGGAGAAAGGGACACACACCTTTCAAAGTTCGTATTATCAGGATGTGTGGAGCTCCATGCTAATGATATACTACGAGGGCCCGGAAATTTCCCGGCAATCGTTCGGAGTTAACCCTTATGGCGGCACGGGACGAAAGCCGGAGCCAATGGTTGTTGAGCCGGCTACTGAGCCCCGGCTTGTGAGAAGTTTTCTTGAGTACAAAAACACCCGAAAAACTCATCCAATATCTGTAGTCACCAATAAAAAAATCAATTATTCGTATGACTTGCTAAATGGAGCCCTCATCAAGGGGTGGAAAGGCGCTTACGCCGACGCTAGTGAAATGTGGCGAGGCCGTGGTGAGCCCCAGCTTTTGAAACCGCTCAACTTTAGCATCGACTTTTCCGACCAGGTTCCGGTAGCCCGACTAGTGGCACCTGGCGACAAGTGGCCCTTAGAAGCCCAGGAAGGTTTTAAGGTGCTTGGTTACGACATCAACGAAGGCGGCTACCCAGTTATTCGCTACGAAATGAACGAGCTCAAAATTGAGGATACAGCACGGCCCTCTGACGACCTGCAAGGTATTACAAGAGAGATCACCTTTGAAAATCCTGGCTCCAACGGACTCAATTGGTTCCAAATTGCTTCTGGAAAAAGTATCTACCAATTGTCAAATGGCTGGTACTGGGTAGACGGAAGCTATTACATTATTGTAGGTGAAAAAGCTGACATTAATGTAGTCAACAGGTTCGACAAGGAGCTCTTAGTTCAACTGCCCGGGACTTCAGACAAATCGACCCTCACCTATTCTATCGTTTGGTAATTGACTTGCATCCAACATTATGAAATAGCCATAAGGAATACACACCCGAACAAAAATGAATATGCCATCTAGAAGCTAAATCTTCTCTTTCAAACGGATTCAGCTATTCCCGCTTCGGCGGGCCGATCTGGCCTCTAAAAATAAATTTATACAGATGAAATTTAAAAACACAACTTCACATATACTTCTTATACTGTTTATTGGATTGTCTGTTAGTGTACAAGCCCAAACGGATATCCAAAAAAAGGAGGCCGCTCATTTTATCATCTCAAAAGTCCCCATTCCAGCAGATATCGTACTGGAAGTTGGTGGTCTGGCTTTTGATAACGGTGGGAAGCTAGGTGTTAGCACCAGACGAGGCGACATATGGCTGATTGAAAACCCGTCCGGCAGCAATCCAATATTTAAAAAATATGCCACGGGATTGCATGAGCCTTTGGGGCTGGCTTTCAGAGACGGTATTTTCTACACAGCTCAAAGAGGCGAATTAACCAGGTTGTCTGACATTAATAAAGACGGAAAGGCCGACAGATACGAAACTATTTACAGCTGGCCGCTTGCTGCCAATTACCATGAATACTCTTATGGCCCTCTGATCTTGCCAAATGGCGACATGATAGTAACGCTCAACCTTGGTTGGGTTGGTCGTGGTGCCAGTCTTTCAAAATGGCATGGATGGATGGTGAAAATTACTCCTGACGGAAAAATGACTCCCATTGCTGTGGGTATGCGTTCTCCGGCTGGCTTCAACGTCAACGCAGAGGGAGACATCTTCTATGCGGAAAATCAAGGTGACTGGGTGGGCTCAGGTAGAATGACACATATTGAGTCCGGAGATTTTGTTGGGCACCCCGAAGGCCTCAAGTGGTCTGGGGAAAAAGGCTCCCCCATCAGCCTCAAAATGGAGGACATCGTAGATACCCTTGGCTACACCCTGCATGAATATGCCCAGATTGTTCCTGAGATGAAAGCTCCGAGTGTTTGGTTTCCTCACACGCTGATGGGCATCTCTACTTCGGACATTCTGCTAATCGACAACGACAATTTTGGGCCATTCAAAAATCAGTTTCTTGTTGGCGACCAGGGGCATAGCAAAATCATGAGGATATATCAGGAGAAAGTAAATGGCCAATATCAGGGCGTTTGCTTTCCTTTTAGGGAAGGGTTTTCATCTGGTATTCTTCGAATGCAATGGTCACCGAAAAGAGATATCATTTATGTAGGAATGACGAGCAGGGGCTGGTCATCAACAGGACAGGACAACTTCGGGCTGGAAAAACTTCAGTACACCGGAAAGCTTCCATTTGAGATGAAGACTATTCGAGCGTTGGAAGACGGTTTTAGTATTGAATTCACCGAGAAAGTGGATCTCGCCACAGCTTCCAATCCGTCTAATTACTCAGTTCAGGATTTTACGTATCTGTACCATCACAACTATGGCAGCCCTGTAACCGATCTTCAAAAAAGAAACATAACCAGTGTGGAAGTTAGCTCCGACCAGCTAAGAGTGAAGCTGGTGATTGATCAGATAAGAGACGGGTATATATATGAAGTGAAGCCCGCAGGTGTGAAAAACAGTAAAGGCGAAACCCTGCTACACAATACCGGCTACTACACCATGAACAATGTGCCTGGCAGGGTAAGGGGAAGTGACGAATCGGCCGATCATTCCGGACACACGGCGTCAACGGCTGGCACCGCCAACGTGACAAGCAGCAAACGGGTAGTTGAGATGCCGGCTTCCTGGACTAACGGGCCAGACCAGACCGTTGTGTTGGAGCCTGTTCCCGGCCTCAAGTTTGATCAATCTGAAATAACCGTAAAGGCCGGAAGTAAGATCAAAATGGAATTCAATAACCCGGACGACATGCTCCACAACGTGGTTATTGTAAAGCCGGGCGCTGCCGACAAAATTGCTCAGTTGGCCATAGACCTTGGTCTGGAGGGACAAAATAAAGCCTATGTTCCAGACGCAGAAGAAGTTCTTTATCACACCAAACTGATAGGCCCGGGCGAAAAGGATGTTATTTACTTCGAAGCACCAACTACCCCAGGCAGATACACCTACGTGTGTACCTTCCCAGGTCATGCTGCCAGCATGAGAGGTATATTAATTGTTGAATAGAACACATTTGGTAACACTGGCCAGCCAACATCTCCACCTCCTTTGTCCGCCTAAACTATTCGCCAGGTAGATGAAGGAGGTCGATCCAACCCTTCCAATCACCAGCACATAACCTGTGATAACCATCGGCAGCGTCATATGCAGACAATCTTACGCAAATCAATGGCGTACCTCATTTTGGATCAAGCAATATTTCTGGGGATTTTTTTTGCGAGAGTATCTTGTCATTACGTAAAAGAAGCAAAAGGTCCAAGCCTATCCGACTGGAGAAGCCCGGCCGGGCGAGACGCATTCAACCAGTTTTGCTTCTTTAATGCTTATGGTTCGCCAAATGGTACAGCGTGATTTAAGCGTCTTGCTCCCCAGGTTTTCCGCTTGATCCCTCATTTTCAAATATCTGCTGCTCGCACTGTCCGAATTCCCCTCCATTGAGGGCTTGAAAGCTAGAAAATTGAGCTTTTCCAAACGAATCAAAACCACCTTTGAGAATTACTCAACAAAGTACAAGTTCTATTGCCAATTATACTTTTCCAAGATTTGACAGCGTTTTTACGAAAACGTTTTCGCAAACGATTACATTATTACAATGACAACAAAAACGTTTTTGTTTGAATCTTTTTAGCCTTATATTTTAGCTAAATTGATTTTTTTTAAGAAAATTGTAAGGATTTTCACCCGTCTAAAAAGGACTATCGCAACATTTGCTCTTCATGTTTTTACATGTGCAGCTATATTTCGGCAGTCCGAAACGGACGAGTAGATCACTTTAAACAAGTTTTACCAAACAACTATTAAACTACATTTTTATGAGACAACGACTACTGAAGTACGTTTTCCCTGTAGTTTGTCTTGTAGCGCTGACTTTTGGTCAGGCGCTTGCACAAGACAGGCAAGTCAGTGGAAAGGTAACAGATGCGGAATCCGGAGAGGGTTTGCCGGGTGTTAACATTTTGGAGGCTGGTACCTCCAATGGTACAGTCACAGACATTAATGGAAATTACACCATTAGTGTAGGTGCAAATGCTTCTATTTCTTTTTCTTTTGTTGGCTACACCCCCCAGGTTATTGCCGTGGGTTCCAGAGCAGTAATTGATGCTGCCCTTGAACTTGACGTTCAGTCACTTAGTGAAGTGGTAGTGGTGGGCTACGGTACTCAGGACAAAAAAGAGATCACCAGTTCAGTTACCAGTGTAAAAGCCGAAGACTTTAACAAGGGAACAGTAAACAGCCCCGCTCAGCTTCTACAGGGTAAAGTAGCTGGTTTGAACGTGGTAAGACCTGGTGGTGACCCCAACGGAGGCTTTAAAATCCGTCTTAGAGGTGTGTCCACAGTGGGTGCCAATGCGGAACCACTTGTTGTTATCGACGGTGTAATTGGCGGTTCGCTGAACACAGTGGATCCTAACGACATTGCCTCTATCGATGTATTGAAAGACGGGTCTGCTGCAGCAATCTACGGAACAAGGGGTTCCAGTGGCGTGATTCTTATTACTACTAAAACTGGTAAGGCTGGTAAAGTGTCAGTTGAGTACAACGGATCCATTGCCATGGAAAACGTTGCCAGAACAATCCCAGTAATGGATGCCGCTGAATACAAGAAAATTCCTGGTGCCATCGACCTTGGCTCGGACACTGATTGGCTCGATATCCTTACGAGAACAGCCTATTCCCAAGTGCACAACTTGTCACTTGGCGGAGGAACAAGCAGCACTACCTACCGTGCCTCGTTGAACGTGCGTGATGCAGAAGGTGTTGGTATCAACTCCGGTTTCCAGCAACTCAACGGTAGATTGAACCTTACTCAAAAGGCATTGAATGACAAGGCAGTTTTCACGGTGAACATTTCCTCCACTTCCAAGGATGCAACCTACGGAGACGCCAACTCATTCCGTTATGGTATTATCACCAACCCAACAATGCCTATCTACGACAATACAACAACCAGCCCAACCGCTGGAGGTAACTTTGCCGGGTATGCTGAAAGAGACATTTTCGATTGGTACAACCCATTGTCTATTGCTGAGCAGAATATTCACGATGGCAAAGACACTCGCCTGTTGACGAGCATCCGTGGTGAATACAATTTCACAAGCAACTTTAGAACGGCCGTGTTCTACTCCCGCCAGTGGGAAAGTGATTGGAGAGGTAATTATTCTCCTAAAACTGCCAAGTTTGGTGGTGGATTTGGTAGATCTGGTCTGGCTGATATCTCACGCAACGATAGGTTCAACGAACTTTTCGAAACAACAGTTAACTACGATATCACTGCTGGTGATGCCAACATCGCCCTATTGGGTGGTTATTCTTATCAGGACTTCCAGAACGAAGGTAACTTCATGCAAGGTGGCAACTTCCTGACTGATGCTTTTACCTACAATAACATGGGAGCTGCGCTTGATTTTGCCAATGGACTTGGTACCATCTCAAGTTACAAGAACTCCAACAAGCTGGTGGCGTTTTTTGGCAGGGCCAATATGAACTATCAGGGTACCTACTTCCTTTCTGCCAGTGCTCGTTATGAAGGCTCTACCAGGTTCGGTGCTAACAACAAGTGGGGCTTGTTCCCAGCCGTGAGCGGTGGTGTTACATTGTCGAACCTGTTCGATCTTCCTGGCGTTAACAGCTTGAAATTCAGAGCTAGCTGGGGTATCACAGGTAACCAGCCTGGCTCATCCTATGCGTCGCTTCAGAGATTCGGGCGTCAGGGCAACTTCTTTATCGACGGTGCATACGTACCTTCTTACGGCCCGGTATCCAACGCCAACCCTGATCTGGCCTGGGAAACTAAAAATGAAATCGACTTCGGTTTAGATTTTGCTGCCCTTGATAGCAGATTGACCGGTACATTGGACTTCTACAAGAGAAATACAAAAGACCTGATCTTGCAGGTAACAGTGCCTGTTCCGCCGAATTTGTTCGGTAGCACGCTTGTAAACATTGGTGAATTGGAGAACATCGGCTTCGAAGCAGCATTCAACTATGCGGCGGTAAACACCTCAGATTTTAGCTGGACACCTGGCATCAACTTTTCTACCTTCAGCACTACGGTGGTTAGTTTGACTTCTGGAGACTTGAGCTTTGGTAGTGGTGGCGTTCTTTACAGAGCGAATATGGGTTCTCCAGGACAGAATGCTACTAACCTCGTTCGAGTAAAAGAAGGTGAGAAGCTAGGTCAACTTTGGGGCCCTGTTCAAGTGGGTATTCTTGACAATGGAACACCAGAGTTCAAAGACATCGACGGCGACGGGACATTTTGTGACTGCGACGACGACAGAACTGTTGTTGGTAATGGCCTGCCAGATTTCACTTTCGGATTCAACAACTCGTTCACCTACAAAAACTTTGATATAAACTTATTCTTCAGAGGTGCTGTGGGCCATGAGCTTTACAATTCCTACAGAGGTTTTTATGAAAACACTCAGGGTACTACAACAGACAACTACAATGTGGTGAACACCAAGTACTTTGATCCAGAAATCAAAGATGCCAAAGTGAACAGCAGCCATGTGGAGAAAGCGGACTTTATCAAATTGGACAACGCTACGGTTGGTTACAGGGTCAACCTGGCCCCTGGAAGTGCTTTTAGCAACTTCAGGGTTTACTTATCAGCACAAAACCCATTTGTTGTGACGGGTTATACAGGCATTGATCCTGAAGTAAGATTTGTTGACTCGTTTGACGACTCGAATGATGGCAATGATGATCCTTTGGCTCCCGGTGTTGAAAGAAGGGTAACATACTTCACCACTCGTGTATTTACTTTCGGCATCAATCTTGGATTCTAAACTTTAAAGAATTAAAAAATGAAAAAATCATTCTTAAGACGTATTCTTTTAGTTGGGCTGGGGTTGACAGTTTTTAGTCAGTCTTGTACCGACCTGGAAGAAGAGTTATATAGCGATATTACTGCCGACAACTTCTTCAAAAATGAAGAAGAGTTCATAGCAGCACTTGGACAAGCCTATGCAGCCTTCGGCGGACTGGGCAACCACTTCAACCTTTGGTCAATCAATGAGATTTCATCTGATGAAATTGCAATCAGCCAAAAAGGTGGTGACTGGTACGATGGCGGTGTACTCATTCAGCTTCATGAGCACAACTTCCCTGCCAACAACGGACTGTTCAACAGTGCGTGGGGTATGATTTATGGTGGTATTAACACTACCAACCGTTTGATCTACTCATTTGAGCAACTGGGAACACCTCAAGCCGACGCATTTATTGCGGAATTGAGAGCTGTGAGAGCGCTTTGGTATTATTGGGGAATGGATGCCTTTGGTAACATTCCTTTGGTGACAGACTTTACTGACACCGAGCCCCCAGCAAATGCAACAAGACAGGAAGTATACAACTTCATTGAATCAGAACTTGATGCAGTAATTGGCCTGCTCCCGACTGAGAAAACAGCTGCAACTTATGGAAGGATGACCAAATGGGCTGCCCTTGCTATTAAAACAAAGATGTACCTGAATGCAGAAGTGTACACTGGAACAGCCCAATGGGCCAAAGCAGCTGATGCGGCGGAGCAGATCATCAATAGCGGTCTTTATTCACTGGAGCCAGTTTATTCAGATAACTTCGCCATTAACAATCAGAATTCCGGAGAGAACATCTATGTGTATCCTTATGACAAGGTGTTTGCGGGTGGGTTTAACTGGGTAATGATGACCCTTCACCTTGCTAGCCAAACTACTTTCAGCTTGACTCAGCAGCCCTGGAATGGTTATCAAACTGTAGAAGAATTTTACAATTCTTATATTGATCCGGTGAAAAACCCTGGTCCTCAGGGAGATGTTTGGGCAGGTTTAGCGCTAGAGCCTTCTGAAGGTACTCAAGATGAGCGTTTGTCTAATTTCCTTGTTGGTCCACAGTATAATCCTGACGGCACAATAACACAAGATCCGGGAGTGGATGCAGCTGACCCTAATGGCCCAGACCTTACTTTCACCCCTGCTTTAAATGAGTTATTCCCCAACGGATGGAGACAAGGCGGTGCCAGAATTGGCAAATACGAAATTGAGCGTGGTGGTACTAACAACATGAGCAATGACTTCGTTATTTTCAGGTTGGGAGACATCATTCTTTCTTTGGCGGAAGCCAAGTTCAGGATGGGAAATACAGGCGAGGCATTGGTTTTGGTCAACCAAATCCGTGAAAGAGCTGGCGTAGATCCTTTCACTACTTTAACCAGCGACATGTTGTTTGACGAAAGAGGAAGAGAAATGTATGTGGAGATGACTCGTCGTCAGGATCAGATCCGCTTTGGCAAATGGCACGATGCGTGGTGGGCAAAAGCAGCTGATCCTGCGGACACTCATGAAATCATCTTCCCAATTCCTCAGCCACAAATCGATTCGAACGACAAATTGGTTCAGAATCCAGGATATAATTGATTCAACTGGGTCGGTTTCCATAATTGGAAATCATCCAAAAATATGGACTCCTGAGCAAGTAGCTCAGGAGTCCTGTTTTTTAGCATTCCTTTCGCCAATCAATGTATGGCAATACCCAATTGCTTAATTTGTAACTTATTTCAGACAGAGGGGAAGTGAAATCAATTCGGTCGACATTTGTTTATCTTATTTTGATTGCGGCATTGTTAAATGCCTGCAACCAGGTAGCTGAATCGCCAAATCAGGCTACTCCCCTATTTTCGCTTCTTGATGCCAGTTCCACAGGCATCGAATTTAACAATGAACTAATATACACGGAAGAACTCAACCCCTACACGTTTAGAAATTTCTTCAACGGTGGCGGTGTAGGACTGGGTGATGTCAACAATGACGGGCTCATCGACGTGTTTTTCTCGGGCAATCTGGTGGACAATAAGCTCTACCTGAACAAAGGAAACTTTAAGTTTGAAGATATTTCGGACAAAGCCGGTATTGCAAGCTCGGAAGTATGGACTACTGGTGTAAGCCTGGTCGATATCAACGGAGACGGCTGGCTGGATATTTACCTTTGCAAGTCCGGGCCGTCGGGAGGTCCCAATCGAAGCAATGAGCTGCTGATCAACGACGGCGATACCGTAAACGGTCCGCATTTTACCAACCAGGCTGCGGCCTATGGGATAGCGGATGTCGGACTCTCGGTGCATGCGGCATTTTTTGATTACGACAAAGATGGTGACCTCGATCTATACCTTCTCAATAACAGCATCCGCACCGTTGGTGGGTACGACCTTAGAAAAGGGCAGCGAAATATTCCTGACCTCGATGGCGGAAACAAACTCTACAGAAATGATGGCGGGAAATTCACCAATGTAAGCCAACAAGCAGGTATTTACACCAGTGCCATCGGCTTTGGGTTGGGCGTAACGATAGGCGACCTCAACAAAGACAGTTGGCCTGACATTTACGTATCGAACGACTTCTTTGAAAAAGACTATCTCTATATCAATAACCAGGATGGCACCTTTACCGAAGACCTCGAAAGCTACATCAGAGAGCTTAGTATGGGCTCAATGGGTGCCGACATGGCCGATATAAATAACGATGGCCTACCTGAAGTTTTTGTGACTGAAATGCTCCCTGAAGACGACGCCAGGCTCAAAACCACCACCCAGTTCGAAAAGTGGGATAAATATCAGGTAGGTGTCGAACAGGGCTACTACCACCAATTTAGCCGAAATGTTCTTCAGCTTAACAACGGAATCGGGCCAGATGGAAAGTTGAGCTTCTCCGAAGTTTCAAGGCTAACAGGCACACATGCCACCGACTGGAGCTGGGGCGCCCTGATTTTTGACATGGACAATGATGGCCTAAAAGACATCTTCGTTGCTAATGGCATTGGCAAAGACCTCCTCGACCAGGACTATGTCAACTTCATCGGAGACCCGGAGGTAGTAAGGAGTATCCTTCAACAAAAAAGCAATGTGATTAAGCAGCTAATTGACTCTATTCCGTCCAACAAGGTGTCAAACTATGCTTTCAAAAACACAGGCAACCTGCATTTCGAAAACTTTGCCAGCCAGTGGGGATTAGCCCTCCCCTCCTTTTCCAATGGCTCTGCCTATGGTGACCTCGACAACGATGGGGATCTCGACCTCGTACTCAATAATGTGAACATGCCTGCCTTTGTGTATAGAAACAACGCCAAAGAACAGCACCCGGAAAATCACAGCCTGACCGTCTCGCTGCGTGGCGAACAACAGAACTACTTTGCGGTAGGCTCAAAAGTGACGCTTTTTAGCCAAGGTCAGGTGTTCTATCAGGAGCTTTCGCCTATGCGGGGGTTCATGTCGTCAGTCGACTATCGTTTGCATTTCGGACTCGGCACAATCGATGTGATCGACTCGCTGGTGGTAGAATGGCCCAACGAAACAGTATCTATTGCGACACACCTCTCGACAGACAAAGCGGTTGAATTCTCCCAGGCAGACGCTATTAAAAAGCCAAATGTGGTAGCTATTGGCCCCCGCACAACTGTATTCACCAGGGAAGTCTTACCTCAAGGAGTCAGCTTCAAGCATATTGAAAGTTCGTTTGTCGATTTCGATAAGGAGCGCTTGCTATTCAATATGGTTTCCAATGAAGGGCCTTGCACCTGTGTAGCCGACATCAATGGTGATGGTCTGGACGACTTCTACATCGGAGGTGCAAAAGGGCAAAGCGGTAGGTTATTCAGACAAACCAAAGACGGCAAATTCCAGGAAACATCGAGCCAGCTTTTTGATGGCGACAAAGAAGCTGAGGATACCGGCTGTGCATTTTTCGATGCCAATGGAGACAATTTACCCGATTTGTATGTCACCAGCGGCAGCAACGAAGTACCAAACATCTCCCTTGCTTTGGTAGATCGCTTATACATCAACAAAGGAAAAGGCCGGTTCGTAAAGAGCCAGCAAATTCTGCCCACCAGCGCTAAATTGGAAAGCACATCGGTGGTAAGAGCGATGGATTATGACAACGACGGCGACGCCGACCTTTTTGTGGGTGTGCGAATGACGCCCGGATTCTATGGAGAACAAAAAAATGGGTATCTGCTCAACAATGACGGCCAGGGCATATTCCAGAATGTCACGATTGAATTTGCGCCCGACCTCACCAGCATTGGCATGATCACTGATGCGCTGTGGAGCGACCTGGACAACGACGGAGCCGTGGATTTAGTAGTCGTTGGAAATTGGATGCCCATAAGGGTATTTCTCAATAGAAATGGAAAATTCATTGAGGTCTCTGATAGGTCTGGCCTAGCTGGCTCCAGCGGGTGGTATCATGTGATTGCGGCCGGTGATTTTAATGAAGACGGTCTGGTTGACTTTGTAGTGGGCAACCATGGCTTGAACTCAAGGTTCAAAGCAAGTCAGCTTGAGCCAATTTCGATGTATATCAATGACTTTGACAGAAACGGTTCTAAGGAGCAAATACTTACACGCTATGACGGCGGTAAGGAGCTGCCGCTGGTCATGAGAACAGACATGGTGATGCAAATACCCGTACTGAAAAAGAAATACCTGCGATTCAAAAACTACGTCGGCCAGGGCATGGATGAAGCATTTACTTTTGAGCAAATTTCAAATTCCATCATTCTGCAAGTCAATGACCTCTCCTCTCAGTTACTTCTCAACAAAGGCAATGGGCAGTTTAGCTCGCAACCGCTTCCGCTGGAGGCTCAATTCGCCCCGGTGTACAGCCTGCTTGTTGAGGATTTTGATAATGACGGCCATTTGGATGTATTTTTGGGTGGCAATCAATACAGGGCAAAGCCTGAGACGGGGATTTATGACGCCAGCTATGGCTTGATGCTTAAAGGTGATGGAAAAGGAACCCTGACCTCATTGAAAGGTGCCGAGTCCGGCATACACACCAGGGGAGAAATCAGGTCGGCGCAAAAAATTAAAGTGGGAAAACAAAAAATGATAGTAGTGGGGAAAAACAATGATGTCCCGGAGTTTTATAGTTATTAAGATGATGAAAATGAAATTTAGATCAATTGGAGTAATAGTAACCTGTGCATTTTTGAGTGCAACGTTGTTTTTTTCATGCGACTCTTCAGTTGGCAGCAAAACCAGGAAAGAAAACTATGACAGCCTTTTCCTGGGCTTCCATTTTGGCATGGATCGCAAAGAGTTCTTTCAGTATTGTTCTGAAATGAATCAGAAAAAGCTTTTTGCCCATGGCACAGGTGCTACAAGTGTGCAATACGAACTCAAAGATGAATTCAAAGCGCCTGTGATAATGAGGTTCTATCCTTCATTTCATGACGAAAAGATCTACGAGATGCCCGTCACCTTCACCTATGAGGCCTGGGCCCCATGGAACAAGCAGTATTGGTCGGACGTGCTGCTGGAGGAAATGTATGAACAGTTTAAGGTCTGGTACGGCGACGGTTTTCAGGTGGTTAACCACCCGAATCAAGGCAAGATTTATGCAAAAATAGACGGAAGGCGAAGAATCAATTTGTTTATTCGAGACGATCAGTTTGTGCAGGCGGTGTTCTCTGATATGAAAGTCGTCACTGAATTAGAAAAACAGGAAGAGAATTAGTACTCCCTTTAAAAGAAGGTAAAATGACCAAGTACCAAACAGCGAAGAGTTTATTCCTTACCCGTGTGGTTCCTATTACGGCATTGGTGTTTACTATCGCCTGTCAGCAGGAGTTGGACAATGCTGCACCTACCCTCTTCAGAACAGTGAAAAGTAGCGAAAGCGGTATTGCCTTTGAAAACAACCTTACTTTCACGAAAGAATTTAACATTTATACCTACAGAAACTACTACAACGGAGGCGGTGTAGGCTTGGGGGACATGAACAATGATGGGTTGATTGACATCTACCTGACAGCCAATATGCTGCCCAACAAGCTATACCTCAATCAGGGAAACTTCATCTTTAAAGATGTAACGGAAACAGCGGGCGTAGCGGGCACTAAGGCGTGGTCCACTGGAGTAAGTCTTGCTGATGTTAATAGCGATGGCCTTATAGATATCTATGTCTGTAACTCAGGCGATATAAAGGGCGACAACAAGCAAAATGAGCTGTTTATCAACCAGGGGCCTGATGCGGAAGGACTTCCTGTTTTCAAAGAAAGTGCTGAAGAGTATGGAATAGCGGATCAGGGGTTTTCAACGCATGCTGCCTTTTTCGACTACGACAACGACGGCGACCTTGATCTCTACCTACTCAACAACTCTTATCAAGCGATTGGCAGTTTCAACCTTCGCAAAAACGAACGACCCGTAAGAGATGAAGTTGGTGGTGACAAGCTATTTAGAAATGATAACGGCCACTATAACGACGTAAGCATTGAGGCGGGCATTTACGGCAGCGTCATCGGATTTGGCCTGGGGGTTACTATTGGCGATATCAACAAAGACGGCTGGCTGGATATCTACGTCTCCAACGACTTCTTTGAAAGAGACTACTTGTACCTGAACAACGCAAATGGCACCTTCAGAGAGGTGCTTGAGTCAGAAATGAGGAGCATTAGTGCTGCGTCGATGGGTGCTGACCTGGCCGATATTAACAACGATGGCTATTCAGACATCTTTGTTACCGATATGCTGCCTGAAGCCGAGGAACGGATCAAAACGGTTACCACCTTCGAAAACTGGGACAAATACCAACTTAACCTCGACAACGGATACTGGCACCAATTCAACAGAAATATGCTCCAGTTAAATAACGGAGACGATACTTTTAGTGAGATTGGGCGACTGGCCAATGTGTCGGCTACTGACTGGAGTTGGGGGGCGCTTATTTTTGATTTCGACAATAATGGCTACAAGGATATTTTTGTTGCCAACGGCATTTATCAGGACCTGACCAATCAGGACTTCCTCAAGTTTGTCACCGAAGAGAGTACTATTCAGCGTATCATTTCATCGGAAGGAGTTGACTACAAGCAGCTGGTGGAATTGATACCTTCTCAGGCTGTGCCTAACTACGGCTTCGTGAACAATGAGAATTACTCTTTCACCAACAAAGCCAAAGAGTTAGGATTGGGCCAGCCCAGTTTCTCCAATGGGTCGGCGTATGGCGACCTGGACAACGACGGTGACCTTGACCTCGTGGTCAATAACGTGAACATGCCCATTTTCCTCTATGAAAACAAAAACGAAGATTTCAATCCTGACAATGGTTTTTTGAAATTCAAATTGGAAGGTGTTGGAAGCAACACATTTGCCACGGGTACCAAAATCACCGTCGTGGCTGGAGGAAATAGGCACTATATCGAGCAAATGCCCATCAGAGGGTTTCAGTCTACCGTCGACTTTCGCCCGAATATTGGATTGGGCAAGGCCGCCAAAGCCGACTCGGTGATTGTGGAATGGCCTGGTGGATCGGTCACCATACTGACGGATGTACCCACCAGGCAGACACTGACTCTTAGCGAGAAAGATGGAGTGCCCTCGCAAAAAAAGCCAATGGAAACTGGCTCAAATTCCAGAGAAACAATGTTTGAGGCCGTTGCCGCAGA
The DNA here is from genome assembly GCF_902498805.1 of Imperialibacter sp. EC-SDR9. Taxonomy (GTDB): domain Bacteria; phylum Bacteroidota; class Bacteroidia; order Cytophagales; family Cyclobacteriaceae; genus Imperialibacter. The sequence continues at coordinate 17,543 of NZ_LR701597.1, read as the reverse complement.
TCAAGTAAAGGCAAGTATAGACTATCAGCACAAAGAGAATCTGTTCGTCGATTTCGATAGAGACAGGCTGATCTTTCATATGTTGTCGACAGAAGGACCATGCATGTGCAAAGGCGACGTGAATGGCGACGGAAGAGAGGATTTGTTTATTGGCGGAGCAAGGGAAATGGCCGGCGAACTATTTATACAGAGACCCAATGGCACCTTCGGGTCGGAAAGTAAGCTTACTTTTGAAAAAGATAAAAGTGCTGAAGATGTGGATTGTGCAATATTTGATGCCAATGGCGACGGCAAGAATGACCTGTATGTGGCCAGCGGAGGTAGTGAAGTAACAAACAGCTCCCCTTCCCTATCTGATCGTCTCTATATCAACAAAGGCAGTGGCAGCTTTGAAAGAACTGCCCAGGTACTTCCAGCCAATAAGTTTGAAAGTAGCTCAACTGTGAACGTAGCTGATTATGATGGCGACGGTGACATGGACTTGTTCGTTGGTATAAGAACAAAGCCCTATTTCTATGGAGAGCCCGGCAATGGTTATCTCCTGCAAAACGATGGTAACGGAAATTTTGAGGAAGTTACCAGCACCATAGCGCCTGGCCTTAAAAATATCGGAATGATCACAGACGCAGTGTGGTCGGACATTGACGGAGATGGTGATCAGGATTTGTTGGTTGTTGGGGAATGGATGGCAATAAACCTTTTCAGAAATGATGGCGGAAAGTTTACAAATACCTCTATCGAAGCAGGTTTTGCCAATACTGAAGGTTGGTGGAACGCCATTGAAATGGCCGACCTCAATGGTGATGAGCTTCCCGATTTCATCGTGGGCAATCACGGACTGAACTCCAGGTTCAAAGCCTCTGCTCAAAAGCCCATCAACCTCTTTCTAAGTGATTTTGATCAAAACGGGTCGTTGGAGCAAATTCTAACTCAGTATAACGGTGATTTCTCCTACCCGGTAGCGCTTAAGCATGACCTGGTGATGCAATTGCCGGGTCTCAAAAAGAAATACCTGAAATACGAAAACTTCAAAGGACAGAAAATGGAAGACATTTTCACCTCAGAGGAATTAGCGAATGCCACCAGGCTTACTGCAAATATACTGGAGTCAGTGGCCCTCATTAATAAATCGAACGGACGCTTTGAAATCGTGAAACTGCCTCAGGAAGCCCAGTTTTCGCCGATCTATGCTATTCTAGCCAACGATTTCAACCAGGACGGGGTGACGGATCTTCTTCTTGCGGGAAATCTTTATGATACTAAACCTGAGGTTGGCCGGTATGATGCAAGTTATGGCGTGATGCTTCAAGGCAACGGACAGGGTGGCTTCAAAAACGTTTCAGCCCAACAGTCGGGCTTCTCATTAAAGGGGCAGGCAAGGGAAATGGCCTTCATGAAGGTAGGAAGCCAGCAAATGCTCCTCGTAGCCAACAACAATGATGCGCTGCAAATGTTTGTCTACCACCCAACCTCGGTTATTATTCCGCAGAAAACAATCGAAATCAACAAATGATGCTGTACCTGCGTCATCCAAAATATGGTCTGCTACCAGGCCTGGCTTTCATTTGCCTCCTACTATTCTCAGGCTGCGACGATGGGCAGCCTAAGGCCACTCATTTGTTTGAATCGGCTTCGTCTGACCAAACCAATATTGGCTTTTCCAACACCCTTACAGAAGACGAAGAAATCAACCTCATCGAATACCTCTACTTCTACAATGGGGGCGGTGTTGCCATAGGTGACGTAAATAACGACGGGCTGCTGGATATCTATTTCTCTGCCAATCAGGAAGACAACAAGCTCTACATCAATAAAGGTGACTGGACGTTTGAGGACATTACTGACAAGGCCGGTGTGGCTGCCTCAGGCGCATGGAAGACTGGTGTGACAATGGTTGACATTAATGGTGACGGCTTTCTCGACATTTATCAATGCAGACTGGGCAAATACAAAGGTATCGAGGGCTCCAATCAACTGTTTATTAACAACGGAGACCTTACATTTTCCGAAAAGGCTTCAGTGTATGGTTTGGACTTCAGCGGATTCAGCACACAAGCCGCCTTTTTTGACTACGACCTCGATGGCGATCTCGATGCCTACCTGCTCAACCATTCCGTGCACACGGAACGAAGCTACGGCAGGGCCACCCTACGCAAATACGACGATGGAAACGCCGGAGACAGGCTTTTCAAAAATGACAACGGAAAATTTACCAGTGTAACCAAGCAGGCCGGCATCTATTCGAGCAATATCGGCTATGGCCTGGGGGTAGGCATAAGCGACGTCAACGCTGATGGCTGGCCCGATATTTACGTTTCCAACGACTTCAATGAAAACGATTACCTGTATATCAATAATGGGATGGACACGCTTGGGTTGGTCAGCTTTACTGAGTCGATAGCGCAGACAATTGGGCATACCAGCCGATTCTCCATGGGAAATGATTTGGCAGACTACAACAACGACGGTCTTATCGACATCATTTCGCTGGACATGCTCCCCGAGGACGAAGAAATTATCAAGCGATCGGCAGGCGACGACTCGTACGAAATTTATAGTCTAAAACTCAAATTTGGATACGGTCGACAGTTTACCAGAAATGCCCTACAGCTCAACGCTGGCATCCAAGACAATGGACTCCCCAGCTTTTCTGAGGTCGGCCAGCTTGCTGGTATTCACGCCACTGACTGGAGCTGGTCTCCTCTGCTCGCCGACTACGACAATGATGGTTACAAAGACCTGTTTATATCGAACGGCATCAAAAGGAGGCCCAACGATATGGACTACATCAATTTTCTTTCAAATAGAGACTTGAGAGACGGGCTCGTCAATAATCCAAATTTGAGTGACCGAAAGCTGGTGGATGAAATGCCTGACGGAGCTGTGCACAACTACCTGTTCCGAAACAACAAAGACCTGACTTTTTCTGATGTAAGCAGCCAATGGGGAATGACGGCTCCGTCCCTCTCCAACGGCGCTGCCTACGCCGATCTTGACAATGACGGCGACCTTGACCTCATAGTCAACAACATCAATGAAGTCGCTGCATTGTACAGAAACACTACGGCTGAGTCGGCCAGTAAAACAAAACAATCTTACTTAAAGGTAATTCCGCTGGGTAAGGGGAAAAACACGTTTGGGATAGGCGCCAAACTGTTTGCGTACGCAGATGGTAAGGTTTTTTATCAGGAAAATTTTGTCAGCAGGGGGTTTCAATCTTCCGTGAGTCCGTGGGTACATTTTGGCCTTGGGGGGATCAAAACACTTGACTCCCTGAGAGTGGTTTGGCCTGGTGGCAAAACGCAGCTTCTGACAAAGGTCGAAATCAACAGGTCGATTCAGCTTGAGGAAACTGAAGCCAAGTTATTTTACCGTACCGTTGAACGAAAGGAACGCCTCTTGTTGATAGACGTAACTGATGGCCTGGGTATTGACTTCACTCACAAAGAAAACAATTTCAATGATTTCAATAGAGAATTTCTCATTCCTCATTTGGTTTCCAAAGAAGGCCCTAAAGTAGCAGTAGTGGACTTCAACGCCGACGGAAGGGACGACTTCTACATAGGTAATGCCTCCGGTGCGTTAGGCTCTTTCTTCATTTCGGCCAGCGACTCTACCTTTTCAACCTTACTGCTGCCTCGCCAGGTCGACAACATGAGAATGGAGGAAACTAATTGCCTCTTTTTTGATGCCAATGGGGACGGCCTTCCTGATCTCTACATAGTTTCAGGTGGAAATGAATTCTCACCACGAAATAATAATCTAAAAGATAGGCTCTTAATAAACAACGGAGCTGGCGGGTTTACCGATCAGAGCAATGGACTGCCCGATGCATATCAGCACGGTTCTGTAGCCACGGCTGCCGACATTGACCAGGATGGAGATCAGGATCTATTTATTGGCGGGCGGGTGGTACCCGGGCAGTACGGTGCGCTGCCGCTCAGCTATGTGCTGCTCAACGATGGCACCGGCAAATTTACCGATGCAACCGCTGATATCGCTCCTGCGTTGGGGGAAGTGGGCATGGTAACCGATGCACAGTGGATCGACCTGAACGGCGATACTTATCCCGAGCTCGTCGTCGTTGGAGAGTGGATGCCCATAGCCATTTACGGTAACAACAAGGGCCAGCTGACCAGGCTCTATTTCGAAGGACTGGCCCATTCTAATGGCTGGTGGAGCGCTTTGAAACTAACTGACGTAGACAACGATGGTGACACTGATTTTATAGTGGGTAACCTTGGGACAAACACACGTCACAAAGCGACGCTAGAGTTCCCCATGCATCTCTATAGCAACGATTTTGATGAGAATGGCTCTCTGGATCAGGTTCTTTGCTACTCTACACCACAAGGGGTTTTCACCGTGAATACCAAAGACGAGTTGATCAGGCAAATTCCATCCCTGAAAAAGAATTTCGTGAAACATGCAGACTTTGCGGGAAAAACGGTAGAGGAAATTTTTGGCGAAACGGCACTGAACAACAGCCTCCACCTACAGGCCAGCACTTTTGAATCAGTTTGGGTTGAAAACATCAACAATCAGGGTTTCAAAATTCACCCACTACCGACACAGGCTCAATTTGCACCCGTGGCGGCTATCGAAACAGCGGATCTCAATGGTGACGGACACACTGACATATTGCTTGGAGGAAACAGCTTCAGCAGTTCGCCTTATTTCGGAACTTACGATGCCAGCCAGGGTCTTGTGCTTTTAGGGGATGGAAAAGGAAAGTTCAACCCTGTCAGCGCCAGAAAAAGTGGTTTAAAGGTCGCCGGCGAGATAAAAGACATCAAAACGCTACATTTTCCTGGAAAACTGCTTTTCGTCATTGCAAGAAACAACGATAAGCCCGTCATTTACATGTTAAACAATACAGTCGAGAATATTTTTTAATTTTGCACCCAGAAGAACAAAGGAGAAAGTGATGTTAAAACGTTTTTTACTAGGAACATGCTGTGTGGCTATTGTGGGTCTAACCCTAAATGGCTGTAATACATCAAAGGGCGAATACAAGGAGGTATTGAAAGATCCCCAACTCTACCATGCGTCGGTCAAAAAACTTACTGACATAATCGTTCACGATATTTTTTCCCCGCCGGTTGCCAGCCGAATTTATGTGTATCCAAATATTGCTGCCTACGAGGTGCTTGTCAACCAATATCCTGACTATCAGTCGCTGGCTGGCCAACTAAACGGCCTGGGCGAAGCTCCGAAGCCAGACCCTGCCAAAGAAATGGATCTGCACCTGGCTTCTATACATGCTTTTCTTACCGTTGGCAAAGCGCTGATATTCTCTGAGGATAAAATGGACGTTTTCAGAAACAAGCTTTACAACAAAATACAGGAAACCGATATTCCCTCAGATGTTTTTGACAACTCCATTGAGTATGGCGAAGCAATGGCCAAGCACGTCATGGATTGGGTGGCGCTGGACAACTACAAACAGTCTCGGTCTTTTCCCAAATACACCGTGATGGATAATCCAGACTACTGGAAACCAACGCCGCCAGACTACATGGAGGGTATCGAGCCTCATTGGATGAAAATCAGAACTCTGGTGCTTGACTCATGTAATCAATTTGTACCGAAACCACCTACCCCTTACGACATGGCAAAGACCAGTCAGTTCTATAAGGAGCTGATGGAGGTCTACGAAACAGGTGTTAATCTCACCGAGGAGCAAACTGATATTGCCAAGTTCTGGGACTGTAACCCCTACGTTTCTCACCACAAGGGCCATGCTATGTTTGCCACTAAGAAAATAACTCCTGGCGGACACTGGGTCGGCATTACGGCGATTGCCACCAAGCAAGCCAACTCCAACTTCATGCAAACGAGCGAGGCGTATACCATGGTAACCATTGGGCTCTTTGATGGCTTCATTGCCTGCTGGGATGAAAAATGGCGGAGCATCCTGATCCGACCGGAAACCGTTATCAATCAATTTGTGGATGAAGACTGGGTGCCTTTGCTACAGACCCCACCATTCCCCGAATACACCAGTGGCCACAGCGTTATTTCAAACGCAGCAGCCTCAGTGCTGACTGACCTCTACGGTGAAAATTTTAGTTATCAGGATACCACCGAAATGGAATACGGCCTGGAGCCAAGAAGTTTCGCTTCGTTCTTTGGCGCTAGTGAGGAGGCTGCTATCAGCCGTTTATACGGAGGCATTCACTACATGCCAGCCATCACAGAGGGCATTACCCAGGGCAGGCAAGTGGGTAGTTGGGTGCTCGACAACGTGAAGACAAGAAAAGGCTCGCTATCGGAAGCTAAAAAAGAAGACTAGCCAATAATTCTCAGCGGTTTGAAAAGCCCGTCAATCGATAAATCAATCGATTGACGGGCTTTTTATTGATGCGATCAGTCCTTCTTAATAGCTGTATTGATGACAAAGGCCAGAGCGATCACACCAACACAGCCGATGACATTGTACCACAAATATGCAATGTCGGTGGTTTTAAAGAGCACTATAACGACAAGCTGAGAAATGACGGCTGCCCAAAAAACGGCTGGCCCCTTGATGACCTTGATGAAGAATGCAACCAGGAATATGCCAAGGATGCTCCCGTAGAATATAGAGCCAAGGATGTTCACAGCTTCAATGAGGTTCTCCACCAAATTGGCAAAAAGGGCAAAGCCAATGGCCACCAGTCCCCAGAAGGCGGTGAAAAACTTCGATGCATGGACAAAATGTTTTTCGGCTCCATCCTTTTTCACCAGCCTCATATAGAAATCAACGGTGGTGGTGGAAGCAAGCGCATTGAGTTCCGAAGCTGTCGACGACATTGCTGCAGAAAATATAACAGCAAGTAGAAGCCCAATAACGCCCACAGGAAGATATTCGAGAATAAACGACAGAAAGATATAATCGGAGTCTTTTGTTTCCGTCGAAGCATCTACCGACGTAAGCAGGTTCTTTACCTCTTGCCTGGTCTTCTCCGTTTCTGCCTGATATTGAATAACTAAAGCTTCATTACTTTTTATTGCGGTTTCATTGTTTGCAATCCTTGCGGTCTGCAGGTCAGTGATCGCCTCTAGCTTTTGATCAAATACCTCCCTGTGTTTGGCCTCCAGCGCCAGATATTCATCAGCCTTTGCCGACCCTTCGATCATTTCTACATTCGACACCTTAAAATGAACCGGAGGCAAATTATACTGGTAAAACACAAACACCATTACTCCCACAAAAAGGATAAAGAACTGCATGGGAATTTTCAGGATGGCATTGAACATCAGACCCATCCGGCTTTCTGCCACATTTTTGCCCGATAAGTAGCGGGATACCTGCGATTGGTCAGTGCCAAAATAAGACATCTGCAAAAACAAGCCTCCCGTGATTCCCGTCCAGAAGGTGTATCTAACCTCACTGTCAAAAGAGAAGTTCACCACCTCCAGCTTGCCTAGACTACCGGCGAGACTTAAGGCGTCACTGAAGCTAACATGCTCAGTGATGAGATAGATGAGTATGCCAAAGGCGACAAACATGCCGATCATGATCACAGCCATTTGCTGTTTTTGTGTGATGCTTACTGCCTTACTTCCACCACTCACAGTGTATATGACCACGAGTCCTCCAACCAGCATAATGGTATAGGAAAGATCCCAGTGGAGCACTGTGGAGATGATAATAGCCGGCGCATAGATGGTAATACCCGCAGCCAGCCCTCTTTGCAATAGAAAAAGAAAGGCTCCGAGGAGTCTCGTTTTAAGATCAAACCTCTTTTCTAAAAATTCATAAGCAGTGAATACCTTAAGCTTATAGTAGATGGGAATGAATACTGCCGAAACGATGATGAGGGCGAGAGGGAGTCCAAAGTAGTTTTGAACGAACCCCATACCACTTTCGTAAGCCTGGCCGGGTGTTGAAATAAAGGTGATGGCTGAGGCTTGCGTGGCCATCACGGAAAGCCCTATGGTTCCCCATTTAAAACTTTTGTCTCCAAGTAAATAGCCGTCAATATTGGTGTGGCTCTTATATTTCAGCGTGCCGTACCCTACTATGAACGCAAGGGTACTTAATAATACAATCAGGTCAATGTTGCTCATGCGTAGGAATTAGGGTCAGGATTGATAGCTAACAGTGAACCAGTAAAACAGCCCTATCAGTACCACAAAAAATGCCATTACAAAAAGGTAAATGGCCTTCCATGAGCCCAAAAAGGGTGCGTCATCCATTTCATCCTCCCGAAGTTCTCTTTTTTCAATCACGGTAGTTGTAGATTATTTTTTTCCTAATGAAATCAAGTTGGTAAAGAGGCGATAGGCACCCGGAACTCCTGCCGGGAGCTCCCTAAACCATGAATAGCCTGTGTATACGTAGTAGCCTTTGCCATATTGTGCCACAAGCAGCCCACCGGAAAGGGGGTCTTCTCCGGGGTCGTTGCTGCTCAAAACTGGCTTAAAGTGATCGTCCCACTCCGATGCGAAGTAGAGACCACGTTCCTGCACCCAGCCCTCAAAGTCTTTTTCTGTGATCTTGTTGGGATAGCTGAGCACCTCACTTTTTTCATCCAAAAATCTAACCGGGGCTTCCTCCACCGTCACCCTGTCCCGGCCAATCTTAATCGGATAGGGGGCAATTTTATCAGTCACCATTCCACCGGAAGTCAGGTATTGGACAATCACCGTTCCACCATTCTCTGTGTATTTGAATAGCTTCTCATTTTCATACTTGAGCTTATCCATCGTATTAAAGGCCCTTACTCCCAATATGATGGCATCATACTTTTGTAAATCCTTCGATGCTACTTCTTCTACCGTAAGCTCATCAACAGTGTACCCTATCTGCCTCAAGCTTGCCGGAATCTCATCGCCGGGGCCCATCAAATAGCCTACAAGCTGCCCCTTCTTTTCAAGATCAATTCTCACCACCTGCGCCGATGATTCGGGGAAGAGCGTTTGTACAGGTATATGTGCATAGTTAATTTCAATCAGGCCCTTGCTGTAAGTTTTACCTCCAACTGTAGCAACAGCCGTCACTGTGCCGGCTCCCTGCTTTTTCGGGGGCGTTACCGAAAATTCAAAAACCTGACTTGCTCCTTTCACTGCCAGGCTAAATGGCTGGCTGGCTGGTTTTGATTCCCATCCTTTTGGTAAACTTAGGGCCACAGCCCCATCTATATTTGCCTTGCCAGACTTCACGGTGACTTGTACTGTTCTTGGCTCACTGTCGGCAAACACATAAACCTTTTCATTGATGTCAGCAAATACAGGGGGTGTCACCACAAAAGGCCTGTAAACCTCACCATCCACCCTGTCGTTTCGTTTAAAGATCAAAGGCATTTCCAAGTCCAGCTCCAGCCCGTCAACAGCCACCACATAGTTGACCATTACAGCAGGCGGGTTTTCCGGAAGTCCTCTCAATAGTTGGTCATCCACAGCATACATTCCTATAGTACCTTCTTTTTGCAACCAATAAGGCTGCGAATAGGCCGTCCCAGCAGGAATAACGAAGCTCTTCTCAAGTTGAAATCCCTGGTTGTTTTCCAATTTCTGATCCAGCGATATACGGTCATTCAAGGCATTGACAACAAGCGCCCTGAGCACGAGCGTGGCAGGAGACCGATTGATTACCTCAAAATTCACTTTTACAGAGTCGCCAGGAGTAACTGCGTATTCGTTTGCTTTTGCCTCCAGGAAAAGGCCTGTAATGCCTTTGATTAGCGTTTTTATTTCTTCCTGTTTCACCTCTCTCCAATACACATCACTTATGCTATTCAACGCCTGATAAGCCTGCATCAAGTCAGGAAGTATAAGTGTGGGGTTTTCAGGATCAAAGTTGATAAATGCATTTTCGGTATGGAACGCCACTTTATCACCACCTTTTACCCGCCTCCATGTGGTTTCCACACCCTCCATCACATCCTCTTTGGCCGCCTCTCCTCCAAGATGCTGAAGGTATTCAACGTTTGTTCCTCTTGAACCAGTGGCACCAAATCCCTGGCTCTTATGCATACTCCTGCTTTCAGCAGATAGTTCTGTATACGACTTCCCCAGCAAGGTGCTGTAGGCCCCAACATCCACCCCAATCCAATCCTTCGAATCGTAGTCTCCAGGGTTGGTATAAAACCATCGGGAAGTGTTCCATAGGATGCGTTTTGGCTGCCAGGTAGTTACGTATTTTAGTTGTTCAGGAAATCGCTTTGGGTCAGCGGCGGCTTTAAAAGCCTCGACTGCCAGAATAGCTGACGCAGTATGATGGCCATGGCTCTGTCCATCGGGTGGAAACCTGGTGATCAAAACGTCGGGGCGAAATTTCCTGATGTTCCAGATCATGTCTGAAAGCACTTTCTCCCTGTCCCAAATTTGAAATGTCTCCTCCGGGTTTTTTGAGTACCCAAAATCATTGGCTCGTGAAAAAAACTGCTGGCCACCATCTGTCCTTCTCGCCGCAAGCAGCTCCTGAGTTCTTATCAACCCAAGCAGCTCCCTGATCTCCGGGCCGATTAAGTTCTGTCCTCCATCGCCTCGTGTGCAAGCCATATAAGCAGTCTGATACAATCTCTCATTGGCCATATAGGCGATCATCTGCGTGTTCTCGTCATCAGGATGTGCTGCGATATACATCACTGACCCAAGCACATTGAGTTTCTTTAGCATTTGCTTTAGCTCAGCACCATTGTATCGTGCTGGTTTTTGTGCTTGTAAAGAAACGGAGAGTAATGTGGCAACAAAGAATAAAACAATAGGTTGGGTAAAGAACCTCTTTTTCAAACGCATAGACAGGTGGTTTAACTTGCAACTTAAACGCCTCAAAGTTAGGAAGGTTTGGAAAATTAATCGGGTGGTGAAATAGCCGGAGTAGTGGCAGAACTTTCAGGTTGGTCACAAAAAGAAAGACCACAGGGTGAGTACCTCCGTGGTCTTTCTAACGAGGTGAAATTAACCCCTTCTACCTACAAATTAGGCTGGGGAGTAAGCCTCAGGTACGGCTTTACCTTCTTATATCCTTTGGGGAACTTCTTGTCTGCATCTTCATCGCTGATAGCCGGTGCGATCACCACTTCCTGGCCATTTTCCCAGTTAGCCGGAGTGGCTACCGAATAGTTAGCTGTTAACTGCAGGCTGTCGATCACTCTCAATAGCTCGTTGAAGTTTCTGCCGGTAGAGGCCGGATAAGTAATCATCAGCTTCACCTTCTTATCGGGGCCAATAATAAACACAGACCTTACTGTAAGCTTCTCGTTCGCATTGGGGTGAATCATGTCGTACAACTCAGCCACTTTCCTGTCGCCGTCAGCGATAATGGGAAAGTTCACATTCGTATTTTGAGTCTCGTTGATATCCTTGATCCAGCTATTGTGGCTATCCAGTGGGTCAACACTGAGCGCCACCACTTTCACATTCCGCTTTTCAAATTCGCCTTTGAGCTTGGCTGTTGTTCCCAGTTCGGTAGTACAAACCGGCGTAAAATCGGCAGGGTGTGAGAACAATATACCCCAGCCATTGCCCAGCCATTCGTGAAAGCTGATAGGCCCTTCTGTCGTTTCTGCTTTGAAATCCGGCGCTATATCGCCAAGTCTTAGTGTTGCCATAATTGATGTTTATTAATCTACTTAATTGATAGAATAATGGTAAAGTACTTCACCAGAACTTTACAACACCAGGCAATGAAAAAGAGTTTGGGGAAATTAAAATCCTGTGCCAGTGGTATCGGCTGCGTCCAGAGGTAGCTCAGGCTCCAAAGCTTCGTCCTTTGGCTTTTTGTTCCTTTTTCGGAAAAGCCCTTTCTTTTCTACAGGAGATTCATAGCCCAGGGAATCCAGTTGCGGGGTAGCTGCGCCATCAGTCTGAAGAGAATCTTCTGCCGCTGGCACCTCCTTGGGAGCCACGAACACCTCGCCAAACAGCTTGTTGTAGAATATTTGCTCTTCGTTAAACTGGTCTTTCGGGTCGTAGTTTCTGATATACTTCTTCGGTGCAGGCTTTGTTGGAGGCGCTGTCGCAGGCTTGTCTACACCTGATGAGTCGGTTGACGCAGGTGCCAGTGAATCTGCAGCGGCCATTTCATCCTGGTACAAATCTTCATCGAACGTAACCGAATCAGCAGAAATAGGAACGAACTGGTTCTCCATTTTCACCGTCTTCAGGTTATAATTCTTAACGAGATAGGGATCACGGGTGATAATACCATTCTTATTCTTCTTCACCCAGGGCCCATATTTAGGCATAGAATCAGGCCCAAATGGAGAGAACGCAAGCATCCGCAAGGAGTCGTCAAGGATAAAGGTACTTTGAAAAGCAGGGCAAATTTGATTGCTTTTACAGGAGATCAGTCCGGCAATTGTTATAACTACAATTAAAAAATAAAGGCCAGAGCGATATCTCATTAAATGCCGATGGGTTGATAGTCAGTCAGACTGAAAATTGTATTATAAAAAGCTAGCCGGCGATATTTGGTTTACTAGTAAACGCCAAATATAAAAATATTATTGGAGGCGAAAAAGGTTCTTTCTATTTGATCATCTCTTCAACTATGGGGAAGATTTCGGATACCCATTGAGTATACATCTTTCCTGAAGGATGCAAACCATCGCTTGCCACCAATTCAGGGTCGTTGGCTGCTTCTTTCGACCCCGGAGTGATGTTCACAAATGCCACGCCAAACTTTTTGGAAATAGCCTCAGCTGCTTTATTAAAGGCATCTATCTCCTTCCCTATCTTTTCCGGGTTTCGGTCAGCAGCGAAAGGAGTGACTCCATAATCCGGAATACTAACAACGAACACCTTTTCGGCCTTTCCTCCTGCGAAGTGGATTGCTTGTACCAAAAGCGCTTCAAATTGTGTCTTGTATTCATCGAGCGAGCGACCTCTGTATTGGTTATTCACGCCAATCAGCAGCGACACAAGGTCATATGGGGGCGTCGGGGAGGCATTTTCAATACCTTTTTGCAGCTCATCGGTAGTCCAGCCTGTTGTGGCGATAATTTCCGGAGGTGCCACGGAGACACCACTTTGGCTCAGTGCTACAGCCAGCTGAACAGGCCACCTCTCGCTCTCAGCAACGCTTTCACCTATGGTGTAGGAATCACCAAGCGCCAAAAACTTCAAATTGCCGACCTGATCCATACTTTCAGTATTTTGTTTATTTTCCTCGTTGCACCCCAAAAGTGCTATATACGAAAGTAGGAAAATGGCTAGAAAAGTGTATTTCGATTTACTCATAGTTGGCAAGCTCCTCCTTCAATTTCTTTGGCAGGCTGTCAACAATCAACGTATAGGAGTGATCGATCAATTCGTACAAGAGTTTGTCTCCTACCGACCCATCGGTGTCCACGGTGTTCCAGTGCTGCTTATTCATATGGTAGCCGGGCTTAATTCCTTCGTAACTTTCTCTTAGCTGAATGGCCCTGTCGGGATCGCATTTGAGATTGATACTTCTGAAAAGTTCCACATCGGCGAGGGCAAACATCTTGCCCATTACTTTAAACACGAGCGTATTGCTATCAAAAGGAAAGCCCTCGGTGACGCCCGGTTTGCGAATACAATAGTCTCTGTACTCTTCTATATTCATTACATCAAGCGGCGAATGGTCCAGATAATTAGCGCCATCAAAAACAAAAGGATCGAAATTTTGTTGATCCCATGCATCATCCTTAGGTTGAAGTTTGGCTTGTTATTGGGATCCTTTTTACGGAAGTAGTATTTAAACACTTCGCTAAAGTCGAAGTAGTTGGTGCTTTCTTTCTTTTCCTGATTCTCTGAATTTGCCATACTGGTTATGCCTCCACTTTTTCGGGTTCCGTCCATCTACCGTCTTCCCTGATGATTTCTATTAATTCGTCAACTGCCTTTGCTGAGGCGACTGACCTTTTCACTACCTCCTTGCCTTTATACAGGGTGATTTTACCTTTACCTGAGCCCACATAGCCATAATCGGCATCGGCCATTTCACCCGGGCCATTGACAATGCAGCCCATGATACCAATCTTCACGCCTTTTAAGTGATCGGTGCGCTTGCGAATCATGGCGGTGGTTTCCTGTAGGTCAAACAGCGTTCTGCCACAAGAAGGGCATGAAATGTATTCCGTCTTCGACATTCTGGTGCGAGCCGCCTGCAAAATGCCGAATGAGGTGTCGTTGTACAACTTAATCTGCGGCTTGACAGCGTCGTTCCCTTCCAACATTTGATTGGCCCAACCCAACATAATGCCGTCGCCGTAGCCATCGATAAGCAGCCCACCCACATCGGTGGAGGCAAATAGCATCAGCTTGTCGTTAGAAATGGGCTCAAAATCTCTCCTGATGATGACTGGCAGCTTCACTGCTGCGTCTTCCAGCACAAAGAACATCCGACGCAGAGCCGGGTAGGCATGTGCATTATTTGTCTTGATAATGAGTACAATGTCCTTTCTAGCGGCCAGCGTTTTCCAGTCGATATCAAGAGCTTCCTCATCCGAGACCTGAACAAAATTGAGCTCTGGGTGTAATTTGGCAATGTTTAAATCGCTGATATCAATCAGCGGATAAGTGTTTTTCTGATCGGTATGATTGACCCAAACGGCGTAGTCCATGATCTCTCTCAGGCCATTGGGCAACATAAACGGCACTGGCGTACTTCCTGAATAGACATAGTCAGTGCCGTAGTCGTTCATTCTCCATTTGTCGGGCTCGGGTAGGTAGAAATGACCTGCTACCTTTAAGTCAGGATACTCCGGGTTTTGCAGTCTGCTGATGTCCGTAATTACCCTTGGCACGTTGTCGCCGCCAATATTGGAGACTTCCTGAGAATGGCGTTTCGTGTATTCAAAGGGGCTGTAAGGCGGATTTTCAACCGGAACAATGGTCTTGTGCCCAGCCCGGTGATCATATCTTTCAACCAAAGCGCTCGCCACTGGCAGCTCCAGCTCCGGCTCTTCGGTTAACGAAACCCTGACTGTATCACCCAAACCGTCCTCCAGCAATGTGCCGATGCCCACAGCCGATTTGATTCTACCATCCTCGGCCTCACCAGCCTCAGTCACACCCAAATGTAGCGGATAGGGCTTGAATCCCTCGTCGTCCAGCATCTTCACCAAAAGGCGGTAGGCTTGCACCATCACCTGTGTATTGCTCGACTTCATGGACAGCACAATGTTGTAGTAGTTCAGCTCTTCAGCAATCCGCAGAAACTCCAGGGCCGACTCCACCATGCCGAGCGGCGTGTCGCCATAGCGGCTCATGATGCGATCGGAAAGTGAACCATGATTGGTGCCAATGCGCATGGCAGTGCCATACTCCTTGCAGATCTTTACCAGCGGAATAAACTTCTCCCTGATGCGTTCTAATTCCTGCTGGTAGGCATCATCAGTGTACTCAAAAACCTCAAATTTCTTTTTATCGGCATAGTTGCCTGGATTCACCCTCACCTTTTCCACGATTCTTGCGGCAAGCTCAGCTGCATTGGGGGTAAAGTGAATATCAGCTACCAACGGTGTGTTATACCCTCTTTTGACTAGCTCTTTTTTGATGGCCTCCAGGTTCTGAGCTTCCTTCACGCTGGGAGCCGTGATGCGGACGTATTCACATCCTGCCTCAATCATTCTGATAGACTGCTCAACCGACCCCATTGTATCCATGGTATCGATAGTAGTCATCGACTGCACCCTGATCGGGTGATGGGCGCCCATGGGGGTATCTCCAATGGTTACCTCAATGGTTTTCCGTCTCGAATAAGAAGTGAGACTGTTGCAGAAGTTGATTTTAGACAGAAGGGCTGCGTCCGCAGTGTGCATAAACTAATGGTATAATAGATTCCGCAAAGTTAACTAATAAAGTGTTTAAGTGTTTGGAAGTGGACGAGGAAAGAGTGGCCCGGGAGGTTTGAAGACGGAAGACCGGAGTCGGGAGAGGCGTCGGTACAGCTAGCGGCCAGTAGCGTCGGGGCTGTCAGACGCCGGGGAGTGCTTGAAGGAGAGCAGGAAGGGTTTGAAGGAAGTTCGAAGACGGGAGACTGAAGCAAGGCGTCGGTACGGCTAGCGGGCTTAAGCGATGGGGCTGTCAGACGCCCTGTGTGCGTGTGGAGATTGGGAAAGAGCGCTCCGAAAAACAACCGGTGTCTGACGGCTCTTGCATTGTGGCTAGGTGCCGTGCCGACACCTATAACCCCATCCTGAAAAAGCCTTAAATATCTCCCAGCTGAGGTCTTATCAAAATATCCTCCACCACGGATCTGGGTGACAGACTATACGCTGCCCAAACCATAGTAGCTACGTCTTCTAACGGAATAAAACGTTCTTCAGGTATGTTGGCTTTTTCCCAGCTGGCGGTGAAAGTCGCTCCGGGCAGCACTGAGCTCACCCTGATCCCAAAAGGCTTCATTTCTTCCCGCAGCACCTTGCTCATGCCGTACATGGCAAACTTACTGATGGCATAACTGCCCCCATTGGCATAAGCAACAATGCTGGCAATCGAACAAATATTGAAGATATGGCCTTTGCCAGCCTCTTTCATTCCGGGAATAATTCCTCTCGAAAGATGATAGGCACTGTACAAATTGGTATCAATCATTGTTTCCAATGCGCCCTCCTCTTCAGTATGCACCTGCCCGGGGATAAACACACCCGTGTTGTTGACGAGCACGTCTACTGGCCTGCCTGTTTTTTTAACAAATTGTAGAAAGGCATCAACTTCAGCTCTTTTGCTTAGGTCTGCTTTAAAAGTGTGCACTACAGCTTTAGGCGCCATCTCGCCTACCGCCGTTTTCAACGACGCAAGCTGGTCTTCTGACCTTGCACAGGTGACTACATCAAACCCATGCTGAACAAACGCCTCAACAATACCCCTGCCTATGCCTTTCGTACCCCCGGTGACAACAATTAATTTATTCATTTTACTATCGTTTAACCTGACTTTCAAGCAACTAAGTGCCAGATTCTATTTAAAATTGTGGAATTGCGCTACCCGAAGGGTAACCAATATCCCCGAAAGTTAGTTTAATCTTCTTTTTTCCTGTCCGAAACTTTCTTTAACGGTGGGGATGTTTTTTCTTGGAACAAATTTGAGCAAATGGAAAGCATAGGCAAATTCATGATCTTTTTGGGGCAGCAGTTTACCCGCATGGAGTCGTTTAAGACTTACGCCAAGAGGGTTGTGGATGAGGCCATTCTGATCGGCTATAACTCCCTTCCCCTATTTGCTATTATTGCCACTTTTATGGGGGCTGTTACCACCCTGCAAACAGCCTACAACCTGGTGAGTCCGCTTGTTCCCCTTTACATTGTATCAATGGTAGTGCGTGACATGACTCTCCTCGAACTGGCCCCTACCATCATGGCCATTGTATTTGCCGGGAAAGTTGGTTCCAATATTGCCGGTGAGCTGGGCACTATGAGGATCACGGAACAAATTGACGCCCTTGAAGTGATGGGCATCAACGCCACCTCCTATCTGGTGTTGCCAAAAATTATTGCCTCTATCCTCACCTACCCAGGGCAAACGCATTTAAAGATTGAGGACTTTTTCTCTGAACACTGGATCAAATCCTGCTTTAAACCTTCTCTGTCTCTTAGACTTTTTGTGAGGTGTTCTTTCAATAAGAGCCAGTGCCACTTTAG
>NZ_LR701601.1 GCF_902498805.1 Imperialibacter sp. EC-SDR9 | reverse complement strand
ATCTTTGTTGGAAACCCCATATCTAAATATCTAGTCATATAACTAGATATAAAAATCACAAAAAATAAACTCAAAATCAAAATATTGAGCTTATTTATTGCTTATCTAGTAAAAGGCCAAAGTCGAGTGGGCTGTCCCCTGACAGCCCAAACACATCGCAAAAGGCTTTCACCAAGGTCTGTCGGGGGACAGACCACGGAGTTGGAGGTTGTTTTCGAGGTTTCTCATTTTGTGCCTTGGAGCTTATTTGAGATTTGTCCTTTTGTTATTTGGGATTTCCTTATACCAGCTCAACTGCTTATTTGAGGTTGATTTTTGACATTTCAACAAATGCCTGATGACCCCTCCCACCTCTTTCAGACTTCCACACCTTGGGTCGTCCTCTGACTTTAGGCTCTCCCCTGACCTTGGGCTGTCCCCTGACAGCCCAAACACATCGCAAAAGGCTTTCGTCAAGGTCTGTCGGGGGACAGACCACGGAGTTGGCATCGCAAAAGACTTTCGTTAAGGTCTGTCGGGGGACAGACCAAGGGATTGGGTGCCTGACACTCCTCCCATCTCTTTCAGGCTTCCAGTGGAAACTCAAAGGTGAAAATAGCTCCTTTGCCAGGCGCAGTGTCAACACTGAACTGCCCTCTGAACTTCTTCACCCGGTTTTCAATATTCTGCAAGCCAATACCGCCTCTTCTTCTGGCTTCTTTGTAGTCGAAGCCTATGCCGTCGTCTTCCGCAGTCAGTATCACGCTGTTCTCTGTCTTGTTCAGCTGAACGATGAACTCGCTGGCCTGCGCATGTTTGAGCACATTGGCCAGCATTTCCTGGGTGATACGGTAGATGCCTGTTTCCATTTCTACAGGCAGCCGTTCTTCCAGATTAAAATGCATCACTTTCATGGCCACGCTGCCCGACTGATTGATCCTCGCTGCCAGGTCATCCATGGAGCTGACCAGCCCGTACCGGGATACCTGTCCGGTAGAGAGGTTATAAGAAATGCGTCTCACTTCGGTCACCGCCTCATCCAGCATTTGGGTGGTTTTGACTGTCTCGTTTTCGGGGCTTTTTTGTTCTACATCTTTTTTGACAGTGCTGCCAATGAAATTGAGTTTAATCGCCGACAGCATACTGCCCAGCCGGTCGTGAAGCTCCTCAGCGATGCGCATGCGTTCCTTTTCCTGCCCTTCTATCAGCGCATTGAGCGAGCTTACCTCATGCTCTTTCAAAAGGGCATCGATGCGAACATTGCGCTCTGTTAGCGCCTGCATACTTCTGAGCTGGCTAGCCTTTTGCCGCTGCGCAAAAAAGGCAGAGACTGCAATGGCCAGCGCCACTGCCAACACAATACCTACCCGATAGGCGTTCTTTTCTGACTTGGCCAGCAGCACCTCCTGCTCCTGCGCCTTCTTTTCTGATGTGAGCTTCTCTATTTCCTTTTCCTTGAGCTCGGTTTCGTATTTGATGGTGAGTTCTTTGACAACTTTTTCCTTTTCGATGTTCTGCAGCGAGTCGGAGAGTATGTGGAAGAGCTGCAGGCTTGCATAGGCTTTGGGTAAATCTCCCTGGGCATCATATACTTGTCGAAAAAGAACTTGGGCATCTATACTAAACCTAAGAACTCCAACCTCACTAGCTACTCTTTCCATTTTTTTTGCGTAGTTCAATGCCGACCCATAGTTCTTAAGCCTGTACTCAGTGCGTGACAAAGACGCCAGATTATAACAGTAACTGTAGGTACTACTTGATATTGAAAGCCCCTGCTCTGCCTTTAAATAGTAGCTTTTGGCTTTAGTAAATTTTCCTTGCACATAAAAATTGTACCCAATAGCTGTCCAGACTTTTGGGTAGCTGGCTTCGTCGCCAAGCGCTTGATATAAACCAAGAGACTTTTCATAGAAGCCGGAGGACTCATCTATCCTTTTTTTAACCGCTGATAGAACTCCCATATTGAAGTACATGTCAGCGAGCTTACCAGGTGAATCTGCTCCCTCAAGAATCGTTAAAGCTTCTAAATAATAAGCCTCGCACTTGTCGTACTCCTTAGTTTCCATATAATAATTACCCAACGCATAGAGGGATGTTGCATAATCAGTCGGCTTTCCATATTGTTTCATTAATTCGACCGAACGTAAGTTGTACTCAAGGGCCTCTTTTCTATGTCCCAGATATTTATAAGCGCTACTCAGAGTGGTGTAATTATCAGCCACCCGCAAGGAGTCTCCTAATTTTCGAAAAATGTCTATCGACTTAATCCCATAGTCAATAACATTTAAATACTCATTCTTATAAAAATACGCTGTTGACATATTCCAATATAGATCCGCAAGTTGATCATTTCTTTCAATGCCCTCGAGCAATGGCAAGAGATGTTTTGCTGCTTCTAGTGAAGAATCAGGGCTTCTTACTCGGTGTTTAATGACCAGCGAAAAAAGACTATCAATTTCAGTGCTTTTTTCCAACCCCTGCCCATGAGTTTGGCAGCAAAAGCCGAGAATAACGACCAGAACGAAATGCTTCAGTTTCATTTAAATCAATGGGTTTCTTGCTGGAGAATATGCACTATTTATATATACTGTTTTAATAGAAATAACTGGAAAAACTAAAACTAGTAAAAATAGTGGTAGTTGAAACTGAGAAAGACAAATCGCAAACATCAAATCTCAAGTAAATCACAAATTCAAATAGCTGAAGCTCCCACACCCTGGGCTGTCCCCTGACAGCCCGTAGGCGCCGCAAAGGAGTTTAGTGAAGGTCTGTCGTGGGACAGGCCACGGGGATCACGAAAAAGTAACAGCTAGGAACAGGAAAATGAAATAGCGAATTTCTCTCCACCATCTGGCGGACTACAAAATAGCATCGCTCAGGTAACGATTAGATGTAGCCTTAACAAAGCGCCTGCTTGAGATTTGTCTTTTGTGATTTGGAGCTTATTTGAGGTTTGCTTTTTGTTGTTTGGAGTTTCAACCCCCTAGTTCTGCAAATCAAAATACCCATTCTCATAGGCGTAGCGGATAAGGCCTGCCGTGTTTTTCACTCCCAGCTTGTTGATGATATTACGGCGGTGGGTGTCTACCGTAAAGTGGCTGAGGAATAGCTTGTCGGCAATTTCCTGTGAGGTGAGCTCCTGGGCGATGAGCTTGATAATCTCAATTTCCCGGGTGGTGAGGAAGGTGTTTTCATCTTTCTCCTTCCTGAAGCTGTCGTAGAAAATGCCAGAAACCTCCTTGCTGAAAAATTTCTCTCCATTATTCACCGTTTTGATGCCCTCTACCAGCTCCTCCTTGCCCGTGTTTTTCAGCACATAGCCATCCACGCCCGACTCCAGCAGCTCACGGATAAAGCCAGGCTTATCGTACATGGTCAGCACGAGAATGCGGATTTTCGGGTACTTCTTTTTGATCTGTTCTGCCACCTGGAAGCCGTTCATCTTTGGCATTTGCAAATCGAGCAAAATAACGTCAACGGGCTTTCTGGAAACAAACACCATGGTTTCCTCGCCATCGTTGGCCACACCAACAATCTCCAGTCCCTCTACATCGTCCAGCAACGACTTGATGCCATCTACCATCAAATGATGGTCATCTGCTATCAACACCTTAATATCACTCATGCCTCTAATGGAAATTCAAATGTGAAAATTGTCCCTTTTCCCGGTGAGGAGTCCACGCTGAACTGCCCGCCGAATTTCTTTACCCTATTGTCAATATTATGAAGGCCAATGCCTCCCCGCTTTCTGGCTTCCTTGTAGTCAAATCCTTTGCCATCATCCTCGGCTGTCAGGATAACGCTATTGTCTGTCTTACTCAACTGAACGGTGAATTCTTTGGCGTTAGCATGCTTCAGCACGTTGGCCAGCATTTCCTGCACAATGCGGTAGATGCCAGTCTCCAGCTCGATGGGCAAGCGCTCGCCGAGGTTGAAATGCAATACTTTCATTTTGATGCTATCCGAGCGATTGACAGTGGCCGCCAGGTCTTCCATCGATCCGACCAGGCCATAGCGGGATACCTGTCCGGTGGATAGGTTGTGCGACACCCGCCTTACCTCAGTGACGGCTTCATCGAGCAGCCCGCTGGTTTTGGCAGAGTAGTCCTCCACCTCATCGTGGCTCAGGTCTCTTTTTCCAATCCAACCATTGAAATTCAGTTTAATGGCCGAAAGCAGGCTCCCCAGCCTGTCGTGCAGCTCTTCGGCAATGCGGAGGCGTTCCTTCTCCTGCCCTTCGAGTAAGGCACTGAGTGTGTTGACCTCCTGTTCCTGAAGCAGTGAATTGATCTGCGTATTTCGCTCCGCCAGGGCCTTCTCGCTTCGCAGCTGCATGGCTTTTTGCCTTTGCGTGAAAAAGGCCAGAATGGCCAGCGCCAATGCAATCGCAAACACTACTGCAATCATGTAGGCATTCTTCTCCGTGGTGGCGAGAAGTATTTCTTTTTCCTGAAGCTCCTTCTCGGAGGAGAGTTTTTCTATTTCTTGTTCCTTGAGTTCTGTTTCGTATTTGACGGTGAGTTCCCTGATGGCCTTATCCTTTTCAAGATTGTAAAGAGAATCTGAAAAAATTCTTTCCTTATTCCGACTATCGTAGGCCTGCTCGAATTGTTCTTGATGGTTGTAGATTGACGCAAGTAAAGAATAGGCATCAATGCTATATCTAATGGCACCAATTTCTTCTGCCATTTCACTCATTTTCAGCGCATAGGCTAAAGCAGATTTATATCTTTTAAAGCCCATTTCCACCCGACAGAGTAGAGCTAGATTTTGGCAACTATTGAGCTTATCTTCAAATTTTTGAAAACCCTTTTCAGCTTTCAAAAAATACACCTTTGCCTTAATCGTATCCCCTCTATTATAAAAATTTCGACCAATTGTTGACCAAATTCTTGGAAACATATATTCATCACCAATCCGGCTATAGAAAAGAAGAGATTTTTCGTAGTATTCTAGTGACTTATCTAACTCATTATTGACAATAGATAGATTACCCATATTGAAATACATATCAGCCAATCTGCTGGAGTCCCTTGCCTGCTCAAAGATATCAAGTGCCTGGAGGTAGTAAGAGCCACATTTGGCATAGTCAGCTAGCTCATAGAAATAGTTACCCAAGCCATATAAAGCCGCAGCATAATCTGATTGGGTGCCATAAGCTTTCCTGATGTCTGCTGATTTCAAGTAATATTCAAGCGACTCTTTCTTATGCCCAAGATACTTATGAGTATTACCAAGGGTGATAAAATTGGACGCAACTCCCAAAGAATCACCAATGCTTCGATAGAGATTTATTGATTTATGACTATAATCAATTGCCTCAAAATAGTCCGCCTTTTGTTGATAGGCCCTCGCAACTGAATTGTAGAGTTCTGCAAGTCCCAACGTATTCTCTCCGGTCAGCAAAATCCCCTCCAAAACAGAGGCCGTCACCAATGCAGAGTCTGGCTTACTGTTCGTGGAGTTACTAACAATAGAAAAAAGGCTGTCTATTTCAGCCTTTTTTCGTGCTTGCTTTCCGATTGCATTGGAATATATTGCTATCAAGATCAGTATAGAAGCAATTTTTGAACTCATCGTTATTTCATTTTGGATCTTTTGGGCCTGGTGGCGGCGGTGGCGGTGGCGGATCGTCTCCTGCTGGTGGGTCCCCAAAACGGAATTCAGCACTGTAAATAAATAAATCATTGATCGGCAGCTTTTTCATAATAATAAGGGTTAGTAAGTGATAAAATTAGTTTCATGGAAAGGTACCGGTTTACCACTATCGCCGCATACCTATTTCTCGGTATTTTGAACAAACTTCGCCAGCAAACTATGAAAATGATGTACGCCTTTCTCTCGTGTTGGTGAGAACCGGCCACCCGGGTAAAACCGAGACCGAATGCCCTTCTGCACGGCCTCCACTACAAACTCGTCTTCCCGTTCCACCTTGTCGGTCATCACGTCCGCTCCCTGCTTGTAGCGCTCCTCATCCAATATGTAAGTAAGGAAACTCACCCTGGTTCTGCCTATTGCGAGTGGCTTCACTATGTTGATAGACAGCCCCCATGGATAAAAGTTAAACATCATATTGGGGAAAACCCAGTAATACCAGGCTGAAACTATCTTGCCTGAGTCAGGGTGGCTCTCGGGCAGCTCAAAGCAATCGCTGCCGGGTTTGCCGTACCCTATCTGCAGGTTGCAATGGTCGTACACCACTGTCTTGTATGTGCCGTAGTCGAGCACAGCATTTAGGTCTTTGTGCACAAATGGGATGTGAAAGCCTTCGAGGTAGTTGTCGCAATAAAGCGCCCAATGGCTGTTGACCAGATAGTCCCTGCTGAACTCCGGCGCAAAACGGAACTTCGTATGGTCAAGAAAACCTACCCGCTCCTGCATCACATCAATTACCTGTTGGAAATCGAACGTTGGTGCCAACGAGGTGAAAAGGAAGCCAAACCACTTCCGCAACTCTAAGCCAGGCAGATTATCGCAGTCTCTGGGAAAGTTTTCTGCTTCACCAAACTCCGGCATGTGCTCAAACTTGCCATCGAGGGCAAACCGCCGTCCGTGGTACTGACAAACGAGCTTTTTTGCCCTACCAGGGTTCATGCAAAGCAACGCCCCTCTGTGGGTGCATACATTGCTCAGGCAGCGCACCTGCTCGTCACTGTCCTTTGTCAGCAAAAGCGGCTCGTCCAAATATCCTTCCAGCAAAGTAAGCGGATAGACACTCTCCGAAAGGCTTACCTGGCTCTCCTGCCCTATCCACTGCCACGACCGGGCGAAGACTTTCTCCCTGAGGCTTTCGAAAACATCGCTGTCTCGGTAAAAAGAAGCTGGCAGTGTGGTGGCTCTTTTAATATTTGGGTCAATGTTCAATGGGCTCATGATGGGTTTCGATGTATAAACGACCAAGATAGGGATAACCCCAAATGAATGCATGAAACGCCTTGAAATTCTGGCACCCGCCTAGCCGCCCTTCTCCCTTTCCATCATCATAGTCCAGCGTTTGAACCCTGGGCTAGGGTGATCGAAAGCCAATGCCTACTGAGCTCAATCGTAAAAAAATGTCATCATTGTGCTACCTTAGTTCGAAACTTGCGTATCTCCCAATTGACACCGCTCTATGAGGACATCTTTTGCTAAAATATCATTTATCCTGGTGCTGGTCATTGTGCTGCCCATCAGTGTGCTGGTGATATTCGAAGTCCGCAGTCTCAATCAGAGCGTGGCCATGATGCAGGCCATCTACGACAAGCAAATCGACACCTTCCTGTTCTCCATCAATCAATATTCCGACGACGTGGTCAACAGCATGACCACCCGTATTGATGATGCCTGGAGCAGAAAAGGGGCAGGCGAGTTTCCAAAAGAGATCCTTGAAGGTTACCCGGGGGTGTCGGCTATTTTCTTCTTTCCGTTGGAAAAAAATCAAAAGCTGGCCTTTTACGCCAAAGACGAGATACCCCAACAAGAGCTCATAGCCCTGCTTGAAAACCACATCCGGGAAGACTCAGCGTTGGTTAAAAAAATGACTGGCTACCGGTCGGCTGGCTTTCGGAAAATTGAACCCTACAAGGTGCTGGCCGTAGAGGCTGAGCGCTTCAACACCCTGCTGATGGTGCTCGGCGAAAGCCCTGACACTTATTCGCTCTGCGTGATGATCATTCGCCCCTCCGACTTCATTGAAGAGCTGATTGCACCAAAAATGGAGCAGGTGGCAGGCGAGGAGTTTGTGCTGGCGGCATCCAACAAGGTGACCGGCGAACTTATTTACACCACTGACTCACTGATGAATAACAAGGCACGCTCCAAAACCATCTGGTTGCTGCCTGAGTACGAGCTGGAGATCTACATTCCCGGCAACTCCATTGAGATGGTGATGCAGGAGCGATCCAACACCAACATGATCATGATAGGCATGGTGTCGCTGGTGCTGCTATTAGGTTTTGCGATGGTTTTCAGGAACATCAGGGCAGAAATGCAGCTGGCGCAAACCAAGTCGGACTTTGTCAGCAACGTGTCTCATGAAATCCGAACACCGTTGTCGCTCATCAGCATGTTTGCCGAAACCCTGCTGCTGGGGCGGGTAGCTACGGAAACAAGGAAGAAAGAGTACTACGAGATCATTGTAAAGGAAACTGGCAGGCTGACCAATATTGTGAATAAGATCTTGAATTTCTCTCAGATAGAGGCTAATAAAAAGACGTATCACCTGGAGTCGGTTTTGCTTAACGACATTGTGAGAGAGGTGCTGCACACCTATTCGTTTCATTTGGAGAACAAGGGATTTACCTACAAGGTCCACTTCACGGATGACTTACCCAACATGATGGCAGACACGGAGTCGGTGATGGAAGCAATTATCAACCTGCTCGACAATGCCATCAAATACAGCCCCGACACCAAACACCTGGATATATCTACAGAACGGATGGAGCAATGGGTCGTGGTGGCCGTTAAAGACCAGGGCGTGGGCATTGAAGAAAAAAAGTTAAAACAGATCTTCGACAAGTTTTACCGGGTGACGCAGGGCGATATCTACAACACCCAGGGAGCAGGACTCGGCCTGTCGATAGTGAAACACATTATGGAAGCGCATGGCGGGCAAATTACCGTAGAAAGTGAGCCAGGAAAAGGCAGTACCTTTAAACTGATGTTTCCTATTTTAGTAAAGAAATAACAACACCATGGCCAAGATATTGATAGTTGAAGATGAGCTGCACATGCGGATGGGGCTGAAAGACAACCTGGAGTTTGAAGGCTATGCCGTGGAGCTGGCAGAAGACGGTGAAAAAGGCTTGCAGAAGATTCAGCAGGCTTCGTATGACCTGATTGTGCTCGATGCGATGATGCCCAAAATGTCGGGGTTTGATGTGTGCAGGCAGACTCGCAAGCTCGGCATCAAAACGCCTATCATCTTCCTGACGGCCAAAGGAGAGGAAATCGACAAAGTTGTAGGGCTTGAGATCGGCGCTGACGATTATATGACGAAGCCGTTCAGTCTGAGAGAGCTCATTGCCAGAATAAAAGCCATCCTTAGAAGAACTGATGGGCAATCAGGAGCTGGGGCAGCAGGAAACGCAGATAATATTGAGAAAGCCTCCATTGGCAGGCTAACTATCGACTTTAAGCACTACCTGGCCCACGAGGGGAGCGAGCAGGTAAAGCTATCGCACAAAGAGTTTGATATCCTGAAGTTTCTCCTTGCTAACAAGAACGATATTGTGAGTCGCTACAAGCTGCTGGAAGACGTGTGGGGTTACGAGGCACAGCCCACCACCCGAACCGTCGATAATTTCATACTGAAGCTCCGCCAGAAGGTGGAAGACAACCCAAATGAGCCTAAGATTATTTTGACAGTGCATGGCATTGGGTATAAGATGATTATTGATTGAGGAGTTGAGGAGTTGAGATTGGCCAATTGGCGTCTGGCTATTAGGATGGGGCTTCCACCCATATCGCAGAGCAGGATGGGGCTTCACCGCCATCCTGAAGGTATGACGCCCTTTCAGGGCTTGCCGGCTTAGGGGTGCCCGGCTTAGGGGTTACGATAGGTTTCGGTACGGCAACTAGCCGTAGAAAGCTCCGGTCCTCCGTCTTCTTTCTTCCGTCTCTCTTCTAACCCTTCCGGCGGCTGACGGCCCCACCGCAGCAAGCCCCCTTGCCGTACCGACGCCTCCCAGTCACCTCCGGTCTCCCGACTTCTGTCTTCAAACTCTTCCCGCCCCCTTTTTACATCTCTCAACAACTTTATGACATTTCGTGACACCCCTTGACTGAGCTATGACAAACCCGCCCCGGGTTGCCCGTATCTATGTATAACTAATTCAACAACAAGTCAATTAAATTCAGAAACTCATGAAAAGAACTATCATTCTAAGCGCAATGCTCGTAGCAGCTATGAGCACAGCCACATTAGCAGAAGGTAATGGAGACAAGTCATCCAAAGCCGCTCTTATTCCTTCACAAGTTGACGGAAAGTATAACCTGATCTATGCGGACGCCACCCCTGGTATTGTCAAAGTGAAAATAATGGACGAAGCGGGTCATGTACTCCGAGTGGATCGCATAGACAACAAAAGAGGCTTTAAGCGTCCATATAATATGAAAGATCTCGGCCCTGGCACCTACCAGGTAGTGGTGTCCGACAAAGACGGTGAATTTACTCTCATGGCCAGGGTGCAGGAGCTTGAAGAGATGGGCGTTAACCAACTAGGTGGCAGCAAATACCAGTTGGTGTATAAGGATCCGAAGAGTCATGGTGCTACAATAGGCATATTTGACCAAACCGGTGAGCTGGTTCATAGCGAAAGTATCACTTTCAACAAGGGTTTCAGCAAAGTATTCGACCTTTCAGGCATCAGCTCTAAAGGCTTTACTTTCGAAGTCTCTTCCAGCAACAGCTCCAAGCGGGTATCGATGTAACATTTTCTAAAAATTTAGTTTAATAGTTGTTTGGAGAAAGTCCCGCTAGTCTCAAGCGGGATTTTTTAGATGACAAAGTTTTACAACAATCCATTGAAAGCCAGGGTCAATTTCTTTGAAAAAAAGAAAAACGCATAGATATTGCTCGTCCTGGGTGAGAAAAATGAACATCTGGTATGTTCGTGAACCGTAAACAGATCACCTGATGCATAGCGCTAGATACATTTCTACTATTTGCCTTCTGCTATTTTCTGCTTCAGTTTTTTCGCAAGGAAGAAACATGCAAAAAGTGGTATCGCTGCGAGGCAGCTGGAAATTTCACATTGGTGACAATATGGACTGGGCTAAGCCCAAATATGATGACAGCCAGTGGGAAACTATCTATGCGCCGTCGGAATGGGAGTCGGAAGGTTTCAACGGCTATGATGGCTACGCCTGGTATAGAAAGAAATTCGATGGCAGCGGAGTAGCCAGGTTCAACAATATCTACCTCAACCTTGGCTATATCGACGATGTAGATCAGGTATATGTCAATGGCCATCTTGTCGGCTTTTTTGGCAGCTTCCCCCCTCACTTCAGCACAGCTTATAACGCCAAAAGATGGTATTACATCCCTACAGAGTTTTTAAACCTCAAAGGCGACAACGTCATTTCAGTCCGGATATTTGACACCATCCACAGCGGTGGCATTGTTAGCGGCGACATCGGTCTTTTTGCTTCCTGGAGCTCGCTCGATCAAGGCATGAGGCTCGAAGGAGTATGGAAGTTTGCTGAAGGCTACGAGTCGCAATGGAAGCTCGCCAACTTTGACGATAAAAAATGGGGAGTGATTATGGTGCCGGGCTTCCTGCATACCAAGGGCAAAAAGCACTGGGAAAGCACCTTCTACTACCGCAAGCACTTCAAAATGGATGCTAAGCTGAAAGACAAGCCACTGGTGCTCCTCCTTGGTAAAATCGACGACTTCGATAAGGTGTACCTGAATGGAAAGCTGATTGGTGCTACCAACGACGGCAGGCCCCTGGGTCAGTCGCACTCATGGGAAACCTACCGGGACTACCCCATCCCCCCTGAACTCATCAACTGGGAGGGCGAGAATGTTATTTCGGTAGAAGTTACTGACATTGGTGGCAACGCTGGCATCTACGAAGGCCCCGTGGGCATCTTCCCTGCGGAGATCATTGATAAGTTTTTGAGATAGCTTAAGCATGAACAGCTAAATCGCACCAATCCCCATATCCATCCTCCTCGAGTCTTATAACTTTTGCTTAATTTCATAGCAACCAACGCTCGTTGCTATGAAAGTCAAATACCTCTTCCTGCTCCTCGTCTTCTCATGCTCTGTTGCGAAAGCACAGCCGAAGGTTTCGGACCTTGATAAGTACATCGCCAAAGCACAAAAAGAATGGAACGTACCCGGCATAGCCGTGGCCATTGTGAAGGATGGAAAGGTGGTGCTTTCGAAAGGTTACGGAGTAAAGGAAGCCGGAGGCACCGAAGTGGTAGATAACGAAACACTTTTCGCCATTGCCTCCAATACCAAAGCATTTGTGGCAACGGCCATTGGGCATCTGGTTGCCCAAGGCAAGCTCAACTGGGACGATAAAGTGATTGACCACCTCCCTTACTTTGAATTATACGACGACTACACCACCCGCCACGCCACCGTTGAAGACCTGCTTTGCCATAGACTGGGCCTCGGCACATTCAGCGGCGACCTGATGTGGTACAAGGCCAATTTATCCGCCGAAGATGTGATAAAGAAGGTAAAATATGTGCCCCAGGCGTATGAGTTCCGCAACGGATACGGCTACTCCAACCTTATGTTCATCGCAGCAGGCGAGGTCATTAGAAGTGCCTCAGATCTGCCTTGGGATGAGTATGTGAGGAAGCAAATCATTGCACCATTGGACATGCGTCGCACTGTAACATCCACCAATGATTTAAAAGCCAAAGGCAACTACGCCTCCCCACATAAACCTGATGCTGTCGGCAACAACGAGCCCATTCCGTGGGTAAACTGGGACAATATGGGCGCTGCTGGTGGCATCATTTCCAGCGCCAACGACATGGCTAAATGGGCCATAATGAACCTGAATGATGGCAAAACGCCCCAAAAAACCTTCATTGCCAAAGAGCAACAAAACAGGCTATGGACACCACACAATAGTTTTGTTGTGTCAGAGCAGGCAAAAACGTCCACGCCGGGCAGACACTTTTCGGCTTACGGCCTTGGCTACGGTGTGAGTGACTATTACGGCCGGCAATTGGTAACTCATAGCGGCGGCTACGACGGCATGTACTCCTACGTGATGATGGTGCCTGATGAAAACCTGGGTGTGGTGGTGCTCACCAACAGCATGAAAGGAATTGCCTCTCCGCTGTGTTACTACATCATCAACCAGTACATCAAAGCAGAAACAAAAGACTTTTCAGCGGAAGCTCTGGCCCGCAACGACAACAACAAGAGCCATTACGATGACATAGCCCAAAGAAGGCAAGGGAGGGTGAGCGGCACAAAACCCAGCCTGTCGCTTGAAAAATATGCAGGCACCTACTGGGCAGGCATGCATGGCAATGTAGTGGTGGTAAAACAGGGTGAAAAGCTCTGGTTTTACATGGAGGACAATCCGGGCTTAACAGCCGACCTGGTACACTGGCACTACGACACCTGGGAGATCAAATGGAGAGAACCTCAAGCCTGGTTTGACTTTGGCACGCTGCAATTCAAAATCGACAACAATATGAAAGTAACAGGCCTGCATTTCGATGTGCCCAACGGGGATATCTTCTTTGACGAGGTAGATTTGGTGAGGAAGGATTGATGAAACCCAACGCATCCTGCGTTTTTGCAATTGACAGCTCGAGAAGATCGATAAAATAACACTCCGCTCTTATGAAGTAATCGCACTACCCACCTCAGTTCCCCTGATCAGGAATGTAGAAAAAAATCTCCCCAACATCGATAATTTTTTCAGCCCTGGCTTCGATATTTGTTATGCGACTTTCAACTATTCCATCTTCGGTCACGTGCAGGAATATATCGTCCTCAACCCCGCAGCCCTCGCACAGACTCGACACCACAATATCGTAGATTCCTTCCTGCACTCCCCCAATCACGAACTCACCCTGCTCATTGGAATACGTACTGATGCGGGCATTGCCTTTCACCAGCGACACAAACCTCCTTGCTCCTGGCACTACCCGGCCTTTAACAATGCCTGTGGTGGCGTTCATGTAGAGCCTTGCCACGGGCACCAGGTAGAAAGTCTCACCAAATTCCTCATACCTCTTCACAGACTGTGGTACGTCAAAGTCAAGCGTGAGGCCATAGTCAAAACCTTCTTTCAGTACTATATTGACATTATGTATAAGGTCTCGTTCAAAATTGATGTTCCCGAAGGTTGTCATGTCCTGCTCCACTCCATCGATGATCAGCGTATTATTATATCCATACACCACCCGAAACTGCCTGATAGCGGCCGGCTCTACTTTCCCACTTGCCAGTACAGTGTCTTTTCCCGCGGTATACTCTAACACGTTGTACACCCCACCATTCATCCGACCAAGTGATAGCCATCCTTCTTCCCGGTCGGAAGTGTAGTTGATCTGCACGTCTTTAATTTCTATATAAAGTGCCTCGTAGTCCGAGGGGTAGTCCACCAGCCTCACAGTCAGTGTGGCTTGCTGATCGTCCTTTCCCAATTCGCAGGACGGCAGACACAGAAGCACAAAGGGCAGCACGATCAAAAGGCCGATAATTTTCATATATTTCGCTTATTATAAGCAGACCAGTTTTTGAAACAAAAACAACAATGCGGTAATCCACCCTATCACTTTTACCAAATATTATTCACCCGCCGCCAGAACCAGGCACCCTCGACGATTATTAAAAAAACAAGCACACTATGAAGGACGACAAGTTGGCAGTACTCATCGACGCAGACAATGTGCCCTATGCGCACATCAAAGAAATGCTGGACGAAATAGCCAAATACGGCAATCCCACTATCAAGCGTATTTATGCCGACTGGACAAAACCCACAGTGTCGGGATGGAAAAATGTCTTGCTCGAGAATGCCATCACCCCCATCCAGCAGTACAGCTATACCCAGGGCAAAAATTCGAGCGACAGTGCACTGATCATTGATGCTATGGATTTACTTTACTCTCAAAAAGTCAATGGATTTTGCATTGTGTCCAGCGACAGCGACTTCACAAGACTCGCCACACGTTTACGGGAAGCCGGCATGTTTGTCATCGGCATTGGTGAGAAGAAAACACCCCGCCCATTCATAACTGCCTGCGACAAATTCATTTACATCGAAATATTGAGAAAAGAGCAGGAAAATGAATCGCAGGAGAAAGCTAATCAAAAGAGCCAACCGAAGGCTCAGCCCTCGTCTGTCAGCAAAGTAGATAAGGAGTTGATAAAGACAATCAGAGAAAGTGTGGACGAGATTTCTGATGATGATGGCTGGGCATTCCTGGGCTCGCTGGGAAGTTACCTGATCAAGAAAAAGACAGATTTTGATCCAAGGAACTATGGGTTTTCAAAGCTATCTCCCCTTATCAAAAGCACTAACGCCTTCATTATCGAAGCAAGAGAATCAGGCGAGAAAAACATCAGACATATTTATTTGAAAAACAGATAATTACTTCTTGACGAAATGGAAGGCTACAATTGGCGCTGTAGATCCATTTTTTGATCCTTATAAAGCTAATGTTAGTGGGAATAAACGACGCTAACATCGTATATTAGAATGTGACGAATGGTTACTTAATGAATATGAAGAATTTGAAATATCTATTTTTAATTTTTAATGCATTGTTTACTTCGATGCAATCTTATTCTCAGGAATGGAGTTGGGGTCTGAAAGCAACAGGCGACACTCAATACCCCTACGACTATTCCGCAGAAATAAATGTAGACTATGAAGGAAACATTATCATTGCAGGTTATTATCAAAAAAACTTTAGCCTTGGTTCTTATTCACTTTTTACCGAGGATGGTCATTACTCTGACATTTTTTTAAGCCGAGTAAATAAAGCTGGCGAAGTAGAATGGCTAAAGCATGTTGAAACTGGCTCATCCTATGATGAGGGTATCGGCCTTGCAGCAGATGATGATTCAAACATCTATTTAACAGGGAGCAAGGACGCTAGAATAATGGTCTCCAAATATGATTCTTTTGGGAACCTAATTTGGAATCAAGACTTTAACAATGAACATGAAGGATATGGCCGGACAATCTCTGTTGACCAATTTGACAATGTATATGTGGCAGGAGGCATTGGAAGTGCGTTCTTTTTGGCTAAGCTAGACTACGATGGTAATACAATGTGGAAGAAAGACATTTCAGTAAGTTCTTCAAATGGCTGTAATGTCACGGATATTGCAGTTGACGCTATCGGCAACATCTACTTCGTAGGAGTATTTAGTGTTAATATGCTTATGCTCGATGATTTTGTATTAGAACACGATGGGGGCTCGGGTGATGATACTTTTTTTGGAAAAATAGATACTGATGGAAACTTTATTTGGGTCAAGTCATCATCAGGTAAGACAACTGACAATCCTCAAATCGCCTTATCTTCTGACAATAGTCTATATTTAAGCGGTGCACTATTTACCGGGATAACATTCGACAATTTGTCCGTAGAAGGAATTTGTTGTCAACAGCCAAAGCCATATATCGTTAAATACCAGACAAATGGAGACATTGCATGGGCGAAAGCAGGATATACAACTTATGCTGAAAGAGGAGTAACCAATGATATTAAAGTAGATGATAACGGAAACTTTTATCTATCTGGAACATACTATACGACCAGTGGAGACGGTGAGAATGAGTCTTATTTAGAAGGATATAATAGCCTGGGCGAACATTTGTGGAGAATAGAAATGGACATGCGCAGTTCTGACTATTCCCATGGGATAGATTTTGACAACAACGGCTATCTCTACAATATAGGTTTTAATTATTCTACCAATTTTATAGATAAAAACCAATATAGCACTCTCAGCACGATCGGCGTTGGTAAATTAAATACAGTATCTTCGACTAATAAAAGAACCCCAAGGCCTGACTCAAAAAGGCTTGTACAAGTTTGTAACATAGAAGAAAATATTAGTCTTGAGGCAAAAGGCGAAAATATCAGATGGTATAACGACCCTCTGTTAAGTAGCTTGGTAAGTGCTGAAAATATCTATACGCTTACTGATGCAACTACCGACACTCTCTATGTTACTCAGACAATTAACGGCAACGAAAGCTGGCCGAAAGAAGTAATTGCCTACTTTTCAGATTTACCCCAAGAACCACTAATTGTCGAAAATGATACATTAAAGGCCCCAAATGGATCAAATTTCAAATATCAATGGCTATACAAAGGTGATTCGTTAGTCGATGGTACTCAAAGTTTTGTTCTCGTTGATTCCACAAATAATTACGATCTATTTAGTGTACTAATTTCTGAATTAAATTGCTTCAAAACTTTGAAACAAATAGAAATAATAAATTCACTAGACAACGAATTATCAGTTAACGATATAATATTTTATCCTAATCCGTCAAGCGGAGAGGTTTTTATCCAAGCAAACAATCGCTATAGCAGCGATGCATTTATCACCGTTTATAATTCAGCCGGGCAAAGAATAATTTCTGAATCAGTGGCTTTCTTCAATTCTACATTAATTGACCTTAGCTCATATCCAAATGGCTTGTTCTTCTTTAATCTTTCCATCAACAATGACTCTGAAACATTCAGAGTGTTAAAACATTAGATATTTCGATCTCTATTTCCCGACGCCTCGTTTCCTTTAACCCTAACTGCTCGACAATATCTTATTGGGGTCAGTTTAACGTATACAAACAGGCGTGTACAGTCAAATATAGCGCCCTGCTGTTTGACATGTTAGCGCCAGCGTATGTCGAACCTGGAATAAAGCAGGATCTCCGATCCTGAGGACGAACGAGGGCAATAACGAAACAACCCACTCCGATAGCCGTTGAAAGGCAAAACCATTCTTTCATGAAAATAGAACACATCGCCCTTTGGACGACAAAGCTTGAAGAGTTGAAAGACTTTTACACCACCTATTTTGGTGCAAAGGCCGGAGAAAAATACCACAACCCCACCAAACAATTCACTTCATACTTCCTCAGTTTTGACTCAGGCACCAGGCTCGAAATCATGGCAAGGCCAGATGTAGAGCAGCACCCCGGAGATGCCTACCGAAAAGGGCTGATACACTGGGCCATGAGCGTGGGGTCAAAGGAAAAGGTCGATCAACTCACTGAACAATTGAGAAACGACGGCTTTGAAATTATTGGCGAGCCACGAACAACGGGCGATGGCTATTATGAAAGCGTGGTAGCTGACCCTGATGGTAATTTGGTCGAGATTACGGCTTGAATCGGACGTGAAAACATGCCAGAAAGCAAGTTTTCAAGCAGCGCTCCAAAAAAGAGTGCACCATTAATTAATTTGGTGTTGCCATGCAACGGCAAATAGACACCACAGTCTTTAGCACAAAAAAGATCGAATGACCAGAACACTAACAGCCATTGCGCTGCTTATCACGCTCAACCTGTCGGCACAGCCAAAGAAAGAATATCTCAAGAAAAATCGCTATGACTTACTGATCAACGAATTCAATTTCCCACAAACTGACTTCAAAATCATTGGCTTCGGAGCCTACCATGGCAGTGCAAAGACAGAAACCACCGAAATAGCCTTACTTCAGTCGCTCACAAGAACCGGCAGCATTAGCTACTACCTACCCGAAACCGACTTCGCCATTGCCCACTATTTCAACAGCTACCTAGCCTCTGGTGACACCGTTTTGCTGAAGGATTTGGTCAGTCACTACGGTGTGAGGGTGCCACAGGACAAAACGGTGGAAACTTACAATAAGTGGAAAGCCCTAAAGCAGCTCAACGACCAACTCCCGGCAGAAGACAAACTGACCGTGGTGGGTATCGATTTGCTGGTCACCTACAAATACACCTGCCAATTCCTGCTCGATCTCATCGACCGGAAGGCGGTTGAAAGCCCCGTTCTGGATCGAATAGCAGACATGCTGGCGGTCGACACAACCGACTACTCACCCTATTATGACAGCGACTCGAAGGCAGTCATGAGGGAGCTCGTTGCAGCCTATGAAACAGCCCCGGACAGTTTTAGCAAGGGTATCAATGATCCATTCATTTTCAACCACCTGATCAGCAACCTGAAGGTGACTTTTGAGGTCTTTTCATCAAAGAGAGAAGAAACGATCTACAACAACTATGTCGGGCTAGGCGAGTTGTACGACTTCAAAAACAAGCCGCAATTCCTGCGTTTTGGTTTCTTTCATCTGGAAAAAGAACGGGAAGACGGCAATGCCTCATTTTTCACTATGCTTATCGAAAACGGCATTTATCCACGTGAACAAGTTATTGCTGTTATCGGGTACCTAACCAAAAGCCGGGTGCTTTGGGATGTGGTGTGTGACGATAACAACCAGTATAAAAGCCACACCACAGAAGGCGGCTTTGGCATTGGCGACTACAAAAAAGAGTACTTCCTGGGGATAGCCAACCTCAAAAAAACGAAAGTGTCGGACATCACCCTTTTCAGGCTCAACAACACCAACACTCCCTATGCCGACGGCGAACCCGATTTGATAGAAGTGGTGATGAAGGACGAACCCTCCAATGGAGAGGCGGTAAAAGGAAAATCTACTACCGACTTTGTCGACTATGCTGTGCTGATCTCGAATTCAAAAGCCAGTAGGCCCATTGAGGAAATGAGGTGAATTGCAGCTCCCAATAGCTGATGAAGATCAGTTCTTTAGCTGACATCAGCACAACTCGTTTAGCCTACTGAAGTGTACCTTGGATCAACCAACAGGCCCATGAAGGGCTTGAATTGAAGTTGTTTCCAAAACACACTCCTATGAGAACGATAATACTCATGGTCATTGTCGCAACGGCGATGGTGGCCTGCAACCAACCTGACAATTCCTCCACCTCTTCGTCAAAACCTTCCAGTGCAGTCGACCAGCGAGTCGACAGCCTGATGGCGCTAATGACCCTGGAAGAGAAAATAGGGCAAATGAACCAGTACAATGGCTTTTGGGACGTCACTGGGCCAGTGCCCGCCGAAGGCGACGCCGCCATGAAATACGAGAATCTCAGAAAAGGCCTTGTCGGCTCCATGCTGAATGTGCGTGGCGTGGCGGAAGTGAGGAAAGTACAAAAGATAGCTGTGGAAGAAACCCGGCTGGGCATTCCGCTCATCATCGGCTTCGACATGATTCACGGCTACAAAACCATGAGCCCCATACCGCTGGCCGAGGCGGCGAGCTGGGACTTGGCGGCCATCGAAAAAGCAGCCCATATTGGTGCCGTAGAGGCAGCAGCGGCTGGTATTAGCTGGACTTTCGCACCGATGGTGGACGTCGGCAGAGATGCCCGTTGGGGTAGGGTGATGGAGGGCGCTGGTGAAGACCCCTACCTGGGCAGCAAAATAGCGGTGGCACGTGTCAATGGTTTCCAGGGTAATGACCTGGCCGATCCGCTCACGATAGCGGCGTGCGTTAAGCACTTTGCCGGCTACGGTTTTTCAGAAAGCGGCCGTGACTACAACACGGTTGACATGGGCACCTCCACGCTCTACAACATGGTGCTACCGCCGTTCAAGGCAGCTTCCGATGCGGGGGCACGCACTTTCATGAATGCCTTCAACGTACTCAATGGCATTCCCGCCACCGGCAACAGCCTGCTTCAGAGAGACATCCTCAAAGGCAAGTGGGGCTTCGACGGCTTTGTTGTCTCCGACTGGGGTTCTATTGGCGAAATGATCGTTCATGGCTATGCGTCCAATGGCACTGAAGCAGCCAGGCTGGCTGTGCTGGCCGGGTCGGACATGGACATGGAATCGTACCTGTACGTCAAAGAGCTGAAAGGACTGGTAGACGCTGGCAAAGTAGATGTGGAACTCATCAATGATGCTGCAAGAAGAGTCCTAAAAGTAAAATTTGAGCTGGGACTGTTCGACGATCCTTACCTGTATTGCGATGAGCAAAGAGAGAAAGACCTGACTGGTCATCCCGACCACGTGGCAGGTGTGCTCGACATGGCTAAAAAGTCCATCGTGCTACTCAAAAATGAGAGCAACCTACTGCCCCTGAAAAAGACAGGGCAGAGAATCGCCGTGATTGGAGCACTGGCGACCGATAAAGACAGCCCTATCGGAAGCTGGCGAGGCGGCGCCGATGCCAACACAGCAGTATCAGTGCTGGAAGGCCTGCAGCAATATGCCGGTAACCAGTATAATTACTCCAAAGGCGCTGACTTGTTGACTGAGCCCGCCACTTTCCTGCAGGAGGTGAAAATCAACGAAAGCGACAAAAGTGGGTTTACTGCAGCTATGAACGCAGCAAAAAATGCCGACGTGGTGGTAATGGTGTTGGGAGAAACTGGTTTTCAGACTGGCGAAGGCCGCAGCCGCACCGATATTACCCTGCCTGGCGTACAAACCGAGCTAGTGGAAGCGGTTGTAAAAGCAAATAAGAACGTAGTGCTCGTTTCCATGAGCGGCCGCCCTCTCGACCTCAGCAGAGAATCGAAGTTAGTGCCCTCACTTGTACAGGCATGGCACCTGGGCAGCCAAAGCGGCAATGCCATCGCTCAGGTGCTTTATGGCGACTACAACCCCAGCGGAAAATTGCCCATGTCATTTCCCCGCAGCGTAGGACAGGTGCCTATTTATTATAACCACAAAAGCACTGGCCGTCCCAACGACGCCGGTAATGGCATCGTATTCTGGTCGCATTATTCCGATGAAGCCAATGATCCGCTTTACCCGTTCGGCCATGGTTTGAGCTACACCACCTTTGACTATGCCGATCTCACTGTGACGGTGGAGGGAAAAGAGAAAGTAACGGCCAGTGTGAAAGTAACCAACAGTGGTGCTTCGGATGGCGAAGAAGTGGTGCAACTCTATCTCCACGACGTGGCTGCCAGTGTAACACGTCCGGTAAAAGAGTTGAAAGGTTTCCAGAAAATAATGCTTAAGGCTGGCGAAAGCCGCAGTATAAGTTTTACTCTTATGGCAGAAGAATTAGGCTTCTACGACAATGAAGGGAACCTGATAGTGGAGCCTGGCGACTTCGAGGTGATGGTAGGCGGAAGCTCGGTAGGTGGGCTGTCTGCAAAGTTCACTATGAAGTAGCCAACTCCCTCTCTCTGTTACCCAGCCGGGATGCCTTCTTGTTCAGTAACAGGCATTCCGGCTTCTTTTTTGGCACTCAACATTTCTTTTAGCTGGTAGGTGCCAAACTATTTAAGGTAGCTGGAAGGACTAGCCAATAAATTATGCCTATCTTTCAGGGTATCATTTATTAAAAAGGCAGTCGGCTAATAGTTGCCACCGCTCAACCCCATCTATCAACTCAAATGCCTGTTCAACTACTTATTACCCTCGGTGTTATCGTTGTAGGCCTCTGGCTACTTCTGTACATTTTCCCGATCAGCTTGTGGATCACTGCACAGTTTTCGGGTGTCAGAGTTAATCTGATGACCCTTGTCTTCATGAGATTCCGGAAGGTGCCGCCGGGGCTTATCGTCAAGTCGATGATATTGGCAGCCAAGGCAGGCATTCCTGATATCTCGGTCGAAATGCTCGAAACCCACTACCTGGCCAAAGGCAATCTGGTGGCTGTTATAAAAGCGCTTATCATGGCCGACAAAGCCAACCTCAAACTCGACTTTAAGCAAGCTACTGCCATCGACCTGGCCGGCAGAGACGTGCTGGATGCGGTAAAGGTGTCCGTAACACCCTATATGGTGCTAGTGCCTGCCATCACTGCCGTTTCAATGGATGGTATCCAGCTGATTGCCGTGGCCCGTGTGACGGTGCGAAGTAACCTACAGCAACTCGTGGGTGGTGCTGGCGAAGAAACCATTAAGGCAAGAGTAGCGCAAGGCATTATCTCAAGAATTGGTATGGCCACCAGCTATAAGTTTATTCTTGAAAACCCAGAAAGCATATCGAGACAGGTGTTAGAAAACGGCCTTGATGCCGGTACAGCCTTCCAGATCCTCTCCATCGACATTGCCGACATCGATATTGGACAAAACATTGGTTCCATGCTGCAAATCGACCAGGCTTCTGCAGACCTGAGCATTGCCAAGGCCAAAGCTGAAGAGCGCAGGGCCATGGCCGTGGCCAACGAGCAGGAAATGATTGCCCGCATACAGGAAGCTCGTGCTAAAGTGATTCTGGCAGAAGCACAAATTCCGGCAGCCCTTTCAGGAGCGTTTAGAACAGGGAACCTGATCGCTGGAATAGACTTTAAGAAAGACGCCCCTGCAAAGAAGACCACGGCAGCTAAGAAATAGAACGTCAGTAATCGCTGTGGTCTTGAGAGCCAGTGATGGGCCAAAAAAAGAGGTACAACCCGCACCTCTTTCTAAAATCAATTATCTATTTAAAAAGCTAATACTTCAAGCTCTTCAGATAAGCAATGCTTTGAGGCACCTGCAGCATTGGATTGGGGCTCTCGTCTTCAATGAACATGTGCTTGATCCCGATCTTATTAGCTTCTTTGAGTATCCCTACAATATCTAGCTCCCCCTGTCCGAGGATGGCGTCGTTTTCAGGGCCTGTGCCACCGGTCATATCTTTGGGTGTCCCCTTTTTCAGGTCCTTCACGTGAAGTAACTTCCAACGGTCTCTGTATTTCTTCAGCAGCTTTACCGGATCCCCACCGCCAAAATGTGTCCACATAATGTCCATTTCGAAAGACACGTACTCAGGGTTAGTGTGCTCTATGAGGTAGTTCATCAGTGTTCCTTTGCCATAAGGCTGAAACTCATACCCATGCACGTGGTAGCAGAAAGTAAGTCCGTTTTCCTTAAGCACCTTGCCTGCCTTGTTGAAATCCTCGACGGCCTTTTTGGCATTCTCAAGATTGAATTCAGCCCTTTTGTGGGGTATCCAGGCGCACATCACAAACTTGGCCCCCAGTGCTTTGGCATTGTCGGCTACTGCCTGAGGGTCGTTGACAAGCTGCTCATAGCCTGTGCCTGTTCCCGGGATACTGATCCCCCTGTCGTTGCAAGCCTTTTTAAATTCCGCCGCTGTCATTCCTTTGGGTGCACCGCCTTCAATTTCAGTAAAACCAAGAGAGGCAATGGTGTCCAACGTGGCTTCTGCACCTTTGGGAAAGCTCTTGCGAAACGTATAAGCCTGCACGCCCAGCGGCGCTGTGTACAATGGGTCGCCCTTTTTCTGGGCCTGCGCTTGCTGCGGCATTTGCCAGGCAACAAACAGCATAATAAATGCTATCAGGTGTTTTTTCATTTCAATTGTGTTTACCATTCGTTTTCAATTCCATAAATGTGGTGCCACCACCTGCTATTACGTCTACCGCTCAAGAATCTCAGCCTTCGACTTGCTCCATTAATTCATCGGGCGATATGACACGGTGTGGGCACCACCCGTGCACACCACATGCTACAAATTCAGTTTGTTCAACTCATCTACCGCATGGTTAGCAGCACGGGCCGTCAACATCATAAAAGTAAGTGTTGGGTTTTGCGTGCCTGTGGAAGTCATGCAGGCGCCGTCTGATACAAACACATTTTTGCAGGCATGCAACTGGTTCCACTCGTTGAGGAGCGACGTTTTAGGGTCTCTTCCCATGCGCACGCCGCCCACTTCGTGAATATCCGAGCCGGGAAGGGAATGGCTGTCATTCACTCTCACATTGATAAAGCCTGCCTTCTCAAACATTTCCTGCTGCTGCTCCAGGTAATCCAGCACCATCTTGTCATCGTTTTCCTGCCATTCCACCGACACAATGAGCTGAGGAATACCATACTTGTCT
Source organism: Imperialibacter sp. EC-SDR9 (assembly GCF_902498805.1). Lineage (GTDB taxonomy): Bacteria > Bacteroidota > Bacteroidia > Cytophagales > Cyclobacteriaceae > Imperialibacter. The sequence goes on along the minus strand of NZ_LR701601.1, from coordinate 45,919 downwards.
TTAAGATCAGGGCTCAGCCGCACATGATTGCTTTCAATCGGCACCGTTTCGCCCATCATCCAGCTACTGATGTTCCAGTTGCCATACTCCCTTTCCAGCAGGTTGTCCCGTAGCTCATCGCCAATCATGCTGGTGTCGGAACGCTGCCCCCTGCCGCCGCCAATGCCGATGGCATACCCACGCAGGAAGTCGGTTTCTTGCTTGTGCACGTTTCTGAATCGTGGAATATAGGAGTGATCAGGGTTGCGCCCGTCGGTGCGTTTGTCCTGGAAGCCTTCATACTCAGCGTTACCTTTGCCCCGGTAGTTATGCCAGGCGATGTACTTGCCCATGATGCCATTGTCGTTGCCCAACCCCATTGGGAATCTAGACGACGTGGAATTCAGCAAAATCGCATTGCTGTTCAGTGTGGATGCATTCACAAAGATGATGCGGGCATAGAACTCTATGATGTCTTTCGATTCAGCATCAACCACACGCACCCCGGTGGCTTTGCCTTTCGCTTCATCATAAATAACCGAGTGCACCACGGCGTTAGGCCTCATGGTCATGTTGCCCGTTTTCATGGCCCATGGAATAGTAGAAGCATTGCTGCTAAAATAGCCCCCGTAAATGCAGCCCCTGTTACACATGGTTTGGTTTTGGCACTTGCCTCGACCCTGGTCTATGTGAATTTGCTGAGGATCGGTGAGATGAGCACATCGCCCCTGGATCATCACCCTGTCACTGTAGTTTTTCTTAATGCTTTCCTGAAAGTACTGCTCTATGCAGCTTTGCTCGAAAGCCGGCATTACCTCGCTATCGGGCAGCACGGCCAGGCCATCCCTATTGCCCGAAACACCTGCAAACTTCTCCACATAGGTATACCATTCCTCCACGTCTTTGTACCTGATGGGCCAGTCCACCGCAAAGCCGTCCCTGGCCGGGCCTTCATAATCGAAATCACTCCAGCGCTGGGTTTGGCGGGCCCATAGCAGCGATTTGCCACCTACATGGTATCCCCTGAACCAACGGAAAGGCTTTTCCTGGATAAAAGGCTGCTCATCCTCCTTCAGCGCAAATGGCAGCGATGATTCTCTGAGGAACCGTGCATTGCCGTAACCTATGCGCTTCTCGATGGGTACACTATCACGAAATTCGAAGTCCCAGGGGGCTTTGGAAGCTGTGGGATAGTCTTTTATATGTTTTACGTCCCGGCCTCTTTCGAGCACCAGTGTCTTCAGTCCTTTTTCACACAGCTCTTTAGCAGCCCAGCCTCCGCTGGCTCCTGAGCCAATCACAATGGCGTCGTAGGTACGTTTATCTTTAGAATCTTGTAGCATAACAGTTTGTCAAATCGCAAGCATCAAAATTCAAACGAGAAGCAAATAGAGATTTCGAAGCGGTTTGCATTTTGAGTTTTGATAATTGGGATTTATTTGTGTTTTGTCTTTTGTTATTTGATTTTTGGTGCTTGCGTTGTCAAACGTTGGCGCATCCATAGAAATGACCCGGTGCCACTTTGTAGTCCCGGTAGTTGGTCATTACTACCTGTGTGGTGGTAAAGCCACGGATGGTCTGGTCTTTCATGAAATCGAAGAACTCTTTCTCTTCTCCCACTTCCGAATTAGCCCTTGCCATTAGCAGCTCAACCCGCTGCTCCTGTGTGCAGTCAGCGAACGACTCCCCGTAAGTATCCTCGGCCGACTTTTCTAGCGCTGCCATCTGAAGTCGTAGTTTGTCCTGGTCTTCTTTCTCGTAGCATTTTTCGAGAAGCTTCATGAGGAATTTGTCGGTGCCGGTTGAGAGCGCACCGATGGGTTCGGTTGGGCCGCCCGGCACGGAAGGCGGGGCTCCGGCAGGAATAATGGTATCCGCAATTGAGCTAAAAAGCTCCTCTTCCTTGCGAGTGTAGAACCTGGGGTGGAGGGCATCTTCCACAATATGCCATTTCCATTCCACCAGGGAAAGGCCCGCAATGGCACCGCCAGCGGCAAGCAGACCCTTGAGGGTGCTTCGTCTGTTCATAAGTAGGTATCTTAAAGGGAAATATAATAAACCATACAATTTCAAAAACCGCACATCAGTGCTACTCAGGCGAGCAAGTTGCCTGTTCCAGGAAAAGCCCAAACTCTTCCGGGAACAGCAACAGCATTTTTGAAAAACCATAAATCAAGTAAGCTAATCTACCCAGATATTATCTCTTTGAAGAATTTTTGCCTGTCAAATATTCGAAAGGTTGATAGCGAATGACAGAAGGTCTGTGTGCTGCGACGGTGTACCCTACCTGCACTCCCCGTGGTCATAGGTGCGAAAGTACCGGTAGCCATTCAGGTAGGTCTTCGTCTCTTTGTACTCCAGCTCAAAGTCCGACACCTTTCCATTGTCGTACTGAAGACGAAGTAGTGGCACGCCCGCCCCGCTTGTGGCCACTGTCCAGTTTCCTGCATTATTGCTATTGCCCGCACTGCTGGCATAGGCCCCGCCAGTGTCGATGGACATGCTGCTGCTTTTGTAAAACGTAAAACGGTTGCCACAAAGCAAAATCTCCTCATGATCGCTGTAGCCACCGTAGGAGTCATACCCTGAGCTCGAGTAGGAGTTGAGATAGGTGAGTTTGACTCCCTGGAGCGTTTGTCGCCACTCTTCGGTGACCGGAGGCTCTTTGGGCTGAGAAAACTGCAGACTTCCGGCAATTTCCTTTGCCAGCTGCTTGTAAAGAGAAGAATAGTTGGGCACATCAGTAGCAGCTACCACTGTCACGCCCGTACCAAAAGGATTGACCACTGCCGCAATATAGGCTTTGGCTTGTGTTCCCTGGATAGTACCGGAAAACTCTGCTCCTATTCCTTCCGAACCCACTTTTTCAAAGTCTCCTGCTTTCTGTAGACTGATGCCTTCATCTACCAGGCCGGCTTCCGCTTGTGTCTTAAGGTTTTGAATTTGCGACTCCTGATGGGTCATCAGTATCACGAGGCCCGGCTGGGTATCTGACCCCATAAGAAAAACCTCTCCCGATTCCGCTCCCTTCCAGCCATCAGGAATAGTAAACCTGATGCCAAGCGTTGGATAGTCGACCACACCGGTTTGCTGGGCAAAAAGCCCGTAGCTGCCAAGGATGATGCAGATCGAAAGCGAAAGAAACCTTTGGCGTTCCATTATTCTAAAATAGCGCCGACACGGGAAAAGTAAAAATTTCCAGGCAGGATTTATGGTCGAAGCATAACAGGGAATTCGCTGAAAGATAGAATTTTAGGTCTCTATTTTCTCCTGAACTTCTCTCTATTGAATTCATCCGACTTGTTTCGAGCAATGGATAAGCTTGTCCATTTACCGCCTGCCTGCATCCTGGCGAGGTACACGATTTGCCCCACATGGTAAGGATAATGGGCTAGCTGCCTGTTGATAGCTTCCATCACCGTATGTGCCTCTGCCCTGATGTAGACCGTCTGTTGCAAATCTTCCTCCTTCAGTCCATCCAGTGCTGCAAAAAGGCAAGCCCAGCCTTCATCCCACCTGCCAAGCACCTCGGCCCTGGTGGCTTTGTCTTCCTCAAACTCCCTGTCTCGCTGCCGCCATTCCTTCTCGCCGTCTTCAGTTAAGAAACTCGTCCAGCGTGAAAGCATATTGCCCCAGATGTGTTTTACGGTGGTGGCAATACTATTGCTTTCTTCGTTGTACTGCCAGTGCAGCCCTTCGTCGGGCACCTGGGCCATGGCTTTGTCGCCGAGGCTTTTGTAGCGAAGGAATTCCTTTCTTACGGAAACTAAGTAGCTCATAACGAGTAAAGTTTAAGTGACATTGGCCAGGCTAAGCCTTCCAAAAATAATGATAAACCCCCTCTTCTTTCTTAAACCCTGTGCTGTCATACAGCCGCTGTGCCGATAGGTTGCTATCCTGCGTCTCCAGTGTAAGTCCTTTGGCTCTCGTTTCTTTGGCGAAGACCTGAGCGGCTTTTAGCAGTCCCTCGCCTATGCTCATGCGTCGGAATTTCTTGTCCACGTACAAATCGTTGAGCAGCCATAGGCGCTCCATAGTGACTGAGCTAAACAACGGGTAAAGCTGTGTAAACCCCGCACCTATACCTTCCACATAGGCTATGAAAATAACGCTTTCCCCATTCAGTAATCGTTCTTCCAGGAATTGTCCCGCTGCTTCAAGGGCAGCCTCCTGTCCATACCACTGTCGGTAGCCATCAAAAAGTGGAGTGAGATACTGAAGGTCGTTCAGTTTCGCTTTTCTTATTTCCATATCGGTGTGTTCTCTTTGTCTCAAAGTAGCAAATTAATCAACCTGAGATTCTTTTCTAGCCGAAGTGACGATTTGGTCTGCTGCCTTAAGTAGCCGCTGGCTTTGAAAGCGCTTTGTATGCCTTCACTTTGTAGCCTTTGTTCACCATAAAAATACCGATTACTGTCACGATGAATGCCAAAGCGATCAGCAAGTTGAGCTTTTCATCCAGGATCCACCAGCCGAGCAGTACGGCCACTAGTGGATTGACATAAGCATAGATGGAAGCCAGGCCAACGGGAAGATGTTGTAACACATAGAGGTAACAGACAAAAGCGCCAAGCGACCCAAATACTGTCACATACAAAAGGGCTGACATTCCCTGCCAGTCGACGGTTGAAAACCGGGTGTAGTCGTCGAACACAAAGCTGAACAGCCAAATACCGATGCCACCGAAAAACAAATGAAAACCAGCGTTCATCAGGGGGCTTTCTGGTTTGCCATACCGCCGGATGCTCACACTACCGTACGACCAGCCAATAATGGCGACAAACGTGAGCAAAATGCCCATTCTATAGTCGGGATTCACCAGGTCGGCGACATGCTCTCTGAAAACGAGCATCAGCCCCGCCACACCAAATGCCAGGCCGGCATAAATCAGCGTATTGGGCTTTTCTTCCGCCTTGCTGGCCAGGTTGATCAGCACCACACACACCGGCATCATGGCGCAAATAAGTGCCGCCAGGCCGCTGGGAATAAACATTTCGGCCCAGCCCACCAGGCCGTTGCCAATGGTGATCATCATCAATCCGATAAATGCGTGCTTCTTTAGGTAAGCAGCATTGATAGTGCCGCCTTTGCCTGACAACCAGACAAACAGCAGTAATCCGCCACCAGCAATGGTTTGCCTGATGGCTGAGAAAGCAAACGCTGGAAATTGTGACACACCCACCCGCATGGCAAGGTAGGTAGTACCCCAAACGATGCAGATAAAGACAAGGGCCAGGTATGCTTTGGTCTGTGTTTTCATTGGTGCGGATACAGCCGGAAAAAATAAGAGAGCGATTTACGAATAATTCGACGAATAACTATTAGCAAAGGCCAACAACTTAGAGCAAGCAAATTTGGTCTGCAACCCTCCAAGGGTTTGTCCTTTTCGGTGCAGAAAGCTACAACACGACCGGAGAGCCTAGCAAATAGCTATCCCTTGGAGGGTTTCACATCAGCGTAAAGCTTACTGCGCCGGCACTCCTTTGCCATCACGCAACGACGGCAACCAAACCTTGTCACGTGCACTCCTGAAAGGCTCCTGAGAACCGTTGCGATCCTGGTGCCCAGAGTTGGGCAGGATCATCACTTGCTTGGGAGTGGTGAGCTGATTGACACCTGCTAAAATCCCTTCCGGAGGACAGGTTTCATCGAGCAGACCGATGCCTACAAGCACCGGGCATTTGATATTCGTCACGAAGTTGGCCACATCATAGTAGCGGCTGGCTTCGTGCACTTTGGCAGCGTCTTTTCCTTCCGTATTCCCATACCACTGGGGCCACCCTCCTTTTCTTCCTACATCCGGGCCAAGCATATCAAAGCCCGCAGGCACCAGCGCAATGGCTGCAGTAATGGCAGGATGGAACCCAGCCGTCATCAGGGTTTGCTGCCCGCCCTGGCTGTCGCCCATCACCACCAGCGTTTCGCCATTCCAGTCAGGGCGCTCGGTGAGGTATTGCGCCGCACGGTAGCACGACAAGTACATGCGCAGAAAGTAGCTCGTTTCACGACTGTCGTTGCCAATGGCAGGGTAATTTTTCAATGGCCCATCTGACTGCTCCTTATAAAATTCTTTGGGTTCGTCGATGGGCAGGTCATGGGCTTCTATGTTCAGCGTCAACCATCCGTCCTTCGCCCGGTTCACGGCCCAGCCTTTGTCGAGTGGATACACGCCCGCCCACTGCACGATAAGTAACGCAGGAAACTTCTCTCCTGATGATGGTTTGGCCAGCTGTCCCTGGATATGGCTGCCGTTGATGTTGTCCATCGAAATCTTCCAATAGTCGACATTCTCAATGCCACTCTCTCCTTTTTCAAGCGCAGGGTTTGCAGGCACCTTTTTAAGTTCTTTCACCTTTTTCTTCCAGAAACTATCGAAGTCCTTTGGCTTTTGTGCCGACAGGGCAATTTGATCCGGGTTGGCTACAGCACCTCCTACGCTCCTGTTTCCCCAGCCGCCTTTGCCCCAGCTTACTTCCAACAGCATAGTGCCGGGGGCATCGAAGGTATAGCTTACCTGAGGAGTACCTTTGTCAAAGGAGACATCATCATGCTGGATATCGATCAGCCCTCCCTTTTTCAGCACATACCGAACAGAGTCACAATCCTCGGAGCAGGCAAGGTTCCAGGTAACGGTTTCACCTACTTTGTAAACACCATCAGCTCTGTCGGGCGTAATGACAACCTTCTGTGCTATGGCGGCGGTGCCCCACAAAAATATCAGGCCGGTAAGGCCAATACGAAGATGCTTGAAAAGTGACATAGGATGTGTTTTTATGTGAAGAAAACATAAATAACGTGAGTTCGATATAAAAATGTCGTCATTCCGGAAAATATTGGCCCAAAATTCAAACTGGCCAATATTTATCCGGAATCTCATATGTCTTGGGGCAGAGATTGCGGATAATTTTCTTCAGATGAGAAAAATATCTGAAGAAAATTTCCGCAATGACGCCCCTCGTTGATGTTTTGTTACATTTTCATATCGAACTCACGTTAAATACCCATGTATTGCAACCTGATTGCTTTGAACCAGGGGAGCTATTTATCACCTGCTGTCATCCCGCAAAAACAGGAGCGCAAGAATCGGATTGCCGCATGCACCCGGTCAGGGTAGTTTTGAATCGTAAAAACGAACTAACTCTTTTACACGATTTCGTATGCCCGTGATGAATTTAGCTATAGCTGCCGACAGCCTGCAACACACCTTGCTTTCGCAGGGATTTGTCCACCTCGAAAGTGTGTTGACCCCCGGGCAGTGTGAGACAATAATGGCCTGGTACTCCGAACCAGCCCTGTTCCGCACCACCATCAACATGGCCCGCTACAGGTTTGGAGAGGGAGAGTACAAGTATTTCAACTATGCCCTTCCCGGGTTGCTCCAGTCACTTCGGCAACAGCTCTACGAAATGCTGGTGCCTGCGGCCAATCTCTGGAGCAAAGCGTTGCGGCTCAATCTGACATTCCCTGAGGCCCATGCTGACTTCCTCCAGCTTTGCCATGACAAAGGACAGCGCCGACCTACTCCCCTGCTGCTGACATACGGCGATGGCGGGTACAACACCCTTCACCAGGACCTGTATGGCGATGTCTACTTCCCTTTTCAGCCGGTCTTTTTTCTCAAGCAGCCCGGCTGGGACTATGAGGGCGGTGAGTTTATTTTGGTAGAACAAAGGCCCAGAGCCCAATCAAAGGCAATATCGCTGACGCCAAAGCAGGGCGACCTGGTCATATTTGCTACCAGCCAGCGTCCCGTGATGGGCAGCAAAGGCTACTACAGGGTGCAAATGCGGCACGGAGTAAGCACGGTGCACTCCGGCCACCGGATGACGCTGGGCATTCCTCTGCACGACGCCAAATGATCCGGCATACAGACCTGGGGAGCACCCACTTCGCCCGGAGCCGTCAGCTTTCTGCTCTCATCAGGCAAGGCAAAGTAACGCTGGGTGGCAACGCCCACCTGAAAATCTACGGCCAGCTCAGCTGCCCGTCAGGCAAAAGGATGAAACCAGCAAACAGGATCTTCTTTTTGGATGCAACAGAAGCCCAGCAGCTCGGCTTCCGGCCCTGCGGGCACTGTATGCGGGAGGAGTATGGAAGGTGGAAGGGGAATGTAGGCGAAACAGGATGACAACCGTTAACCCACCCGCATTCCGAAGCACCTAACATTCACGTTCAGTCGTCTATTATGCCGGAGCTAAAAAACACCACCTGCACGTCATTGCTGCCTGCCCGACCATTTGGCGGGAAGAAGTAAATCAATGCCCAATCTATGTTTGCTATCGCCAAACGACTGAATTTCAACGTATGGAGGCTTTTTGCAGCTATTTAATAGAGACTACAAAAGTTTGCCTGCTAACAGTAAAGTTCATCGGCTGGCAGCCACTCTGGGAAACCGTACACCGGCTGAGGTAACAAACTTTTGTAGTTTCCCCATCTACACGGCCATTTGCAAAGTCCCTAGCCGACTTCCTGTTAAGCGCTTATCCAAGTGGTAGACAAGCGCTTGTGTCACTACCTCATAAGCCCTTATCATATAGGTAGTAAAGGCGTTATTTCGTTCGGGATAAGCGCTTATGATAGGTGTGATAAGGGCTTAACAGGAGGCTATGATGCGCACCACACCTAGTGAGTACTGGGCAGCATAGGTAGTGAGTGCTGGGCACCATAGAAGCGATTGGTGCGCACCAAACGGAAGACGGAAGAGTATGGTGTGAAGGAGGCAAAAAATGAGGTAAATGCCCCCATATATATCAATATACGAAAATCAAGCCAGTTTTGGGTAAGAGTAGGGTAGATTTTTAACCCCGTGGGAGGGGGATCCGGTGACGCCCAGACTACAAAAGTTTTGCTTGTCAACAGCAAAGCTGATCGGCTGACAGCCACTCTGGAAAAGCGTGCATCGGCTGAGGTGCCAAACTTTTGTAGTCTCGCCCTCGTGGCTAACTCAGCCTGCTGCTAGTGGCTGTTCTTTCCTGGCAATAAAGAAAGCGAAGCCGATTAATATCAATACGAGATACCAGAGGGCAAAAACGCTGACGGTGTTCAAGGTGCCTACTCCCATAAAAACCAAATAGCCCATGGCGATACCGGCAGTGAAAATTGCGGCTAGTTTCAGGGTTCCCTGTCCATCCAGCGCCTGGGAATAGAGCAAAAGACGCAAGAGCAAAGCCACCGTAAATGCCAACACGATAAATGTTAAGCCACAGGAAAGGAAATACAACAAGAAGGTCTCAGTCTTCGATGCATAACCAAAAGTCAACCCGGTAACGACTGACAGCACAGTGGCCAGCAGCAAAAGCGTCCCTCCTGTTACTAGTATTTTGTTGGTCAGCGACTTTGCCTTAATAAAAAGACCGGGAGTGATAGCTAATAAAGCGATGGGGAAAATGAATCGGTTAAAGTCCGATGCCTCGCCAGGGCTTTCGTACATAATATGAACGGCATTTTGGAAAAGAAGGAAGATAAAAGAGGTGGATATTCCAGCGAATAAAATTACTATTGAATACAGTCTGTAGTTGGGGTTCATATCCTTTCATCGCTATTCATGTTATGAATCTATCAAAAAGGCGAGTATAAAACAAGAAACTGGCTACGCCAGCGACCGCCAGATATAAAACACAATATAGGCCTCCCATCCCGGGAATTGCCCGAAAAAGGTTTCCAGCTCTTCTCTGGTGGGTTTTCTATCTAGACCTTTTAGCTGCTTGTAGCCGTTGAGCAGTCCTGCATCGCCATAGGTAAGGGCATCGGGCCTGCGCAGGCATTTCATGGCCACGTAGTTGGCTGTCCACTCCCCTACGCCCTTCAGGCTCATGAGGCATTTCAGCATCTCCGGCGTGCTCTCCATCAAAGAAAGCTTTTCAACAGAGATCTCGCCAGCCAGAAAGGCTTCCGCCACTATGTGCAGGTAGTTGGCCTTTTGAGAAGAGTATTGCATGGCCTTTAGGTCGTCGAAAGACAGCTCAAGCACCTGCTTTGGGCTGGGAAAAACATGGTAGGTCTGCCCCTCATAAGTTTCACTTTCGCCAACGGCTTCTACCAGACTTCTTTTGAGCTTGTAGGCAAATGTCAGGTTGATCTGCTGGCCAATAATGCTCCAGCAAAGTACTTCAAAAAGGTCGGGGATAGAAATTAAACGAAGCCCCCAGTACTTTTCAACCAACTGCTCAAGGTCAGCATCTCGCCGGGCAATGGCTTTCAACGGCGCAACGTCCCCTTCCAAATGCAGCCACTCGGTGATATAATCGATAACCTCCGATTCCCTGGCCTCACCTTTTAGCAAATCAACCCGAAGTGCGCCATCTGATTCACTGACTCTTAAAAGAGAATGCCCTTGGTCGCCAATTCTCAAAAGCTTGGTAACCGACCCGCCCTGCACCTTGTGCAGGCAGTCGTCGAAGCCCCTGTCGAGAAACCAAAGGCATTCTTTAAAACTAAAATTATTGGGCGTGGCAATCGAAAAACTAAGCGGCATGCATCTCCTCTTCTTCCATGGTTCGCACCTTCTCCCAGGCAATCAGGCTTAGCTTGCGGTCGTTGCCCCAATGGTAGCCGCCAATGCCGCCGTCTCTTCTGATCACCCTATGGCAGGGAATCAGCACGGCCACGGGGTTGCTGCCTATGGCAGACCCTACTGCCCTTGATGCTTTTGGGCTGCCAATATAGTCGGCAATTTGCTGGTAGGTACTCAGCTGGCCTTCCGGTATGCGGAGCAATGCCTCCCATACTTTGACCTGAAAGGGTGTTCCCTTCAAATTAAGCTGAATGGGTTGGTGGCTTGTCTCACCCACGCCGAAAATCTGCCCGACAGCTGCCTGGTTGGCGTCGGCGTTTTCAGTTAACAGGGCCTCGGGCCACTCTGCCTGCAGCAGGGCCAGTCCCTCTTCGGGCGTGGGCACAAACTCGAGCTTGCAGATGCCCAGGTCGGTTGAAGCAATCACCACGCCGCCAAAGGGGGTCTCGTGAAAGCTGTAGTTAATGTTCAGGCAGTTGCCTTTGCTCTTGTAAGTGCCTGGTGTCATGGCTTCAATGGTCACGAAGAGGTCGTGCAGCCTGCTGGAGCCCGAAAAACCAGCTTCGTAGGCCACCTCACTCAGCGACACATCACCGGTTTTCATCAGCTCCTTCGACAGGTTGAGGCTGAGAAACTGCTGAAACTTTTTGGGACTTATGCCAGCCCAGCTGGTAAACATGCGTTGAAAATGAAAGGGGCTCAAATGCACAGCATCGGCCACAGCTTCGAGCTTAGGCTGCTCTTTGAAATGTTCACTGATGAACTCAATGGCTTTGGCAATTCTTTGGTAATCGTTCATGGCTTCAAAATTTACTCAAAAAAACAGCAAAGCATTGATCATGAAAACCCGAAACTTGCGCATTTACGTATTGCCATTGGACTGTAATTTGTTAATGGCAAGATCGATTTCAATTTTTGTACCCTTACCGTATTCACTTGTCAAGTGAATATTGCCACCCAACTTGGTCACCATTTGCTTCACGATATAGAGGCCCAATCCTGAACCCTCCACTTTATCGGTAGCCCTCTGGAACATTTGAAACAAATTTGGCAAATATTCTGCTTTGATGCCGACCCCATTGTCTTCAAAAATGAGTCTCAAATAGTCCCCACCATCTAAAACAGATATTCTGAGGTAACTTTCATCAGCCAGCTTGTTTTGAAATTTGACTGCGTTATTCAAAATATTATTAAATATTTCCCCGAGCCTGATCCTGTCAATAATCATTACGGGGTTGTCGAGCGTGATCTGTTTCTCCACCCTCAGCCCCCTGTAAAGAGGGTCTACTCTCATATCATTCAAACAATCATCGAGCACCTCCTCCACATTGATTTTCTCCAATTCCAGAGCAGTTCTGTCATTCCTGGTAAACATGATCATTTGGTGAATAAATTTATCCAGGCGCTTGCCTCTGTCCTCGATAACATGAAGGTATTCCTTTATTTTCTCAATATCTTCCTCCGACATGGCTATGGCGGCGATACCCAGTATACTGGCAACAGGGGCACGGACATCATGTGAGGTGTGGTAGGTAAAGAGGTCCAGTTCCCTGTTTTTCTTGTAAAGTGCTTCCACAGCCTTAATCAGCTCAGTATTCTTTATTTCCAGCTCCGTCCTGCTGGTGTTTAGCGCTTGATTCAATACGCTGAGGTCATCATTGATTTTCTGTTTTTCGTAGGACAAAGCTTGATTTTTCAAATCAATTTCCTCGATGACCTCCGCCTTCCTAAACAAGTAATAGGTGGTAAACGCTGACGAAAAAGAAGCAAGAAGAATAAAGGCAAAGCCAAGGTCAAACAGGTTGTAGAGGGTTCCTAAAAGGAGGAGGCCGCTGACCAGGGCAGGAACGGTAATTGTCACCAGCCATCTTCTTAAGATTACCCGCCCGCCCAGGTTGTCAGAAAACACCAGGTGAAACCTGCTATGCCTGCTGTTTATTTGCGACAGCAGGAAGCTTCCGTAAATCAGAACAAAGCAAATGGCTGTGTGGATGGCCATAGTAGAAAAGAAAGGAACACTATACAACGACTCATAGTCTAGTATAAAACCAAGCAGCGCCGTAAAGCAGATAAAAAGCCCTGCCAACAAGATCAGTTCAACCGCTCTGACGATAGCTCTGTCACTTCGGAACTCAGACATACCTATGGCCAACGAAATAGCCACAAACAAAAAAGAGGTGGCACCGGACATTCGCAGCATTATGTCGGATATCTCAGGAAATAGCATACTCCCAGCCAATACTTCAATAAGATGCATACCAGAAATGACAAAGACGAAGGGCATGCTAACGATTGACGTGATTCCTCCAAAGTGAATAGCCGCCACGCAAAGAAGGAAACACAAAGCAGTGATTGGTTTCATCGTTTCCAAGCCTGGCACCACACCCTTCAGGAATTCAATATCCGCCACCCAGCCCAGCAGCACCAGGCAGGTAAGCAGCACTACCAGCATGTAGGCACGTTTCAGAATATCCAAACTATCAGGACTTTACATATAAAAAAATCGGGTATAACCACTACAAGGCCGAAAAAGCTAAACACTCAATAATTACAATAGGAAAAATTACAATATTTATCAGAAAATTTCATATCTGTGAGGAAAAATAGATACCTAAAAAAACTTCAGCGAAAAATGGCAGCAACTGAAAAGTCAACTCCAGGAGCGAGGTGACGCCCTGCTTACGGAAAGTTAATTCTAATATTTGCTATGAGCTAACTGGTTCTGGCGTGCCTGTTCTGATTTTGAAAAAATGGCAAAGACCTTGCAGAACAATTCCGAGGCAAGTAATCTAAACACAAAAGCAATTCGAGTGCAGGTTTCAATCCAGGCGTTTGACATCAACGGTCACTACCATCTTCTGGCCTCCATTGCTGTAAACAATGCCTTTAAGTGGCACCACATCCGCAAAGTCACGACCAAACGCCACCCTGATGTGTTGATCTTTCACTAATAAGTTGTTGGTAGCATCAAATTCTACCCACCCTATGCTGGGTATGTAAAGTGCGTTCCAGGCATGAGAGGCGTCGGCGCCCACCAGCTTGGGCTTGCCTGGCGGCGGAATGGTTTCGATATAGCCACTCACATATTTGGCAGCCAACCCCAATGAACGAACACATGCCAGCGAAAAATGGGCAAAATCCTGACAAACTCCCTTTTTGTGTTTGAATACGTCTTCCAGCGGGGTACTGATATCTGTAAAGCCCGGCGTGAATTTGAAATCTTTGTTGATGCGCTTGTTGAGGTCAAGCATGGCGTCCATCACCGGCCTGCCGGGCGTGAACGACAGCAGCGCATATTCCCTTACACCCGGGATGAAACTGACATAGGTCGATTCGAGATAAAACTGGCGGATGTCGTTCATAGCGTCAGTGGTTTGCAACCAACTCACCACTTCCTCCCAGGGTTGGGTTTGTTTTGGATCAACCTCCGCCCAGTTGGGCATGCTGATTTCCACTTCACTTTTCGACTCCACCAGTAGTTTCTGATGGGTTTTTTGCACCGAAAAATAGATGAACTCGTTGTCAAAGAAGTCTTTGCGGACAGCCAGGTAGTTTGGCTCAGGAAAAATATTGTACTTGTAGGATTTCACCTGCTGAAAGGGAAGCCGGGCAGGCGTTTGCACCACAATATTGTGGCACAACGCTGTGGGCGTTTGGTAGTCGTATTTCGTAATATGGGTGACTCTGTATTTCATCTTAGTGGTTGGAAATGTGCTGCCTTAAATCTCAGGCAATCTGTTGGCCTTTACAAAACCATACTGGCTTTGCGTGTGGCTGAAATAGCTTTCGTATATCAGGGTAGAAGCTTGCTGCAGGAGCTGAATGATGTCGCCCAGGAACTGTTTTAATTCCTTGCGTGTGTCAGCGTCAGGCTTCAGCTCGGCCAACTCATTGAGGTCAACAAGTCTGACCTTAGAAAGGGCCTCCAACAGCTTTTTTCGGGCTGGGCTCAGGCCAGTGCCTATACCCAAAGACGGTAATTGCTTCAAGTGATCGTCGATGCGCTCGATCATGTAAACGATAGCCCGGGGGTTTCTGTCGTCGGCAAGCAAAAGGTTCAAAACGCCCAGCACTTCCAGGTTGGACCGGTAGCGGTACCGGTAGGTGACCAGGCTTTCGTTGCTCATCAGGATCAATTCGATAAGCGACTTTTCCTGATCAGAAGTGGATTTGCCCGACAAAGTAGCCTGCAGCATCAGGCAGGTGCCAATGGACGACTCAATGAAACGCCCGATGTTCAGCAGCCTCCAGGTCGACTCCCTGGTCATGTTGTCGATATTGAGGCCATTGAAGGCCATCATATGCACGATTAAATGATCCAAACGATGGTAAATACCTCTCAGGTTGGTGCCGTTCATTTTCATGATCTCCCATTCTTCGGAAATCAGGTCGAGGATACGCCAGGTATCCAGGCTGAGCCGGTCTCTGATGGCGTAACCGTTAGACAGGAAAGCCTTCAGCGAGTGGGCAAGCGACCCAAAGCGGTTTTGGTCGATGGCCAGTGAGTAGAGCTCCTTTTCAGGATCTTTGAGCACCCTTTTGTCATGAAAACCCGGCTGTGTGCTTGTGAGGGAAGTAAGCCCCTTCAGCAGCGTAACGAGGGTTTGATCATGCTCAATATTGACCTCATCGTCTGTTTCGTTGAACTTGCGCAGCACAATCCGCATGAGCCTGATGGTGCTTACCGTTCGCTCCAGGTACCGCCCCAGCCAAAACAGGTTTTCCCCTGTCCGGCTTGGTAGGATATTCTCTGTTTGCTGAACGATAACCGGCGGTCTGTTCACCTGCACCTGCTCTTTGGCATGGCCCAGCACCCAGGTGTCTTTGCTGATGCCGCCGGATTGGTTAGACACTATAAACACTCCTTTTTTGGGAGAGCTGCGTGAAAGCCCGCCGGGCATCACATAGTATGTTTCGTTTTCAGAATCAGCCACTACGTAGCTTCTGAATACGGCATTTCTGGCCTCCAGCTTTCCATCTATCAATGACGGGGTCGTCGAAAAATCAACCATTTCCTGCCCAACGAAGAGATAAGGCCTGACCTTGATTTCTTCTTTTAGCTCCTCTATTTCCTTTTTGCTTAACTCTCCTCCATATACCGATTTGTTTTTATCATTTCGGTAGATCATTCTGATGATCAGCTTTTCAATATTTTCGAGGACGTACTTCTTTTCCTTTTCCTGCCCACACCACCAGGTGGCCACCGACGGCAGTATCAACTCCTGCTGAAGCACGTGTCTGCTTAGCTTAGGTAAAAATGCCATCAAGCCCGGGTTTTCAAGAATGCGGCACCCAAGGGGGTTGATTACCATTACGTTTTTCTGTCTCACAGCCTCCATAAGGCCTACGACTCCCAGGTGAGAGTCAGCCCTGAATTCAAGCGGGTCACAAAAGACATCGTCGACCCTTCTTACAATCACATCCACTTTTTCAAGTCCTTTGAGTGTTTTCAGCCAGATATAGCCATCGCTCATGGTTAAGTCCTGGGCAAAAACGAGGGTAAAGCCCATGAAAGAGGAAAGGTAGGCATGCTCAAAGAATGTCTCATTCGACGGCCCGGGAGAAATCATCACAATCCTCGGATTCTCTTTGTTCTTCCACGAAAGCGTTGAAAGGGTGTTCTTAAGGGTTTGATAGTAGGAAGAGATTTTCCTGACCTGATTTTCCCTTATCATGTCGGGGAACACCCTGGTCATGGCAGCCCTGTTCTCCAGCGAGTAGCCCGCTCCTGATGGAGCGTCGGTTCTGTCGTGCAACACCCACATTTTACCGTTGGGGCCACGGGCAAGATCGGCCGAGTATTGCACCAGCTGCTGGGGCCCGGGTATGCGGATTTTATCAGCCTGGCGGAGAAAGCCCTGATGATTATAGATCATTTCGAAGGGAATCAGGCCCTCCCTGATCAGTTTTCTTTCGCCATAGATATCTGAGAGGATAATATTGAGTAGCTCGGTTCTTTGAGAAAGGCCCTTTTCTATGACCTCCCATTCGCTCTGACTGAAGACCATCGGAACCGGATCGAGGTTCCACGGGCGGTTCATTCCGTTGGGGTCGCCATATACGTTGTAGGTCACCCCGTTTTCCCTGAGCTGCTGCCCCACCTCCTTGTTCCGCTGCTCCATTCTCTCAATGCCCAGCTTTTCATAGGCATTGGCCAGTTTTTCCCAGTGAGGCCACACCTTACCGTCCGGAGTGGTCATCTCATCAAAGAACGGCTCATTGGAATTCGTTCTGTCTGCCAGGTACGATTTAATCATCGCCAAATCTCACTAATTTTTTGTGATTCCATCATTGAATCGACAAGATATTATAGCGGTGGATAGCAGGGTTCTACTTTCGCCCCTTGTACCTCCTGAGGTCCATGGTGTTAGGGTAATCCTGATTAACTTCCTCTATTTTAACGTCATAAGTGGGCAGGATATTGATTTTGGTTACAAACCGACCAGCTGCCTGAGGCTGCATTACTGTCGGCTCCACCATATTGATAGAATGGCCAAAGTCGAAAAAGCGTGAAACCCTTCTCGCCTCGGCTTCATAACTGTTCACCGGGAAGGTAGCGTAGTTTCTACCACCCGGATGTGCCACGTGGTACTGACAAGCCGCTACCGATTTTTTCGTCCATGTGTCGTAGATGTCTATCACCAAAGGTGTGTCCACTCCCAAAGTGGGGTGCAATGCCGATGGAGGAGCCCAGGCACGATAGCGGATACCTGCCACATATTCACCCTGAGTACCCGTGTTTTTCAACGGAATGGCAAAGCCATTGCAAAGCAGCTTGTAGCGAGACTCAGTCAATCCGGTAATTTTCACCTGAAGGCGTTCAAGCGAAGAATCGACAAAGCGAGCCGTGCCGGAGCTTGACATTTCCTCACCCAGGACGTGCCAGGGTTCAATACCCATTTTCAACTCCACATGGATGTCGTCCACCTGTAGCTCGCCAAGGAAAGGGAAACGGAAAGCAAAAAACGGATCGAACCAGGCTACATCAAAAGCGTAGCCGGCATTCTTTAAGTCATTCACCACCTCCGTCATGTCTTTATAACAATAGTGAGGCAGCATAAACTTGTCGTGCAGCGATGTGCCCCAGCGCACCAGCTTGTGGTTGTACGGCGTCTTCCAAAACCAGCTCAGCAGCGTTCTGATTAACAGGAACTGCACCATGCTCATGCGGTAGTGGGGTGGCATATCGAAGCCACGGAATTCAAGTATGCCCAGTCGACCTGTGGACGAGTCGGGAGAATATAGCTTGTCGATGCAGAACTCCGCCCGGTGGGTATTGCCGGTAATGTCCACCAGAAGATTGCGGAAGATACGGTCGACCAACCAATAGGGCACGTCATTTTCTTTCATGTCGGGCACTTGTTGGAAGGCGAGTTCCAGCTCATAAAGAATCTCGTCTCTGCCTTCGTCCACCCTCGGTGCCTGGCTGGTAGGGCCAATAAACTGCGTAGAAAACAAATAAGAAAGCGCCGGATGGTGCTGCCAATAAGCAATAAAGCTCTTCAGCACATCAGGCCTGCGAAGCAATGGGCTGTCTGCGGGTGTGACACCACCAAGGGTGACGTGGTTGCCCCCGCCGGTGCCGGTATGGCGGCCATCGAGATTGAATTTCTCAGTAACCAGCTTGGTTTCTGCCGCCTTTTGGTACAGGATGTCGTAATTATCCTTGAGCTCCTTCCATGAAGAAGCCGGATGAATGTTCACTTCAATTACGCCAGGATCTGGCGTAATCATCAGCTTTTGAATTCTGTTGTCGGACGGTGGGTCGTACCCCTCAATCAGCACAGGCAGCTGTAGCTTTTCGGCCGTTTGCTCAATGGCTGAGACCAAAAGCATATAATGCTCAAAGTGAGTTACCGGAGGCAAAAACACAAACAGCTTTCCCTGGCGGATTTCAACACCGAGGGCAGTCTTGAAGATTACTTTATCATTGTTAAAGCCCTTTCCTTCTTTTACAAACTCCGCTTTCACATCGCCAATAGCTGGCAGTGCATTTACTTCTTCGAAAAGGCTTCTTTCAGGCCGCACTTCCAGCTTGTCATCATCAAAGTGTTGAATCGATTTTAGCGGAAGCCGAAGCCCCGCCGGAGAATTGCCTGGAATAAGGAACAAGTGCTTCCTTCTGAACTCCCAGCGGCAGCTCTGCCAGTTTTGGCTCTCAAAATCCCATTGAAGAGGGACGGTAAAGGCCACGGGATTGTCCATGCCCTGGCTAAGCAGCTCAGCCAGCTTTTGTCTTTCCAGCGAAGACTTCAGGTCCTTCATGAGAGGGTCGACATTGACAGGCACCTGACTTTCCTCCCAGGCGAAATAGAAGGGATCTTCATAGCCGGGGTGAATGTTCGCAGGATCGAGGTGGAGCGATTCCGATAGTGTGCTGATAAATTTACCAGCATCTTCGTGGGTGAGTTTATAGTCTTTGCTCAGGTCAGCCATGAGCTTGTCGTTGTGCCAGAGCGGAAGTCCGTCCTTTCTCCAGAAACAAGCAAGCTTCCAGCGAGGCAAAGGCTCACCGGGATACCACTTGCCCTGCCCGTATTGCATAAGTGCCCCATTGCCAAACTGGTCTTTCAGCTTGTGAAAAAGTTCGTTGGACAGCTTACGTTTGTGCTCCCCATCGGCGTCAGTGTTCCACTCAGGCGCCTCGTTGTTGTCCATGGCAACAAAGGTGGGCTCACCTCCCATGGTCAGCCGAACATCGTTAGCTACGAACTCCGCATCCACCTGATCGCCAATGGCCAGTATTTGTTCCCATTGCGCATCGGAGTAAGGTTTGGTCACCCTCGGACTTTCGTGGATGCGGGTAACCTTGTTTTCGAAATGAAACTCGGTTTTTACTGACTCGGCAGCTCCTGAAATAGGTGCCGCACTTATTGGATCGGGGGTACAGGCCAGCGGAATATGCCCTTCGCCGGCAAACAACCCTGACGTAGGGTCAAGGCCTACCCAACCTGCGCCGGGTATGTACACCTCTGTCCATGCATGCAAGTCGGTGAAATCCTCCTCAGGCCCTGACGGACCTTCCAAAGATTTTTGGTCAGCCTTCAGCTGCACCAGGTAACCAGAAGCAAACCGAGAGGCCAGCCCCAGGTGGCGTAAAATCTGGACCAGTAGCCAGGCGGAATCCCTACAGGAACCAGACTTCAGCGTAAGGGTTTGCTGGCAGCTTTGCACGCCGGGCTCCATCCTTATCCGGTAGGCTATGTCCTGGCTAAGCATTTGATTGAGCATGACCAGCACGTCTACGGTGATCATGTCCTTGGTGATCTTCTGTCTGGCCCTCTCAATCCATTCATTCAGGATAGCGTCGTTCTCAGTCACTTCCAGGTAAGGTTGAAGCTGCTTTTGAAGCGACGCCTCATATTGAAAAGGAAACTTCTCAGCATATTCTTCAACAAAGAAATCGAAAGGATTAATGACGACCATCTCGGCGATCACCTCCACGTCGACAATAAAATGATCGACCTTTTCGGGAAAAACAATCCTGGCCAGGTAGTTGCCAAAAGGGTCTTGCTGCCAGTTGATAAAGTGGTTTTTGGGCTCAATGTTCAGGGAGTACCCTTTGATCATTGTGCGGGAATGAGGAGCAGGCCTAAGCCTGATCACCTGTGCGGAAAGTTCGATCTCTCTTTCGTACTTATAACTAGTATAGTGGCGGATGGCTACTCTTACGGACATATTTTACACCTAAGTTTGGCTCAATTTAGTGGCTGAAACCATTAATAAAAGGCAAATCTCTCATTTAATGTTTTGCTGAGCCCCTGCGTATTTACAGGCCCTGGCAGAAGAAGAAAAAGGGGATTGCAAATTTTTAAATTTATCACTAAAAATAGTCATATAATACGACAATAAATAGCTATAATATGATTTTATTGAAAACTTCATAAACATGGACGTGCTTAAGTGCGAGCAATCACAATTGATGCTCATCACAATATTTTGCTATCGCTTACCATATTTTACCATCCTTAAAATTTCGTAACAAACTGGCACCAATTTCTCGTCTATTTGTGTTCAAGTTGTTTTAATCGGGGTAATGAAGAAAATTCTAATAATCGCAGTTATTGTAGTGGCCGGAGGGTTGGTATTCTTTCTCACACGCAACGGAAATGGAGGGGCACCAGCTCCTGTTACCGCCACCTCGCCAGGCAAAGGATTGGTAGCTGAGGTAATTCTTGTGAAAGACACCACGCTGGAAGAAATGGTCAACGTGTTGGGAACCATATATGCCAATGAAGAAGTAGAGGTTGCCAGTGAAGTGGCAGGTCGGTTGGTGAGGATCAACTTTTCAGAAGGCCAGCTGGTCAGGAAAGGACAACTCCTTTTCAAACTCGACGACTCGGAGTTACAGGGGCGATTGAAAATACTGGAAGCTCGTAAGAACTTTGTAAGCTCATCCGTAAAGCGGATGGAGGCGCTGTATAAAGCGGAAGCGGTGAGCCGTGAAGAGTATGAAAACGAATTGAACTCGCAGGAAGTACTCGATGCTGAAATTGATTTGATTCAAATCCAGATAGGTAAAACGGGTATTTTAGCACCCTTTGATGGCAAAACTGGCATCAGAAGAATTAGCCCGGGAGCCTATGTGAACCCTAACACCACGCTCGTTCACCTGGGGGATATGGGAAAAGTGAAAATAGAGTTTCCGCTTCCGGAAAAATATGCAAGCAAGATCAAATCGGGCGATAGGGTCACATTTACTGTGGAGAATGATAGCCGTACATACGAGGCCACCGTCAACGTGGTCGATCCAAAAATTGACCAGACGACCAGAAGTTTGTTTGTAAGAGCGCTTTCCGACAACAAGGATTTCAAACTGGTGCCTGGCTCGTCAGCTTCAGTGACCGTGCCAATTGGCGGCGAAGAAAACACACTTTTGGTGCCTTCTCAGGCGCTTATCCCAGATTTATCGGGGTATACGGTGTATACAGTGAGAAACGGGAAATCGGTTCAAACCACGGTGACTGTTGGTTTGAGGACAAGCAATTCGGTACAAATCACTTCCGGTCTCAGCAAAGGCGACACGGTGATGACAACCAACTTGCTAAGAGTGAAAGAAGGTTTAGTGATTGATCCTGTTGTTGCTAACGACTAAGTAAATGAGCAGTATTTCTGAAACCAGTATTCGTAAGCCCGTACTAGCGGTAGTGCTCTCCATCTTGCTTTTGCTCTTTGGAGTAGTTGGCTTCTCATTTCTTGGCACGAGGGAATTTCCCGCAGTCGATCCGCCAATTGTGACCGTTACCAGCACCTATGCTGGTGCCAGCCCTGACGTGATTGAATCTCAAATTACCGAGCCCCTGGAACAAGCCATCAATGGTATTGCAGGTGTACGCACTATTTCATCTGTTTCGAGAGAGCAGGCAAGTATTATCACCGTTGAGTTCAACCTCGATGTAGACATAGAAGCAGCGGCCAACGACGTCCGCAGCAAGGTGTCGAGAGCCGTAAGGAGCCTTCCCCCTGAGGCGGATCCGCCTATTATAGACAAAGCCGACGCCAACTCGCAGTCGGTGATGTTTCTAACCATCATCAGCAACAGCCGTAATATGTTGGAGCTGACTGATTTTGCGGAAAATGTCCTAAAAGAAAGAATTCAGACTGTGCCAGGCGTGAGTGGCGCCTATGTGAGGGGTGCCAGAAAGTACTCTATGCGCCTTTGGATTGATCCGGTGAAAATGTCGGCCTACCGAATTGTGCCCCAGGACATTGAATTAGCACTGAAGAGGGAAAATATTGACTTGCCCACCGGCAGAATTGAGGGAGACAAAACAGAGCTCACCATCCGCACCGACAGCCGATTGGTGACACCGGAGGAGTTCAACAACATGATCATCAAATCGGAAGGTGGCCGACAGATCAGGTTCAGAGACCTGGGGTTTGCTGAGCTTGGTAGCGAGGATGACCGCACCAACTTCCGGGGCAATGGAGCTAAAGGCTTGCTATTGAGTATTCAGCCGCAACCCAATGCCAACGAAATTGAGATCGCCGACGAAATCTATCGCAGGCTTGATGCCATGAAAGACGAGGTGCCGGCAGATATTGAAATAAGGGTGGCCAACGACTATACCAAGCCGATCAGAAAATCCATCGAAGAGGTAGAAGAAACCCTGCTGATCGCCTTCATACTGGTAACCATGGTGATCTTTGCCTTTCTGCGTGACTGGCGATCCACCTTCATTCCGGTAATCGCCATCCCCATCTCCATTATTTCGTCGTTCTTCATCATGTACATTGCCGGGTTCTCTATCAATGTACTTACGCTCGTGGCCATTGTGCTGGCCATTGGCCTTGTATGCGACGACGCCATTGTGGTATTGGAAAACATTTTTGCCAAGGTGGAGCAGGGCATCCCTCCTTTCCAGGCGGCCATACAGGGATCAAAGGAAATCTACTTCGCCATTATTTCCACGACTATAACGCTCGTATCAGTATTCATTCCGATCATTTTCATGCAGGGATTGACGGGTCGTTTGTTCCTGGAGTTTGGTGTGGTGCTGGCTGGTTCCATTCTGGTATCGGCACTGGTGGCGCTCACACTATCACCAATGATGTGTGCTGTTTTGCTAAAAAAACACACCAAGCCTTCTCGTTTCTATGCTGTTACTGAGAAATTCTACGAAGGTTTAGGTGCTGGTTATGCCAAAAGCCTGGCGGCATTTATGAAGTACCGGTGGCTGTCGTTTGTCGTGGTGGCGCTGATGTTTGGAATGATCGCCTTCTTTGGCACACAACTAAAGTCAGAGTTGGCTCCGTTGGAAGACAGGGGCATCATTCGTGCCTCGGTGAAGGCGCCTGAGGGGGTTTCGTTTGAGTACATGGACAAGTACATGGAAGAGCTGGATGCCTGGGTGCTGGACAACGTGCCTGAGGTAAGAACTACTGTGGCGTTGACGGCCGTGATCCCTGGTGGTGGTGCGTTCAGTCCGGTAAATAGCGGCGCTGAAAACATCTTCCTCGTTGATGCCAGCGAAAGAGAGCGGTCGCAAGACGAAATCTTCAAACAGATATCGAAGGGATTTGAGCAGTTCACAGCCGTAAGGGCGTTCCCGGCTCAGCCTCCTACCATCGGAGCACGCTTCGGGGGACTTCCTGTGCAATATGTCATTCAGGCACCCGACGTAGAAAGCCTGATCGATATACTACCCAAATTCCTTAATGTTGCCCAGGAACATCCCGACCTGAAGTTTGTGGATAGCGATTTCAAAGTAAACAAGCCTGAGTTGAAGCTCCGCATCAACCGTGAGAAGGCCAATGAGCTGCATGTGCCTGTGTTTGATATTGCCAGAGCCATCCAATTGGCCTATAGCGGGCAGCGCTATGGCTACTTCATCATGGGAGGCAAGCAATACCAGGTGATCGGGCAGCTCTCAAGAGAGAACAGAAACGAGCCGGTCGACCTAAAGGCTATCAATGTACGAAACAGCCTGGGCGAAATGGTATCGCTCGACAACCTGATTTATTATGAGGAATCGGTGAGTTCTGCCGCCATTTACCGATACAACCGCTATGTGTCTGCCACTGTATCGGCCGGCATCATCGACGGAAAAACGCTTGGCGATGGCATAAAAGCCATGGATGAAGTGGCTGCTGAAATATTACCAGCCAACTTCAAAACAGAGCTCGCCGGGCAATCGAAAGAATATGCCGACAGCTCCTCCAGTTTGCTGTTCGCCTTCATGCTGGCACTGGTGCTTATTTATCTCGTACTTTCTGCACAATTCGAAAGCTTTGTTGATCCACTGATCATCCTTTTCACTGTGCCCATGTCTATGGCGGGGGCCTTACTCAGCCTTTACATCATGGATCTTACCCTGAACATCTTCAGTCAGATTGGCATCATTATGCTGGTGGGACTGGTGACCAAAAACGGCATCCTGATTGTGGAGTTCGCCAACCAGCGAAAAGCTGAGGGCGTCACCAGGCTCGATTCGGTGATAGAGGCGGCACACGCCCGTTTCAGACCCATCTTAATGACAACTTTTGCAACGATCCTGGGCATTCTCCCCATCGCTCTTTCTATCGGGTCAGCTGCTGGCAGCCGCCAAAGTCTGGGTGTAGCCGTTGTAGGGGGAATGATTATTTCCAGCTTCCTTACGTTGTATATCATCCCGGCCATCTACTCCTACATTTCCAGCAAACGGACATTTGACCCCGAGGTAAAAGCTGCCGAAAGAATGGAGAGGCATCGCAAGGTTGCGGCTAATTTATAATGTAAAGTTTGCCCTCTCAGATGGCTCTTTTCCCAATGAAGAGCTACTTAATTGAGTAAAAGTCATAGTAGGAGCTGGATATCTTCCCGAACGCCTCTATTAATAAAATACGATTGGTCGTTCTGGTGTTCTTTTACCCAGTTGCCGGCCTTTCTCTTTCTTAACCGTTGTGCCCCATTGTTTGTGAAGCTGTAGAAGAATGTCCTATCTTCATATTTTGGAACCTACCTGCTTAAATGAGAAAACTATACTTTACTGCTTTTCTGGCCATATTGATACTCGCCGGATGCAAAGAAACCTATGTAAAAGTGAACGAAGGCACTTTTACCCTGGATGAAAAGCCCTATTACTTCATGGGTACCAACTTCTGGTATGGCCTCAATCTTGGCTCCAAAGGCCCCGGAGGTGACCGGGCTCGCCTGATACGTGAACTTGACAGGCTGCAAGCGATGGGCGTTACCAACCTTCGCATTATGGGTGGCAGCGAGGGACCGGACGACGAGCCGTTCCGCATGCTCCCCTCTCTGCAACCAGCTCCGGGCGTGTACAACGAGGAAGTACTCGATGGGCTGGATTTCCTCCTCGTTGAAATGGGCAAACGCAATATGTATGCTGTGGTTTGCCTCAACAACTTCTGGAACTGGTCAGGAGGCTTTGGCCAATACATTGTTTGGTCAGGAAAAGCTGACACGATCCCTTACCCACCACCTGCTCCCAACGGCGACTGGAATGTGTACCAAAGCTTTGCAGCGAGCTTCTATACTAACGACAAAGCAGTCGAGCTATTCAACAACCACATCAGTTTCATAGTCAACAGAAAAAACACCTACTCTGGAAAAGCCTACAAGGATGACCCTGCCATTATGGCCTGGGAGCTTGCCAATGAACCAAGGGGGATTGACAATATGGAAGCCTACCGCCAGTGGATAGACAGCACGTCGGGCTATATCAAGTCGTTGGATGCCAACCACCTCGTGACAACAGGCAGCGAGGGAAATACCTCCAACGTTTATGCAGGCACCAATCTGGCGCTCGATCACACCAGCCCGGCTATCGACTACACCACCATGCACATTTGGGTGCAGAACTGGGGAGTATATGACCCACAAAAAGCTGATTCCACATTAGACCTGTCGATAGCATACGCAAAAAACTACATGGCCGAGCACGCAGCCATGGCAAAGACGCTCGGCAAGCCAATCGTATTGGAAGAATTTGGCATATCGAGAGATCTGAATAACCACGACCCGGCAGCACCGGTTACAGCAAGAGACCTTTACTATAAAGCTGTTTTTGATGAGATTTACCAACTGGCCAACAAGGACAGTAGCGTAGTGGCGGGTGTCAATTTTTGGGCCTGGGGCGGTGAAGGTCGCCCCACTGAAAACGAAGGGCTATGGCATGCGGGAGACGACTTTATCGGGGATCCGCCGCATGAATTCCAGGGATGGTACTCTGTGTATGACCATGACGCATCAACCCAGTCAATCATAAGCGACTATGCCAAAAAAATGACTTCAATTATAAAGAAATAAACTCACCACTATGAAATACTTTAAGCTACTATTGTTGGCAGTTATTGCCATTTCTTGCAGACAGGAACCACCTGTGCTTGAATTAACACCTCTATTCTCCGACCACATGGTCTTGCAACAGGAGAAGGAAAACGCCATTTGGGGCATAGCCAATCCAGAGACAGAAGTAGGGGTATCCGGTAGCTGGGGAGTGAAAACCAGTGCCATGGCAGACAAGAATGGGAAATGGATGGCCAAACTAGCCACTCCAAAAGCTGGCGGGCCATTTCAGCTAACCATTTCTAGGGGAGATTCAGTGATTACGCTGAATGATGTTTTCTCAGGCGAGGTTTGGGTAGCATCCGGACAGTCCAATATGGAAATGCCGCTAAAGGGTTGGACAAACAACCCTATCGACAACAGCGAGGCTGAAATTGCGGCGTCAGATTACCCAGAAATAAGAATGTTCACTGTGAAGAGAAACGTGTCATTTACACCTCTTGATACTGTGTCAGGATCCTGGAAAATTGCCACGCCAAAGAATTCTGGTGACTTTTCAGCCACTGCCTGGTTCTTCGCCAAAAAGCTTTACCAGGAAACCAAGGTTCCCATTGGCATCATCCACACCAGCTGGGGCGGCACACCCGCTCAAGCCTGGACTACAGCGGCTTACCTCGACAAGGTGCCAACCTATGAAGGCACATCGAAAACGCTGCAAGGTTATGCTGCTTACTATGATTCTGTAAAAACGGCATACGACAAGCTGGAAAAGACAAGTGTTGACCTTACGGCTGACAAACCATTTGCGAACGTGTCATTTGATGACAGTGGATTTGAAACGGCCGACTTCGATGACAGTGCATGGAAGAGTCTCCAGGTGCCGGGCCTCTGGGAGAGCCAGTGGATGGGTAACTTTGATGGCGTGGCCTGGTTGAGAAAATCATTTCAGTTGACCGCCGAGCAAGCCGCAGGCAAGTCTCTCGAACTGTACTTGGGAAGTATTGACGACATGGACATTACGTATGTCAATGGCACTAAGGTTGGGGCCATTGAAGAAACTGGCAAGTACCAGGAAGCAAGGATTTATGTGATACCAGAAGGCTTGTTGAAGGAAGGCACCAATGTGTTGGCCGTGAAGGTGTTCGACACAGCTGGCGGTGGCGGAATATATGGTTCTGACGACATCGGCGTAAGGCCTGCAGGCTCCGACAAGTTGCTGCTTAACTTAAAAGGTGAGTGGAAAGCCAAACCCGTCGCTGAGAGCATCTTTAGTGGCAGTGTTATCCCGATTGCCAAAGACGTACTCACTCCGTCAGAAAAGCCCAAAATGCAGCTCACAGCCTACTCTCCTACTACCTTGTATAATGCCATGATCAACCCTCTTGTGCCTTATGGCATCAAAGGAGCTATTTGGTACCAGGGCGAATCGAACGTAGGTGCAGCGGAAGTATATCGTACCCTCTTCCCTACTATGATCAAAAACTGGCGGGATGCCTGGGGATTGGGCAATTTCCCTTTTTATTTCGTGCAAATTGCACCTTACAAATACGGCAGAAATGATGACCTGGCTGCACAGCTGAGAGATGCGCAAACAAGTACGCTTTCGTTAGAAAATACCGGGATGGCCGTCATTATGGATGTAGGCAACCCGACGGACATTCATCCTGCCAACAAGAAGGATGTTGGAGAAAGGCTCGCTTTGTGGGCCTTAGCAAAGGATTATGGCATCGGCACTGAATATTCCGGGCCGATGTATGAGTCGATGGCAATTGAAGGAAACAAAGTGAGTGTGAGTTTCACCCATGCCGACGGCCTTCAGTTTAAAGGAGAGCCTGGTTTTGTAGAGGTGGCCGGTGCCGATGGTAATTTCGTTGAAGCAAAAACGGAAGTAAAAGACAGCCAGTTGATTGCCTGGTCTGCCAAAGTTACCACTCCAACAGCAGTACGCTACGGCTGGTGCGAGGCTTGCGAGCCGAATTTATTTAATGGAGCAGGTCTGCCTGCCGTTCCCTTTAACTCTAAAACAAAGTAACGTGAAGCTTAGAAAAGAAATTTACCTACTACTGACGTTTGTACTGTTGAGCTTTGCAGGACAAGCCGAAGACGGCTACGATTTGTGGCTACGCTATCAACCCATTGAAGACAGGGAAGTATGGGAAAGGTACAATAGGCAAATCACCGGCTATGTGGTGGAAGGGTACTCCCCCACTCTTGAAGCTATCAAAACCGAGCTCAATAACGGGCTATCAGGACTTCTCGATAAGCCAATCGCTTTTGGCAGCCCTTTCGGAAAGACAGGCTGGGTGATTGCCGGTACTCCCGAAGGTTCCAGCATTGTGGCTGGGCTCAACCTGACCGAGGAGCTGAAAAGCGTGGGCCAGGAAGGCTACCTGATCTCTAACCGAAAAGTAAGGGGCGTCAATGCGTTGGTAATTGCAGCCAATACAGAAGTGGGGGTACTCTACGGTACGTTTCACCTGCTAAGACTGATCCAGACACATCAGCCGCTCGACAATGAGTTCACGATCACTGACTCGCCAAAAATCCAGCACCGTATTCTCAATCATTGGGACAACCTGGATCAGACCGTGGAGCGTGGCTATGCCGGGTTTTCGCTTTGGAAATGGCATCTATTGCCTGGTTACATCGATCCGAGATACGTAGACTACGCCCGTGCGTGTGCTTCCATTGGCATCAATGGCACAGCCATTACCAACGTCAACGCCAAAGCGGTAGTGCTCACTCCTATGTACCTCGAAAAGGTAAAGGCGCTGGCAGATGTATTCCGCCCCTATGGCTTAAAAGTCTACCTCACTGCCCGCTTCAGCGCTCCCATAGAAATTGGCGGGCTGGAAACTGCTGACCCACTCGATCCTAAAGTGCAGCAGTGGTGGAAAGACAAGGTAACGGAAATCATGACCTATGTCCCCGACTTTGGTGGTTTCACAGTGAAAGCCAATTCTGAGGGGCAGCCAGGACCACAGAACTACGGACGCAGCCATGCCGAAGGCGCTAATATGCTGGCAGATGCCGTGGCACCTCACGGTGGCATCGTGATGTGGCGGGCCTTTGTTTATAGCAATGAGCAGCCAGTCGACCGGGCCAAACAGGCCTACGACGAGTTCAAGCCACTGGATGGTACTTTCAGAAAGAATGTGATGGTGCAGGTGAAAAACGGTGCCATCGATTTCCAGCCACGTGAACCGTTTCATCCCTTGTTTGGTGCCATGCCGAAGACACCCATCATGGCAGAATTTCAGATCACCCAGGAATACCTTGGCCAGGCCACCAACCTCTGCTACCTCGCTCCACTTTTCAAAGAAACCCTCGACGCAGACACCTATGCCAAAGGTCCGAACCCAACTCCATCTCAATCACTAAAAGCACCCGACCTCAGAAATCCCAGGCCCACCGACAGGCCTCCTGTTCCTGTCAGCCAGGTCGAACCGGTACGAGTGGCCACGGTCGCCAAAGTGGTAGATGGCACGCTGGACGGGCAAGCAATCTCAGGCATTGCAGGCGTTACCAATATTGGCAACGACCGCAACTGGACGGGCCATCCTTTCGGCCAGGCCAACTGGTTTGCCTTTGGCCGCCTTGCGTGGAACCACGAGCTCAGCTCGGCCCACATCGCCAACGAATGGCTGAAAATGACATTCACGAACGACCCAACATTCGTAGAGCCCATGAGAGAAATGATGTTGACCTCAAGAGAAACGGTAGTGAATTACAGCACACCCCTTGGGCTGCATCACATCATGGGAGCAGGGCATCACTACGGGCCAGGCCCCTGGGTAAGCAAGATGTCTCGTGCCGATTGGACGTCTGTTTACTATCACAAGGCCGACTCAGCAGGCATCGGCTTCGACCGTACCGCAACCGGCAGCAATGCCCTGGAACAGTATGCGTCGTTGGCAGCTAAAGTTTGGGCCGACCCAAAAACCTGCCCCGACATCGACCTGCTTTGGTTTCACCATTTGCCCTGGGACTTCAAAATGAAGTCGGGTAAAACACTGTGGGATGAAATCGCTCTTCACTATCAGCAAGGCGTTGACGAGGTGAGGCAAATGCAGCAAAAATGGAAAGAGCAGCAGGCTATCGTCGACAAAGAGCGGTGGGAGCATGTCAACATGCTGCTGTCCATTCAGGAGCAGGAAGCGGTGTGGTGGAGAAATTCCTGCCTGCTGTACTTTCAGACATTCTCGAAAAGGCCTTTGCCAAAAGGCGTTGAGAAAAGTGATAAGACACTGGAGTATTATATGGATTTAAAGTTCCCTTATGCACCAGGGAGGGGGTAGACAATAAGGTGATGCCACTGTTATCACACTTAGCCTGTCGCTAGTGTCATCCTGAGCTTGTCGAAGGACGACACTAGCGAAGTACGCAGCTCTTGTCATCCCGAGCCGATCGTTGGGTCATTATCGGATCGTAGCTCTTGTCATCCTGAGCCTGTCGAAGGGCGACAAGAGCGGTTATAGAAAACGAGTATCATGAATCAATACACTGTCTATATTCTTAAATGTGCTGACGGTAGCTACTACACTGGCGTAACAAATGATATCGACCAGCGGCTTTACGAACATAAAATTGGATACGACACCAAATCATATACATTCAAAAGACGTCCAGTCGAGTTGGTGTTTACTGAACACTTTGGCGATATCAACAAGGCGATCG
This sequence comes from Imperialibacter sp. EC-SDR9, assembly GCF_902498805.1. Classification (GTDB taxonomy): domain Bacteria; phylum Bacteroidota; class Bacteroidia; order Cytophagales; family Cyclobacteriaceae; genus Imperialibacter. The sequence goes on along the minus strand of NZ_LR701601.1, from coordinate 15,023 downwards.
CTTTTGAAAAACAGATAAAAGGTTGGAGCAGGGCTAAAAAAAAAGCCCTTATGAAACAGGATTGGGGAGCTTTAAAAGAGCTTTCCAAAAACAGATCTGGTAAATGATGAGAAATGGAGCTTCGACAGGACTTCGACAGGCTCAGTCTGACATTGCGGTTAGGATTTTCTTCTTTTTTGGAGCTTGTTATTCGTTATTTTATCATCTTCACACCCTAATATATTTGAACTCTAAAATACTGTTATGGCCTACTTAATGGAACAAACGATGCGCTGGTACGGGCCCAAAGATCCGGTTAGCTTATCAGATATCAGACAAGCCGGATGCACCGGCGTGGTAACAGCCCTGCATCATGTACCAGTTGGTGACATCTGGACGGTGGAAGAAATTACCAAGCGCCGCAAGGAAGTAGAAGCAGCTGGCCTTACCTGGACAGTGATAGAAAGCCTTCCTGTGTCGGAAGACATTAAAAAACACACGGGCGACTTCAAGCTGCATATCGAAAACTACAAAGTAAGCCTTAAGAATGTGGCAAAGTGCGGGCTGAAAGTCGTCACCTACAACTTCATGCCTATCCTCGATTGGATGCGTACCGACCTGGCCTACACGATGCCAGATGGCAGCAAGGCACTAAGGTTCGAGAAATCAGCCTTCATCGCTTTCGATCTTTGTATGCTGAAAAGACCAAACGCTGAAAAAGACTACACCACTGACGAGATAAGCAAAGCTAAAAAGCGCTTCAGCTCCATGACCGAGAGTGAAAAAGACATGCTTTTCAGCAATGCACTTCAGGGTTTACCAGGTAGTGAGGAAAGCTTTACGGTTCCACAGATTCTGAATGCGCTCAAAACCTACGAGGGAATTGACAGGGCAAAACTCAAGCAGCACCTGTTCTATTTCCTCCAGCAGGTGGTGCCTGTGGCGGAAGCCGAAGGATTGAAAATGGCCATCCACCCCGATGATCCCCCATATCCTATTCTGAGCCTGCCAAGGATTGTGAGCACGGAACAAGATGCCCTGGACCTCATTAACGCCGCTCCATCTCCTGCGAATGGGCTGTGTTTCTGCACAGGCTCTTACGGCGTTCGCCCCGACAACGACCTTCCCGGCATGGTGCAGAGGCTGGGTGACCACATCCACTTCCTGCATCTGCGTAGCACCAGACGAGACGAAGAAGGCAACTTCTTTGAAGCAGATCACCTCGATGGCGACGTAGACATGTATGCTGTTGTGAAGGAAATCGTTCAGGTCATGAGAAAACGAAAGGTATCCATCCCCATGCGCCCTGACCATGGCCACCAAATGCTCGATGATTTGCACAAGAGAACCAACCCAGGTTATACAGGCATAGGCAGACTCAGGGGATTAGCCGAGTTGAGAGGACTGGAGATTGGTATTGACAGGGCGTTTTAACAAGGAGAACCAGAGATTTAATCAATAGCCCTCACGGACAAAAAAAGGAGACTACAATGGTCTCCTTTTTCTCTTCAGCACTTATTGCGCCAGGTAGCCGCCATCAACAGCGTAGTACGATCCATTGATAAAGGAAGCATTATCGCTCACCAGAAACAGAACGAGTTGCGCCACCTCTTCAGGCTCACCCAGCCTTCCTATGGGGTGTTTAGTTTTGAGGAACTCCAACACCTCCGGCGTAAGGTTATTGTCCAATAGCGGCGTTTTAATAAACCCGGGGCCAACGGCATTAACCCTGATTCCCATGGCCGCATACTCAAGTGCACCGTTTTTTGTAAGACCAACAACACCATGTTTGGCAGCTACATAAGCTGGACTGGTAGCAAAACCCACCTGACCAAGAATGGACGCCATATTCACAATGGCTCCGCCGCCGCTTTTGAGCATGGCAGGTATCTGATACCGCATGCCGTAGAAGACGCCGGAAAGGTTCACGGCAATTACCTTGTTCCATCCCTCAATATCATATTCACCAATAGGAGCGGCAGGTCCACCAATACCGGCATTGTTGACGGCAATATCAAGTTTGCCAAATGCCTTCACCGCCTCGTCTACACTTTTTTTGGCATCGGCGGGATTGGATGCGTCAACATTTACAAATATTGCCTTTCCTCCTCTTTGCTTGATCTCGTCGGCCACCTGCTTACCTTGGGCCTCATTGATGTCGGCAACCACTATGCTAGCGCCATTTTCGGCGAACAGAAAGGCGGTGCTCTTCCCTATACCAGACCCTGCGCCGGTAATTAGCGCTACCTTATTTTTTAGTGACTTATCCATGACTTTAGGTGTTTAGTTCATTATTCCTTCTACCTAATAAACAGAAAAGACGGCCTATCGTTGGCGATATGGTGGTGAGCTTTATCAAGTCGGAACATGATTTTTGGCATCGACCAATCGGTTGAAAAAACCAGTTCGTTGAGCGATATAGCACTAAACGGGATGAGGACGTCATGGACAATCATGCTGAAAAAAATCGTTCAGGTGATGAGAAAGCACAAGGTATCCATCCCCATGAGGACGGAGTATGGTCTCCAAATGTCAGATGGCCTGGATAAGAGAACGAACCCTGGCTATAGGAAACTGGTGAGAAAGCTAGTTTCCATCTCTACGCCACTTTAAGCTCTTTTAAATCCAACTCAAACCCAGGCAATACCTCTCCCCCACTTACATTTTGATCAAACCCCTTTACTATTTCCGGTTCCCTGGCGGGAGAGTAGATTGTCACAGTTTCATTAAAGGGATCAATCAGCCAGCCAAGGCGGCAGCCATTGTTAATCCACTCCTTCATCTTGGCGTCGAGGTTCTTAGGATATTCACTCTTTGACACCAGCTCTATGATGAAATCTGGCACGAGGTGAGGGAATTTTTCCAGCTCAGCTTTGGATATTGAGGCCAACCTTCATCACTAACCCAACCAGCGTCAGGATTACGCATAGCCCCATTTGGAAGGTAGAAGCCTGTATCTGAATCAACAACTTCCCCCAAACTGTGCGTTGAATTCCAATTACTCAATTGGACAATAATTTTGGCATTCCTGCGCCCAGTATTGAATCCTGCAGGTGACCTAATAACGATTCGACCATCGGGCTCCCGCTCAAATTTAATATTCTCATTTTCCACACAAAAGGTGTAAAACTCATCGTCTGTCATGGATTCAACCCATCTTCCCCCTATGATGTACTCGCTCAGCATCAAGCCATATTTGTTTTATATAGTAAGTTAACGAAAAGCGGAAAAACTTCATTCAACAAGGAGATGCCAGGCTTCTTCGTTTTTTCTTTACGATCTTGTAATGATCAAACCTCTCGCTCGTCTTTAACTACGAATGACCCGGGAAGAATTTAAATCAGCTATTGTCCCACTACAGCAGCCCTTTTACAGGCTTGCCAGGTGGCTCATGAACAACGACGAAGATGCCGAAGACATTTCGCAGGAAATCATTCTTCGGCTCTGGAAAATGCGTGATCGAGTCTCCGCCTACAACAACATAAAAGCTTTTGGGCTGAAGATGACCCGCAATTTGTGCCTGGATCACTTGAAAAAAAAGAGCCGCAATTCAGTGGAGCTTCAGGCGTCTCACGACAATGGACATTCTACTGACGAAAATCGAATAGAGGCGTCCGATCATCTGAATCTTGTGAAACAACTTATACGGCAGCTACCTGAGAGCCAGCAGCTTGTGCTGCAGCTAAGGGGGGTGGAAGAGCTGGAAATTGACGAAATTGCCGAGGTAGCCGACATGACACCAAACAATGTGCGTGTAGTACTTTCCAGAGCAAGGAAAAAACTGAAAGAGCAGTATGAAAAATATCAATAAAACCGACCAAAAAGAATTGCTCGAAAAATTCTACAACGGCGAAACTTCGCTGGATGAAGAAAAGTTGCTGGAAACTGGCGATGATCAGTTACATCCTGAAAAGGATTTATTTAGGTTCTTTGAGTCCGAAAGAAAAGTGGCGCCTCCCTCCTTTCCTCTGGAAAAGCTGGAGGGAAGGCACTCCTTTCTTTTTGCAGCCAAAATTGCGGCTTCACTGGCTCTGCTTGTTTTGTTCAGCTACGTATTTTTCAACTATTTTTCGAAAGACGCTGAAGCTGTCCGGTGGGTAGAGGTCAAAACTGAAACTGATCAAAAAATAATCAGACTCAGCGACGGCAGCATTGTCACACTGAACAAAAACGGCAGCCTGAAATATCAGGAAGGTTTTGCTGACCGATTAGTCTACCTCGAAGGAGAAGCTTTTTTTGATGTAAAAAGGGATGAAGCAAGTCCCTTCAAGGTGTTTACCGGTAAGGCAACCACAGAAGTGCTGGGCACGTCTTTTTACCTCAGGTGGCTACCCGGCTCAGCCAAAGTCGAGCTGGAAGTGAGCGAGGGGAAAGTCGCTTTTTCATCGCATGACCGCAATTTGAATGAAAGGGTTTTTGTAGTGGCTGGGGAAAGAGCGGTATACGATGAGCAGTCAAATACCATTCGGCGATTTGAGTTGTTTGACCCCAACCTGATCGCCTGGAAAACGAAGCAACTCCAGTTCGAAGATGCACCTTTGAAAAAGCTTTTGGAGGATGCAGAAGGATACTTTGGTGTTGAGTTTGCCTTCGAAGAGGCAGTCATCTCCAATTGCCGGTTTAGCGGCACATTTGACGACCCAACCCTGGAACAGCTGCTGGATGCTTTAAAATACGTACTCAATATTAGCTATGAAATGCAAAATGGTAAAGTGATTCTTAAAGGCAGTGGTTGCTAAAAGGCTTATAGACTGGGCCCTGATTTTTCTCGCTCTGATGCTATTGCAATTCAGAGCCATGGCGCAGTCTGTCCCTGTAGATTCCGCACTTACGCACATCAACAAGAGGTTTCATGTACATTTCCTCTACAGCAAAAACTTCCTGCCCATCCACCAAATAAGCACCATAGAAACAGCAGGCACCCTCACCGAAGCACTGGACAAATTGAGCGTTGAAACTTCTCTGGAGTACACAATAAGCGGCAGTACCGTGCTGCTAAGGCCAAAATCAGAAAACAAGGCGAAAGCTGTGACAGCGGGCAAACCAAAAACGCAACCAGCTCCGAGTCCTTATGATTGGCCATTTGGCTATAAAGAGCTCAACTTCAGAAAAAAGAGCATCCCCTCCCACTCACTGTTTGACAAGCACACATATTCAGTACTTAGGTTAAGCCCCGATTCCTTTCCAATCGAAAAACAAGGTGAATCCAATGAAAGCATTACCGACAAAAGAAGACCCGTGCAACTGACTCCGGTTTATGCGGACGAATCAATGCCCTACGCTTTTATGGGCCAACCCGAAGCTTCCAAAGACTCAACTAATACGCTGCTGGCCAGTGGTGAGCCGTCGCAGCTTGTGGAAAGCCAGGCGCTGTTTAAATACCGCCTTTTCAACATATCGTTGGCACCGGGCCTCGGCACCAATGGGCTCAATCCGGGAAATTCTTACAATGGCATTTCCATCAATCTCACGGTCGACTATTCTGCAGGCAGCAATATTTTCGGATTGGCAGGATTCTCCAACTTCAGCAAGCGAAACACCTATGGCTTCCAGATGGCTGGCGTGCTAAATGTGGTGGGTGGCGACATGCAGCAGCAAAAACGCTATACCAGGGCAGAGCTCGAAGCGCTTAAGTCCCCGTTTCTTGGCATACAAGCTGCAGGACTTGCCAACCTGGTTACCGGGTCAGTCACTGGCTTCCAGGCATCGTCTCTCATCAACATGGCTGGCAGCGGCACTGTTGGCTGGCAGCTAAGTGGTGTGGCGAATATGACAGCTAACAATTTGCACGGGCTGCAAATAGCAGGCTTTTTCAATTACACAGGCCGCTTTGTCACCGGCGTGCAGCTAGCAGGTGTTAATTATGCCAGGGGTGATCTTTTTGGAGCACAGATTGGCGTGGTGAACAGAAACAAAAGCATGAATGGCCCCAATTCCGTCGATTCCGAGACCCATGGGCTACAGTTGGGCGCCGTCAATTTTTCCAATAGAATGGGAGGCTACCAAATCGGCTTGTTTAACAAGGCTCAAAAGTCTAATGGCTTGCAGTTTGGCCTCGTCAATGTGTCAAAGGAATCAAGTGGGCATCAATTTGGGGTAGTCAACATTTTTCGGGAAAATACAGGTTGGGCCTTCGGGCTCGTCAATATTGGCCCCCACATCTCAGGTCGGATTTGGGCCAACGAAACGTTTCAAACTAACCTGGGTATCACCACCGGCTCGGAGGAAATTGCCAATACGGTGTTCTATAGCCGCAACTTTTTCATTCCCGGCAACCACTCGATCTGGCCGAAGCAAGCCTGGGGCTATGGTGTGAGCAAAGGCTCCTTGTTCAACCCACATGACTTGCAGCAATTGGCATTCAAAGATTACAGGATTAATGTGTCGTGGGTTAATTTCGATGGTGTAGACAAGCAGCCTTTCAACCTGATGCTAAACCCTCACATTGTATATGGGCGGCGAATGGATTGGTCGATGTACTTTGTGATTGGTGCAGGCGTGAATGCCTGGTGGACGCCCAACTATAATAGCTACAAACTTTCCTATCTGGAAGTAGCCACTATCAGCGAGCCTAACTACGTGTGGAAATTCTGGCCTGGCTTGACGATGAGTTTGGAATTCTATTAAAGGTATTGCCTCCCGTCAAATGCTGGAGGCAATACCTATATATTCTAAGCCGGTACCGGCACCATTCCCAATCCTTCCTCAGGTGCTTGCTTTTTCTCCACCACAATGCTTGGTGGAAGCAATTTATAGAGCACTGGCGTTACTATTCTTGATAAAATCGTTGAGCTGATCAATCCGCCTATCAATACAATAGCCAATGGCGAGTACAGGGGATTGCCTTCTAATGCCAGCGGAGTCAAGCCACCAATGGCTGTGAGTGACGTCAGCACTATGGGCACAAACCTCACTTCGCCTGCCTCACGAATCGCTTTATTGAGTTCCATACCCTCCCGTCTTAGCTGATTGGTGAAGTCAACCAACAAGATCGAGTTTTTCACTTCTATACCTACCAGGGCTATCAACCCAACGGTAGCGGTAAAAGAGAAGGTGTATCCGGTGATCAGCAGCATCAAAATGGCTCCGATAATTCCCAAAGGAATTACTGACAGCACAATCAGTGAGCTTTTGAAGGTACCAAACTCCAGCACCAAAATGCCCATAAAGCCGAAGGCTGTGATAAGAATAATGGTACCGAGCCCTCCAAAGCTTTCCTCTTTGCTCTCCTGCTCACCGGCGGCTTTGTAAGAGTAGCCTTGAGGAAAATCAAACTGATCCATATCGGCAACTACCTCCTGGGTTACGGCTTCCACCAGGTAGTTGCTTTCCACAAAGGCTGTCACCGTGGCAAACCGCTCCTTGTCATAGTGTTTCACCAGGTTGGTGCTCGTTTCAAACTCCAGCGAAGCCAGCTGACTGAGTGGCACTGATGCCCCCTTGTAGCTATTCACATACACCCTGTCGAACACCGACATGTCAGTGATGCTCCCTTTCGGCACGGTCACCAGCAAGTTATATTCCTTACCATTGGCGTCCGTAAAATCGCCAACGGTAAGGCCAGCTACCGCCATCCTGATAGCCTTATCCACTTCGGCCAGGGGCACGCCCAGCATGCCTGCCTTGTCCTTGTTGATACGGAAGCGAAGGTCAGTTTTCAAAGTGGCCAGCGGATTGTTGACATAAATGGTACCCGGAGTGTCTTTCAATATTTTTTCCACCTGCAGTGTCAGGCTCCTTAAAGTATCCAGGTTTTCTCCAAATACCCTGATGGCAATGGGCGCTTCAATCGGGGGACCTTGCTCGAAGTCCTTCACCTCAATTTTAGCATTGGGGTAATATAGAAAGCGTTCACGTAGCTCATCGATGGTCTTAATTTTCTCTTCGGGCCTGATGTCGCTTTCAAGCTGTACATAAAACTGTGCGAAATTGGAAGCTTCGGCCTTTGGCACTACGTTGTAGTAGATCATAGGATTACCCTTGCCCACATTAGTGGTGTAATAGGTAATGGTCGGCTCTTCGGCCAATGCCTTTTCCACATAGCGGGCTACATTGTCAGTCTCCTGCAAGCTGGTACCCACTGGCGTTTCAATATTCACCAGAAACTGGGGCTTTTCTGACGCCGGGAATAAGCTAAAGCCAACAGATGGCACCAAAGCCAACGCACCCAAAAAGATGAGAAAAGCAATGCCCAGGGTAGCCCATGGTCGCATGAGCGCTTTGTCCAGCAACTTTGAGTATGAGCCGCTGATCAACCTTTTTAAAGCACGGAAAAAGATGTTTCCTTCTGAAGAAGTGTGGGTTTTCAATATCCTGCTGGAAAGGAAGGGCACAATGGTGAGCGATACGAAGAGGGAGGCAATCACCGTAGTAACTACCGCCATGGGTAGGTTTCGGATGAAATCTCCTGCAGCTTCTGGCAAAAATAGCAATGGCAAAAAGGCAAAAATCAACGTAGCCGTACATCCAACCACTGCCAAACCAATCTGTTTGGTGGCTTCAATAGCGGCCTCTTTTTTACCATATCCTTCACGAAGGTACCGCTCTATATTCTCCACTACCACTATACTGTCATCAACCAGAATCCCCAGCGCCACAATAAGACCGACAATGCTTAGCTGATTGATGGTGTAGCCCAGCGTATCGAGCATGAAAAGGCCAATGGCGAGAGAAAGTGGAATGGAAACCATCACCACTATGGCCGCTCTGTAGCCAAGTGGCAGCAACGTGATTGACACTAAAAGGATAGCGATGATGAAATCTTTCACAAAACGACTGAGTCGACGATCCACGCTGGTGGCCTGGTCAAAGTTTTGAACCAGCTCCATGTTCGAGGGAAGCTCTGCCTTAAACTTATCTACCACAGGCTGGTAGACTTCCTGCACTTTGAAAATGTTTTGTCCCTCCTTCTGGGCCGCCGTCACCAGCACTGCTCTCTTGCCATTCAATCGGGTCAGGTGGTTTTCTTCCTCATAGTCAAAAGCCACATCGGCGATATCCTTCAGGTACACCACCTTGTCGGCGGCTGAGTAAACTATCGTGTTTTGCACCTCCTCCAGGCTGGTATAGCTGCCGCTGGTTTTGATATTGAACCTTCTCGTACCAGCGTTGACGCTCCCTCCAGGCATGTTCACATTTTCACTTTGAATGGCGCCAAGGACAGCGTTCAATGGAATATGTGCCGCCGCCATTTTTTCCAGGTTCAACGAGATTTTTACCGCTGTTTCGGGAAAACCCCAATCTTCCACTTTCTTCAAAGCTTTTACCTCCTCCAGCCTCTCCTTCAATTCATCAGCCTGGGTTTCCAGCTGCCGGTACGTAGCCGTTTCGGATACTAAAGCGATCTGCAGAATATTAACATCAGTAGGCGTAAACCTGCGAATCTCAATACTAAATATGTCAGCTGGCAACTCCTGCTGCACCGTGTTCATCTCTCTGATTACTTCCTGATAAGCATCGTCAGGATCAATCTCATATTTGTAGTCGATGCGCATTACCACCAAACCATCATCCACATTACTGACGATTTTCTTCACATCCTCCAGCTCGCTGATCTTCTTTTCGATGGGGTCAACCACAAGCTCCTCCATGTCCACAGGGCTTGTGCCGGGATAGACCACCACCACGGCAAAACTGGGCGACTCAAACTCCGGGTCTTCACCCCTGGGCATATTGAACAGGGAGTTCAGCCCTAACCCGACTACCATGGCAAACACGATAAGGGTGAACTGGTAATTCTTTACTGAAAATTCTGCTATCTTCATTTTCGTTGTTCTTTGCTCTCCGGTAAAAAATTATTGAACTACCATAATGGTTGACGCCTCATTGAGGTAGGCAGACCCAGCCGAAACCACCAGAGCAGTATGCTCCAGACCGGTGCTGATAGCCACATCCTTTTCAGTAAAATAAGCAACGCTTACGGGCTGTTTTTTCACCGTATTGCCCTTTGCAGGCACATAAACAAAAGCCTGGCTGCCGTTTCCTTCTATTATCGATTCGATCGGAATCAGGTTTACCTGATGAGTTTTTGAAGGAGAAATCACAACACTCCCCACAAGGCCATTGGCTAGTAGCTGATCTTTTCCAACTTCCAGCTGAAGCTCCGCTTGGTAGGTGCCATTCATTGGATCGGCCCCCTGCGCCAACCTGATGACTTCGGCTTCAATGACCTGCTCTCCCAGGTGGTCGAAATGCACAACCGCTTTGTCGCCGATGTTAAGCCTGGCCCAATCCCTGTCAGCGACACCAGCCTTTAACACCCAGGTCGACTGGTTTCTGGCACTCAGCGAAAAGACGGGATTACCGCCGCTGATCATCTCACCTTCGTTGGCCCATTTTTTTAGCACTACGCCATCAAAGCCAGCCCTGATTTGGGAGTTAGTAAGGTTATAAGAGGCTATGCTGTAGCTCTCCTTTGCATTTTCATAAACCGTGGTGATGTTCTGAAATTGTTCCAACGTAGCCGCTGAGTCAGCCAACAGTCCTTTGAAACGCTCGAGGTCTCTGGTGGCTTTTTCAAGGCCATTTTTAGCCTGTACTACCTGTGCCTGGATTTCGGTAAGGTTTAGTGAAGCCAGAAGCTGGTCCTTTTTTACCCGATCACCCACTTTTACATAGGTTCTCTGAATGATGCCTCCCGTTTTGAACGACAGCGTGCTTTCCGTTTCAGAGGAAACCAAACCACTGGTGCGAACCGGCTTGGCTACTTTCTCTGACTTAACACTGTCGAGGCGAACAGCCACCACATTTTTGTCTATTTGCATCTCAGATGCTTTGTTCTGCGTGCAGGCAGACAGCACCCATGCAGACAGAATAATGATTGTTGGAGTAATAAAATTCTTCATGCTATTGATGATTGAGTCTCTTTCTTAAAAAAATGGATTGACTATAAGCTGTTAATTACTTTATCGACTTCATTTACGCTCTTGAGCAAGTTGTATTTGGCGATGCTGTAGCTCAGGCGGGCGTTTGTGTAGTTCAGTTGCGATTGCTGGAACTCCAGCGGCAGTACCTGGTTTTGCTGAAACCTCGACTGTGTGATTTTAAAAGCGCTTTCCGAGGTCTTCAATGCGTATTCAGCACTCGACAGATTGTTGGCTGCTGACCTGGCCTCCTCGTATGCCTGAATCACCTGTAGTTCTATTTGCTTTTTCAGCTGATCTTCCTGGGTTTCGAGCGTTGTTTTCTGCAACACTGCCGACTGGTATTTTGCCTTGCGGGCTCCCCCCTTGAAAAGGTCCCACTGCAGGCTGAAAATGAGCATACTGAACTGCTGATCGCCGTTGAATTGGTAGTCAAATCCCTGGTAGCCCAAATCACCGATTACGGCCAGGTTGGGCATGATCCGGTTGGCTTCGTTCAGCTTAATGAGGTAATTAGTCGCCTCCTGGGCCTGCTGTACCTGCTGCAGTTCGTTTCGCTGTTGCAAAGCGAGCTCCGTAAGATTGCCGGTATTCTCGACTATTGCCTGAGGTAATGCAAAATCACCCGAAAATTGAGAGTCAACTTCAATCGCTGCATCAAGCTCTTTGTTGAGTAAAAAATTGAAGTAGGCCCTTGCCAAATGCTCATTTTTTCTGGCATCGTTTAACTGAGTGTCCATTTTGCTTCTTTCCAGCTGGGCATTGTACACTGCGTCTTTGGTCACAAGCTGCGCATCAAAAAAGCTTTGCGTTACACGCACCTGCTCATCGAGCACGTTCAAAGAGCTTTCATAAATTCTGATCGCCTCAACAGACTGCAGGTAGCTGAAGTAGGCCTCCCTCACCATGCCTTTTAGCTGAGTTTCATAAGCTTGTCTTTTGGCCTGCTGCACGGTGACCATTTGCTGCTGCGCTTTGTAGCCATACCAGATGTCGGAATTGAAAAGCGGCTGAACCACCCGTAGCTTGGTTTCATGAAAGCGGTTGGGCAGGAACTGAATCTCCTCATTGTTCACCTGCGGAAACTGCTGCGAATCGGTCAACTGGTTCAGCGTTGAGTAGACAGGGTTCAGCAGGTCTCCAATGGGAAAGCTGATCTTCCTACCCCCTTGCGCCAGCGAATAAGTAGCGCTTATGCCAGCAGAAGGCATGAAAAGTGCCTTTGACTGTGCGAGGCTCTGGAGGCTTTGCTCATACGCCAGATTCTCCTGTTTCAATGTCAGATTGGCGGCCAGAGCCTCAGCCACGTACCGCTCCAGGACTCCCCCTGAAGCACCCGCTTCGTTCTGACGTGCAAAAGAAGCTATGCCCGAAAAAAATACAAAGACGGTTAATAGTGTCACTTTGGTGTACATACATTATTTAATTAACAGTGTTAACTTACAGTTCAAAAAAAGGTCAGGACAAGGCCTGACCGTCATCTTTCATATTCAAGTCGTCTATTTTTCGACTGACTTAAAATTTCTTATCATTAATTGAAAAGCTTCAAAAGCATCGGTGACGTACTGTTCACGGTCAACCTCCTGATAAAGTTTCATTCTATCGCAAATTTGTAACGACACAAGGCCATGGACAAAGCTCCAGATCATAAGTGCGGCTGATCGCATGCTTACACCCTCCAGGTACCCTTCTGCCTGGCAGTCCATCACCACCTTTTCTAAAAAAGCGTGGGCATTGTGACCTGCTTCCCAGGTGTCGTCCGTTTCTGCGGTGCACAAAGGATCCTTCACCAAAAACATTAGCCTGTAATAGTCAGGATTCTCGAAAGCAAACCTTATGTAGCGCAGCCCCATTTGATACATTCGTTCCATGGGATCACTCACGTCCAGCAGTGGTCTAAACTCTTCCGCCAGCATCCGGAACCCTTCCAGGTGCAAGGCATAAAACAACTCATTCTTGTCTTTGAAATAGAGGTAAATCGTGGTTGGGCTGTACTCTATTTCGTCGGCAATATTCCTCATGCTTACCTTCTCAAAGCCATTCTCGGCAAACAGCCTGTTGGCTGTTTTGAGAATCAGCTCCTTCATTTCTTCTTTCTCTCGTTCTCTGCGCTCTGATATACCCATGATACTTTTCAAATAACGGAACAAACATACTTAACGGTGTTAAGTAAAACAAGTTTCATATTAAAATTTGTTTCGCTTACAATAAGGTTAAGTTTATACATCCTGAAGAAACTTTCTCTTCTTTTGTTAACTTTGAATAGAACACTTTCTATTTACAGATGAGTAACTCGCTGTCTAACATACAAATAGAGCTTCTCAAGACATTCTCTCACGACGTATCAGAGAAAGATTTGCTTGAGGTAAAAAGGCTATTGACTAATTTCTTTGGCAAAAAAGCGATCACCGAAGCCAACAAGAAATGGGATGACAATAGTTGGTCAGACAAGAAAGCTGAGGAGTTGTTGAAGACTCATAAGAGAACCCACTATCCTAACAGCAAATAAAGGGTTGTGCTTAAAATTGTACTCGACACAAACATTCTGCTCATTGCTGTCTCCGACAGATCACCCTACCATTGGGTGTATGAGGCATTTTTAAAGGAAAAATTCCAACTCCTGGTTACAACGGAAATACTTTCCGAATACCAGGAAATTATAACCGAACACATGGGCTCGTCAGTAGCCGACAACGTTCTCCTTTCTATCGAAAACTCGGTTAACACAAGTTTCATCACCCGATATTTTAAGTGGAATCTAATAAATGCAGATCCTGACGATAACAAATTTTCGGACTGCGCAGTCGCCGGGAGTTCAGACTATCTGGTAACAGAAGACAAGCACTTTGAAGTATTGAAAAGCATTGGTTTTCCAGTAGTAAACGTGATTGGTATTGGTGATTTTAAGCAACTCCTCACATCTGCCAACTGAGGGCATTCTATGTTCACCATAGGTAAATTATGAAGCGAACCATTGTCATATACGGCCTGAGCATGGCAGCCCTGCTGTTCCTGCTGAAAATGCTGGAATACAGGTTCTTCGTGCGGGATTTGTCATTGGAGATTTACGTTGGCGCTGTAGCCTTGCTTTTTGTAATGATCGGAGTTTGGGCTGGAGGAAAAATAATAGGCAAACGGCGAACCACCGTTATCGTACAGCGAAAGTTTCACCTTAACGAGGACGAACTCAGGAGACTGGAGATCAGCCAGCGTGAGTTGCAAGTATTACAGTTAATGGCTGAAGGCTTCTCGAACCAGGAAATTGCAGACAAACTATTTATTTCCCTCAGCACAGTAAAAACTCATACCGCCAATCTATTTTCCAAACTAGACTCAAGGCGCCGGACGCAGGCTGTTCAAAAAGCAAAGGAGCTCAGCCTCATCCAGTAGCAAACTGCCGGTACTTTAGTACTATTATCGGCTGAACTCATAAATTCATACCAAAGTATGAGTGGAAAAATGGCTTTGAAAGCTTGTTTTGAGACATCACAAATGACAGAACTATGAGAAAAGTAATTATTACCTACGGATTGATTGCAGGTGCCATTGTAGTGGTACTTATGTACCTCACCATGCCTATTGGCAAGGAGAACGGAAACTACGACCTCGGCATGGTCCTCGGCTATGTGTCGATGATTGCGGCCCTGTCGATGATTTTCTTTGGCGTGAAGGCGTTTAGAGACAAATACCTGAACGGAAGTATCACCTTTGGAAAAGCCCTGTTAACAGGGCTGGCGATCACTCTCGTGGCAGGAATTGTGTATTGCATTGGCTGGGAAATATACTACAACACCGTTGCCCCCGACTTCATGACAGACTACACCAATTTCTACATCGAAAAAATGAAGGATGAAGGCGCCTCGCAGGCTGAAATTGATGAAATGACAGCTTCGATGGATGCTATGGCTGAAAACTACAAAAATCCTGTCGTTCGGTTTGGCATGACGTTATTGGAAATCTTCCCGGTTGGCCTGGTCATATCACTCCTATGCGCAGCGCTGTTTCGAAGCAAAAACTTCCTTCCTGCTACTGATTAACTTAAAAACCAATTAATAACCTGAGTTCGATTAATAAAACGTTGAAATATTGGGGAGGAAAAATAGATAAAACCAGTGCGCTTGTTTATATTTAAGTATCTGACATTCAAAGATATACAAGCAAAGCACATGGTTCTATCTGACA
>NZ_LR701636.1 GCF_902498805.1 Imperialibacter sp. EC-SDR9 | reverse complement strand
GTGATGACATTGAAGTTTGCTGCTGAGTTTCCTTTCCTTTTTCTGGAAGCGTCTTCATTGAAGACGACGTCTAGTACCCAATGAAGTTTATTTTCAATGGCCCAATGGTCTCTGATAGCTGTGTTAATTTGCTGGGCTGACTGAGTTAAACTGCTAATGTAGTACCTGATACTTGCCTCGGTCTTCCCGCTGTCTTTCATATAGCGTTGGGCCTCGACTTTGATGAGGCTTTTGATTCCTGGCCAGTCTTGATAGTCATCAAAGAACTGGAAATTGCTGATAACAGAGCATGTTCTGGTTTCTACACGCCCATGATCAACCGAATTACTGGTAAATTTATCTTCAGGAGCAGTAATGGTAAAAACCTTCTCCACTTGATTGAGTAAACCTTTTTGATTTTCTTTTACTCCTAAAATATAGTTAGCCCTTTTATCAATTATCTGCTGTGAAATAGCTTGCTGGCAACCCATCGCATCTATTGTTACAATACAATCTTCTAGTACAAGCACCTTTAATAATTGAGGGATGGCAGTAATTTCATTGCTTTTGTGTTCTGTAGTAACCTGCCCCAGGCAAAGGTGATCCTTGGCCGCATAGGCTGATACCATATGGATTGCCGACTGATCTGCTGATTTGTCGTAGGATCCCCGCATTCGTTTACCGTCAATAGCGACTACCTGCCCCCCGCTAGATTTACTGATTTGGTTTACCCATTGCCTAAAACAGGCATTGAATTGCTCGCTTTCCAGCCCGGCGAATATTCTGCCTAAGGTGTCGTGGGAAGGTATTCCATATTTAAATGGGAAAAAACGGCGTAGCCACTCCAATTGGCCTTTGCCGAACTCTTCTATAACCACCCAGTCATTGGCTCCGCTTACTACAGCAGAAATAACCAAAAACATGACTTCGACCAGAGGGTATCGTAAATTACCCCGATAAGTAGTTCTGCAATCTTTCATTTGACTAAAGATATTGCAAAAAAGATTGTCTTTTACCTGTTCAAAACCTTTTGAA
>NZ_LR701592.1 GCF_902498805.1 Imperialibacter sp. EC-SDR9 | reverse complement strand
GACAAGCTCCATCAACTCAAAACACTCAGGTATAAAATCTTTGCTATTGGGGGCTATATAACCAAATCCGGCAGTCAGAAAATACTCAACCTTTCTCTGGCAATGAAACGAAGAAAATGGATTGAAGGAATCTGGACAGAGTCCCAAAATTTCAACTGGCCTTTTGCTCCGTCCTAATTCCTAATGACAATTCCGGGATAAAACTGGCCCTGCTCGGCCTACCCCAAAAGTTTGTTGGAGAAATTCAAAACTCCTCTGAAAAGGTCTTCTTTTCTAAAATAAAGCTATCGGCACTAACCGAAGAGAAAAACAACCACCTGCTTTGCACAATCAAGCTGGAGAACAAGGACGATGACGCCGACGTGTATTTTCTGGAATCAGAAAAGACGTTCCAATCTCTGGCCGACAATGCTCCTGTGCTGTTGCGAATGACCAATTCCAACAACTTCTTCTACTACTTCAGCAAGCAATGGCTCAAGTTTACCGGCAAGGAAGTAGAAGAGGAGCAAAACAATGGATGGATTGCCAACATTCATGAAGAAGACCTGAATGACGTGCTGGTTACCATGGACCTGGCTTTTAAGCGCCGCAAAAAATATGAGGTTACCTACAGGCTGCGGCGCTACGACAAGAAATACAGATGGGTGCTGGATACCGGCATTCCGAGAGTCAGTAGCCTGGGTAAGTTCTCCGGCTATATTTCCGCCACAATAGACATTACCGAGAGGAAGCTGGCAGAAGAAGCCGAAAGCCGTGAAAAAGCTTTGTTGGAAAGCGAAAAAAAGCTGCAAAAATCGCTCAACCAGTCTAAAATTCTTTCGCTTACCACCAACAGCGAAGGTATTATCACTTTCTGTAATGAAGCGTTTCTGAAGGCCACCCGAAAGCCAGCCGGGGACCTCATGGGCAAGAGTCTGTTTGAGGTATTTCAGCCCTACGGCGGTGACAACGTAACCAAAAAAAGTTTCAGAACGCTAGTAGAGAGAGAGGACTACACGGAGGCACTGACTGGGGTAATTACGCTGGACGGAGACGAAATTCTCATTATACGGTTTAGCTCGATTATACTTAAGAATGCCAAGGGCCAGGTAATTGGCATCACCATCGTTGGAGAAAATATTACCGAACGACGGAAGGTCAGACAAGAGTTGGAAAAGACCAACGCCCAGCTCAAAGAACTTTTTGACAATTCGAGCGACCTTATCCAAATCTTCACATCTGAAGGCGAATTCAGGTTTGTAAATGAAGCGTGGAAAACAAAACTCGGATACAATGATGAAGAGATAAGTCAACTGAAGCTTACCGATTTAATACCAAAAGATTACCAGAGCAGCACAGTTGAGAATCTGAACCAGATTGGACGTGGGGAACGGATCGAGAAGTTTGAAACTGTTTTTATCAGTAAGTTTGGTAAGAATATTTACGTTTCCGGCCGAGTCAACTGCACTATTCAGGATGGCAGCCCGACAGAGTTTAGAGGTATCTTTTACGACATCACAGAAAGGATTCGTGCCGAAAAAGCGCAAAGCCTCTACTACAAAATTGCCAACCTAACGACCACCAGTAGCAATCTGGATGCGCTGTACCGAAACGTATTTGAGGAGCTCAACAAAATACTGAAGATCCAGAATTTTGCCATCAGTCTCAAAGATGAAAAAACAGGAAAAATCCAATTCCCTTACCTCATCACCGAGTTAGAAGAGCCGTCGGAAGTCAAGCAGCTAAAAAGCATCACCAAACTACTGGCTGAATTCACGTTTGAGAGAAGCAAGCCACTGATTATTTACGAAGACGGAATTCGAAGAATTGCGGACAATAAAAAATTACCTCTTCATGCCAAGCTTCCGCTAATATGGTTGGGGGTACAGGTCAATGTTGAAGGCAAACCGGCAGGTGTCATTTCATTCCATTCTTACAAAGACCGAACGGCCTATAACCACAAAGATCTTGAACTGCTGGATTTCATCTCCAGCCAGGTCTCTCTTGCTCTCGAACGCAAGTCAAACGAGGCAAAAATAATTAGCCAAAGCGCCAGGCGAAAAGCAATTTTTGAGTCTACCACTCACCAAATCTGGTCCATAGACAGGAGCTACTGCTTCACTTCTTTCAACCAAAACTATGCTGATGCGCTGCAGCGATACTATGGCATTACCCCTTCTCTGGGTGGTCAGAGCGGCTTCGACTTTCTGGTTCCAAGCCTCAGCGAGTTCTGGAAAACCAAGTATGACCGTGCGTTTAGCGGGGAGATTGTCAACTTCCAAAGTCAGGTTACTGACCTCAAGGGCAACAAAATATGGAGAGATGTATTCCTTAATCCAATTTTCCTCCCCGACGGCTCCATCGAAGAAATCTCAGTTATCGCCAATGACATTACTGAGAAGAAGCTTTCGGAAGTGGCTCTGCAGGAAAGCGAAGAAAAATTCAGGAATATTTTCGAATCCTTCCAGGACATTTATTTCCGCTGCGATGCCAAGGGAAAGATCACGATGATCAGCCCATCGGTCATCGAGCTTTTAGGCTACACATCTAAAGAGGTAATAGGAAAAAACATCGACGAACTCTTCAGCTCGTCCGACTCCATCCACAGTGTATTCAGCAAGCTTCGAAAGAACAGAAGGCTTAGAAACTTCGAGGCGACCTTGTACACAAAAGACGGAAAGGATCTGCAATGCCTCTGCAACATCCGCCTGGTATACCGCAGAAACTACCCGCTTGAAATTGAAGGTGTTGCCAGAGACATCACCACGCTGATCCGCACCAATGAAGAGCTTCGCAAGGCAAAGGAACTGGCAGAAAGGTCACTTAAGATCAAGGAGCGGTTCCTGGCCAATATGAGCCATGAGATCAGGACACCTATGAACGGGATCATTGGCATGCTGGATTTGATCGGCAGTACACACCTCGATCAGGAGCAGTCCGAATACCTCAGAACAATAAAAAAATCGTCTGAAACCCTCCTCACCATTCTCAACGACATCCTCGATTTGTCAAAAATTGAGGCGGGCAAAATGGAGATTAGAAAAAGGCCTGTAAATCTGCGAGGTACTTTAGACAAGCTTTATAACTTGTTCAGCCAGCAGGCCTCCATCAACGAAACCAGCCTTCAGTATACTGTAGCTAAAAGCCTGCCCGACTACTTCTTACTCGACGAAACCAGGGTGTTGCAAGTGCTTTCAAATCTCACCTCCAATGCGATCAAGTTCTCCAAAGGAAGAGGCAAAATTTACATCAGCCTTAACGAGCACAAGAGAAAGGGAGACATCCTGATTCTGAAGGTGAAGATCAAAGATTCGGGCATTGGGATCAGCAAGGAAGACCTGAAAAAGCTCTTCGACTCGTTCAGTCAGGTTGACAACTCCATGACCAAAAAGTTTGGCGGCACCGGGCTCGGGCTGGCAATATCTAAAGAGTTGACCAAATCAATGGGCGGTGAAATCGGCGTATACTCTACCCCTGGCCTTGGCAGTACCTTTTGGTTTACCTTCGAAGCTGAAATAATAGAGCAACCCGAGGAAAGGAACCTTCCCCTTACCGACGAGGCCATTCAGAAAGTATTCAGCAAGAAAATTCCGTACATACTTTTGGTGGACGACAATGACGTCAACAGGAAAGTGGCTGGACATATCCTCATTAAAGCGGGATGCAGGGTAGATTTTGCAGAAAACGGCGACGATGCCATTCAAATGATCCAACAGCACCAGTACAATGTTGTTTTTATGGACATACAAATGCCCAAAAAAGACGGTGTACAGGTCACCCGGGAAATTAAATTGCTTAACCTCGACCATCAGCCCCCAATCATCGCCATGACTGCCTATTCGATGGAAGAGGACAGAAAGAAATTCCTTGATAGCGGTCTGGACGACTATATTTCCAAACCAATTCAGGCAAAAACCATCATCCAAAAAGTAGTGGACTGGATAGAGAACAATAAGCCTAGCGAAATTGTTGTCCAAAAAATGGCCGAGGTGCCTGACGATCTTAAAATTGTGAACACCCTGGTACTGGATGAGCTCAGCAAGTATGGTGGAGCCGAAATGGTTGAGTCGGTGCTCAACGATTTTTTAAAAGAGGCTCAGGAGAGTCTGGCAAACTGCAGGGAGGCACTAAGAGTGAGCAATTACGAAGTGCTGAGGTCGGAACTACATACCCTAAAGGGTAACTCCGGAACCCTGGGCATAGAACGTTTTGCCTGGTATGTAACTCAGCTTGAACAGGAACTGAAACGTAGCATTTACGAAGAGGTAGAAAAGAAATTAGCTCAAATAGATGCCAGCTTTGATGAATTTAAAGAAAATTACAAGTTATTTGTGGGTGCGAGTTCAACCTCATCATAATTATGAAAAAAATTCTAGTCGCTGAAGATAGCTCAGTTATTCAGAACCTTACCAAGAAGATTCTCACGCTTCAAAATTTTCAAATCACTTCGGTAAAAAATGGGGAGCAAGTGCTTCAAAAACTCAACGAAGAGTCTTTTGATCTTATCCTAATGGACATTAACATGCCTGTGATGGACGGTATCGAGTGCACAAAAAAGGTGAGAAACCTAAATGATGAGGCTAAAAAAAATATACCTATTGTTGCTATAACCGGCAACGCCCGGAATTACACCATGGAGGAATTTCTTGCTAATGGAATCAATGACTTCATTCCCAAGCCTCTGAATTTTGACCAGCTTGTTGAAAAAGTAAGGAAGTATACCAGTTGATATGCAGGTAAAATACAGCAAACATTTCCTCAACAAATTAGAAGATATTTTCGCTGAGTCGGACTACATTCTCCGCTATGAAAAAGGCAGTTTCCATTCCGGCTACTGCATTTTAAGAGACACCAAAATTGCTATTGTCAGTAAGTACTTCCCTCTTGACGGGAAAATCAATGCCCTGCTCGAGATATTAAAGTCGATAGAAATTGATCCAAAAGGCTTAAGCGACAAAAATAGATCCCTTCTTCTGGAGCTCACCCAAACCAAGCTGGAGATTTGAAGCTGACCTTCCTCGGAACCGGCACCTCGCAGGGAGTGCCTGTCATTGCCTGCAACTGTGAAGTATGCCAGTCGGTTGACTTTCACGACAAGCGCCTCCGCTCCTCTGTCCATATCGAGGTTGATGGTCTCAGTCTGGTGATAGACACCGGGCCCGACTTCAGACAGCAGATGCTCCGTGAGCGAATCAAAAGGCTCGACGCTGTCATCTTCACTCATGAGCACAAAGACCACACCGCCGGACTGGACGATATCAGAAGCTTCAACTTTTTGCAGCAAATGGACATGCCGGTGTATGCCAGCACAGCGGTTATCACACAGCTGAAAAGAGAGTTCTCCTACATCTTTGCCGACCACAAGTATCCCGGCGTTCCATTGGTGGACGTAAAGCTACTTGACGGGAATCCATTCATCATAGGCCAAACAACAATAACTCCTATCAATGTGATGCACTTCAAGCTGCCAGTGTTTGGTTTCAGAATTGGCGATTTCACTTACATCACTGATGCCAATTACATTTCGGACGAGGAAAAGGAAAAAATAAAAGGAAGCAAGGTGCTGGTGCTTAATGCATTGCAGAAAGCCCCTCACATCTCTCACTTTACGCTGGACGAAGCTGTTGCTCTGGCTCAGGAGCTAAAAGCCGACCAAACTTACTTCACGCATATCTCCCACAAGCTGGGCACGCACACGGATGTGTCTGCTCAATTGCCTGAAAACATCTATCTTGCCTACGACGGTCAGCAGCTAACGCTTTAATTCCCTGCTTCAAGTTTGCTCTTACTATGCATCTCAACTATTTCTTTCTGAAGCCGCTGTGCAAGGAGCTGGATGCCGCCTGGCGTGGCTTCACATTAGGCGCATGCTTCAGCCAGCAAAAAGATGAGCTCATTTTTCACTTTTACAAAAACGAGGAAGAGAAGTTTATCAGGGTCTCCCTCATTCCCCAGCTCACTTTCATTTCATTCCCTGAAAGCTTTGCCAGGAGCCGAAAAAACAATGTCGATCTGTTTGAAGAAGCCATTGGTGGCCAATTGGAAATGGTCAGCATCACCCCCTGCGATCGCTCTTTTGTCATGGCATTTAACAATGGCTTTAGCTTCCTCTTCAAGATGCATGGCAGCAGATCAAACATCATCGGCACCGACAAAAACGGTAGCCAGAGGCTTTTCAGGAGCCAGCTTTTGGATGACGAAGGGCTCACACAAGAACAGCTTGCGTCAACACTTGCATTGACAAAAGAGCACTTTGACGAAATGGAAGGTGAGCTTAGACAATTTGTTCCCATTTTGGGCAAAGAAACCACGGCATTTCTGAACGGGCTGGGCTACGACGACACAACGATAGAAAGAAAATGGGCGCTGGTAACAGAGATGCTAGGTGCTTTTGAAAATCCCACGTTTTACATCTGCCGCTGGCAGGAAAAGGTGCAGCTACTGCTTTTCAGAGCGGGGGAAGTGCTCATGGAAACTGACTCGGCTATTGAAGCAACTACTGTTTATGCGCAAAAGGTCAGCAGGGAGTTTTATTTAAAGACCGAGCTGCACCCGCTATTGCAACGCCTGAGAAAGGAGCTGAAGCAAACAGAAAGCTACCTAAAACAGTCAAAAGCTAAATTGATTGAACTGAAAGAGGGAAAAAGCTATTCCCAACTGGCCGATGTACTTATGGCCAACCTTCATCAGGTGAAAGAAGGGCAAGAGGAAGCAGTGCTTGACAATTTTTATACCGGACAGCCAGTTAACATCAAGCTAAAGAGGGCTTTGACCCCGCAGAAAAATGCGGAGATTTTTTACCGTAAGGCCAAAAACCAAAAGATTGAAATAGAGAAACTGGAGGAAGCCATTGCTGCTAAAGAAGCGCTGGAGGAAACTGTTGCAGAACATCTGCTGCATCTGGAAGACATGACAGACCTGAAACTCATCAGGCAGTATATTCAGCAACACGGATTAGCGAAAGAATCGAAACAGGCTGCCATAAACCGCCCTTTTAAAGTGTTCCAGATTGGGCTGTACGAGGCGTGGGTGGGGACCAACGCCAAAAACAACGACGAGTTGACCCTTAAGTACGCTACTAAAAACGACCTTTGGCTGCATGCCAAAGATGTGCCTGGCTCGCATGTAGTATTGAAATGGAGAGCAGGACAAAACTTCCCCAAGCCGGTTATCGAGCAGGCGGCGGCTCTGGCTGCCTACTATTCTAAAAGGAAAACAGATACACTGTGCCCTGTAATTTTCACGCCAAAAAAATGGGTGAGAAAACCAAAAGGCGCCCATCCCGGAGCCGTAATTGTGGAGAGAGAAGAGGTGATTATGGTCGAGCCGGGGCTGCCAAACTAACGAGAATTCATTGCAGCCTCCGTTCAATTATTTATCTTTATCTAATGGCAAAGCCCTACCAAATACCGGAGACCGACATCAACGACATCATGTTGCTTGAGCCAGAAGCTACCTATAGCTATGCCCACTACCTTCGGTGGAGTTTCGAGGAGCGGGTGGAGTTGATCAAAGGAAAGGTTTTCCATATGTCGCCAGCCCCAAACCGGGCGCATCAGGATGTGAGTGGTAACTTGTTCTACGGCATAAAAGCCTTTCTGAAAAAAGCTAAATGTCGTGCCTACGCAGCCCCCTTCGATGTGCGGCTGCCACAAAAACCATCAGATCCCGATAACCGGATTTTCTCCGTGGTTCAGCCAGACATTTGTGTGGTGTGCGATCCCTCCAAACTAGATGACAAAGGCTGTAGTGGTGCACCTGACATCATGGTAGAGATTCTCTCCCCATCTACTTCTTCGAAAGACCTCAAAGATAAGTTCAGCCTATATGAAGAAAATGGTGTAAAAGAGTATTGGGTGGTCTATCCAGGTGAAAAAGTCGTAGAAGTTTTTGTGCTGCGTAGTGACGGGAAATACAGCCAGTCTTTAAAATTTACAGACGACGAAAAAGTGACTTCCACCGCCGTTCCCGGACTGACAATTAACGTGAACGATATTTTCGATTATTGATATAAAATGAACCCATCCCCACTTGCCGTTGAAGTTAAACAGCATGCCATCATGCGCATGCAGGAAAACACGCAAAAAATAGCCAAATGCATTGATCAGTTGTCTGAAGAAGAAGCTTGGCAGCGCCCTAACGCCTCATCCAACAGCATGGGTAATCTCATTCTTCATCTCTGTGGAAATATTACCCAGTACGTTATTTCATCATTGGGAGGTAAAGAAGACCGAAGGGTGAGAGATGAAGAGTTTGACGCAAAGGGCGGCTACACAAAAAAGGAGCTCCAGTTGAGGCTTGAAAACACCGTTGCTCAAGCCATTGAAGTTATTCAAACTATCTCTGACGAGGAACTGCTAAGAGTTCGGCCCGTGCAAGCCTACGAGTTTTCAGGGGTTGGCAATGTTATTCATGCCGTGGAGCACTACTCCTACCACACGGGGCAAATTGCCTTCTGGACGAAACAGATGAGAAACAAAGACCTGGGCTTCTATGCCGACATCGATCTCAACAGAAAGGGTCAGTGATTTTACCCGCAGCAAAAACTACTAGGCCTCGGCTGGCATGGCCTTCAACTCTATCACCTGCTCCCTGGCTTTTCCAATAAATGTGTTGATATCCGTTTTGCCATCATGCTTAACGGGCAGGCCAATATGGACATCTACTTTATGAGGTTTTATAGCAAATCTGCCGGCTTTCCATACTTTTTCCGACCCACTAATAGCCACCGGAACTACATGCACACCGGCTTGAGAAGCCAGGAGAAATGGCCCCTTTTTGAAGATACCAACTTCTCCATTGCGACTTCTGGTTCCTTCCGGAAACATCAGCACGTTTTTGCCTCCCTGAATAAGCTGTCCAGCCTTTTTTAAGCTCTCAATGGCCCTTTCCCTGTTGCTCCTGTCAACGAAGATCATCCCCGTGCCCATCATGTACCACCCAAGAAATGGCACTTTTTTCAGCTCTTGCTTGGCAACAAAGTAAAGGTTAACGGGTACAGCCCTGAACAAAACAGCAATATCAAGATATGACAAGTGATTGCTGACGAATACATACGAGTCTTTGTCATTGACGTGTGCAGCTCCATCCACTTTCAGCTTAACGCCACACGCCCATAAGATGCCGGGCGACCACCAGGTGCGTGCCATCACAACCGGTATTTTTCTATTGAATGTAATGATCATGATCAACAGAGAGGAGGAAATCATAAGGATACTCCAAAACACACAAAACAGAAGGCGAAACGGCGTAGACACTAATAATTGATTATGATGAATGCTCACAAAGCTAAAACAAAGCACTAAAAACCACCCGATTGTTTTTCGATAAAGCCCTCCGTTGGTATAAAACTGATTTAAAGGACTGATTAAGGCAGCTTTTTGTTAATATCGTGTCGCATGGAAAACAGCACCTCAAAGAAATCAGTTAGTGTTTTAGGTTGTGGCTGGCTCGGCTTGCCGCTGGCCAGGCACCTGCTTCAAAATGGATTTCAGGTCAAAGGGTCTACCACCTCTCCGGAAAAGCTTGCTTTACTGAAAAAGGCTGGCATCGAGCCGTTCCTGATTCAGCTGTCCGACGGCGGTAACCATACCCAGCTATCTGACTTTCTTACATCGGACATTCTGGTGGTCAACTACCCCCCGGGCGTTAGAAAAGGCGGGGCTGAGCAGTTCCGAAATTCATTTGGTATCCTTTTGGACGGCGTGGCTAAGTCGTTTGTTTGCAAAATCATTTACATCAGCTCAACGTCTGTCTACCCAAATACCAACGATATTATCTCAGAAGAAATGCAGCTACCGCCTGACTCTGAAGCCGGGAAGGTTTTGCTCGAAGCTGAAGACCGGCTGAGAAAACTAGATGGCAAGGAGGTGATAATTCTGCGCATGGCCGGCCTTATTGGCCACAACCGCCAGCCAGCCAGGTTCTTTGCCGGAAAAAAAGGGCTGACAAATGGTGAAGAATTGGTCAACCTGATCCACCGGGACGATTGCGTTAACATCATTCACAAAATTATCAAAGAGCAGGCGAGCGGCGACACTTTTAACTGCTGCAGTGATACTCACCCGCCAAAAAGGGATTTCTATACAAAGGCTGCTGAGGTTTTGGGTATGGTTCCTCCTCAATTTGCTGCGGCTGAGGTCACCTCCTTTAAAATCGTCAGCAACCAGAAGCTTAAGAGCCGGCTGAAATACAATTTCACTTACGGAGATCTAACAAAATTCGACTGGCCTTAAATCGAGTTCCCCAGCCCGCATTTGTTGTTCTCTTTCCCTAATTTTGAAGCGTCATTTATACGACTATGGATCTTCAATACGCCCTCGAACTTATCGGCACATTCTTTTTTGCCATTTCCGGCGCTCTGGCTCTACAGGGCAAAGAAGCCGACTGGTTTGCAGCAGCCTTCACGGGCTTTCTGACAGCCATTGGAGGGGGTACCTTGAGGGACGTGCTGCTCGGTAGCTATCCCCTGGTATGGATTGGTGACATTAATTTCCTCTACGCCATCATTCTTGGCGTCATCGTTACTTTTATTTTGTACGGCTTTGTTTCCCGGCTGAAACGAACCTTCATGCTATTCGACACTGTGGGCATAGCCTTCTTTACAATTTTGGGAGTTGAAAAGGCCCTCTCTGTTGGTGTAAGGCCAGAAATAGCAGCCATTATGGGCATGTTTACTGCTATCATGGGCGGGGTGATCCGGGACACACTGACCAACGAACTACCGGTGATTTTCAGGAAAGAGATTTATGCTACAGCCTGCCTGGCCGGCGCTATTTGCTACTTATCGCTAAGGCTGTTTGAAATTGATCGCAATGTCAACCTGCTAATTTCCATTGGCGTAATCGTTGTAATCCGGCTACTGGCAGTAAAGTTCAGACTGTCACTGCCAAAGTTGAAGTAGGCTACAAAACACAAAAGCTGTCAAAAGACAGCTTCGGGTTTCACATTAAAAACATCACTCTTCTAAACTGGAACGTTTAGGTTCTTGACCGTATCAACAGGTCCGAAGTTTCTGGACTCCATCACGGTCTTTTTGCCCTTGATAAGTCTCACCTCTACAGGCATCACTTTGTGCTCAATATTTTTTCTGACAACCCGGTCATAGTACAGCTTCGCTTTCTGGTACTGCCCCTTACCAAACTCCTCCCGATCTTGAAAAGATTGTACTTCCGGAAAATTCGGAATTACGTGATACAAACGTACGGTTACCGAATAGGTAGGCTTAAAAGAATTTAAAAAGTCAATCCACGCTTTTTTCATAGACCACTAAAATATAGGTTTTGACAAATCTACACCATGGCAAAATACAGAACAATTTGAAAGTACACTAATTTACATGGTTTCTAATTATTTATTAAGTAATAAAAAGTCGGAATGGCGAGGAAAAATTCAGCCCGCCCCTCAAAAAAGCAATACTCCCTATCGGGTTTTTTCTCATCTTAGACTTCCTAAACTCCACACTCCCATGGCTAAAAAGTCTGTGTTCGATCCTCAGTCCGTACATCACCAGTTTCCTGCCTTACGGCGTCTGCACAACAAGAAACCCCTCATCTTTCTGGATGGCCCAGGCGGCACCCAGGTACCTGAGAGGGTCATCAGAGCTATTTCAACCTACTATCGCCGGTCCAACGCCAACACCCACGGTGCCTTTGTCACCACACGGGAAACCGATAACGTGATGTCGGACGCCCGGACAAAGATGGCAACCCTGCTGGGGGCTCCTGGCCCGGAGTGCATCTCTCTTGGGCAGAACATGACCACTATCAACTATTCGCTGGCCCGGGCAATGAGCAGGTTGCTGAAGCCTGGCGATGAAGTATTGATCACCCAATTAGACCACGAAGCCAACCGGGGGCCGTGGCTAACCCTGAGAGATTTTGGTGTCAAAGTACGGGAGGTGAAGCTTTTGCCCACCGGCACACTGGACTATGCAGACTTTGAGCAGAAGCTCAATGAAAACACCCGACTGGTTTGCATGGGCATGTCGAGCAACGCCATAGGCACTGTCAACGATTTTGCACTGGTTAGGCAAATGACCTACAAGGTGGGTGCCTGGCTCCTGCTGGATGCAGTTCACTATGCGCCGCACTTCAGCATCGATGTGCAAGCCATTGGCTGCGACTTCCTCATTTGTTCGGCCTACAAATTCTATGGGCCTCATGTGGGTATATTATATGCAAAGCCAGGCCTGCTCGACAGGCTGCCAACCGACAGGCTAAGAACCACCGACCAGATAGCCCCCTATTCCATTGAAACCGGCACGCTCAATCATGCGGCCATGGCTGGTGTTTCCGCTGCTGTTGATTTTATCGCTTCATTGGGATCAGGCGATAACCTGAGAGAAAAGCTGGATGATGCTTACACCAAAGTAAGTCAACATGAGTTCGCCCTGGCGTCAAAACTTTACACAGAACTAAAGGCCATCAAGGGCATAACGGTTGTGGGCCAGGATTTTTCATCTGAAAAAAGAACTCCCACCGTGTCGTTTACTGTCAAAGGAAAAACTGCCGAAGAGGTATGCAGGCAGCTTGCGGCGGAAAACATTTGCGCCTGGGACGGCCATTTTTATGCCGTGCGGGCCATTGAAGTACTTGGCCTTCTGGAAAAAGGTGGAGTTACCCGTATGGGAATTTCTCTCTATAACACCGAACAAGAAATTGACTATGTAATCAAGGCGGTGAAAAAATTGACATAGGCTTTTCCCCTCGGTTTTACTCGCTTCAAAATTCCTCCCACTGACTATTGAAATCCTTCTGCCCAGGACTTTAACTTTTTTTAACATCCTTTTACGAAGAATTTCGTAATATTTACAAGACTCAAACTCAAAAGGACTAATCATGTTAAAAAGTTACCTAATGGTCAGCATCAGGCACCTGATGCGCCAGCCTACCTATGCTGCGCTTAATATTCTCGGTTTAACAATCGGAATTGTCTCCAGCTTGCTAATCATTCTCTATCTGTCGCAAGAACTTAGTTACGACAACCATCACGCAAAAGCGGATCGGATTTACCGCATTTCGTCGGACATCAAGGAGCCTGATAATGCGTTCCGCTGGGCTGTAACCCAGCTCCCTCTTGGCCGAACGTTGAAGGCTGAATTTGAAGAGGTAGAGCAGTACGTCCGCTTTATTGGCAACGGCCGCACCAAGTTTATCAAAGACAATATCAACTATTTTGAAGAAGATGTCTTTCAGGTAGATAGCACAGTGTTTGATGTTTTTTCTTTTGACCTTATTTCCGGTAACCCCTCCACAGCGCTACAGAACCCAAGCTCCATGGTCATCAGCAAAACCATGGCAGACAAAATCTTCAAAGGTGAAAACCCAGTTGGACAGATCTTGAAAACAGACCAGAATTCCTTCGAAATCACTGGTGTGTATGAAGACCTGCCTAAAACCTCTCACATCAGACCTAATGCAATGATGTCGGCCAGCACTTCCGACAGAAACAACTCTCAAAACTGGGGCGGCTTTGGCATCTACACTTACGCTTTGTTAAGAGAGGGTGCTGACCCCAAAGTAGTGGAGACCAAGCTTAATGACATTATTGATAAATACGTAGCGGTGATCTTCGATCAGTTTGACATCGTGATCCGGTATGAAATGATTGCCATCAAAGACATTCATCTTTATTCCACTTTTGAAGGCGAGCCTGAAGCACTAGGCAACATCAAATACATCTACATTTTTGCTGCTGTTGCCTTGTTCCTTATAGTCATTGCCAGCATCAACTACATGAATCTTTCGACTGCACGCTCCATGCGCAGAGCCCTGGAGGTGGGGATCAGAAAAGTAATGGGAGCCCAAAGAGGGATGTTGATTGGGCAGTTTATCACGGAGTCGGTGGTACTTACAGTCATTTCGCTGGTTATCAGCTTAATAGTTTTGGCCATCGCTGTACCTCTCTTCAATGGGTCACTTGACACCAACTTATCTCTTCTAGACCTACTGCAGCCACAGCTCATCCTGGTGGTTCTGTGCATTCTGGTGCTCACTGGGTTTGTCAGTGGAAGTTACCCAGCCTTTTACCTGTCGAGCTTTAAGCCAGCAGCAGTGCTAAAAGGCAAGGGAGCCAGCAGGGGTGGTAACCAATGGCTCAGAAGAGTGCTGGTTGGCATCCAGTTCGCCATCTCTATCTTCATGCTGATCGGCACTTTCATTATTTACGATCAAATGCAATATCTGCGAAGCAAGGATCTCGGCTTTGACAAAGATCAGGTGGTTCGTGTAGTGCTGGACAACCAGGCCAGCCGTGAAAAGTATCCTGTTTTCCGTAATTCCCTGATGCAGAACCCCAACATCAAGTCGGTGGCTTCCTCGAGTACCTCGCCAGGGAATGGCTATGGCAAAAATGTAATGAGTGTCGAAACCAACGAGGGAGTAATGGAGAATTATGGCATCGATGCCTACGTGGTCGATTATGACTTTTTCCCCACACTCAGCATTCCTTTTGAGAAAGGACGAAATATCTCTTCGCAATACCCTAGTGACACGGCAACCTCGGTGATGGTAAACGAGGCCATGGTAGCCAGAATGGGCTGGGAAGAACCCATAGGCAAGAAGTTTCAATTTGACCGAGACAGCACCGTGTTTCACAGAGTAGTGGGTGTGGTCAGGGATTTCCACCAGCAGTCGCTTTACAACCCTATCGAAGCCCTCATGTTCATCCCTGGCCTCAACAATTCGAGTGTGCTTATCAAAACATCGGAAGATCTGCAGGCTTCGCTTGCTGCTATAGAAGCTAGCTGGAACGAGGTGTATCCAGGCATTCCGTTCGATGCTACCTTCCTCGATGAAGAGTTTATGGAGCAGTATGAAACGGATCAGCTTCGTGGCAAACTGTTTCTCGGGTTTTCCCTGATGATGATCTTCATAGCTTGTCTTGGCTTGCTTGGTTTAGCCTCCTTCATAGCCGAGCAGCGCACCAAAGAGATAAGCATCAGAAAAGTGCTGGGTGCCAACACCGGCGGCCTTGTAACTCTGCTCGTGAAAGACTTTGTGTGGCTGGTACTCATAGGTGCTGTGCCTGCGTTCGGGCTCGGTTACTATTTCATGAATGACTGGCTTAAAACTTTCGAATATCACGTTGACATTAACCTGCTGTTGTTTGTCGTCGTGTTGTTGATCATTCTGGTTATTACTGTGTTGACAACTGGCTATCATGCGTTAAGAGCAGCCAACTCCAACCCGGCAAACAACCTGAAATATGAGTAAATTTCCAGCATAACTGCCAGTTTCAAAGCCCTGAAGTTGAACGACACTTCAGGGCTTTTTTTTGTGAAAAACAATCGCCATTGCACCTCGCAATGCACAGCGGTTAATCGCTTCAATGCTACCAATTTCTACGATTTGTTAAGTCACTGACCCCCAGACAGCTAGTCGGCTCAACGCAACAATCTGGTCTTTGCCTCGTTATAATATGGTAAAAATTATAAAAATAATATGAAAAATACCATTTTAGCAACCAGTTTACTAATGATGTTCATTACCAGCGGAGCGCTTGCTCAGGAAGCCGGTCTCAAAGGAGGACTCAACTTTTCAAATCTCTACGTCGATGACGTTGACGATGAAAATATGAAAGTTGGTTTTAATGCAGGCGTTTACTACAAGGCACAACTAGTGAAGCAATTGTCGATTCAGCCCGAAATACTTTACTCGTTGAAAGGTGCCGAAGTTATTTACGATGACACATTCCTTGGTTTGGGCAACGGCAAATATCGCTTCAACCTCAGCTATGTCGATGTGCCGGTAGCTTTGAAGGTAAACCCCGTCGGTAATTTCTACTTTGAAGCTGGCCCTTATGTGTCTCTGTTAACCTCAGTAAAGGTGAAGAGAATCGACTCAGATGGAACCAAAGAAGTTGTAAGTGAGCTTGACAGGGACAAATTCAACACGTTTGACTACGGAGTGTTTGGCGGTGTTGGTTTCAATTTCACAGGAGGCTCTTTGGGAGTTCGGTATAACTATGGCCTACAGGAAATTGGCGAAAGTGGTTCTTTGGCAGCAGAAGCGACAGAGAACTCTAAAAACTCGGTACTTCAGGTATTTATGAGCATACCTTTCTAACCGAACAACAGAAATAATAATATCTGCAAAAGGAGCCGGGCCTGATAGGTCAGGCTCTTTTCAATTCAAGAATAGTTATTTCAGGGAGAATGCCAATACGGCCAGGATAACCAAGGTATCCAAAGCCCCGATTGACATACAAATACTGATTTTCCTCCTGATACAAGCCTGCCCATTGTTTATAAACGTACTGAGAGGGGCTCCATTGAAAACCACCAATCTCTACACCAAACTGAAAGCCGTGTGTGTGACCAGAAAGCATCAAGTCAACGTCGCCATAGTTAGGCCTCACCTGTGCGTCCCAGTGGCTGGGGTCATGCGAGAGCAGAATTTTAAACGGGTATTCCTCTGACCCCTGATGAGCTAAATCCATTTTGCCATACTTGGCAAATCTGCCGGCTCCCCAGTTTTCGATACCAAGTATGCCTATTTGCTCACCATCCACCTTCACAGGAAGATTTTCATTCATCATCAGGCGCCAGCCTAACTCTTTGTGGGCCGCTTTAAGATCTTCTAAGTTTGCTTGCTTAGCGGCCTCTGATGACCAGTTTTTGTAGTCTCCGTAGTCATGATTGCCAAGAGTGGAGTAAACCCCCAGAGGTGCCTTTACTTTATCAAAAATGGAAATGTATTCTTTCACCTCCTCAGCCTCATTATTCACTAAATCGCCGGTAAAAAAAATAAGATCTGGTCTTTCGCCCAACAGCATTTCCACACCGCCTTTTACCGCCGTCTTGTTGAAAAAGCTGCCAGAGTGGATGTCGGAAAGCTGCCCTATCTGTATGCCGTCGAACTCTTTGGGCAGGTTGGGAAAGAAGATGGTTTTGCGCCGGATACGATAGTCATGAGCGCCACTCAAAATACCATAACTCATCGTCAATGCTGGAACAGCTCCTGCAATAAGTGCTACTTTTGAAATGAACTCCGACCTGGGAATGGCTCTTCCGTTGGGATTGATGGGCTCTGGGCTTGAAAAAATAAAGTTCCCTAGCCACTGAAAACCCCTTATAATATCTCCTACCAAAAGGAAAATGAGGGCGAACAGCTTCGACATCACGTTAATGAAGATGCCGAGCACAATGAAGGTGCGAAGGCCTTTTACAGCAGATAAGTCGGCGAAATTGACGACAAGCACACCAAGAACCGACAAAGTGGTGACGCTCCAGAAAATCCAATACACCGCTTTTCGTGTAGTGAGAGATACATCAGCTGTCGCCAGCCTCACAGCCTGGAAAACGTACCAATCAATAGCCAGTAAAAGAAGGAGCAAGAAGAATGCAAACACTATCCTGTTCATTTAGGGGTAAAATTAAATATGGTCAGCAAGAGACCTCTTTCATAAGAAAGAAAAAGAGCCCCTTTTAAGTTCACCTATATGTAGACGTTTAAAGGCCTGTGAATACTTTAAAGGGGCTCACATATTTTAGCTTATTCCGAATCTCCTGTTCACCCTGGCGAAGAACCAGTACATCACAGGCACAATCACCAGCGTAAGAAAGGTAGCGAACGTAAGACCGAAAACTATTGTCCACGACATTGGCCCCCAGAAGATCACATTATCTCCGCCCATGAAAAAGTCCGGGTCGTACTCTCTGAAGAAACCTATAAAGTCAATGTTCAATCCTATGGCCAAAGGCACCAGGCCAAGCACGGTGGTGATGGCAGTCAGTAGCACCGGACGAAGCCTGGTTTTTCCTGCGACCACAATGGCCTCATCTACTTGTTCGATATTGAGCCTTTCAACACCCAACTCTTTCCTCATTCTGCTTCTGGTAAGTTCTATAAAGTCGATAAGTACGATGGCGTTGTTCACCACGATACCAGCGAGAGAAATGATTCCAACCATTGTCATGATGACCACAAAGTCCATTTGGAAAATTACCAAACCAAGGAACACTCCAATGGTACTGAAAAGCACTGAAGTCATGATGATCAAGGGTGCCGTCATTTTATTGAACTGCGCCACAATGATCAGGAAGATCAGGAATACCGCCAGCAGCAAGGCACTGCTCAGGAAGGCCATTTCCTCTGCCTGCTTCTCCTGCTCGCCACCGAACTTGAAGGAGTAGCCCTGAGGCATATCAAAGTTCACCAGCAGCTCTTTGATTTGATCGTTGATTTCGGTTGGATTGGCTCCTCCCAGCACGTTGGAGCTGATGGTCACTACACGCTGCAGATCCTTCCTGCGTACCGAACCATAAGTAGTACTCAACTCAGCTTTGGCGACGGCAGAAATCGGTACAGACACAATTCGTCCGTTGGTTTGATCACGAAAAACCACACTCTTGTTCATCAAAGCGTCGATATCGTACCGATACTTTTCGTCAAGTCTCAGCTGCACTTCATAGTCGTCTTCGCCCTGCTTAAACTTGGAAATCTCTTTTCCAAACAACGAAGTACGCACCTCATTGGCTATCGAATAAGTTGACAGGCCAAACCTGCGGGCCTTTTCTCTGTCGATATCCACAATTAGTTCTGGCTTGCCGGTTTCAAGGTCAGTTTTAAGTCGCTCAATACCTTCAATTCCTGACTCGTTAATGAAGGTTTTCATGTCTTCTGTAATTTCGATCAGCCGGGTAAAGTCTTGTCCCGTCACTTCAATGGCAATCGGTTTGCCGACTGGCGGACCAGCGGCGTCTTTATCAACCGTGAGTGCCACACCAGGATAGCCCTGAACTGCCTCACGTATCTCGTTCATGATGTCGCTCGTCATTACCCACTCATCCGAACCTTCTCTCTTGCGGTACTTAAACTCCACAAAATTGACAGTAATTCTGGCTTTATTAGGGGTTTCAGCCTGACCAACAGCCGAAGGGTCATTGGGGTCGGCCGTATCCTGCCCTACTTTGGTCACTACCGACTCCACCATGAACTGATAAGGCTCTATTACCTTCATTACCTTCTTCTCTACCTCCTCGGTAAATGAGTTGGTGATATTGATATCCGTGCCTGATGGCTGCTCAATGAACACATTGATATACTTTGGTTCGTTCTCCGGGAAGAAGATGACATTAGGGGTAAACACCCCCATCAGGCCAAGTGAAAAGAATAACAGGAATACAGTACCGAAGAAAAAGAGCGTTGGATTCCATCCCCGCAAAGCGAACTGAAGCGTTCGGGAATATAGCCCTTCAATGAAAGGCAGAAAGGTGTCCTGAAACTTTCTGGACAGCGGAACCAGTATGTAGACGTTTAGCAGAATAAGAATCCCAAGAAGCAAAGCCAGGTTACCAAGAACATTCGCTTTTGCCAGCAGCAGCAAAGCGCCGATGACTATGCTCACTCCTGCAAATATCCATATCCTTTTATAGTTGAATGCTTGTCTGTTGTCTACCTTCATAAAGGCAGCGATCATCACTGGGTTGATCACCAAAGCCACAAAAAGTGAAGAGCTAAGCGTAACAATCAAAGTGATGGGCAAGTAACGCATAAACTGCCCCATCAGCCCTGGCCAGAAGGCCAACGGAAGAAAGGCCGCTAGCGTGGTCGCCGTGGAGGAAATAATAGGCCAGGCCACCTCTCCCACCCCCCGACGGGTAGCTTCAAGCGGCTTCATGCCCAGTTCCATCAAACGGTAAACGTTCTCCACCACCACAATACCATTGTCCACCAGCATACCGAGTGCCATGATCAGCGAGAACAGTACCATCATGTTGATAGTGATACTAAAGGCCGACAGCACGATAAAGGAAATGAACATCGACAACGGAATGGCCACACCTACAAACAAGGCGTTTCTCGTTCCTAAAAAGAAGAGAAGTACCAAAACCACCAGAATTACCCCTGAGATGATGTTATTCTCCAGGTTGCTCACCATCTCACGGGTCATTTCCGACTGATCGTTGGTAATTGCGACTTCAAGGTCGGCCGGCAGCGTATCCATCGTTTTGTCGAGGATCGCATTTATCTTTTCTGTTGTAATAAGCAGGTTTTCACCGCTTCTTTTGATCACATCCACAGAAACCACAGGCTTGCCATTCATTCTGGCGAAGCTTTGCTTTTCCTTGAAACCAAATTCAATGGTTGCTATGTCTTTGAGGTAGACGATATTGGCATTCTCATTTTTGACAATGATGTCTTCCATTTCGCTGGCCTCCTCAAACTCACCCACCACTCTAATGGTTCTTCTGATGCCATCCTCAAGAATATTTCCACCGGACAAAGAAACGTTCTCAGCGGAAATCGCATTCTCAATGTCGGAGAAGTTGACCTTCACAGCCTCCATCTTGTAGGGGTCAACATTGATTCTGACCTCTTTCTCGTCAATGCCTCTGATTTCTACTTTGCTTACCTCACTTACTTTTTCAATCTCGTCCTCAAGAATTTCCGCATAGTCTTCCAGCTCCTCCAGGGTATAATTCCCAGAAAGGTTGATGTTCATAATGGGGAACTCCGACAGGTTGAGTTCGAAGATGTTAGGATCAGTTTGCAGGTCGCTTGGCAGCTCGGGCTTGGCCCTGTCCACGGCATCCTTCACCTTCGTCAGAGCGTCTTCAATGGCCGTTTCGGCACTGAACTCAACAATTATGGTGGAGTAGTCCTGCACAGAAGTCGACTTAACATTATCAACTTCAGAGATAGTATTGATCTCTTTCTCGATCGGCCTGGTTATCAGGTTCTCTATGTCAAGCGGGGCATTGCCCGGATGGGCAGTACCTATGTAAACTATCGGCTGCTCAATTTCCGGGTAGCTGTCTTTTGGAAGCGAGATATAGGAACTCACTCCCATCACTATCAGCAAAAAAGTCAGGAAAAAAACCGTGGTTCGGTTCTTAAGAGACGCTGAGGTGAGTTTAAACTCTTTGTCAACTACCTCTTCGTTCTCTTCAGAAAACCTGTTTTCCTCCGGAAGATTATCGTTAGTATTTGTATCGTTAGCCATATGGATTCGGTTTTTGAGATAAATTACTTGCTGGCAGCTGCCAACGTCACACTAACTCCCTCGGCTACATCTCTG
The DNA here is from genome assembly GCF_902498805.1 of Imperialibacter sp. EC-SDR9. Taxonomy (GTDB): domain Bacteria; phylum Bacteroidota; class Bacteroidia; order Cytophagales; family Cyclobacteriaceae; genus Imperialibacter. The sequence goes on along the minus strand of NZ_LR701592.1, from coordinate 89,657 downwards.
TACCCTTTTTCAATTAACTTCTCAGTTCCCTGAAGTCCCTTTATCACCTCAGTTTCACTTTTGAAGGTGAGCCCTGTCTCAATATGTACTTTGGTGGCTACAAGGCTACCTTCCTGATCAGCGACTGTGTAAACAAAGGTTCCTTTGTCGTCTCTCAGGATGATCTTGGTAGGTATAACCAATGCTTTGCTGCTCTTGTAGTCAATCAGTTGAAGCACTGTCACCTGATTGGGCCTTACGGTAAAGTCCAGCTTTGGCAAGCTCACTTCTACTGTGAAAGTTCTGTTCTCGCTGTTGATCACCTGACCGACCGAAAGTACCCTGGCAGTAAGTGCTTTATCCTGAACGGGGAAGTACACTTCTACCGGGTCGCCAGCAGTAAACTTGCCAATAAAAACTTCTGAGATATCAGCCTTGATATACATGTCGTCTTCGCTCAGCACACGCACTAAAGGCATGCCTGGAGAAGCGATGGAACCGAGTGTGGCCGGAATTTCATCCACTCTTCCGCTGAACGGTGCCCTAATCACTGACTGAGCGAGCTGAGAGTTCAGCGTGGCCAACCTGTCTTCCAGCGACTCCTTACGATTTTTCGCTTCCAGGTACTGCACCTCCGTGCCTATCTTTTGTTCCCAAAGCTTCGACTGTCTCTCAAAAAGTGTTTTAGCTAATTCAAGGCTGGTCTGTACCTCACTGATATTGTTGCGGATAATGTCAGCATCAAGCGTCAGCAACACCTGGCCTTTGCTCACTTTTTGACCTTCGGTAACCTGAATTGCCTGAACCTTGCCCATTGTTTCGGCGCTCATCATCACATTTTTGTGAGAAGCGACCCATCCCCTAACCTCGGTCATATGAAAAAAGTCCTTGGTAGGAACCGGCATGGTAGCCACAAGAATAGCGTTGGTATTCTCCTTGCCAAACTCAGGATCCATCTGTGCGATTTCCTTTTCGAGCGTAGTAATCTTGGCTTTCAGTTCCCGAAGCTCATTGTTGTATTCACTGAGTTCGGATTTTTTTTCTTCAATATCTGAAGGGGCCTCTCCGCATGAAACGCCTGCGAAAAGAATAGCAACTAGTGCCAGTAACTGTAAACTTTTCATGGATGATGTATATGTTTTCATAGTTTGGTTCTCCTTATTCTTTGATTAATAGTCCTTTTGCCTTATCGAGATCAACCTTAGCCACAATGGCATCGTAAAGTGCGCTGTAGTAGTTGGTCTGTGCATTTCTAAGGCTGTTTTCTGCATCGATTACCTCGAGGTTAGAGCCGACTCCCTGCTCGTATTTGATTTTGGTTACTCTGGCAATACTTTCTGCCAGCTCCATATTCTCTTCCTGCGAGGCGAGCGACTTTTGCGCATTGTCGAAGTTGAGATATGACTGTTGAATCTCAAGATCAATGAGGTTTTCCAATGACTTAAAGCCGTTGTCCAGCTTTTGTAGTGTGAGCTTCTCCTGCTGGATCTTGTAAGTGCGCTGCAGCCCCCCGAAAATTGGAACATTTAGACTTAGGCCAAACTGAGAGTAGTCATACCATTTGTCGGGCCCGACGAGATCGGAATCCTCAATGCTAGATTCAGTTCTAAAAATGCCCCCAATACCATTAGACTGCGTGGAGTAGCCCAGCGTAGCAAAGGCGTTCATAGACGGCAACGCCTCAGCGTAAAGGTTCTTAATATTTAGTTCCTGCAACCGTCTGTTTACTTCCAATACTTTATAATCCGGCCTGTTTTTGTAGTCCCAGTCGCTCCCGTTAAGTTTTTCGATAGGATCGAGCTGAACGTCCTGAATGGTGCCAGCTACTTCAATCGGCTGCTCCATCGGATAATTCATCTGAAACTTCAATATGGCCAGCCCCAGTGCATTCATATTGCTGAACTTGTCCCGCTCTGTCACCAGGTTATTGAAGCTTACCTGAATACGATCAACGTCAATTTTTTCAGCGAACCCACTAATATTCAGCGCTCTCGTGTTCCTAAGAAGGCTATCGACCCTTGCAATATTAGCATCAAAAAGCAGCATGCGTTCACGATTGATCAGAACAGCATAGTAAGCCTTTGTTACCTGCTCAACTATCTGCTCTCTGGTTTGCTCGGAAGTTTTTTGAGACAGCTCTTTGTACGTATTTGATGCCTGTAGGCCTACGATGTAAGAGCCATTGAAAATCATTTGATTGACTGTAACACTTGCGTTCCCACTACTTTTTAGTTGAAAGAAGTTCGGCGCAGCTAATACATCTCCATTTTGAGCACCAGGAATTCCTGCGGGGAAAAAGCTAAACGCATTTGGATCGTCATTGTATGTTCCATAAAAACGCTGCAGCTTCTGGTTGTGGTTAACAGAAGCACTACCAGAAATCTGCGGCAGGCCAATGCCGATAGTTTCTTTCACCTTGGCTGTAGCAATTTGCTCATCAAGTGTAGCATTCTGCGCATTAATAGAATTGGCCAGTGCATAGTCGATACACTGCTCAAGTGAAAGTGGTTCGCCGGAAGCTACCGTACCGCCGATGTCCTGAGCGCTGAGTTGGCCAGCCACCAGAAGCATTGCCACCAAAAAAATCTTCCAACTACTTTTGAGATTCATATGATTGCTTGTTAAAAATTGTGTCATAAAGTTTCCTTCCCTTATCCGTTAAAATCCCTTGTATAAAGTGATAGAATATTTGTTCGCAGACTTCCTTGAATTCAAACCTGCCCCTTGGGTAGGTATGTGCGTCAAAAGCCATTTCTACCTGCTTCATCCGTAGCACTGCAAGAATATTTTCATCGATGTCCTCTCTGAAGCTTCCTTCGGCTTTTCCCCGCTTCAAACAATCCACGATGTTCTGAGTGAATACCCGTTCTCTATACTCCTCAAAAAGTGCCCAGGCTTTGGGATGATACTTCTGAATGTCGTGAAGTACCGAAGGATGAATGGTCTCTACATTTGTTCGCATGAACTGCGAAATCTTAAATAGCTCATCGATAGAGTTGGACGACTCCTGGTGCATTTTCACAAATTCCCGGTACTCTTTTTCGCAATGATGCCCAACCGCTAACGTCACTACTTCGTCTTTATCCTTAAAAAACTGATAGATCGTTTTTTTAGAGATACCCATGTGACGGGACAGGTCGTCCATTGTCACGCTTCTAACGCCCAAACGGCAAATAAGCTGGTCAGCTTGCTCTATTATATTGTCTCTTACTTCCAAAATATTCTTCTAAACTTTGGAAACTTTTACATTACTCAAAGTTTCCGCTGTCAAAGTAACGGCTAGTTCTTGAAAAGGTTTTGAAAAAAGTGAAAATTAACTTACCGATAATAATAGTCCCTAAAGGTCTTTATTTGAGGCTATTGGGCCATTTCTTTGCCACTATTGCAAAACCACGAAGGATCGGCGGCGGCATAAATGCTACTGACTGAACTTTCAAACGTTTGCAGGTAAAAAAGTATTAAATTTGGTTTCATCATCATGCAGCAGGCTCCGGCAAAATATCTTAACTATAAAAAATATGGGACAGGCCCGAAATACCTTTTGGCATTTCATGGCTTTGGACAAACTGAGCTGGCCTTCCAATTGTTCGAAACCTCACTGGGAATAGACTATACGATCATTTCCATTGATCTCTTCTTCCATGGAAAAAGCCAGTGGCCGACTGATGAACTCCCAGTGCCGACCGAGTCGTGGCACGATTTGCTTCTGGGCATCCTGAAAGCGGAGCAAATAGATACGTTCAGCGTGATGGGATACAGCCTTGGTGGTAAACTGGCGTTGACTACGGCCATGTTGTTTCCTCACCGGGTGCAAAGAATCATTTTAGCTGCACCAGATGGTATCTACCTTAACCCGTGGTACAAAGTTGCGACTGGCACCTGGGTAATGAGGGCCATCTTTCATTATTTAAACGACCACCCTGCTCTTCTTATCCGCCTGATCTCCTTTTTTAGCCGCACCAGGTTGGTGTCGGGACGGCTGGCAAAGTTTGCTATCTCGCAGGTGGCTGATCATACCAACGGTAACAGCATTTACCACGCCTGGGTGGGCTTCAGGCATTTTACTCAAAACATAGACAAGGTGCTTCAAACTATCGACCAAAATAACATGCACGTGACGATGGTGGCTGGAAAATACGATACGGTTATTCCCTATGGCAAACTTCATGCTTTTGAAAAAAAGTGCGCCTCATCCGACTTTGTATTGATCAAAACCGGCCACAATTCTCTGCTCCAGAAATTCCACGAATCGCTCTTAGAAAACGTCCGTCCACACTCTGGATAAGCCAACCGATCCCGGGGACGATCATTCCAAACAGCTAAATTCAATTTCTCTGTATCAGGCCTCCTAAAATTACCTTTTTTAGAAGTCGACTATTTCTTTTTGTTTTAACTTTGGGCTTCAAAAATCCCATACCCAAGCGACCTCATGATTCTCTTTTTCCAGAAAGATGCTAATACATTTTATATCCTTCAAGTTGCGACCACTGCCAACGACCTGACCAGGGAAAAACTTACCTGGCTTTTCAGCGGCGGGAAGTTTATTGACAGTCCGTCAGTCGAAGGGCCATTCATTGGACCAAGGAAAGAGATGATTACACCATGGAGCACCAATGCCGTGGAAATCACCCAGAACATGGGCATCAGCGGGGTGGTGAGGATTGAGGAGTTTGTGAGAAAAGAAGCCTACCCGGGTGAATTTGATCCGATGCTGAAGGCAGTATACCCGATAATTGACCAGGATGTTTTCACTATCTCCCACGTGCCCGATGCCATTGTCGAGATCGACAATATTAAGGCTTACAGCCAGAAAGAGGGACTTGCACTCAGCCAGGAAGAAATCGACTACCTGGAATCAGTGAGCAAGTCGCTGGAACGCAAACTTACCGACAGCGAAGTGTTTGGCTTCTCTCAGGTGAATTCGGAGCACTGCCGCCACAAGATATTCAATGGCACTTTTATCATCGATGGTAAGGAGAAACCAGACACGCTTTTTCAGCTAATCAAAAAGACATCGAAAGCCAATCCCGGCTTTCTTGTTTCCGCCTACAAAGACAACGTGGCCTTTATTGAGGGACCAAGTATTGAGCAGTTTGCCCCTGCCCGTCAGGACCAGCCCGACTACTTCGAAGCTAAAACCAGAAAGAGCGTTCTTTCTCTCAAAGCCGAAACCCACAACTTCCCCACCACAGTGGAGCCATTTAATGGCGCCGCCACAGGTAGCGGCGGGGAAATCAGAGACAGGATGGCTGGCGGCCAGGGAAGCTTTCCTCTGGCAGGAACGGCGGTTTACATGACCTCCTACTCCAGGCTGTCAAGCAACCGCCCCTGGGAAAACCACAGCCCTGAGAGACCATGGCTCTATCAAACGCCTTCTCAAATCCTTATCAAGGCCTCCAATGGCGCCAGCGACTACGGTAATAAATTCGGCCAACCACTTATCACCGGGAGTCTTTTAACATTTGAGCACGAAGAAAATGGCAAGGCTCATGGCTTCGACAAAGTGATTATGCAAGCGGGTGGTGTTGGATTTGGCATCAGGGATCAGAGTCAGAAGAAGAGTGTAGAAAAAGGAGATAAGATTGTGGTACTGGGCGGAGATAACTACCGCATAGGCATGGGTGGTGGTGCCGTGTCGTCTGTGGCCACCGGCGAGTTTGGCAACTCCATTGAGCTAAACGCTGTGCAGCGCTCCAACCCTGAAATGCAGAAGCGTGTAGCCAATACCATCAGGGCCCTTGCCGAACTCGACGAAAACCCGATTTCATCGGTGCACGACCACGGGGCAGGCGGGCATCTCAATTGCTTATCCGAATTAGTCGAAGAAACCGGTGGTAAGTTTGAGATCAGCAAGTTTCCCGTCGGTGACCCCACCCTTTCTGACAAAGAAATCATCAGCAACGAGTCGCAGGAGCGAATGGGCCTTGCACTTCACGAAAAGCATCTCGACTACCTGCGCAAGGTGGCCGACAGAGAGCGTTCGCCCATGTACGTTGTGGGTGAAGCAAGTGGCGACCACAAATTGACCTTCAGGAACAAAGAAGGCAAGAAGCCTGTGGATTTTGAGCTGACTCACCTTTTCGGCTCATCTCCTAAGACTATTCTGGAAGACAAGGAAGAAACAGCCAGCTATCAATCCATTCTGGTTTCCTCTGACAAGGTGAAAGACTACCTGTTGAAAGTATTGAAAATGGAAGCAGTGGCTTCCAAAGACTGGCTTACCAACAAAGTAGACCGCTGCGTTACCGGCAAGGTGGCCAAGCAGCAGACCTGTGGTGAGTTGCAAATTCCTCTCAACAACCTCGGCATTATGGCCCTCGACTTTGGCAGCAACAAGGGAGTGGCCACCTCCATTGGGCATGCCCCGGTGCCAGCGCTCATCGACGAAAAGGCTGGCTCCAGGCTGGCCATCGCTGAAAGCTTGACCAACCTGGTTTGGGCTCCGCTGGAAGGGGGCATCAAGGGCGTTTCACTCAGTGCCAACTGGATGTGGCCCGCAAAAAACAAGGGAGAAAACGCCAGACTGTATAATGCCGTGCAGGCTGTCAGCGATTACGCCTGTGCATTAGGCATAAATATACCAACAGGAAAAGACTCCCTGTCGATGACGCAGAAGTACCCAGGCAAGACGGTTTATTCGCCAGGCACTGTTATCATTTCTGCCGTCGGCCAGGTAACAGACATCCGAAAGACAATTGAACCGGTAGCCAAAGTCGTTGACGGCAGCAAACTGCTCTACCTTAACCTTGGCAGCAAAGGCTTCGAACTGGGCGGCAGCACGCTCGGTCAGGTATTGAATAGGCTGGGTGGCTCAACACCTGATGCGGCAGAAGCAGATTACTTCTTAAAGGCATTCAGCCTGATGCAGCTGCTTATCAGCGAGGGGCTTATCATTGCCGGCCACGATGTTTCGTCGGGAGGCCTCGTCACCACACTTTTGGAAATGTGCTTCCCGTCTACCTCAGTAGGTATAAAAGTGAACTTGGATGGCTTGAATGAGCCCGATGCTGTTAAGGTACTTTTCAGTGAAAATCCAGGGCTGGTGGTTCAAACAACCGATGCATCAAGGCTTGAAACCATTTTCACTGAAACAGGCATCAGTTGCAGCGTTATTGGAGAAGTGACCTCAAAGTCCAGCGTAGAAATTAAACTCGGAAGTGATAGCTGGACGTTTGACGTGGCCCAAATGCGCAAAGAGTGGGCAGAAACTTCCTGGCTTTTGGACAAAAAACAAACCAAAGAGGGCTTTGCTGACACCAGATTTAATAACCTCGGCAAGCAGCCATTGAAAATCAATCTCCCTTTACAATTCGGGGGCAAACTTGCTGATTACGGCCTTTCATTTACCAGACCAAAGACAACCGGCATAAAAGCAGCCATCATCAGAGAGCAGGGCAACAACAGCGACCGTGAAATGGCCTATTGCATGTGGCTGGCAGGCTTCGATGTAAAGGACGTGCACATGACTGATCTTATCAGCGGCAGGGAAGATTTGTCAGAGGTCAACCTGATCGTGTTTGTGGGCGGCTTCTCCAACTCAGATGTGTTGGGCTCTGCAAAAGGCTGGGCGGGCTCCTTCCTTTACAATGACAAGGCCAAAAAAGCGCTGGACAATTTCTATGCCCGTGAGGACACACTCAGCCTCGGTGTATGCAATGGCTGCCAACTGGCCATGGAGCTTGGCCTGATCTACCCTGAGCTGGACAATCACCCAAAGATGCATCACAATACCTCAGGCAAGTTTGAGTGCACCTTTACAGATGTTGAAATTCTAGAAAACAACTCCGTGATGTTTGGTTCACTGGCAGGCAGCAGACTTGGCATTTGGTCAGCGCACGGTGAAGGTCAGTTTGTTTTTGCTGAGCCGGAAAAGATCAATATTGCCGCTAAGTTTGCTTATTCATCCTACCCGGCCAACCCCAACGGGTCGCAGTTCGACACGGCCTGCGTGGTAAGCCACAACGGGCGCCATGCAGCTATTATGCCGCACCTGGAAAGATCGATGTTCCCATGGAACTGGGGCTACTATCCTGACGGCAGGAAATCAGATGAGGTAACGCCGTGGATGGAGGCTTTTGTGAATGCGAGGAAGTGGGTGGAATCTCATTAACGAGCCTCTAGAGAATTCATGAATAGCAAATGGAGCCCGTTCGAAATCCTTTTCCTATCTGTATTTCTTATTGCTGCAGCATACATAAATTTTCAAGCTGACAATGGCGTTTTTAACTTCTCTGTAGCGGCCTCAGGAATACTGTGTGTTGTATTGACCGCTAAAGGCAAAGTGTCTGCCTATTTTTTTGGGCTGTATAATACTGTTTCGTATGCATATCTGGCGCATATCAACGGCCTCTATGGCGAGCTAGGTCTGAATCTGATATTTTTCACACCTATGAATTTCATCGGTTTTTTTCTCTGGCAAAAAAATCTGGAAAACGGGCTGGTGAAAATGAGGAAGCTAACAGCTATGAGCGGGCTTCTGCTAACACTCTCGACAATAATTTGTACCGTTATATTGGGCTATTTGCTATCCTTAATTGAAAGCCAAAATACCCCATTCATTGATGCTTCAACCAATATACTTTCCATAGCCGCTACTATTCTTATGACATTGAGATATAAAGAGCAATGGCTGCTATATATTGTTCTAAATATTTTGACCATTATAATGTGGTATCAGCGGCATCGATCTGGTAGTCAGGAGGGCGAAATTATGATCTTGATGTGGGTTGGCTATCTAATCAATTCATTTTATGGCTACATAAATTGGAGTAGGTATGCATCAAAATAAGACTACTGGCCTCACCTTAGGTAAATTTGCTCCCTTACACAAAGGGCATCAACTAGTTATAGAAACTGCGTTACGAGAAGTCGATCATTTAATCATCATGATTTATGACACCGACGTCACTACTATACCTTTACAGGTGCGAGTCAAATGGATAAAGTGCCTTTATCCGAATAGTACAGTCATCGAATGCTGGGATGGCCCAGAGGGGTACGGTTCCGAGAGATCATTTGAAATATTACAGGAAGAATATATACTAAAAATGCTGAATGGGAGGAAAATTAGCCATTTCTATTCCAGCGAATTTTACGGAGAGCATGTTAGCGAAGCCCTAGGCGCAATAGACAGACGAATTGACGAAGCGAGAATCCAGATCCCTATCTCAGCAACACAGATTCGACAAAATTCCCACAAGAATAAAGAGTTTATTTCACCAATAGTTTACAAAGACCTCATTACCAAGGTAGTGTTTGTTGGAGCGATGTCAACCGGAAAGACTACTATTGCCGAAGCCCTTGCCGAAAAATACAATACGTCTTTTTCACCTGAGTATGGCCGAGAGTATTGGGAAGCTCATCAACTCAACAGAAGAATACCTTTTGAAGCATTTGATGAGATTGCGAAGAAGCATATTGAATTGGAAGAGTTGAATATACTAGAAGCAAACAACTATCTATTCGTAGATACAAATGCACTTACCACAAGAATGTATAGCATAGACTACCATTCTAAGTGCTCAGATTTCCTGGAAAACCTCGCTTTAAAAAACCAAAAAGGTTATGACCTTTTCTTTCTGTGTGAAGATGATATCCCATATGATGACACCTGGGACAGAAGTGGTCCACAAAAACGTGAAGTATTTCAAAAGAAAGTCAGAGCTGATCTCCTGGAAAGAAAAATCCCATTCATTCCTTTAAAAGGAAGCCTTGAACAGAGAATAAAAAAGGTGGATGAAGTGTTGACCAGGTTTGTTAAGTACAACAACTTTTTTGGCCAGTAGAGCAATTCTTGCCTAAAAATAGAATTCGACTGCCTAAATCAATTCCACTCCAAAAAACTTCTGCAACACAGTAAGCAGGAACATAGCTCCCAACACCACAGGGCAAACGTAGACTATCATCAGATTGAAGAACTTTTCAATGAACGATCCCCTGTAGGAAGGGTTTCCATGGCTTATTTCTTCGCTAAGCCCGGCAGTTTTCCATCTGGTGGATATGAAAACACTCAAAAGGAATCCACCAAGTGGCAGGCTAATCACAAAAAAGAGATCCTGCACCAAGTCCATAAAGGACTTAACTCCACCCTCATAGCTAACGAATTCCGTAAAAGCACCCACAGCGCCGAAGCCAAGCATGCTCGGCAAGCCAATAAGGAATATTAGGAGCGCCATTGCTGACACCGCCTTTTTCCTTGACCATTTCTTTTCGTCCACCAGAAAGGCAACCGGCACTTCCAAAAGGGATATTGTGGAGGTCAGCGCTGCAAAGCAAAGCAGCAGAAAGAACCCGCCACCAACAATTTTGCCGATAAGTGGCCCCATGGTCTGAAACACACCCAAAAGCGCTACAAACACAAGCCCGGGGCCTTCAGCAGGCGACTGGCCTTGAGAGAATACCAAGGGAAATATCATCAACCCGGCTAGGAAAGCCACGGCTGTATCAGCAATGGTCACGAGAATTGCAGAATTAACGATGTTGTCATTCCTGCTAATGTAGGATCCGTACGTGATCAGCGCTCCCATTCCAAGACTGAGAGAGAAGAAAGCCTGTCCCAAAGCGGTGTAAATCGTTCGACCGTTGATCAAACTAAAGTCGGGAAGCAAATAGAAGCTAACACCGTCCATGGCGTTGGGTAATGTCAGTCCGTAAATAATAATGAAGATGAGAATCAGAAACAGCGTGGGCATCAGCACTTTGGAAGTGCCCTCTATCCCCTTCTGCACCCCTCTGTAAACGATATAGGCTGTGATCACCATAAAGGCGATGCTAAAGAACAAATTGTCTCTGAAGTCGGCCACGTAGGCCGAAAAGAAGCCACTGTAGTCTTGCTCATTCAACAGATTCCCGAAGCTTAATTCGAGGAAGTAGCCAAATGCCCAGCCTGCCACTACGTTGTAAAATGACAGGATCATCACTCCACATATGATCCCAAACAAACCTACGTACGCCCAGGACTTGCCCCCAAGTTTTTTATATGCACCATAAGGATTCGATTGCGCCTTTCTTCCAACGGCGATCTCTCCTACCATTATCGGCAAGCCGATGAGAAAAATCCATCCAATATATACCAGCAAAAACGCTGCTCCGCCATTTTGCCCCGTCACGTAAGGAAACTGCCATATATTTCCCAGCCCGACCGCCGAGCCAGCCGCAGCTGCAATAAATCCAAGTTTATTAGAAAATCCTCCCCTGGCCGCCATCTATAGTTTTTTGTGTCTCATTAAAAAATCAAGCCGGAAGATAGGCCCATATTAAGTTTTAATCAAAACAAACTTGCTAAATGGACATTCGAATAGCTTTCCCACGCCCTCCCCCGAAAGCGCTCTGCTCAATTCTACCAGTCATGCCTTTGCACTATGTGAAGCCGCTAATTTGGCCAGTCAAATGAGTAACTTTATATCCAAATATAGCCTAAAAAGACCATGTTGACATTCATCAGCGATACTTCAGGTAAGGAGTTTCCCATCAGCGACAGAGTAGCTGGAAATTCTATCCGAAAAAAAATTCTGGACTTAATCAGGACTGATCATCCGAAATTTTCCGACGATTCCTTTCTGGCACTACAAGAGCTTAATTTCTACAGGGAGAAATACATCTCCAACTGCCTGTTAACCGAGCTCGACGAGCTTTCTGATCTTGAAAGCAATGTTTTGGAGACGCTGAAAGACCAAACCACCATTACCGATAAGGTAGAAGATGATGCTGCTCAAAACACCTTTGGCCAGCGGATAGCAGATCATGTGGCCAGTTTCGGGGGCTCCTGGACGTTTATCATATCATTTGGTGTTTTTCTACTTATCTGGATAGCTGTTAACTTCTTCTGGCTTGCCAACAAGGGCTTTGATCCGTACCCATTCATTCTGCTTAATCTTATTCTCTCCTGCCTTGCGGCCATGCAGGCTCCCGTTATCATGATGAGCCAAAACAGGCAGGAGCAGAAGGATAGAGAAAGGGCCAAAAAAGATTACATGATCAACCTGAAGTCAGAGCTAGAAATCAGAATGCTACACGAAAAACTCGATCACCTGATTCTTCATCAGCAGCAGGAACTCATTGAGATTCAAAAAGTTCAGATTGATATAATGAATGACATTCTTAGCAGAATAGACAAATAAAAAACGAGGCCTCCCGACCTCGTTTCATTCATCTTATCGTTTGCTTTGACTATTCCCAGAAGAAGCCACCCTCAAAGGAGCTATATGCCTGACCATCAGCACTGGGCGGTGTTGAAGCAGCATCAAAGGTGTCAAGATAGGGCACCCAGCTAGCCCCGGATTTCGATAGCAGCTTGAATTTTACAACAAAGCTATCGCCGCTATTGACAATCGGAACCATACCTCCTATGCTGGCAGGCATACCCAGGGTCGCCGGGTCAACCACGCCTCTCGGCGTCACTCCATCGCCGTCAAAAATTGACATTTCCATGCGTGTCTCATTCGGTTGAAAAGATCCGTTGAACAGTGGTATCTGAGTTAGTCCCTGCCAAACAAGTACACCGTTGCCCCTGTTCGATTCGGCCTCAACAAAGTCAAGTGTCTCATTTAACACAAGGTCATCATATCCATCCCCATCCATCGAGGCCTTGATTCCTCCAATAACCGGGCTCCAGTAAATTGCGTTATTATTTGCGAGCGCTATGTCTGAAAACGTCCAAACTAGTTCCCCAAATGGAAATCCACGCTCATCCTCAAAGGACTGTTCAAAACTGGCACCTATTGTTTCAGGTGCGGCGGGTCCGTTTAGCACTTCTACCTCAGCAGGGGTGATGTCGACTACATCAACGCCGTCATCTATATTGATATTGATAACGATTTTACCATCGTCGAGGTGTGCATCTGCATTAATTCTGTAGTGGGTTCTTGGCAGTGGATTTTCTATAGTAGCAGTGAGAGTCCTATCAATCGTAGTTCCATCAAACACCTTAAAGTAAGTCATCGAAATCTCGATAAAAATAGGGTTACCGGCTCTGAAGTAGCCTTCCAGTTCTTCTGAGTCACCATAGTCAAGCTGCTCACCAGTGTTGTTATAGGTAACAACCATGCCGTAAGTGTCAAAATCCATTTTAATGTCGTCAGAGTAAACGACTGACACCTTGTAATTAGCCAAAGTTACCGTAAGAGGGATTTCCTTGATCTCTTCCTTATCAATTGTGAAGTTGTCGGATCTTCCAAAATAATACGGATTATTGAAGGCTGCATCCACCAGATTATCGGAGTGCGCCTCGATGTAGTACTCACCCGTCTCCAGCTCAATCTCTTCCGGTGCACTCGACCAAGGATCGAAAACTATCACCTCAGAGTCATCGGTAGCGTCGAAAATAGTGACGACGTAGTCGCCCAAATCAACCACTTCCGCTACCCTACCCGAAGTAGGAAATTCGTCAATGGCTAGTGCAAGGCTGAGCTTCAGCACACCCTTGTCAGCTAGTGGCTCTGTTGGATCCTCGTTCTTGTTGCAAGACAGAAGGCATGACGCAAACAGAACCACTAAGAATAATTGTGAAATTCTTCTCATGATTAGTATTGTTTTGATGGTAAAAAAATGCTCCTGAGCTGGCTAACCTTATTGTAAGGTACATTATTATTGTAACTAAATCAATTTCAATCCATTAGGTGCTAGAAAATACCTAAAAGTAAGTACTACAGCCGGTGAATTTGGCAGAGTGACCCTTACAAAACTCCCTGTGGCAACAAGTTTTGCTGGGCTAAAATGTATGACCGCTCTCCGATGATGGAGACGGCGGCAGAATGAATAACAATGCGGGGTAGCACTGCCCGTTCGGTCAGCCTGCTCTTGTGTTTGGCACTTTCAGACAAAAAAGACAAAGTGTTACTGACTTTCGTGCAATATTTTTATTACCTGCTATTGTAAACCAAAAGATAGTTTCTACTTTTGTACCTCCAAAATCGGATTGACCGATGGTGTAACGGTAGCACAACAGATTTTGGTTCTGTTTGTCAAGGTTCGAATCCTTGTCGGTCAACTTTCAAAAGTCCCGGTGAAAGCCGGGATTCTTACTTTCTGGAGTGCTCTATTTTGATGGAACCAATTGAATCATCTGTAAAGATCTTTCCTGGAACGGGATCGTTAGACTTGGCGAAGAAAATTGCTGAGGCCTATGGAAAACCTCTTGGGAATTACTCTTCTCAGCGCTTCAGTGATGGCGAACTTTCCTACAGCTTCAACGAGTCGATCAGAGGCTGTGACGTTTTCCTGATCCAATCTACCTGCCCACCCGCCGACAACCTGATGGAGCTTCTGCTCATGATAGATGCGGCAAGAAGAGCCAGCGCCAAGTATGTCACAATCGTGGTGCCCTACTTCGGTTACGCACGCCAGGACAGAAAGGACAGGCCAAGAGTTTCCATTGCAGCAAAATTAGTAGCCAATGTAATGCAATCGGCAGGTGCTGACCGACTGATGGCCATGGACTTGCATGCCGGACAGATTCAGGGCTTTTTTGATATCCCTGTTGATCACCTTGATGGCACGGCTATTTTTGTCCCGTATCTCAAGTCGCTCAATCTTGATGCACTGACATTTGCTTCTCCCGATGTTGGAGGTGTAGCAAGAACACGAACGTTTGCCAAGCATTTCTCAGCCGATATGGTTATCTGCGACAAACACCGCAAGCGTGCCAACGAAATCGCTTCTATGCAGGTGATTGGAGACGTGACCGACAGAGATGTAGTGCTCATAGACGACCTTATTGACACCGGCGGCACACTTTGCAGGGCAGCCCAACTGATCAAAGAAAAGGGTGCCAGAACGGTAAGAGCGATTTGTACTCATCCGGTGCTATCGGGCAATGCTTACGCCAATATCAACAGCTCGGTGCTCGAAGAACTTGTTGTGACCGACACCCTGCCCCTTAAACAGCAGTCATCTAAAATAAAGGTGCTTTCCGTTTCAGACCTTTTTGCCAAGGCCATCAATAATATTCACAGCCACGGCTCCATTAGTTCGCTATTTATAAATAATTAATATACATCATTATGAAAACAGTAGAGATTATAGGGTTTAAAAGAGCAAATCTCGGTAAAAAGGAGTCCAAAGATCTTCGTGCTGCGGGCAGTGTTCCATGTGTCATCTATGGAGGAAAAAGTCAAGTGCATTTCCATGCGCCGATGATTCTTTTCAGAGACCTTGTTTACACACCAAATGCAGCTTTTGTCCATCTGAATGTTGAGGGACAAGAGTTTAAGGCGATCTTGCAAGACATTCAGTTCCATCCGGTAAACGAGATGATTCTGCATGCTGACTTCCTTGAATTAAATGAAAACTCACCAGTAAAGCTTGACATTCCTGTTAAGTTCCTGGGCGTAGCCCCCGGAGTTCAAAAGGGTGGTAAGTTGGTTTCTAAGATGCGTAAGCTCACTGTAAAAGCACTTCCGTCCGAAATGCCGGAGTTCATTGAAGTAGACATCAGCAAGCTGGAACTCGGCAAAACAGTTAAAGTAGGAGAGCTTGGAGAAGCTAAATACAACATCTTGAATAGTCCTCTGGTTTCTATCGCATCAGTTGAAGTCCCAAGAGCTCTTAAAGGCAAAGGCGCTGATGGAGAAGAGGAAGAGGAAGAAGCATAAAAAAGATTCTAATGCCGTCAATATGAAAATCCTGCCTGTTAAGGCGGGATTTTCTATTTTGGAGGCATCAGACAAACGATTAACGCAATGAAATACCTAATAGCAGGACTAGGCAACATCGGGCCTGAATACGAGCTCACACGGCACAACATTGGCTTTTTGGTGCTGGATCGACTTGCTCAGGCAGCGTCTGGCAGCTTCACCTTCAATAAGCAAGCCTATACGGCTGAAATCAAACACAAGGGCCGAACCCTGCACCTCATTAAGCCCACCACCTACATGAACCTCAGCGGCAAGGCAGTAGCTTATTGGATGCAGCAATTGAAAGTCCCCAGGGAAAACATCCTTGTTATCACCGATGACATTGCCCTCCCCTTTGGCAAGCTTCGGATGAAGCCCAAGGGATCAAGCGCTGGTCATAATGGCCTCAAAAATATCGAGGCGACACTTGGGGGCCAAGACTACCCAAGGCTTCGTTTCGGCATTGGGGACAATTATTCGAAGGGCCACCAGGTGGAGTATGTTTTAAATAATTTTTCTAAGGAAGAAATGGCCCTCCTGCCTGAAAGAATGGACAAATCCATCGATATGATCCTCTCATTTGCAGCAATAGGAATCGAAAGAACTATGAATTTTTTCAATGAATAATTGACTATTCAAAACTTTATATTTCTTTGCATAAAATTATAGTGTTATGAATTAGGTATGATTCATCCTCACACTGAACTCCGACTGGTGAATGAGACCGTAGGCTACGGTGTATTTGCCACAGAATTTATCCCAGAAGGTACAATTACGTACATCAGGGATAGTCTGGAACTTGAAATCACCCCCGAAGCATTCGAAAAATGTGTCCCGCTACTTCAAGAGAAGATCGAAAGATATTCTTACATAGATCAGCGTGGCGTTAGGGTGGTGAGCTGGGACCTTGCCAAGTATGTCAATCACTGTTGCCAATGCAACACGATGAGCACTGGTTATGGTTTTGAAATTGCAATCCGGGATATTTTTCCCGGTGAACAGATCACCGATGAATACGGTATTTTTAACATGACAGAGAGAATCAGCCTGTTGTGTGACAAGCCGGGTTGCCGTGGGTCGGTTAGTGCCGATGACTTTGACGCCTACTACCCAAAGTGGGATGAAACGCTGAAACAGTCCTTAGCAAAATTAAAACAAGTGCAGCAACCGCTGATGCCTTTAATGGAGGAGGAAACCGTTGAGCAGTTGGAGAGTTACTTTAGCAACCCTGCCAACTACCTGTCGGTCTATTCCTTAAAACTCGAAAAGGAGACTGTAAAGGCTAGATAAACCTTTCAGCTCGTGTACTAACAGAATTAAATGAGAAAAGCCCCATTCCGGGGCTTTTCTCATTTAATAGAATTCAAATCTTTCTGTGAATTAAAGGGATCTAACGGCGTCTGCGTAGTTCCTAAATTCAAGATCTGTAAGTGCTTTTTCTTTCAGCGAAGAGTCTTCAGCAATCGCTGATTTCAGGCCGTTTGTTACTTCTGTGGCATTTGAAGTACGGGCACCTACAATCGCAAGGCCATAGAACGCTTTCGCATAAGAGCTATCCTTATCAGTAGCGTCTTTGAATGCCGTCTTAGCATTTGAGAATTCCTTCTTAAGAACCAAAGCAAGACCTCTGTTGAAAGACACCTCGGCGGAATTGTCAGCGCCAGCGAAAGACATCAATGCCTTGTCATACTGAGCAGTTTTTACCTCAAGAGTTCCTTTCAAAGTATTAAGCTTTCTCAAAGCATCACCTGTAGCTCCAGAAACAGTTCCTGCTACATCATACGCTTTAGTGTTGTCACCCTGAAGCATATATACTGTTGCCATGTTTACCAATACCTCTGGAGTGTTCGCCTTTTGCTTATTAGCTATTTCCAACTGAGTAAGCGCCAGGTCAACATTCTTCTTCACGTCAGCGCCGCTGGCTGCTGCAGCCATTTGAAGATAAACAGCTCCAAGGTTGTTGTGCGCTACCCAAGTATCCTGCTTCTTAATAGCAGCTTTGTAGATAGCTTCTTTCTCAGTAAGTGATGGAGTAAGTGTTGCGCCAAAAAGCAATTCTGCATTTGAAAGTGAATCAGCAGAAATTCCGCCTTCACCAATTTGCTTGGCCAGAACGGCAATTTCAGGATTAGGGCGCTTAACTTTAACAGTTAAGACTTCAGTTTTTGCAGTACGCAATACTGGGTAGATTTTGTCAAATACTTTCTTGTAACCTGAAAGCTTCTGCAGTGCCTTTTCTTTTTCTTCGAAAGTGCCTGTTCCGTTTACCACAGCAAGCATGGCAGTTTTTTCATCAGAGCTTACGCCGTCAAAGCCATTCAGCATGGTTTTGAATTGTGTCCAGTCCTGAACTACTGGCTTCAAAACGAATTTGATCTCGTCAGCCATACCTTTGTAGTCATACTTGGCCATCATGTCACGGTACCACTTTTCAATCGCCTCGGCACGATCCTGAGATAGATCAGAGTTGATTGTTTCAGTACCTTCAGGTGAGTGAGTACCTGTAATGGTTACAGTACGAGTTACGTTCCTATCGGCAACGAACGCAGTGAAATCTTTACCACGGTCACTGTTTTTCTCAGAAGTCCTTAGAACTGAACGACCTTGTTCAAAAAAGAATTCAACGTTTGTTGGTTCCAATTCTTCTTTGTCGTTGTATCCGTGGTCAGCATAAGAAGCTGCTACAATGTCTTCTACCATCAAAGATGTGGTGATGACACCTTCAGCTACTTTCATTTTTTCAGTAGTCTTGTTTTTTGCTCCTTTGGCAGCAACACCCTGGATCATTACATCACCCTTCGCCATTGCTGGGTCGTAGGCAAATGAGAATGTTTGGCTTTTTCTGGATGTTGTAGAACTGCTGTTAGGAAAATCACCTGCTTTGAATTCAACTGTGCCTAGCTCGGCTTCGTTGGTTCCATACTGATAGAAGGTTTTTAGGCTGTAAGAAGTACCGCCTGGAAGCATTTTAGGAGGAAGTATAGCGGACATTTCAAATTCCACTTTGTCAGCATGAAGCTCTAAAGGATTCGGGGTCACTTCCAACTGCTGGTCATTGGCAAGTTTTATCATCTTGTTTAGCGCACAACCTGACATCAGGAGTGATCCAAACAATATGCCGAAAGCAAGTCTCGTTTTTTTCATTTGAATAATGTTTTGAATGATTATGAATTCCGACGTAAAACTATTGTTATAATGGTTCTATTGCAATTATACGGAAAATAATTTTGCATTAATCAACCGTTAGAACAATATACGACTTTTGTTATTAACTTTGCGATGCTAAAAGTCGGTGTTCATGATACAGTTTCTTGAAAAATACGCATTTGGGGTCTGTAACAGGCTAGGCGATTACCTAAAAATCCCTACTACTAGTATCAGGCTGTTTTTTATTTATTCGTCGTTCTTAACTTTCGGATCACCTTTGATCGTTTACCTGACGTTGGCATTTATCATGCAGTTCAGGCGTTGGTTCAGAAGACGTGACAATATACTTTGGTATTATTGAATTCTGTATTGCAGGTTTCCGTAGCCTTTCTTCCCGGTTAAGTACGCAAGAGGCGCAATTCCCTTATAAGTGCCTGTCAGCGATTTCAAAGCTTTCTTTGGCTGAATCGATCTGTATTTCGAAAAATTTCTTACAATAAATACATGGGCCTTTGAAACAGCCTTTGCATGATCTGCTTTGCCCGACACCAAAAACCTGAGCAAAATCAAAAAGTCAATACTGAACCGCAAGGGTATTTTCCACCACAAGGATCTGGAAAGGTCGTTTTTCAATAAAAGAACAATGCTGTTTCTAAAATTGAGATAGGTTTTATAGGCATTTGAGCTGTCGAGCGTGCCTCCACCAACATGATACACGACCGACTCGCCCTGGTAGTAGACGCTGTGGCCAGCCATTTTCAAGCGCCAGCAAAGATCAATTTCTTCCATATGAGCAAAGAAGGTGGCATCTAACCCTCCCGCTTCTTTAAAAGCTGAACTCCTGACAAACAAACAAGCACCTGTAGCCCAAAAAACCTCGATTTGGTCGTTGTACTGTCCGTTGTCTTTTTCAAGGGTTTCGAACACCCGCCCCCGGCAAAACGGGTAGCCAAGCACGTCGACGAAGCCACCAGCCGCACCGGCATACTCAAAGGTGTCCCTCAAGTGCCATGAAAGAATTTTGGGCTGGCAGGCCGCAATCGCTTTGTCTGCTTCGAGAAGGGAAATCATTGGCTGAAGCCAGCCCTCCGTTACTTCCACATCTGAATTGAGCAAAACGTAGTAGTCGGCGTCGATCTGGGCCAGCCCTGCCTGATAGCCACCGGCATAGCCAAGGTTCTCTTCAAGGGTAATAGTTTTTACATCAAGAAAGTTTTTCTTCAAAAAATCTACAGAACCATCGGTTGAGGCATTGTCTATCACCCAAATGTCTGCTTCAGGCGAAAAATCGATGACCGAGGGCATGAAACGGTCAAGATAGTCTTTGCCGTTGAAGTTGAGAATGGCTACAGCTACCTTTGGACTCATACCATGCTGCCAAAGTCGAACCCCGGAATGTTGGGTAGAACTCCCTCTGTGCTCTTCTTTATTTCCTCTTTGGCTTTTTCTTCAGCTTTCTCTGTGGCCATGTTTACAGCCGCTATTACCAGGTCCTGAAGCATCTCTTTGTCTTTTTCATTGAGGAGTGACGGATCGATATCAAGACTTACAAGCTTCTTTTTTCCGTTAACCACAGCCTTTACCATGCCAGCTCCTGACTCACCTTCCACTTCGATACGTGCAAGATTTTCCTGGGCAGCTTTCATTTTGTCCTGCACCTCTTTCACCTTGCCCATCATTTTCATCATATCAAACATATGCTCTTCGTTTAGTTTTTCAGCAGAACAAAATTACCGCTTTTTTTGATCAGTCTGCCTCCTGCATCGGTTCCTTCCACATAATACCTGTATGTTCCCTGCGGTGCATGGGCACCTTTGAATACGCCATTCCACCCTTTGGGTTGCTCAGTTGTGTAAAACACCAGCTCTCCCCAGCGATTGTAAATTCTAAAGATAAAATCAGACACCTCGGGCCCCTTCACCCCAAACTCCTCATTCAGACCGTCTCCGTTGGGGGTGAAGGCTGAAGGCAGATAAAGATCACTATGAAAAGCGATGGCCCGCCTATTGCTGGTGGTGACAAAGTCGGCGTCAACGCCTAATCCTTCGGCTCGTACAGTTACATAAGCCGCATTGCTGTATTCCGAAGTAAGCCGTAACTCGTAAAAGGTCGGATCCCATACATCGAAAGTGGTCAACAGCACCATATTAATGTCCCAAAGGTCAACATAATATTGCCGCACGCCGTCAGTCAGTGGCAGGTATCGATTCCAGGTCAAGTGGAAGGTATTCGTTTGCTGTTGCTCGCTATTGAGAAATACAGGCCGGGTAATCGTGCCCGGAGGGGAAAGATTGTCACACTCGTCGCTATAGCGAATAGTATAAGAATAGCTGTTCTTCAAAAACTGCGGATTACTTACCACCTGCTCACTAACATCCGACCTGAAAGTGGCGCCGGTGCTGAAATTGCTGCCATCAAACGAATACATGGTTTGGTAGGTCGTGTTAGGACCGGCTTGCTCGGTTCCCTGCCAGCTAAAGAAAAGGTCATCACCATGGTAAGTCGAATAGATGCCTGTAATCGGTGCCAGGTTCTGTTTTTCGAACGACGTGCCGCACACCACCTGGCTCATTGCAAACCCCACGGGATAGTTGACTTTGATTTGGTAGCAGTAGTCGGTGTTGCAAATGAGGGTGGAGTCCGGATACTGGGTTGCCTGGGCATTAGCAGACTGATAATATAGCGTATCGTTGCGGTAGATTTCAAAAGACTGAGCCGCCGTGCCGGGAGGAATCCAGTTCAACAGGTTCCGATACTGCTCAAAGCTGGCAGCAAGGCTTACCTGACAAAGTGTATTGGAGTAGTAGTACTCATTGTTGCAGGGATCGTAGGCTGCCAGGCGAAAACAATAGTCGTTTGTCATCGGCAGCAGCTGATCCAACAAAATTTGATTCCCCTGAAAGACCAACGGAATCTCGCTAAAAGTGCTTCCATTGTTTTCCGACACCTGCAATACATAGCTAATGCCTGAGTTGAGCGTGGCACTGATCAGCATGGTGCTGTCCTGAAAAGTTTCCATGCTATTCAAGATCGGGTCGGTAAGCTCCCTTCTGGTGTTGATCATTACGTTGGTTTCACCACAGCCATCATTTCCTCCGTTGTAGAAGCCCTTTACCCTAACGGGAAAGCTGCCAGCCACGCCATAGTCATGAGGAACGGCGTAGTTACCAGCCAGCACATCCACTGAGTCGACGGCGGTGTAGTAAACCCGGTAATAATCGTAGGGGCTCGCAGGCACCTTCACGCTGGCTGAAAAATTGCGGCAGTTGGCGACCGTTACCTGTGGTGGTTCGGGGGAATTTACTGTTATCTCCAGCGTGTCCGTCTTGGGGTTGATATCCAACCCAATCACCTGAACAATGTTGAAAGTACCGGGCGTATTGAATGTGTGGGTGGTGCTGTTGGTTACCGGAGTGCTATCTCCATACAGGTACTGACGGGAGATGTTGCCAAAATTATCCAACTCCGATATATTGATTGTAAGCGGAGCGCAGCCTATGGGTTTGTCAACAGAAAAGCGGCCGATTTTACTGGTCTTTTGAGCATGTGCGGCTACCGAAAGTGCTAACACCCCCCAACATATCGCAAGCCGAATAAACCGTTTTCTCTGAATCAAAGCCAAGTAATTAACCTGCCTGGTACAGTTACGCAGGCCTTTCGGGTAGTTAAACAACGCAATATAAAACAACGAAATTGCTTCCCTTACCTTAGCTCACTAATGATTTGATCTACTGTGAATGTTTTTTGCTCTCCCGACTGAAGGTTTTTAAGCCCAAATTCACCCAGGGCGAACTCCGACTCACCGGCCATAAGCAGGTAAGGAATGCCCTTGCTTTCGGCATAGGTAAACTGTTTTTTCAGCTTGGCCGACTCAGGGTAAAGTTCGGCGGCAATGCCACGCTCTCTTAACTTACTGAGAACTACCAGTGATTTCATTGCCGAGGCTTCATCAAAATTGGCGATCAGTACTTTTGACGTGCGCACCGATTCGGCAGGAAACAGATTCAGCTCGTCGAGCACATCATAAATACGGTCGATACCGAAAGAGATGCCAACACCGGACACATTTGGCAAGCCAAACATCCCCGTCAGGTCGTCGTAGCGGCCGCCGCCACAAATGCTTCCCATTTGCACGGAAGTAGGCTTCACCTCAAAAATGCAGCCCGTGTAATAGCTAAGGCCACGGGCCAGTGTTGGGTCGATGGCAAGTTGATCCACCTTTATCCCAAAGCCTTCCACCATAATCATTACTTCTTTCAACTCTGCGAGGCCAAGCAGCCCCACCTCGCTGCCAGCCAGCAGCTTTTCAAGGCCTGCAATAATGGTAGCGTTGCTTCCGCTGAGTTGCAAAAATGGCTTTAGTTTTTCGGCTGCATCGTTGCCAAATCCTCTTTCTTTCAGCTCTTCAAATACCTTCTCCTCCCCTATTTTATCCAGCTTATCGATGGCTACGCAAAGCGGGCCCTCCTTTCCCGGAGCGCCCATGAGTTCGGCGATGCCGCTTAGTATTTTCCGGTTGTTGAGTTTGATGGAATAATCGGCCAGCCCCAGCTTTTCAAACACCTCTTTGATCATGAGTACAATTTCCGCTTCGCACAGGAGGCTATTAGTGCCCACCACATCAGCATCACACTGGAAAAATTCTCTGTAGCGGCCTTTCTGAGGTCTGTCGGCCCGCCACACCGGCTGAATTTGGTAACGCTTGAATGGAAAGGTGTGCAGGTGCTGGTTCATCACCACATAGCGGGCAAATGGTACCGTGAGGTCGTAGCGAAGGCCTTTTTCGGAGATTTCTGGCGTGATGGATTTGGAGTTTCGCTCCGACAAGTTAGCATCGGAGGCATTTTTCATAAAGTCGCCAGAATTCAAAATCTTAAACAGCAGTTGATCGCCTTCATCTCCGTATTTGCCTGTCAGCGTTGATAGGTTTTCAATGGCAGGTGTTTCCAGAGGTTGAAAGCCAAATTTCTCAAAGACCGCTCTAATGATACCGAAAAGGTAATTCCTCCTCGACATTTGAACGGGTCCAAAATCCCTTGTTCCTCTCGCTAAACCTGGTTTTTGTGCAGCCATTACTCCTGTTTTGCGGCAAAACTACGAATTAGTCGATGGAATTACCCTAAAGCTTTGTGATTTATAGCGTTGGGAGTTATGAATTTGAAAGTAAACCACTATATTTGCGCTCCATTTCGAAAAATATTGAACCTCATGGGAGTTACAAGATTAAAACGCAAGGGTCGTAAAAATAGAAACGTATCAGCTTCAAGGCAGTTTTCTATCAAGCATTTGACTGCAACGCCCGTTATAAAAAATGTTGACCTGGAAGAGTTGAAGAAGCAGTTCTCTGCTCCTAAGCCAGCAGCTAAAAAAGAAACACCGGCACCTAAAGCTGAGGCTCCTGTAGTTGAAGCTGCTGCAGATGCGCCAGTAGCTGAAGCGCCTGCAAAAGAAGCGAAGAAGCCTGCTGCGAAAAAAGAAGCCACTCCTAAGAAAGAGGCTGCCCCTAAGGCCAAAGCTGCTAAGAAAGACAAGGACGCCGAGTAAATCACTTGGTTAACTATATAAAAAAGCCCTGCTTGCAAAAGCGGGGCTTTTTGTGTTGGGGTGGTCTGGCGCTACCCTTTCCATGTCATAAGCCTATACCTCCAGAGGACTCGTAATAAGTGATTCGGCTATTTTGGTCGCCTTAAGCACGAGAAATTTCACAAAGTCATCGAGGTAGTCGGCATCAACCGCCTTGGACTGCTCAAGCCAGGGATTCATGACGACCGAACGTAAGATGAAAAGTCCTTCACGCAAATACTCTTCTTTCGTAAAACCATAGCTGATCAGAATATCGCCGACTGACTCCCAGGAATACTGCTCACTCCTGAGTTGAGTTCTCGAAACAAAAAAGGCATGATCGTAAGGCATGAGGTGGCGCTTGTCCTCCGTTCTCAACGATAAGGTTTCGTAAACTCCTCTATTTATGGTATTATTTTCCTTTAATGATGCCCCATTCAGCAGCACCAAATAGCAGACAACGTTTGTGTCGGGTTGGGTCAACGGACGGATCGTTAAGCGGGAGTCCTGAAATACAGCGTCATCAATTAGATGATACAGCCTCTGCGCACCAGCCAACGACTGCCTGATGATTTTCCCATGACCGTTTCTGTGAAGAGGGATGGTTTTGTGTGTCAACCAGGTTGCCAGCGCAGCAGCCCCCGGCTTCGACCCTTCAATGATATAGGGGCCAATGGCTTCATCAAGTATTTTGGTGTCGAAAAAATTCACGTTCGTCTCGTCGTCGTGAATATAAGGTGCCTTTTGCCTGGCATACAGCATACTCCGCTTGTCTTTAAAATTGATGACGCCGGAAGGATACTGGATATAGCCCAGCTTGTGAGGATCGATCGTTACAGAGTCGGCCAGATGCATGAATTCTATGCCTTTATTGTCGAACGCATCCTTGGAAGTAGCAGCTGATTGTTCGGGGTCGTCCACATAGAGCGTCCGCAAATAACCGCCCCAGGCTGCGTCGGCATGAAGCCAGAAGGACTTACATTGCTCCTGTTCATATTTTTTCCTTATTCTTTCGATATCAACCAACGGATCAACGGCGCCTTCCTCGGTGGTACCCAAGATACCGACCACCGCTACGATAGTTTGTGAAGCACTCAGCCCAAGTATCGCTTCTTCAAGTGCTTGGATTGAAATCCTGAAATGGGTGTCGACAGGTATTGATATCACTTGATCTTCGCCAAAGCCGAGCAGGTTGGTAATTTTTTTGATACTATAGTGTGCCGCTTCCGACACAAAGATGACTGGCTCCAGCCCAATGTCCCTGTAAAGACCAACCCCTTTTTTGCCTATGTTGAATTTGCTGGATTGAAAAGATTCCTCCAACCACCGATAAGCATCATCCGCCTTGCGCTGAGCTGCCAGCCGCTCTGGAATGCTCAATCGTTCGTTGAGTGTAAGGTTGAGCAAGTTGGTAACTGGCACATCCCTGATGTCTTTGTGAGTCCCGTCAGGCAAGTGCACCTGGAAGGCGATGGATTGCTCCCGGCAAAGCCCGGCCACCATCACGGGAATCCACTGCGTTTGCCTGGCCATCCAAAGTGCTTCCATATTAGCAATGGTGCCACCAGAGGTAATGTGCGACCAGCTTTTGTCGGTGTCGTAGCCGAGCATACCAGCAACCATTTTACCCGCCTCTATTTCCAGCCTCACTGTGACGGGCGCCCCCTCATCCGAAACATTGTTGGGATTGTACAGCATGCCCGCAAAATAGCCCATGACCCCTGGCATGCTTGTTTCCGATATCATATGTGCCAGGTAGCGGGGCGAGTAAAAGGGATAGTCAGCCTTTAGCTGATTAAGAGCAAAATCGAGCTCATTACTTAGTTTATCAAACCACAAGTCGTGCGAGCGTCGCTCGGCCCGGCCCAAAATCAGTGGATCCTCCGGAAAATAGTTTTTCCGCCAGTGGGTGTAGTCCTGAAAAATGTAATTGATTACTTCTTGCCAGACGCCTGCCTGCTCTGACTTTGGCCCCAGGAACCAGGCGCCCAATGGAAGCTCTTCTTCTGCCTTCGCCATAGCTACTACTTTTTTTCTCTTCAAAGCTAAAACTACCCCTCCACCGACCCTATGATCTTCGTCAGGTTTGGGCAAGACTTTTGGGTATGTTACAATTGATTTCAAATAAAAGACTTATTTATCTTTTATTATTTTATATTTGCAGAAATGTTACCCAGTAACGCACAAACTAATTCCCGATGAACAACTCACCGCATCACAGCTTTCATATCCCTGTCATGGGATTAGCTTACACCATTGATTCCCCGACAAAGGTGGCCAGGTTTGGCATATCTTCGGTGATTTCCATCATTGAGGACAATCTGATTGAGAAAATGAGGAGTTACTACTACTCACAAATAGGTGAAACCTATCACCCTATCACGAATCAGGAAGAAGACTACAGAGCCAGGCGTATTACCGACTACCTTAATCTGGTGAACCGAATTGTGAGCCAGCAGGTGGAAACCCTCAGCAACTCAACTTTTGAGGCGGGGTCAGAGATAAACAAGTACTTTGAAATGCTCCCTGATGGCAACAAGGCCAGGCAGTTATTTCAACAAATGAATGAACTAAAGGATCAGGAGGAAAAGGATCAACTCCAGAACTTTTTAAAAACCCAGATACAGCCAGGGAGCATTGACGTGAACATCATGACTAAGGTCGACAAGCTGAACACCGACTCCTCTGGCAACCCAATAGAAGATGGATCAGATGCACTTGCCGCTCTGAGAGGCTATGTAAACAGTAACCTGACCAACTCCTCGGTGGTGCTGTCGGCTGGTATGAACCCCCGCCTGTTCAACTATATGGAAAAGCTGCATCAATTGGCCGCAAAGGGTTGGGGCGATTTCGAAAAGAAAATAGTCATTAAGGTAAGTGACTACAGATCGGCCTTGATTCAGGGCAAGTACCTGGCCAAGAAGGGCCTCTGGGTTAGCGAGTTCAGGATAGAGTCGGGGCTTAACTGCGGAGGACATGCTTTTGCTACCGACGGCCTCCTGCTGGGGCCAATTCTGGACGAGTTCAAAAACAAAAGAGCAGAGTTGCATACCGAACTATTTGAAATATACAACAGAGCACTCCAGGAAAAAGGCCTCCGCACCTATAATGAAGGTCACCCAATAAAAATTACAGTGCAGGGAGGCATAGGCACCTATGAGGAAGATCAGTTTCTCAGAAGGTTTATGGGAATGGACAGCACCGGCTGGGGCACGCCATTTTTACTTGTACCAGAGGCCACCACCGTGGACGACAAGACGTTGCAGTT
Source organism: Imperialibacter sp. EC-SDR9 (assembly GCF_902498805.1). GTDB lineage: Bacteria > Bacteroidota > Bacteroidia > Cytophagales > Cyclobacteriaceae > Imperialibacter. The sequence continues at coordinate 62,090 of NZ_LR701592.1, read as the reverse complement.
GCTGGCCAAAGCAGGGCAAGATGACCTCAAACTAAGTAAAAACTCGCCTCTCGGTGTACGCTTTCATTACCTGAAAGGAACCAGTTCGGATGAGGAAAAACTTAATCGAATTAAAAAAGGTCGGCCTGGCAGTCCTTGCACTGAGAAATACCTCGTTTCCAATACCGAGTTTACCAAAGAGCCCATTTGCACCGCCTCCTATAGGTATCAGAAATTAAAGATAAAACAGTTGCTGGGGATGAATCTCCCGGAAGATCAATATCAGCAGCAATTGAGCAATGTGCTCGATAAAGAATGTCTGTGCATCGGATTGAGCAATTCAGCGGTTCACAATTACCAACTCAAGCCATTCAAAAATCTGGAGGCAGTTACAATTTGCCCGGGCCCAAACATTGTCAATTTTTCAGCAACAATGTCTCTTCAAGCTATGGTCGATCACATTTATGGCAGGGCCAATGTGATCTCTAATCCGCAAAGGCACCATATGTTTATCAGGGAACTACAGCTCTATATCGATCACCTGAAAGAGTCGATGGAATTGAATAGCGACGAATTGGGTGGAAAAAGGGACAAGTATTTCAAGACATTTTATGACAACTTGCTGGAAGGCATAGCCTTCTACCGGCATATTGTAGTCGACATTACTCGTGGCATCGACGAACTGAAATATCGGTTTCTTGACTCGCTTGAAAAAGAAGAACACAAACTTCGGTCGTTGTACGAAAACTATGTTAGCCATACAAATTCTCTTGAGGCAGTATAAAGCACCACATGAGCCCCTTGCAGAAGACTCGGGGGCGACATAACTTACGGACATGTTTTCAAAAGCCTGCGAATATGCCGTAAGAGCGGTCATGTACATTGCCATCAAAAGCGCTAAAGGGCTGAAACCGGGCTTCAAAGAAATCGCCAGGGAAATTGACGCCCCGGATCCGTTTGTTGGTAAAATCTTGCAACAGCTGGTCAGGGAAGGTATCATATCTTCCAATAAAGGCCCGAACGGCGGGTTTTATCTTCACCCCGAAGGCAAGCCTGTGCCACTGATGGACATAGTGAGGGTAATTGATGGCAAGGAGGTGTTCAGCCTCTGCGTGCTTGGGCTGAAGGACTGCTCGGACAAATTCCCATGCCCTATTCATCACGATGTAAAAGCCTTCCGGGATAAATTGAAGGAAAGCATGCAAAACCAGCACGTTCAGGATCTTGTGAAAAAAATAGAGCAAGGCAAAGTGTTTCTTAAAAACCATAGCATTAACAGCTAGAGAAGATTTGCGCAGCGGTGCACCTCGAAGCATTTGCAACTATTGTGACCCCTCTCCTGAAACAACCTCTTCTGCGGCTTACGAAGGCGAATCTATTGGAACCTGATGTGCTTTGAAAAGAACTGGCTCAAGACCTCAAAGACCTATCCTTTCAGACTCCTAAAGTTACCTTTCAACTCCACGAGATAAGCTCAAACAAAGGTGACTTGATAAAAGACTTTTTAATCTTTTATTAATATATTTGTTGAGCAGACGAAATCCTCAGAGGCGAGTCGGTTGGAGGGCCTTTGTGCAATTCAGTATGGCGCAGCATCTCGGCTTTTTCAGGCATGGGCAGTAGCTGATCAGTATTATCCACCCAGAACAAAGAAAGACATGGAACTAAACCAGGAAATTCTCAGTGACATTATCGTACACATGAAGTATGCACGGTACATTCCGGAGCTCAATCGCAGGGAGCTATGGCCGGAAATCTGCGGTCGCTACGAAGAAATGATGGTGGACAAATACCCTCACATGCGAGAGGAGATTCGGGAAAACATGGCATTTGTGTTACAAAAAAAAGTACTTCCCTCGATGCGGGCCATGCAGTTTGCCGGGGCTCCTATTGTTAAAAATAACAGCCGTATCTACAACTGCGCCTACTTGCCGTTAGATGATATAAGAGCATTTTCAGAAACCATGTTTTTGCTGCTGGGCGGAACTGGCGTTGGTTTTTCTGTTCAACTACATCACGTTAGTCAATTGCCGCCCGTTCAAAAGCCTGAGCGACGAAGAAGATTTTTGGTCGGCGACAGCCTGGAGGGCTGGGCCGATTCCATCAAAATGATTATGAAAGCCTATTTTGGGTTTCATAGCGCTCTGCCTGACTTCGATTACTCGGATATAAGGCCCAAGGGAGCGAGACTGGTGACCGCTGGCGGCAAAGCACCGGGCCCGGAGCCACTGAGAGTTTGCCACGCTCATGTTATCTCCGTTCTTGAAAGAAAGCAGAACGGTGAAAAACTGTCATCGCTGGAGTGCCACGACATCATGTGCCATATTGCCAATGCTGTACTTTCGGGTGGCATTCGCAGGTCAGCTATGATATCTCTTTTTTCGCCGCAAGATGATGAAATGCTGAGCTGCAAGTTTGGCAACTGGTGGGAGCTTAATGAGCAAAGAGGCCGGGCCAACAACTCCGTGGTGCTCACCAGAGACGGCACTACCAAAGAGTCTTTTATTAAGCTTTGGAAGAAAATAGAGCTGTCGGGCTCTGGAGAACCTGGTTTCTATTTCACTAATCACCCAGAGTGGGGAACCAACCCTTGCTGCGAAATTGCTTTGCGGCCTTTCCAGTTCTGTAACCTCTGCGAAATTAACGTTTCGGATGTAGAAACGCAGGAAGACTTGAACGCAAGGGCCAGAGCGGCTGGTTTTCTGGGCACACTTCAGGCCGGATTTACCGATTTCCATTACCTGAGGGAAGAATGGATTAAAACAACGGAGGAGGATGCTCTTATCGGCGTAGGAATGACGGGAATAGCCAGTGGGAGAGTTTTCCAAATGGATTTGAAGGAAGCAGCTGATGAAGTGAAGCATGTCAACATGGAGGTATCGGCGAAAATAGGGATAAACTTTGCCGCCAGGTGCACTACAATAAAACCCTCCGGCACCAGTTCGCTGGTATTGGGTACCTCTTCCGGCATCCATGCCTGGCACAACGATTTCTACCTGAGAAGGGTAAGAATAGGCAAGAATGAAGCATTGTACCAATACTTGAAGGACAATCACCCTGAGCTGCTGGAAGACGACTTACTCAACGAAAAACAGGGGATCATTTGTATCCCTCAGAAGGCGCCCGAAGGCAGCATTACCCGAAGCGAGAGCGCTATGGACTTACTGGAAAGAATAAGGGCTTTCAATACCGAGTGGGTAAGAAACGGATACCGCCTCGGCAACAACGCCAACAATGTGTCAGCGACTGTGTCGATCAAACATGACGAGTGGGAAAAAGTCGGGCAATGGATGTGGGAAAACAAAGCTTCGTACAACGGACTGAGTGTGCTTCCTTTTGACAGTGGGAACTATCAACAGCCTCCGTTTGAAGATATCACCAGGGAAGAATTCAATGAGCTGGAGATAAGTTTGCGCAGCATCGACCTTTCAAAGGTAGTGGAAGCTGAAGATGAAACCGACCTGCAAGCGGAGGCAGCATGCGCCGGTGGAGCCTGTGCCATCGTTTAGCCCCTTTTCCCCAACTCAATCAACTGAAGGTTCTTAACCCCTTCTGGTGTAAGATCAAACCGCATGATGGTGCGCATTTTGTGAAAACCCTGCATGCCTGCCGCACCCGGGTTGATGTGGATCAGAGGAAGCCTTGCTTTGTCGGTAAGCACTTTTACAATATGAGAGTGGCCACAAATGAAAAGATACGGTTTGATAGTATCCAGCTGCTTTAATACTCTTCGATTATACTTCGGAGGATAGCCTCCTATATGCGTGATCCAGATCGTTTTGCCTTCTCTTTCGAACACTTGGTCTTCGGGGTATATATGCCGAATATCGGTTCCATCGATGTTGCCATACACTCCAACCGTTGGCCTAAAGGCCTCTAGCCGCTTCATCACAGCCAGGTCACCAACATCGCCAGCATGCCATATCTCATCGCATTCAGCAAAATATTCAAACACTCTTTCGTCCAGATAACCGTGCGTGTCTGAGATCAATCCTATTTTTGTCATTCCCTAGCCTCAAATTCACTATTATTGAACGCAACTAACAAAAGGAACAATCATGAAACAAGTACTGCTCGTCATTGCGGGACTCCTTGTAATTTCCAGCGCCTCAAATGCTCAAAAAGTTACTCAGAAGACGCTTGACGAATTAGCACTTCGCTATGGCAAACAAAGCTTAAATACTTTGAGTGAGCTATTGAGCATTCCCAACGACGCTCATTACCCCGCCTATATTGAGCAGAATGTGCAATGGTGTGAAAAAGCTTTTGCTGAGCGTGGCTTTACGACCAAAAGATTGGAGACTTCAACGGTTCCCCTGCTTTTGGCCGAAAGAAAGGTTAAAAAGGCAACCAAAACAGTTTTGATCTATCTTCAGCTGGATGGCCAGCCTGTCGACTCTTCAAAATGGTTTCAAAAAAGCCCCTGGATTCCTGCATTAAAGAAACCTGATGGTAAAGGCGGCTTTACGGAAATCGATTGGAGCAACCTCAGCAATTCATTTGATCCTGAATGGCGAATTTTTGCCAGGTCTACCAGCGACTCCAAAGGTGCTGCCATGGCCTATCTCACCTCACTCGATGTGATGAAGGAGTTAAAAGCTGAACCAAATTTCAATATTAAAGTCATTATGGATTTTGAAGAGGAGCTCGGCTCACCGAGGCTGCCGGGCGCCGTGGCAGCCTACAAGGAAGACCTGAAATCGGATATGCTCATCATTTTTGACGGACCAAGGCATGTAAGCAATGAGCCCACCCTGACCTTCGGCGCCAGGGGTATTGCCACCATCACGCTGCACACATTTGGGCCGAGAGTAGCCCAGCATAGCGGACACTACGGCAATTATGCGCCCAACCCGGCTTTAAACATGGCTCAGCTATTGGCCAGCATGAAAGATGCAGACGGCCGGGTGGTTATTCCCGGATTCTACGATGGCGTGGATTTCGACGAGAAAACAAAGGCCATTATGGCGAGCGTGCCCGATGATGAGGACTATATCAAAAAGAAAATTGGCATTGCCGACATCGACAAAGTAGGCTCCAACTACCAGGAGTCGATACAGTATCCCTCGCTGAACATCAGAGGGATGTCTTCCGGCTGGGTGGGAAAAGAAGTGCGCACCATTGTGCCGCCAACCGCTACAGGCGAAATCGACGTGAGGCTGGTCATGGAAAGCGACCCGGAAAGGTTGATTGGGCTGATAAAAGAGCACATCAAAAGCCAGGGCTACTACGTAATTGACAACCGTGAGCCGACAGAAGAAGAAAGAATGTCGAAGTCGAAAATAGTTTCATTTGACTACGAAATAAGCTACAAAGCTTTTCGCACCGATTATGACACAGAAGTGGGGCAATGGCTGGTGAAAGCCATGACAAAGGCGTTTGGATCACCGCCCATTATGATAAGAACAGGCGGTGGATCTATTCCGATATCTCCGTTTGTTACAACGCTCGACATCCCTGCCGTGCTGGTGCCCACGGTGAACCCCGACAACAATCAGCACAGCCCCAATGAAAACATACGGCTTGGCAACTACATAGAGGCGATAAAGACTTACACTGCTATCATGACAGAAAAACTCTGAACCCGCATAGAAAGAACCAAATGATCAATCCGTACTTCGAAAAGTTCAAAGTGAGAGCGGCTGAAATTGGGCCCAATGGAAAGGCCAAGTTTCCCGTGCTGATCAATTTTTTTCAGGAGGCAGCCTGGCAGCATGCTGACGTGCTTGGCGTGTCAGTTCCCGCACTTATGGAGAAAGGGCATACCTGGGTGCTGCACCGGTTGTTTCTCAGGGTGCTGAAACCAATAGAAAAAAACGAGTTAGTGGAAGTGGAAACATGGCCATCGGGCATCGAAAAGTTTTTCACCTTTCGGGACATGCGGTTTCGGAATGCAAAGCAAGAACTGGTAGCGGAAGGCTGCACCGCCTGGGTAGTGATTGATGTTGAAAAAAGACGGCTCATTCCCGTGCCGGACTATATCACAGGTGGCAACTTCGTTATTGAAAACAATCACCTCCCGCACCCAACTGACAAACTGCCGTCGCTGGGAGAGGCTATCAGTGGGCCCGGGTTTCAGGTATACTATCAGCACCTTGATCAAAACAACCACGTCAACAATGTTCACTACCTGGAATGGATGCTGGCCTCTCTACCTCAAGACTACCTACTGCATATGAGCTTGAAGGAAATCGACATCCAGTTTAAAAGTGAATGTGTGCTAAACGACGAAATATTAAGTGAGTTTCAGCAGCTAACGGACAATGAAATACTACACAGCCTGAAAGAAAAACACAGTGGCAGAGAGGTCGCCAGAGCCATGACGGCGTGGGAGGAGAAATAGATTAAACCACCTCGTTAATAGCCTGGCCAAAGTCTTTTTCCATTTCCAAAAACCTCGCCATCACCTTCTCAATAAATGCTTCCGACACAATTTCATTGATATCACCTTCGGAGGTAAGATCCATTTCACTCACTTTATAAGTCTGCTCCAGCAGGCCGTATTCAAACTTCACCAGGTACCGGCCATTCCATGAGAAGACGGTGATCTTGGTTTTTGGGTGAGGTATTTCGGCTACAACCCTCATTATGGCTTTACTATCTCTACAGAATGAGTCAGATTAATTTCCGAGCTAATGGAAGCGGCCACACTGCAATATTTCTCAACTGCCAGGTCAACGAGCTTTTCTACCTCCTCCAGCTGAGCGTCAGGCGAAACCACCTTGTAGTGCACGTGAATATCAGTGAACCTTCTTGGCTGCTCTTCCCTCCTTTTACCCGTAACCTCTGAGGTTAGGTCAACCAGGGTCTTCCGTCTCTTCTTGATCATCGACACCAGGTCGACGGCCGCACAGCTAGTGATGCCTGCCAGCAGCAATTGTGTGGGCGAAAAAGCCTTTTTGTCGTCTTTGGCAAGCATATCGATATTCAGTACGTTGCCAGACTCATTCTCGGCCTGATACTCCTCATCGGCCACATACTTAAGAGATACTTTCATTTCCTGCATATGCTTACAATTATTTGGGCAAAGCAATAGTTCAAAACCGCTGTTATAAAATGACTAATCTATTATTGAAGCCATCGCTGCAAAACTAACACAACTATTGATTCTTATTTGGAAGATTATTCTCTAATATCGGCTCAAAGCAGACAAAATGGATGTAAGGGTAAAGTTTCTGGGAGGTGCGGGATCGGTCACCGGTTCGAAATATCTGGTGGAAATCGATGATTTTAAGCTTTTAGTTGATTGCGGCCTGTTTCAGGGCATGAAGGAATTGAGGCTTCGGAATTGGGATGCTTTCCCGATAGATCCGGCCACAATTGACGCTGTGGTGATTACCCACGCCCATATTGATCATTCAGGTTATTTGCCTAAGCTGGTAAAGGAAGGCTATGCAGGCCCGATTTATTGCACACACGCCACGGCAAGGCTCATGGAGATTATGCTGCGAGATTCGGGCAAGCTGCAGGAAGAAGAAGCCGCTTATGCCAGAAAAAAAGGATATTCCCGTCACGAAAACCCTCTCCCGCTTTACACGCTGGAAGAAGCAGAGCACTGCTTTAGCCAATTTGTCAGCCTCGACTTCGATGACACATTTGAGGTCAGTCCAAATATCAGCCTAAAGTACCTGTATGCGGGGCATATTCTTGGTGCCGCCCATGCTGAGATTGAAATAAAGGGTGAGCAGCAAACTAAAAAACTTTTGTTCAGCGGAGACATCGGCCGATATGACAATCAACTTTTGTACGACCCGACCGACATTGAGAAAGCCGACATTCTCTGGGTAGAATCGACGTACGGCAACAAGGCCAGCCCCGAAGCAGATCATAAGGTGGCGCTTAAACGAACGATTCTGGAAACCTTTGATGCCAATGGATGCGTGCTGATCCCTGCTTTCTCCGTCGGACGCACACAGGATATCCTGCTGCTGCTTGCTCAGCTTTTTCAGGAAAATGCTATTCCCAATTGCCCTGTTTATATCGACAGTCCCATGGCCATTTCAGTCACCGGCCTCTACAAGGAGTTTCACAAACTCCACCGCCTCGACGATGAAATGATATCAAAAGCACCAGTATTTGATCACCCCAATTTCAAATACGTACGGACACAGGACAGCTCTGAAAACATCAATACTGTGAAACGGAATGCCATCATTATTTCGGCCAGCGGCATGTGCACCGGCGGCAGGGTGTTGCACCATTTATTCCATCGCCTTCCAAGAATCAACGATACGGTCATCATCGTTGGCTTTCAGGCTGAAGGCACCAGAGGAAGGCGCATATTGGACAAGGAGCCGCAGATCAGAATATTCGGAGAAATGGTAGACCTAAGGTGCAGGGTGGAGTATATCCAGGGCTTCTCTGCCCATGCCGACCGCAACGAGTTGATACGCTGGTTGAAAAACATTAAAGAAAGCCCCAAATACACTTTTATCGTACATGGCGAAAAAGAAGGAGCCGAAGCATTGGCGATAACTACCAGCACTGAAATGCACTTTAACACCTATATTCCGCATTACATGGAATCGTTCGATCTTTTTCAGGGCATATGAAACCACTGCTGATCATCGGCCTTCTGCTGGCTGCTGTCGGTTGTAAATCTTCGTTATCCATCACGAGCGACAAACAGGGAGTGACCGGCGCAGTCTATTGGATGGAGGGGGATTTTATGCCTCGAATCGGTGAAAAACCGGGCGGGAGTCGCCAACCTATCGTCAGAGAAATTTTGTTCTATGGGCCTGTCAATGCCTCCAGCCTTGGCACAGAAAATGACCCCATTTACAAACGCTTACCTATCGAACCTATCGCCCGTGTGAGCAGCAATGAAAACGGCACATTCAGAATTTCCCTTCCTGTCGGCACCTACTCAGTCTTCACCAAAGAGCCTGATGGGTTCTTTGCCAACCGCTTCGATGGCAATGGAATAATTAACCCTGTTGAAGTAAAAGCCGGTGCTTTTTCCGAAATTGTTATCGAAATCAACTACAAGGCCGTTTTTTAACCACTTTGGCAGCGACCTTATTGTTCGCTTGAAACATTTTTCAAATATTTTATCACCCCCATGCAACCTCCAGCCCCGGCAGGTGCATCTACCTGTTGAGCGACCTAATCAATGAGGCTGATACTACAAGAATCGAAAACCGAAGAAGCGCTAATCAAGGGATGTCAAAAAGGCAACTCCCGTGATCAGCAGACGCTTTTCGAAAAGCATTCGGCCAAAATGATGGGGGTTTGCTACAGGTATGTGAAAGACTCCGACGAAGCGGAAGACGTCATGATCAGTGCCTTTGCCAAGGTATTTGAAAAGCTTGACAGCTTTCGGTTTGAAGGGAGTTTTGAAGGGTGGCTAAGGCGGATCATGGTCAACGAAAGTTTGATGTACCTCCGCCGCAACAAGTCAATGTATGTGGAGGTGGAAATAGAAAAAGCCGACAGGGAACCTGACTTTTCCCAACTAAGCGACCAGCTGGAGGCCGACGATCTGATGGCAATGATTCAGGAGCTTCCGGTGGGGTACAGGACAGTTTTTAACCTCTACGCCATTGAAGGGTTTAGCCACCAGGAAATTGCTGAGATGATGGAGATAAGCGAAGGCACGTCAAAATCTCAGTTGAGCAGAGCGAGGGTACTTTTGCAAAAGCAATTGCTCGAACAGGAAAAAAAAATGAATAACAAAACAGGAAGCCATGAGCACTAAGAAAATAGATCACTTATTTCGGACAAAGCTGGAAGCACATCCGGTAAGCCCCAGCCCCGAGGCATGGGCCAAACTGCAAGGGAAAATGAATCCTGGCAGCCGAAAAAAAGGAGCGTTTTGGATATCGATAGCGGCTGCTATCTCAATGATCCTTTTTGCTGGGTGGTTCATTTACAGGCAATCGACAGGTGAGCTCAATAGCCCCAATACCCTGGCCGGTATTGATAACACGGAAAAAGTGACCACCCCGGAAAACACGAATCCGGCATTAGCCGACGATCGAACACCCGATAATATGATGGCGGAAACGCAAGTTGGCGCAAAGGAAACTACGGAAGTGGCTGCTGCTAACAAAGGGCTGACGGCGGAGAGTAAAGCCGATGCGCCTGCGAAAAAAATAAACAGGCCCGTGCAACCTGCTACCACACAAGTGGCATCTACCACTCAAAAGGAAGAAATGGAAACGGAGGCACTCATAGCGCTGGAAGATGTAAACAAAGTGAACGAAGTAACCGAAGACACCACTATTCCTGAAACACTTGAAATAGAAAAGATTGAACAGAGCCTGGTGGCCGATGCTCAGGCACCCGTGGAGCCGATGGAGGTAAAGATCACCTTCAAGGCCGATGAGGACGAAGATAGATTTCTTGAGCCAGTGCGTGAGCTGATGGCTTCCGATGACGGAAAGGAAAAGAAGAATGGATTTAACAAGCTCCTGGCTTCCGCCCGAACATTCAGCAACAGAGACATTCTGGCTGAGCTTCGGGAAACCAAAGACGGGCTTTTAAGTGGAAGTTTGAAAATTGGAATTACAAAAAACGAAAAGGTCAATAACTCAAAATAAACAATTATGAAAAAATTATCATTATCTCTACTAGCTGTGCTGATAGCCATTGGCTTGTCAGGCACTTCAGCAAAAGCGAACTCGGCCGAGATGGACACCATCCTCATCGAGCTGGGGCAAAATAGCAAGATCATCCTTGTGGTGAAGGATCAGAAAGACCTGGAAACCATCAAGAACTACGACATCAATAAGATGCTGAAAGATTTGAAACTGTCGATCGACTCTTCATCAAGCGAAGTGAATTATTTGCAGATCACTGATGAGTCGGGGACAAGGTACCTGCAGGACACTACCATTGTGTGGAGCAACAACGAATACCCAAGGCACAAAGCTGAAATCAACATTGGCAACAAAAAGCTGGAAGTGGCCGCTGACGACTGGGACGACATCGAAGACGAATTCGACAATGATGACCTCGACGTGAAAAAGTACGAATATGTAGAGGATCGTCGGTACAGAACCAAGCATTCGTTCAACGTTGAGCTTGGCATGAGCAACTGGCTGGAAGATGGCAAATTCCCCAACGACAACAACCAGCCATACGCTGTGCGCCCCTGGGGCTCGTGGTTCGTGGGGCTGTCGAGCATCAACAAGTCGCAGGTAGGTGGGCCGTTGTTTGTGGAGTGGGGCTTCTCGCTTAACTGGTACAACTGGAAGTTTGATGATGACAGGACCACACTGGATAAAACGCCAGAGGGACTTAGCTTTGGCACCATAGATCCAAATCTTAACCCGATCAAAAGTAAGCTTTCTGCTACCTACCTCAACGCCAGCTTTGTGCCACTTTTCGACTTTGCAAAGGGCACCAGAAAAGTAAAAAGCTTTGAAAGAGGGAGCTTAAAATATACTTCTTATAAGAAAAGAGGCATCAGGATTGGCGCTGGCGTATACGGAGGCTACAGACTAGGTAGCAGCACCAAGGTGAAAACAGAATCAAGCAAAGACAAGGAAAGGGGGAGCTATTACATGAACAACTTCCGTTATGGTGTAAGGGCGCAGTTTGGTTACAAGGGCCTCGATTTCTTTGCCAATTACGATCTCAACGATGTGTTTGTAAGTGGAAAAGGGCCTTCCCTGAACGCTATCAGCTTCGGCATCATCTTATAACTCATTGCCCAATTAATTTCAAGTCCGAAGAGGCTGACTCACTTTTGAGCAGCCTCTTTTTTTGTTGTCAAAAAATTCAAAGCTATTCTACCTGCCTTGCCGTAACTTAGCGCCATGGATGCATACTCAAACCCATGGACAAAAGGTTCCTCCAGGAAAATATATGACAATCCGTGGATCGAACTGGAAGAGTTCCAGGTGCTAACGCCCTCGGGCACGCCCGGCATTTATGGCAAGGTTCATTTTAAAAATAAGGCAATAGGCATCATACCTATTGACGAAGAGATGAACACCTGGCTGGTTGGGCAATACCGCTTTCCGCTTGATGAGTATTCATGGGAGATTCCTATGGGAGGCGGGCCGCTGGAGATTGATATTCTTGACTCTGCCAAAAGAGAGCTTAAAGAAGAAACCGGGCTTTCCGCCACCAAGTGGACCAATATGCTCCGCATCCATACGTCCAACTCAGTCACCGACGAAGAAGGGTTTATATTTCTGGCCGAAGACCTTACTGAGGGTAAAACCGAGTTCGAGGAAACTGAACAGCTAATCATCCGTAAACTACCATTTGGTGAAGTATTGGAAATGGCGATGAGGGGTGAAATAACTGATAGCCTGAGCCTTGCCGGCATCTTCAAGGCGGCCCGCTTAATGAATTTGTAACTTTTTTGACTATAGCGCTTTCATGGCAAACCCTTATCCCTGGTCGTACTACCTTCGAAACAATATCAAGCTGGCTTACCCCGTTATGCTGAGTCAGCTTGGCCACATTTCCGTGAGCGTGGCCGACAGCGTAATGGTAGGTCAAATAGGTGCCTTGCCACTAGCGGCTGCTTCCCTCGGCAACAGCCTTTTTGCAGTCTTTATGCTATTTGGCATAGGTGTTTCTTATGGGATCACTCCTCTGGTGGCCTCGGCCTATGGCGAGCAAAACGCCGGCAAACTGCTTGACCTGCTCCGCCATGGCGTCGTCAGCAATTTTCTCATGGGGTTATTTCTTTTCGGTCTGATCGTAGGAGTCTCTCCGATTTTATATCACTTGGATCAGGAGGCTGATGTTGTTGAGAATGCCATACCCTATCTGGGTATCATCGGATTTTCTATCGTTCCACTAATGGTATTTCAGGCCTTTCGGCAGTTTACTGAGGGGCTCCACCTTACCAGGCAGGCGATGACCATCTCTATCATCGGAAATCTGTTCAATATCTTTCTCAACTACCTGCTGATCTACGGCAAATGGGGCTTTCCGGCTCTTGGACTCAACGGAGCGGCGATTGCTACCCTGGTAGATAGGGTGTTGATGGCCATTGCCATGGGCTATTTCGTCTTTCGTTACCAAAAATTGAGGCCCTACACCATCGGCTTCCACCTAAAGAATCTTTCGAAGGCCATTTTCAAAAGACTGCTGGCGCTTGGCATCCCTTCGGGCATGCAGTTCATATTTGAGGTGGGTGCCTTTGCAGCAGCCGCCATCATGATTGGGTGGCTGGGTGCCAATGCGCTGGCCGCCCATCAAATTGCCCTCAACCTCGCAGGAGTCAGCTATATGGCTGCTACAGGCATTGCAGCTGCTGCCAGCATAAGAGTAGGTTTTTACCTGGGTCAAAACGACTACGTCAACATGAGAATGGCTGGCATGGCAAGCTTTATTATGGCCATGATTTTCATGACTGTTTGCGGAATTATCTTTGTGCTTGGTCGTAATTTTTTTCCCTCCCTGTACATTGACGACCCTGAAGTTATTTCACTCGCCGCAGGCATGCTGATAGTGGCAGCCTTCTTTCAAATCTCCGATGGTGTGCAAGTAGTTGGTTTGGGAGTGCTAAGGGGACTGTCCGATGTGAAAGTGCCGACTTTGGTGACTTTGATAGCCTACTGGGTAATTGCCTTGCCAACAGGCTATGTGCTTGGCTTTGTCTTTGATCTGGGCACAATCGGAGTCTGGATTGGGCTTCTTTTTGGCCTTTCGATATCAGCCGTTGCCAACTTCACAAGGTTCAAAGGCCTCAGCAAACGGCTACGCACGCAGGCTCAAGAAAAGACTGCAAGTGTGGATGCCAACAACCAGGAAGCAGTTGCGAAACCCATCGCATGAAAACATGACATGACTATTTTCTGGAGTAGCCGGAGCGGTGGTATCTCCAACTCATTCCCAGTTGGAAATTGAAAACGCTTGTCCGGTCGTTCACTTCGGCCACGTTGGAGCCAAGTACTACCTCAGGAAAGTCATCAATTTCAAAAGGGAAATAGGCATTCACTCTAAAAAAGGGCGACACACCAAAGTTTTTATTAAAGTAAATGTCGTATCCAACGCCAGCTCCTAAAAAAGGCACCATCTTACTAGGTCTATAGGGCTCTCCATCAAGGCCGTTCTTGAGCTCCAAGTCCTGATAGACACGGGGCAGCATGTACGAAACGCCCGGGCCGGCCATCATATAAAAATCATGAGCAAAACCCTTCTGTACTCTTTTTCCCAGCTCAAACACATAGACCTCAGCTGACACTTCGAGCGTAATAAAATGCATGAGCAAATCAATTTCATAAAGCTTATTGTCCGTCACACTTCTTACCCGCTTATAAACCAGCTCTGGCGTGATGAAAATATGATTGCCGATTTCATAGTCAAATTCAAATCCGGCAAAGAATCCATTTTGCAACAACGGCTGATTATTATCAAACTGTGGATGCGCAAGATTGTAGTGCCTCACCACCTCATTCCAGCCAATTCCATTCATATAGTTGTACCCCGCAAGAAAACCAATACCAACCTCAGATTGAGCGAAGGAGGCCCCAGGGGCTATCAACATCATTAAAACTAAGATTCTCTTCATGAGATACTTTTTAGTATTTCGTACGCAGCCCGGTAACCAGTTTCCATAGCACCATGAACAGTTCCGAAGTGGCCTTCGGTGTGGGTAGCCTCACCTGCAAAATATATTTTGTTATCAATGGCACTAGCCAAAATGCCTCTTGCACCCTCGCTGCCGACTTTAGGGTAAGAATAGGCTCCCTTTGTAAACGTGTCCTTCGACCAGTCCATCACGTAGCTCTGAGTTAAGAACTTGGTTGCCTGCCCATTAAACATGTCATCCAAATCTCTCAACGCAAAGGTAACGGCGTCGTTGCCCAATTCACTTAAAGTAGCGCCAGCCGAACCATTGGCTTCACCCACCAGCACGTTGTTGAAAAATATAAGATCATCGTCAAACTCAGACCTTTTCCCCCAACCTGGCGCTTTGTATACAGGTATTATTCCACCCGGAAAAACGGTGCTTGTTTCATCACCCCAGAAATTTTGACCAAAGCGCATGAAGATTTTTACACTTCCATCCATGCCAAGCCCATCCATAGCCAGCAGTTTTTCCTCCGGCAAGGCAGGGTTAAATGATATCCTCCCCTCTTTGAGAATAGGTAGTGGCACGGTAACGATGACCTTGTCTGCCTCATAAGTCTGATTGGCATCGTCAGTCAATACTACCTTTCCGCTGCCGTAGTCTATAGACTTAATAGGCGTATTTTGTCTTATTTTGGAGCTGATAGGAGAGTATTGAAGATCCAGCACTTCGCTAAATGACCTGCGTCGCAAAATGATCTTTTCATTTCCCGATGTTTGCTTTGCCAATGCTTCGTTGTACCCGGCAACACTCAACAGGTCGAGGTCAGTGCCAAATTCATTAGCGATAAATGAGTTCAACAGCGTGAGTGTTTCATCAGAAAGGGGCTCTTTATTGAGATACTCCGACAGTGAAATGTCCGGCCCGCTGTAAAGTGGTAGCTTTTCTATTACTTTGATGGCAGCTCTAAACGACGTGTTCGAATTAGCTTCACTCTCCTCAATGGTCTTTCCTGTCAGTTGGTAGTAAGTTTTGCCTCTGTCCTGGTAGTACTCAAAATTGGAAATGCGCACCGCATCATAAAAAATGGAATTAGTTCCACGCACGTGGTCAGCACCAAGCTCCAAAGGGTATCCTGTAAATTCATCAAGTGCCTTTATCCTACCGCCAACTCTGTTCGTAGCCTCCAACACTTGTACGTCGACACCATTTTTGTGCAGGATATAAGCGGCATGTAAGCCGGCCGCTCCAGCCCCTACCACAATCACTTTTCCTCCAAAATTCAGGTTCGGAAATAAATCATCCTGTGTTTCACAGGATGACAACACTGATGGCAGAACGTATCCTGCCGGTAAGCTCAGAAGTAGTTTCCTCAAAAAGGAACGCCGATTATTCATTCAATAAAGAAGTCAGTATGCTGAAAAACGATGAAAACTTAACCAAATTTAAGCAAAGGCCCAATATTTTACTATTCTAAGAAAAAAATGCACTTATAACAGCTCTTATGCTGTCAGGAGCGCTGCTCCAAAAACACCCGCACTATCGCCCAATTTTGGTCTCAGAAATGGTGTTTCCAAACGGGGATTGAACAGGTGCTTCGCTGCTTCCTTTGCACCCATTGAGTACAAGAGGTCAATATTACCCACTCCTCCTCCTAGCACAATTGCGTCCGGATCAACGATATTTACTATCACCGCAATGGCTTTTCCAAAGAACTCAACCATTCTGTCCATGGTTTGCACAGCTGCCTTATCGTCTCCTGTTTTTGCCCGCTCTACAATTTCCGGAAGTTTTCGTTTCTCACCAGACAAGCTTTCATAATATCTCTGAAGGGCTGGGCCTGACAAAACTTGCTCAACGCAGCCGATATGCCCGCAATAGCAGGGCCCTCCTGATGCATCAAGGAAATTATGACCCCATTCGCCGGCGATACCGTGGCGCCCATTCGGTACTTTACCATACATTACCAGGCCGCCACCAACACCTGTCCCGAGTATGACACCAAAAACAACTTTCGCATCCGGCACCTTCTCAGGGACAGCACCCCACAAGGTTTCCGCAATGGCAAAGCAATTAGCATCGTTGGCCATGGCAACAGGAAATCCTAGCTGCTTTTCAAGATCTTGCCGCAGAGGTTTTCCATTGAGGCAGGTGGTATTAGAGTTTTTCAATGTATTAGTAGTTGGGTCCATGGCACCTGGCGTTCCAATACCAATATTTTCAGGGGTAAGGCCACTTTCCATCTTGAGCAATTCAACCAATTTGCAAATTTGCCCAACGATATGATCGTATCCCTTGTCGGCCTCAGTAGGCAGTCTCAGTCTGGCAATTACATCCGGCCTTTTATCTGAAGAGATAATGACGCCTTCTACCTTTGTGCCTCCCAGGTCAATACCCCAAAGTGGTCTGCTCATAACAAAAACTTTTGCCGAATATAGCCCAATAAATAGCTGTATTGCAAAGAGCGCACATTAAAATCCCGTTCACCCAACAAGCTCCCAACCCTTTCTGTAAGTCCTTTTAACAAACTGATTGGCTTCGTCGAAATTTGTCACCTTCATGTTCTCAGCATCCCAAAGCAGCTTTTTCCGGCCGGGGTATCCCTTTCCTCCTTTGATTTGATAGGCTCTGAGCGCCACATTGCCCAGCAAAATGGCCTCAGTAAACGGGCCACTGTAATTAAATGGGGAGCTAGGCACTCCTTTGCCATAACCCGCCATAGCTGCATCAACCCAATTGGCGTAATGACCATCAACTCCTTTCGGAATTCTTGGGATTGTCTCAGCAGGAAAGGCTTCAGTTTTCATTCTGGAAGTGGGAAGCAGCTTCGGTCGGCGACCCCACATCCCGGTGATAATCTTTCCTTTGGTACCCTCCATGATCAGTCCACCGTCTACATCGCCCATTTCTTCGTCGGGCAGTAGCTCTAATGGCTTCTCAGGTCGCAGACCACCGTCCATCCAGGTGAGCCTTATGTCACCTTTGCCATCAGTTCGGGGAAAGGTAAAGTGTATAATGGACGAAGGCGGGCAACTGTCGGGATAGTCAGCCTCCACGAAGAAATCGGACCAGATGGTAGAAGCACTGCATTCGACATCAGAAGCATATTTCACTGGTAGTATTCTGAAAAACGGATCAAGGATGTGACAAGCCATGTCGCCAAGTGCTCCGGTGCCATACGGCCACCAACCCCTCCAGTTGAACGGGTGATAGGCTGGATTGTAGTCCACAAAGTCGGCACAGCCTATCCACAAATCCCAGTCAAGTGCTTCAGGTACATCAAACTTACCCTTCGGCGTGGGCAGCCCCTGAGGCCATACGGGGCGGTTGGTCCAGGAATGAACCCTGGTAACATCACCGATCATACCGGCATCCACCCATTCCTTTACCGTACGCACATCATCACCAGATCCGCCCTGGTTGCCCATTTGGGTTACCACTTTGTATTTCTCCGCAGCCTGGGTAAGGAGCCTGGCTTCGTAAATGTTATGGGTAAGAGGTTTTTGCACATACACATGCTTGCCCATTGACATGGCTCTCAGAGCCGGATGAGCATGCATGTGATCCGGCGTGGTAACAGACACGCCATCGAGGTTCTTTCCCTCTTTGTCTAGCATAATGCGCCAGTCTTTGTAGTAGGTGGCTCCCGGGAAACGCTTGACCGACTTTTCAGCGCTCTTATCATCCACGTCGCAAAGGGCGATGACCCTGGCATTTTTGCAATCACCTATGCCCTTCATGTCGACTTCGCCTTTGCCCCCTACCCCTATCCCTGCTGCGTAGAAAGTGTCGCTGGGAGGAACGAATCCTTTGCCTCCAAGCACAAACCTTGGCACGATGGTGATACCCGATGCAATTAGTGCGGAGTTTTTAATAAAAGATCTACGTGAGCCTGAATCGCCGGATCGTGGCGGTTTTTTTGACATTGACATGACAAGTAAGGGGGTGTTTCTAGTTTCAATTTACATTTTTCAGGCATTCTTTTGTCAATACCGTATTATTGTTTCCAAATAGACCTATGCTGCTACCATTTTTCAACAAAGGCGTTATCGAAGCTGGCTGTGACGAAGCCGGTCGTGGCTGCCTGGCTGGGCCTGTGGTGGCTGCGGCTGTCACCCTTCCTCCCGACTTCCATCACAAAGTACTCACGGACTCGAAGCAGTTGAGTGAAAAACAACGAATGGCACTCAAAGAAGACGTGAAATCGGCGGCTGTTGCCTGGGCCATAGGCTGGTGTTCACCTGAAGAAATAGATAAGATCAATATACTGAACGCCTCGTTTGTGGCCATGCACAGGGCGGTAGATCAGTTAAAAAAGGTGCCTGAACACCTGTTGATTGACGGCAACAGGTTCAAAAAGTATAAAGAACTCCCTCACAATTGCATTATCAAAGGCGACAGCCTTTACTACAGCATTGCGGCGGCTTCCATTCTCGCCAAAACCTACCGGGACGAATGGATGGAGCGGCTTGGGGAGGAGTTTCCGGTTTATCAATGGGCAAAAAACAAGGGCTACCCCACGATGGATCATCGGGCAGCGATACGAGCACACGGCATTACGCCCTACCACAGAAAATCGTTCAGGTTGTTGCCTGAACAAATGGAGTTGTTTAAATAGCGTCACAAATTCAAAAAAATGCCTTACACCATCCATCAACAGCTCGCCTACAACGTATGGGCCAATGAAGAACTTGCCAAAACCGTCGACCGGGTAACAGAAGAGCAACTGGTGCAGCCTGTGCTGAGCAGCTACCCCACGCTAAGAGAAACACTGCTCCACATCTGGGAAGCCCAGGTGATTTGGCCCTCCCGCATGCAGAACAAAGTGATGGACAGATGGCCCCGGCTATCGTTTGTTGGTGGAAAAAAGGAGGTGATGGAGGCGTTGGTTACCTCGGCAAAAGACATGCAAAAGTTCGCCTCGGAGGCGGGGTCGGAGTTCCTGGCTGAAAAAATGATCTACCGTAACATGAGGAACATGCCGTATGAAACCGTTAAGGAAGAAATACTTTTTCATGTAGTCAATCACGGTAGCTACCACCGGGGCCAGGCCATTACAATTATCAGAGGCCTGGGTATCACCAAAATCGACAATACAGACCTGATCACCTACCTGCGAATATCTGCCGGCCAGCAGGTCTAGTCGCAGGTGGCATTTTTCACAAAATACCCCGCCAATTTTGATTAGACAATAAGTTGCAAGCCGGTGGGGCAATCATCTCTTCCTTTCAATACATTAATTTGCTAGATTGTAAGGTATACGGGCCAGTCCTAACCTCTCAGTCGGCCCATTGCTTAACTAAATGAGTACAAAACCTTACTTACTATGAATTACAACCGTAGAGATTTCATCCGTACTGCCGGAGCGGTATCAGCAGGTGCACTTATTTTACCACAAATGGGATGTGGAAGTGGGAAAAGTGGTGCTGAAACTGCTGCCGAAGGCGCAGCAGCCACTGCCGAGACCATGGCCAAGCCGACCCTTGATAAATTTGGTATCCAGCTCTATTCAGTTCGTGATGTGATCCCCGCCGACCCAAAAGGCACCATGAAGCAGCTGGCTGGCTTTGGTTACAAGCAGTTTGAAGGCTACGAAGGCCCTCAGGGCATGTTCTGGGGCATGAGCCACACTGAATTCAAGGCCTATATGGATGAGATTGGTGTAAGCTTCATTTCCAGCCATTGCAATGTGAACGAAAATTTTGAAGAGAAATGTGCCCAGGCCGCCGAAATAGGTATGAAACACCTGATTGCTCCCTGGATCGGGCCGCAAAAGACCATGGACGAATGGAAGGTGGTAGCCGACAAGTTTAATGCGTGGGGAGAAACGGCCAAAAAAGCCGGCATCCGGTTCGCCTACCACAACCATGGCTACACTTTCGAAGCACTGGAAGGGCAAATGCCACAGGACTTCCTGATTGAAAATACTGACTCTGCCGTGGTGGACTTTCAAATGGATATTTTCTGGGTGGTGACTCCCGGAGCTGATCCGATAGCTTATTTCGAAAAGTATCCTGGCCGCTGGGTATCCTGTCATATAAAAGACCGTGAAAAAGATGCCCCTGCAGGCGAAGGAGATGCTTCGTGCATCGTTGGCACTGGCAGCATCGATTACGCCAAAGTGCTTTCTGCAGCCAAGGCCTCTGGCGTAAAATACTATGTGGTGGAGCAGGAAAAGTATGCTAACTCTACCCCAATGGACAGCGCCAAAGCCGATGCCGAGTATGTATCAAAACTTGTATTTGCTTAAAAGGAAGAATGCAGCAGCCCTTCGAAAACAGGGCTGCTTTTTTATACACCTACTTTTCACGTTTACAACTACAACACAATGGATAACTCACGCAGATCCTTTATCAAAAAAAGTGCGCTGGCAGGCACTTTGGCCTTCGCCGGCAGTTCGTTGCTTTCCGAATCGCTATTCGCCGCCAAAGGCAAGCAGCTTACCGGCCTTCAGCTCTACTCTGTAAGAGATGACATGAAAAAAGACCCAATGGCTACGCTGAAGGCGTTGGCCGACATGGGTTACAAACATGTGGAGCACGCCAACTACATCGACCGCAAGTTCTATGGCTGGTCGGCCAAAGAGTTCAAGAAAATACTTGACGACCTTGGAATGAAAATGCCTAGTGGCCACACCGTGATGAGAAGCGAGCACTGGGACGACGGCAAGAAAGACTTTACCGATGCCTGGAAGGCTACCATTGACGACGCAGCCACAGTTGGTCAGATGTATGTCATCAGCCCATCGATGACGCAGGGCCAGCGCAAGGAGTATGACCAGCTGATGCTGCTGATGGAGCGCTTCAACAAAAGCGGTGAGCTGTGCAAAAAATCGGGGATGATGTTCGGCTACCACAACCACGACTTTGAGTTCAACGAGAGCCTGAACGGGCAGCTGCTTTATGACATCATCATGAAAAACGCAGACCCTAATCTGGTGATGCAACAGTTGGATATCGGCAACTTGTACAACGGCGGGGCCACGGCGCTGGAGATCACCAAAAAGTGGCCGGGCCGCTTTGCTTCCATGCATGTGAAGGATGAGATTCTCAGCAAAGAAGGCCATGAAAAATACGAAAGCTGTGTGCTTGGAAAAGGCATTGTGCCCGTAAAAGAGGTGATTGACCTTGGCAAAAAGGACGGCACTATCCATTTCATCATCGAGCAGGAAAGCTATCAGGGCATGGCTCCGCTCGCCAGCATGAAAGAAGACCTGGCTATCATGAAGAAGTGGGGGTATTAGGAGAGGATTTGAAAGCTGAGTATTTGAAGATTTGAAAGAGAGGCGCCAATTGGCGCCTTTTCTTGTTGTTGTTGGCCGTGCCTGTTATTCGTCTTCATAAAATTCGTAATCATAGTCGATAGTGAATTCAAGCTCTTTGTAGAGGTTATAAATCTCTGTTCTTGTCCGCAGGCCCTCGTCGTTATAAAAATGCTCCCTGTAGTGGTACATTTTGTCATTGATAAAGTACTCGGTCCGATTAAGCAACCCATTTTCGTAGACAAACTGATAAGCTTTACCCTGGAAAGTCACTTTTGAAAGCAGTTCGTTTTCATAGGTATAGTTCACGCTACGCCAGTAATTGTCTCCACCGTTCTGCCGAATCACTTCTATATCTGAAGTACCCGGGTTTTGAGACTCGTATAAACTTGTGCCGGAAAACCTTGTCACTTTACCACCTGAATATTCAAAAAAATCTTCGTAGCCAAGCATTCGGGAGACTTCCCTTATTTCACCATTCATGAATATAACACCTCTCGAGACTCCTACTGCGTTGGACGGAATTTGCATTGTGCTAATTTTTAACGGCAAACCTTCACCAGTGCTTTCGACTGTTGTTTCAAACTGGTAACGTTCTAAATACCCCTGCAGCTTTGGATGCTTCCTTTTTACAAGCTCCACATACTTTACTGGCCAATCGTTTCCGTAAAGTATATTATTCTCAGCTCCCCCCAACTCCAATCCATCCATGACCAATGGCACATTGATAGGATCAGGCTCTGCCCAGAACTCCCGGCGAAACGGGTTTTTATAGTTGTAGGGATACGTCATGTGCTGGTCTACCCTGTCGATGGTGCCGTTAGGGTGATAGTAGGCAACGGCTATCACCCTATCGTCTTTGTCCTGCGTATCACTCTGGTGGCTGGTAAAGCGGGTGGTGACGGTTTTGATATTCTCCATCGCTTTCACAGGATCGGCACTCCTGCGGCCTTCCCATGGCTCCACGCAGGCGATCAACAGAAAGGCCAGCGCATAAAACAAGCCTGTCCATGCCAAACCACGATAGAACTTGTGCTCCCTGAAAGTATGCAGGCTTTCGATCCTTCTTTTTACACTTTTGGCACTAAAGAAATTGCTTACTCTTTCATAATAAAGCGTACTCGACAAGTCGATGAGCATGTGAGAGTAAGCCTTCCTGTCGACATGGTTCATCATCGCCTCATCCGCTTCATATTCTGTATTGAGTCGAATTTGGCTTTTTATTAGCCAGCCTATCGGGTTAAGCCAAAACACTGCTGTGTAGACTTCGGAAAGCAGAAGATCGAGACTGTGCCACCTTGTGGCATGCACGTACTCATGCCGGTAAATAATCGATTCCTTTGAGGTATTGAGAAGGCTTTTGCCAATGAAAATAAGTTGAAAAAATGAAGCACCGGTAAAGGCCTCCTTGTCAACAATAAAAAAAGAAGAAAACTCACCATCAACCTTTTCCGCTGATTTCATAAGCCGGTAAACGCCGTACATACTTATGCCGATTCTTACCAGGAAAAACGTCACGCCAATTAAATAAATGAAAAAGAGGGTATCTCCTGTTTCTACGCTGCTCACCTGTTCCACGGGAAGCGCCGCAGTTATTTCAGGCACCTCTTTCATTGAGGGGGTGCTCACCGGAGAGGCAACCGGCGACGGTGTGGCAATAAACGATGAGTCCCTGGGCTCCTCGTGAAAAGACACCGTTAAAGGAGAAGACAAGTGGAGACCGGAAAATGGGATGGCTACTGACATAAACAGGCAGCTTAGCAGGTAGAGTCTCCTGAACTTTACAGAAGTGGCCTTCGACAAGATCAAAAAGCCAAAGTAAAGGATGGCGCTGGCCCCACTTACCTCAAGCAGATAGATGAAAAAGCTATTCATGGTCTTTCTTGTTAATGATGTCTTTTAGTTTTTTTGCCTCTTCAGCCGAGAGGTCTTTACTACTCACAATGAAAGACATGAGGCTTTCGTACGAACCATCAAAATAGTCGCTCATCATGCCCGAGAAAATACTTCTCCGGTATTCGTTCTTGCTCACCTTAGGATAGTACATGTGGGTTTTTCCATAGGCTTCATGACCTACCAACCCCTTGCTTTCGAGTATCCTTACCAGAGACGAGATGGTATTATAGGGCGGCTTGGGCTCCGGCATCAGCTCAATAATGTCTTTTACAAACACTTTCTGCTTGCTCCAGATAATGTGCATAACAGGCTCCTCTGCCCTGGTTAATCGTTCCATAAAATGAATGTATAACTAAATATTAAGTTATACAACTGATTAATCAGTTTTTATCTCTCCGTATACTTTTATCTATAATAAAATGGATTGCATTACACTATTTTGGCTATTTTTACTACTCACAACGCTTTATGGATAGGAAAAGTAGGCCAGTCACACCATTAAATACAACAGCTATTCTCTGCCTGATGGTTGGTTGTTTGTCACTTTCATGCAGTAAAGAGATTGATACCCGGCCGACATTTGTACAGGTGCCATTTGCGGGTACATGGATAGTGTCGGGAGCACGAGAGGACGGTATTCTACAGAATGAATGGCTGGGGCTGGAGCTAACCTTTGAGCAGCTCAAAAAAGACAGCGGAGCCTACTATATGCCGGCAACGCCTGGCGACTCGGTTTGGGCAAAAAGCGGCGGGTGGCAGGTGATAGACTCGATCCGCCTTGTGAGGGACAACTATGACAACTTAAACATTTTTTTCAACAGAGAAGGCAAACTGCTGACGACGTTCACAATTGAATCGGCAGACACTACTGGTACCTGCCCAGCGTATCCCTGTGCGGGTGATCCTACCGGCACCTGGGTGTTTGCTTTTAATCCGTTGCCAAAAAATTGAACCCCACATCGGGCTTCCTTCTGTCGTTCGGGAAATCCAGGTCTTTTACGGGGTAGGTAAGAACCTCAGCCGACTCAGGCTGGTATCCGCTGTCCTTCCTTGCAATGGTTAGCTCAATGGAATTCAGAAAGCCAAAGCTGTTGACGCTGTCGTAGTTGTTGCCATGCACATGCTGCACATAGTGGGTGGCCCTGGTGGCCTTCAGGAACGGCACAATGGCGTCTATATTCTCTTCTACGTTGTGAAACTCTATCAGGAGGAGCTCGATCTTATCCAGCTTATCAATAATCGTGTCGAGCAGATCGTATTCAGTTCCCTCCACATCCAGCTTCACCCCATATCCTTTGTTATGTTCCAAAAGCTCTCCGAACGACTGCACCCCCGAATTGCTCTCAAGCCCGATGTGCTTTTTGACAAACTGCAGGTTGCCAGAGAATAGCTGCTTCATACGAACCATCATCGATATCTTTCCCCACGACTGAGCAGGCGTATCCTGCACACCCAGAAACCTGAAGGGGTACAAGGCGATTTTGCCAAAGTTTTTGATCACCCAGTAAAGCATGGTGCTGTTGAACCCGGATGTTCTGTCGAAGGCAACGATAGGTAAATCAGGTCGGCGCTCTTTCAATTCTATCTCAAACGACCAATCATACGACAATCCACAAGAGATAAAATGACTGCAATTGGCCAAACTTTGAGAGGAAAAAACGTAGCCACCATCGTAGTTCCTGCCTACACGGATCAGGTCCGCCGGAGCAACAGGGCGCAACAGTTCCAAAATTCCCAGGGTTTCTTCCCGCATATCTACTTTCTCTTTCATCTTCAATGGCTAGCTGGCGCAAAACAAAATGCAAATATGCGGGTATTATTCAGTTTTCTGCTAAAAATTCACTCACCGTTTCTTCTTCTTGTAGATATTCTTCAGGTCGTTTTCAAACAGTGTATAGGGATCGTCATAAAACTTCATGAAGTCAGGCACACTTACCTGCCCCGGATACGGCGCATAGTAGTGCGTTGGGCTGCGGATGTCATTGCGCCACACCAGCACGTAGGCGAGCCGCATTTTGTGCATGCGCATGGTCTTGAGCAGCGTCTCTGTCCACCATGTTTCATTAGGAATCGACTCCAGGCCTGTCTCCGTAAAAGCAGCCAGCTTACCAGCCTTTCGGGCATAGTCCGACACAATCTTTAGTTTCAATGCAGCCGTGTCAATCGCATAGCGGTTGCGGCCCATGTCGCCATAGTTGTCCATGCCCACCATATCCACCCATTCGTCGCCGGGGTAGCGGGCCAGGTATTTTTCTTCTGTCAGGAACTGATTGTCGGGTGAAAAGGCGTAGATGAAGTTGTGCACGTCAAGCTCGTCTCTCAGGTAGCCCACCGTAAATTGCCACAAAGCGATGAACTCTTCTCTGGTACAATGTGAAGCACCCCACCAGAACCAGCCACCGTCAAACTCGTGATAGGGCCTGAAAATGACAGGTACCAGCTCTCCATTGGCTCCTTTGATACTATGTGCCCAATCAGCTATCCCTTTCAGTATCTCCTTGTATTGCTCATGGGCCTGCCCTCCCGGAATGATATAACTCACGGCAGGCAGCGACACCGTGTCCCGCCAGTAGAAGCCTCCGCCCGACACGGGGTTTGAAAAGTGCCACGCAATGGTGGTAACTCCTCCCCTGTTGTAGGTATCCACCACATTCTTTCTAAGGCGCTCTTTAGCTTGCGCTATTTGCTCTGGTGAACGACCTGAGAAGCCGCTGAAATCCACACCAACCATGGCGGGATGAGATCCGGTCACCGATTTCACATCAGAGCGGTCTTCGTCGCCAACCCAGCCATGTCCGTACTCAGTGGCGTGCTGGTGAGCAAACAGCGTATGCTTTTTGGAGAGCTTCCGAAGGCTTTTGTAGAGCTTCTGAGTCTCTCTTGTAGCGTCCTTATCAATTGGTTTGTTTTTCTGGGCCAAAGCAGTTGATACAAAAAAACCAATAAGGCCAAAGATGAGAAGAATCCGTTTCGTCGTCATGTGGGTGCGTTTAGGTGCTAATCAGTCCCAAAAATACCGCCCTGTTCAAAAGGTATCAACTGATTGGTGGCCAACGGTAGACGTTGTTCGTACCAAAATAAGGGGTGAAATCGCTCAGCAAACAGCAGCCAGCAAAATCAACTATTGGAACCTCCCACGGAGTTTCACCTATTGCAGTTACAAAACGCTTTAGCTTTCATTCAGCTACACTTCTGCCTGATGTAATTGGATCAAATTGCCGCAGGTATCCTCGAACACTGCCTGCGTGCCCCAGTCGGTTTTTTTAGGCTCGCTTCTGAAAACCACTCCTTTTTCCCTCAGCCTTTGGTAGTCCGCATTGATGTCTTTGGTTCCAAAAACAATGGTTGGCAATCCAGCTTCAAATACAGCTTTTTGAAAAGTGTCGGCTCCCAGGTTCTGGTTAGGTTCCAGGAGCAGCGAGGTGCCATCTGGCTCATCAGGCCCCGCAACAATCGCCAGCTGCATTTCCGGCATGTACATTTTTTCCACAAAACCCAGTACCTCAGTATAGAACTTAAAAGCAGCTATCGGGTCGTTAACAAATACGCTTGTCAGTGCTATTTTCATTCATTCGCTGTTTAGGATTGCTTTCTTTTGAGAATGGCAGCGCTCACCAGAGAAATAATAAGACCAATAGGAAACACCTCCGAAAAGGTAATAAGCACAACTGCCATCGGGTTTTGATACATCTCCGCAAAAGTGGCCATTTCAGTTGCTTTGGCAGCTAGTTCCTGTTCGTTAGCACCGCCAATTTTCGCCATGTACAGCACATGCTGACTATATTTATCCAGATAGTCGGGCATGAATAAATAGTAATCGAAAAGCCACACCACCACATACATGGTTGCTGCGATGAGGCTTATATAAAGCCCAGTCAGGAATGCTTTGCCAAAACCGATGACGCCTCCATTCTGCTTGTCTCTGAATGTTTTGATGCCCACAAAGATGAAGGAGAAGGCGGCGATCATCAGGGCGTAACCGACTACATCGTTGCTCTCAAATTCTGGATTGGTGTAACACTTATTGGCCATAAACAGCATCATGCCAGTGATGATGACGCCTGAAATAAGGCCGAAAACCAGTACCGTTCTTTTCATGATCATTATTTTTTTGTCGTTTTGAATGAGGCAAATATGTCGGGTTAGGACCAACTGACCCTCACACTTTCGGGTGATTTTGAATCATTCACCCAAAAGGATGAGGCGATCAAGCCACAATTCCCAACTTTCTTGCTTTGCCGACGGCCTGTGTTCTGCGGCCCACGTCAAGTTTTTCAAACAGGTTTTTTAAGTGCGTCTTCACCGTGTTCAACGACACAAAAAGCTGATCAGCAATTTCCTGGTTACTTTTGCCAGTCGTCATCAGCTGCAGCACCTCGAGCTCCCTTTGGCTAATGCCCGTTTCCTTCAATGCTTCTTCATTGGCAAGAAAATGCGCTGAATCGACAAGTACCGCTTTCTCTACTATTACCGTTTTAGGCTTCGTGAGCTTGAGTGCCAGCCAGATGCCAAGGCCTGTAAAAAGAAGAGCAAGGCCACCTGCATAAATGGCGAAAGCATTATGGATAATGAGAAAGCGCAATTCCAGCCACCGGAGCACAATGAGAAACAAAGCCATGGAAAGGCCATAAGTGAGGAAGTGTCTGTATTTGGAAACCGATGTCAAACTTGTGCTTTGCAGTTGTTGAGTTCAAATATAAAAATAGCCACAGAATAAAGTTTAAGTACAGCCAGATAGGAGGCAACTTAAGGGTAATGGTTAAATAAGCCGTCCATAAAGAGTAGAAACCAAATCGAAACATGCGCCAACCACTTCTACTTGTTTTTGCCATCACTTTATTCACCGCCTGCAAAACCGAGCCCCCGACTTCCATCAACCGCCAGGCTGTCTTCAACCGGCACAACGTCCACATCACCGAAGTGGACACCCTGGCCTCCCTCAGCGTAGGCAATGGCCGTTTCGCCATGACCATGGACGTGACTGGTCTGCAAACCTTCCCGGAGCATTATCAGAAAGGCATCCCACTGGGCACTATGTCCGAATGGGGCTGGCACAGCTTCCCAACGGATGAAACTTATTCGATAGAAGAAACAATGGCCCCCATTATGTCGCATGGGAGAGAAATTCCCTACGCCCGCCAGTGGCCGGCAGGCACAAGGCAGGCTGCTGCTGCCAACTACATCCGCCAGAACCCACACCGCATTCACCTGGCCACCGTAGGTTGGCACATCACCAAAGCCGACGGCACGCAGGCAGCCATTTCCGACATCCAAAACATCGACCAAACCCTCGACCCCTGGAAGGGCGAAATCACCAGCCGCTTTAGTGTGGAAGGTGAGCCTGTGGAAGTCGTTTCCGTGATGAGCCAAACGGAAGACAGGCTCGGCGTAAGAGTAAAAAGCGGATTGCTTAAGGAAGGCCGCCTCGGTTTAACCATCAACTACCCCTACCCCACTGACCAGTTTCAGGACGAAGCGGTGCTTTTCGATGCAGATGAGCCCGGCAGACTGCAGGTGAGCCAGGTCGATCAAACTCAGGTCACTATCCGTCGGCAGCTGGACACCACCCGCTATTTCACCCGGCTACAGTCGTCGCTGCCCGTAGCCACACCTGAAGCCACCGACAAAGGTTTTCTGCTCCAGCCTGCCACCGACAAGGACATGTGGACGTTCGACATCACTTTTTCACCAGAAGAGAAAACAGTGACTGGCAAAGACTTTGAAACACTGCGCACGGAGGCCCATCAGGCACTGACCGACTACTGGAACACAGGCATGATGATCGACTTTGGAGCAACAAAAGACCCAAGGGCTTTAGAAATTGAACGGCGGATGGTATTGTCGCTTTACCTCACTAAAATCAACTGCGGCGGCAAAACCCCTCCTCAGGAAACAGGCCTGACCTACAACTCATGGTATGGCAAGCCACACATGGAAATGGCCTGGTGGCATGGCGTTCATTTCGCCATGTGGGGCCGGCCACAGGTGCTGGAAGACCATATGGAATGGTACCTGAGAAGCATCGGAGTGGCCCGCCAGATTGCAGAGCGGCAAGGCTTTGAGGGAGTGCGCTGGCAGAAGATGACCGACCCATGGGGCCAGGAAACAGCCTCTTCAGTAGGTTCCTATCTCCTCTGGCAGCAGCCTCATATCATTGCGTTTGCCGAGCTGATCTACAACGGCAAGCCCACCAAAGAGGTGCTCGAAAAATACGACGAGGTAGTGCAGGAAACTGCGGCTTTTATGGCCGACTTCGCCTGGTACGACCCCGAGCTCAAGCGCTATATCCTCGGGCCGGGAGTAATTGCCGCTCAGGAGCGGTTTGATCCCAAGACCACCTTCAACCCGACTTATGAACTGGCTTACTGGCGCTGGGCGCTGGAAACAGCGCAGCAGTGGAGAGAACGGCAAGGGCAACCGAGAAACGAAAAGTGGGACAAGGTGCTCGATGACCTTTCTCCGCTACCGCAAAAGGACGGCCTTTATCTGGCCGCAGAAAGCGCTCCTGAATCATATGATTCCACCTACTACATGACTGACCATCCCAGCGTGCTGGGGGCCTATGGCATGCTGCCCATGACCGACGGGTTGGACACGGCAGTGATGCACAGCACCTTCGATAAGATCTGGACCGACTGGCAGTGGCACGACACCTGGGGCTGGGACTTCCCCATGGTAGCCATGACTGCCACTCGGCTGGGCGATCCAGAAAAGGCAGTAGATGGCCTGCTCATGCCCATCACCACCAACATTTACCTGCCCAACGGCCACAACTACCAAACAGACCGCCTTCGCCTCTACCTCCCCGGCAATGGTGGTGTGCTGGCAGCTTTAGCGATGATGGCCAAGCAAGAAAACGGCTGGCCGGAAGGATGGGTGGTGAAGACGGAGAATTAAAGAGGTTACACCTGCTCCAAATTAAAGAGGTTACTCTAGCCCCAAAGAAAGTGGTAACCTCTTTAATCTTAGGAAGACGATTCTTCACAAACTAAAGAGGTTACGTCTGCAGGGACGCATAGAATAACCTCTTTAGCGCAATCCGTTGAATTAAAGACGTTACATCTGCTGCAAATTAAAGAGGTTACTCTAGCCCCAAAGAAAGTAGTAACCTCTTTAATCTTAGGAAGACGATTCTTCGCAAACTAAAGAGGTTACATCGGCAGGGACGCATAGAGTAACCTCTTTAGCGCAAACCGTTGAATTAAAGAGGTTACACCTGCTGCAAATTAAAGAGGTTACTCTGCCCCAAAGAAAGTAGTAACCTCTTTAATCTTCGAGGAGAATGATTCCTTACTGACTAAAGAGGTTACATCGGCAGGGACGCATAGAGTAACCTCTTTAGCAAAAAAAAAATCCCGCACTTTCATGCGGGATCCTACTCTATCCGTTGACATGCCGATTGGCGAAAGCGAGCAGCACCACAGCACCTACTTTCAATCAACCATTTATGATCTTATGTCCATTTTGTATTCTTTGTGTATCTATTTTTTCTAAATTCGTATTCATCAAACCAACTGTATGCGCTCCATTCAAATCATTGGCATTAAAACATCGCTATGTATATGTCTGTTATCGTTGATTTTATTCGTGTCCTGCGGAAAAGACGATGACACGATTGACCAGCCTGGCTCGCCGGTGCTCACAGACTTTTTTCCAAAATCCGTACTCCCAGGTGATACCGTTACAGTAGAGGGTGAAAATTTTGATGCCGCTCTTTCGGCTACGAAAGTTGTACTTGGAACCGAAGAGATCAACATCACAAGCCTTGATGATTCTGAAATCCGGTTTGTTGTTCCTGACAACGCCAGCACAGGCATCCTGCACATCACAAGTGGCGACGTCACCATGGACTTCAGCGAATCCCTGGCTGTTTTAAGTCTGTACTTTCTAGGTCAAGAAAACATCAACAATACGACTCATCTGAAGTATTGGAAAAATAATGCAAGTTTTGATTTGGCCACTGTAGGTATCAGTGAATCTGCAGTAGCCATGGACGTATCTGGCGGAGACGTTTACACGGCTGGAGATGGGCGAATATCTTTAAAAACAACGGCTAAGTACTGGGTAAATGGGGTGGGTCATGACCTTACCGACGGGAGCTTTTCAGCCAATGCCAAGGGCATCCGGGTAGTGGGAGACGATATTTATATTGCTGGCTATGAGGTGAATGAAAACGGCAGGTTTGTTGGGAAACTTTGGAAGAATGGAACAGTAATATTTGCCGGAGAGGCAAATCCACGATCTATATTCTATGACGTGGAGATCTTCCAGGGCTCAGTTTATGTGGCTGGGTATGATGAAGGCCTCAAAGCGACCTACTGGAAGGATGGAGTCGCCGTTCACCTTACCAATGGTGATATACAGGCGAGGGTGGACGATATAAAAATTACGGAGGAGGGCGTTTTTGCAGTGGGTTTTGAAGGTAACTCCGCAATGTTCTGGAAGAATACCAGTGGGACTGCGCTCGCTTCTGCCAGTGGTAGCGCCCAGTCGTCAAGGGCAGCCTCTATTTTTCTCGACGAGGGCAATGTGTACATAGGTGGCTCTGAAACTGCATCTGGCAACGTGTGGACAGCTCTTCTATGGAAGAATGGAGAGCCCACAGCTTTAACGGCCCCGGGAATTAACAGCGGCGTGTCGTCAGTGTTTGTAATAAATGGAAATGTTTATTGCGGCGGATTTGAAACAGCCACCGGCAGCGCAAAAGGAACCTACTGGCGCAATGGCGTTTCCTCCAGAGTAACCTCAGCTGGTAATTACGGCACGTTATTTTCACTGGTGGTTGCGGAGTAACAACTTTCAACAGGCTCGGCAACACATTCAAAGCAGGGAATGACCCTGACAACTCACCTTCCCGCCATCACTCCTGTCCTTCCAGGCATCCCCAACCAAAACCAAAATCCTCCTCTGGTTGGCGTTGACAGTTCACCTTCGAGATGCCTGCCGTTGCAGGCATGACGCCCCTGCTGAGGTCGGTGCAAGAGGAAACAACACTGCGCTTTTCATGGCCTCACTGCTAACTCCGCAGGAGAAAACAACAACTGATGCTAGCACTACAGCCGGAAACACCGTCATACCGTTCCACGTCGGCCGGCCTGGAAGGCTGCGCTAGGCAGGTATCTCCAACCAAAAAGACAATCGCCCTCCAGTTAACGTTGACAGCTCACCCCAGAGATGCCTTTTTTCCCGGCCTGGAAGGAAAGACATGACGCCCCTGCTGAGGTCGGTGCAAGAGGAAACAACGCTGCGCTTTTTCATGGCCTCGCTGCTAACCCCGCAGGAGGAGCGACGACCGATGCTAGCACCACCGTCGGATACACCGTCATACCTGCAACGGCAGGTATCTCCGACCAAAAAGACAATCGTCCTCACACCAAATCCTTTACCTGTTCACTTAAATCAAGCAGTTGCGGATTGAAGGCGGTAATCATCTTCTCCTTCCACTCCCTCTTCCATTTCTTCAGTTGCTTTTCCCGAAGGATAGCCGACTCGATCCTGTCATGAAATTCATAGTAGATGATATCAAAGCATTTGTACCGGGCAACAAAGGCTGAATCCGTATCGGTCTTGTGTTTGTAAACCCTGGCAGACAGGTTGGAAGTAACGCCGATGTACAAGACCGTTCGCAGCTTATTAGACATGATGTATGTGTACCCTCCTTTTGCAATCATATCGTATAGATGAGGGAAGAAATTAAAGATTTGCAACGACATTTAAAACTGCAGTCCATTCAAAGTAGGAAATGACCTTGACAGCACACCTTGGAGATGCCTGCCGTTGCAGGCATGACGCCCCTGCTGAGGTCGGTGCAAGAGGAAACAACGCTGCGCTTTTCATGGCCTCGCTGCTAACCCCGCAGGAGAAACAAACATCGATGATAGCGCCTCGGCCTGCTACACCGTCATACCGTTCCACGTCGGCTGCGAAAGCAGGTATCTCCAACCTTTACACTGCTCACCCTCCAACAAAAAAATCCCGCACTTTTATGCGAGATTCTACTCTCTCTGCTGGCTTTCACCAATCGGCACGCCGACAGCAACATGTACTACGCTACTCATGCGGCCTCCTCGTTTGGTTCAACATCCAGGTTGTCGAACGCATCCGACGCTCTGGTAAACTTCAGCTGTGCCAGCTCTCTCTTCATCTCCTCACTCTGGGTGTACAAAACCTTCGTGCCTTTGATGCTGAAAATGCTCACCTGCTCAGGCTTTTCACTGCCCTTGCTGCTCAGGTTGATACGGAACGTACCCAGCTGCCCCAGGTTCACGATATGGCCCTTTCTCACATACTTCGGAATCAGGTCGAGGAAGTTCTCCACCGCATTGAGTGCATCGCCCTTGGTAAGGGTGCTCATGGCAGTGATTTCCTCAATGATCTCCCGAAGGCTGATCACACGATCTCTCTTAACGAAAGCGTAGTACTTCTGGTCGCCTCCCCCAGCCACTCCCGGGGTCCGGCCTCCCGGCTGGCCACGACGAATTATTGAATATGGTATTGCATTCATGATTGATAAAATTTAAATGGTTAAACAAATGATTTAAAACTGTGTCTCAGCCTGCGAAGGGTGTGCCGCTGTTGCGCCTCCCGCTTAGTGAACACCTGTGGGGCATGTTCAAGAGGATGACTCCGATGATCTGGTCTTCTAAAGCACCCCGATACCCGGTGCGCTCAAAGAAAGAAAGGCAAGATGCACTACTTCAACAAAATGGACGGTAACAATTTGAAATCCCGGCCGGGTATTTCGGTAGAGTGAAAAGCGGTTCGTTTGAGGCCTCAGCAGAAGTGATTTTTACTCCGTGTTTGTTGCAAAAAACAATTCAATATTGGTGCCAAAAAGTTCTTTCCACTAAAAATTAATTGAAAAAATTTATATTATTTTTCAATGAAACAAAAAGACTGAAAAAAGATATGATTTGAGACTATTTTACGCATCCCTACCTGCATTTTTTCGTGTAAAGGCTCTTTACAAAGAATGTACTTAAAACCATTTTCAATCGATTGAAATAAATTAGTTGTGAAGTGTTCACCCAACGACTATCAGGGAAATTTCAGCTGATGAACTCAGAAAGAAAACAAGGTGGCAAAAATTGAACTTTTCGAATGCATTCCGACCATGCGGTTAACCAGAAATCCACTACCAGAAGACACCTTTCCACTCTAGCGCTAGATGTCTTCCAGTCTAGCGCTAGACGCAGGCAAAAGTAGCGCTAGATCTTCCTGGCTCTTGCGCTACATCTTTCTTCCTGTTGCGGTGAAAGTTGTCTCCTTTGTTCGTGAAACTTCCTTCCTGTAGGCGTGAATCTTTCAGGTTCCATGGCAGAAGCACCAACCTTTGGCCTTTGAGGTGAGTACTTTCAAGGCAGGAACCAGGGAAATGTAGCACTGAAAGAAGGGTCGGTCTTGCGGTAGATGCTGGTGGAGGTTGCGGTAGATGCTAAAAGGTCTAGCGGTATGTGCGGGTGAATGCGGCTTGGATGAGAGGATGCTTTAGTCTTTTTCATTTCACCAGCGAGAAAAACAAACTAAGCGGTATATTTACTATCGTTGAAGTCATTTGATTCCAATCGTTATTTATTAATTACACTTTGATGGTTGATTCTTCGACAACATTCATCTATTCCGACCAACCGACTACCTGTCCTTTCTGCGGTTCAAGAAGTGAAATAGTCTTAGACTTCTCTCACACAAATGACAAAACACAGGTTCATAGGTGCCTTAATGAAAGTTGCAGTATTGAATTTGTAGTTCAGGAAGAGGTTAACCTTAACGTTCATTCATGAAAGAAGGTCAACGACTTTGGACGAGAGATGAATTGATTCTTGCACTGAACCTCTACTGTAAGCTGCCATTTGGAAGACTTCACAGTCGAAATCCGGAAGTCGTACACCTTGCTAAACTTATTGAAAGAACACCGAATTCCGTTGCCTACAAATTGGTGAACTTCGCCAGTTTTGACCCTAGCCTTCAGGCCAGAGGAATAAAGGGTGCGTCCAATACGAGCATCCTTGACAAGGAGATATGGAACGAGTTTTTTGAAGCGTTAAATACCACCTCCTTTGAAAGTGAGAAGTTGCTAGCGAAACTGGAAAACACGACCGTTGAAAAATTGAATGACATCTCAGAAGAAGAGTTGCCAAAAGAGGGAAAAACAAGAGATCAAGTTATTAAGGCTAGAGTAAATCAATCCTTTTTTAGAAAGTCCGTTTTGGCAGCTTACAATAACACTTGCTGCATTACTGGTATTCAGCTGCCCGAGTTACTAATAGCCGGACATATCAGACCATGGGGTGTTGATGAGGAGAATCGATTAAATATCCGAAACGGAATATGCATTAATGCTCTACATGACAAAGCTTTTGAAACCGGATTGATCACCATTTTGGACGACTATACCATACAGGTTTCCTCCATTCTCAAAAAAAGTAAAAGCAAGAAAACTCAAGATTACTTTGTTAAACATCAAGGGCAAAGCATCATACTTCCGTCTAGATTTTTACCTGAAAAGACATTCTTGCGGTACCACAGGGAGGTTAGATTTAAACAGTAGCTATCCTCGATGACAAATTCTAGATAAATATTGAGAAAACGTCAAAAGGTTGGTAGGATACATCTAAAGACATTCAAGCTGACAATAGGCAGCGAAGTTGTAAGCCATTTTGCTATCTTTCAAAATGACACCAAAAGAAGTCCTTCAGAAATTTGAAACTATTAGAACCTGGGGGAATGGCGACAAGCGTGCGCCACACAAGCCTCTTCTGATTCTTCTTGCACTTGGTTCATTACAAAATAACAAAGAATCGCTGGCTTATCGAGAAGTAGATGAGAAATTAACATCCCTCTTGGAAGAATTTGGTTCCTCTAAAAATCAAAGGCCTTTCTACCCCTTTGTTCGCCTCGCCAATGATCATATCTGGACATTTGACAAACCAGAGTTGATTGAGAGTTATCATGGAGAAGACCCTGGACGGCCGTTTTTGTTTGACAACGATATTCATGCGGGTTTTTCGCCAGCAATTATTGAGGTGTTTAACGAGTACCCCACATTGATCAATGAAGTGGCTCATTATATCCTTGATTCAAATTTTCCAGAATCAATTCACAATGATATCTTATCTGCCGTGGGACTGGACTTAGAAATAAAAAACCAGAAGAGAAAAGTGAGGGATCAGAAGTTCCGTGAGAAAATCCTCGTCGCCTATGAATACCAATGTGCCGTCTGCGGCTTCAACCTTCGCCTATCCAATCACAGCATAGCCTTGGATGCTGCACATATCAAATGGCATCAAGCTGGCGGCCCAGATACAGAAGTGAACGGGCTGGCCCTATGCACACTCCATCATAAGCTTTTTGACCTGGGTGCCTACAAGCTCAGCAAAGAGCTGGTCATTATAGTATCGGATAGAGTCAATGGCACTCAAGGTCTTGAAGAGTGGCTTCTTCGTTTTCACAATAAGCAAATAAGATTTCCTCAACGCAAACAATACTACCCTGAACCAGAATACATCGTTTGGCATTGGAATGATGTTTTTAAGGGGTATGGAAGGGACTAACTTACTATGCACCGATACACTTTACTGTTACTCTTTTTACCTGGGCTGGCGTTCGCCAACGGCGGCACCATCCATTCTTCCCTGTTTAAAGAAACGGGTAATATTAAGCTCATCAACACAAAAGATGTTCTGCTTTTGCGTGAAGACCTGACGCTTGACTTTTCAGCTAAAAGTACCGTCAAGGCCACAGTAGTGTATCAACTAAAGAATGGCGGAAAGGCTCGATCACTTTTATATGCCTTTCCGGTAGACTTCTACCTAAGCATGGGCGGCGAGTCATTAGAGGAAGAGAATCTACCAATAGAGGAGTTGATTGAGAACATAAGCTATTCGATGACTCTCAATGGGAAAGCCATTTCCACCGATTCCATTGTCAGCAAGAAATACCAGTTGAAAAGGAATAGGAGCACAGATGAACTACTGAGAGTATGGTTCATTTCTAAGGTTGACATCGAGGAAGGTTTAGAAAATTTTTTGCGAATCACATTAACTACTCCCTCCGAGTATACCACTTCAAACATGCATGAACCGGCCTACGATTACGAAACATATGGCAGCGGAAACAATTACAAATACCTTTACGACCTGTCGCCGGCAGGTAGTTGGGGTAATGCGCAAGCAGGGAGCATAACAGTGAATATTGTTCGACCAGGTGAATGCGACAACTTCAGAGTGCGTGGACTTGAGGGGTTCACTCAGCATGCAGAAAATAACACGCTAGCCTTTTCGGCTAACAATTATAGTTTCACCGAAAACTCAAAAATATTGGTCGACTATGGCGATGTAAATACCCAACACTTCAGAAAACTGTTTTATATCAATCGGGCTCCGGAAGCTGTGAAAGCAATCACGGTGTCATCCACACTTGGGCCAACTTATGCGATGGGAAATCTCATAGACGGCGACCTGGCAACGGCCTGGGTGGAGGGGCATTCTGGCAATGGCGTTGGGAAATGGATTGAACTTGAGCTAAATCCCAACTTTACCCTCACCGGGATTGCGATGGTCAACGGCTATACAAAGAACACGGCAACTTTTGTGGAAAATGGGAAGATAAAAAGCGGCTCATTAGTTGTATCCGGCACCTGCTACAACATGGAAAACAGTCAAAGCGTTAAACAATGCAAGGATGAAACCTCGGTCAACATGAAGAAAATTTCTTCGCTCCCTGCCGGGTCTGCCAATCTATTGAACACAGTTGAGTTTCTGTCTTATGAGCCCTCTGAAGGCCCAGAGCTTGTTAATTGGGACGATAGTACGAAAATCGAACAAGGCTTCGGATTTATGAAGGTTACTTCCATAAAGATCAAAGTAGATGAAGTGTATGAGGGTACCAAATATAAGGATATGTGTATTTCTGAATTGCTTGTATTCGGGTATGTTCAATAGCGCCATATGAACACTTCGCTGCTTTGTCCTTTTTACCCTCCTGGCTTCATCAGCAAGCTCACGATGTTTTGAAATGGTGCACCCTACCCTCCCCCCCCATCACACCTGCCTTAGTTTTTTCCCTCCAACCCGCTAAATTGTACCCACACCCCATTTTCATTAGACTCTTTTATCTACCCAACCTCCATGAAAAAACTTCTCTTCCTACTCCTGCTGGTTTCCACCACAGCCCTTGCCCAACCCCAACCTGTGAAGCTCTTTATCTCCGTAGACATGGAGGGCATTGGCGGCATAGGCACTTCCAAAATGACCAGCGGCGGCAAAGACTACGACACCGGCCGCAAGCTGATGACCGACGAAGTGAATGCTGTGGTAGCTGCCATTTTTGAAACCGGCCCGGCCACCATAGTGGTGAACGACAGCCACGGCGACATGCAAAACCTCCTCCACACCCAGCTCGACCCAAGGGTGGAATACATTCAGAGCAATATCAAACCCCTGGGCATGGTGCAGGGACTGGACTCCAGCTTCGATGGGGTGATCTACATTGGCTACCACGCCATGGCGGGCACCGAAAATGGCTTACTGGCTCACACCGGTTCCGGCTCGGTAAAAGGCCTTTGGATCAATGGCACCGAAGTAGGCGAAGGTGGGCTGAACACATTTTTCGCTGGTGCTGTGGGTGTGCCTGTCATCCTGGCCAGCGGCGACAAAACCTTCACCGAAGAAATTAAAAAGCTGATACCGACGGTGCACACCGTCTCCACCAAGGAAGCCATTGGCTCCAGCGCCGCCAAACTCCTCCACCCCGATGTGGTGAAGAAGGAGCTACAGACACAAACCAAAGCAGCCCTGAAGGATATTAAAAATGCCAAACCCCTGCCGGTGCAAAACCCCATTGAGTTTGTGCTGAAGGTCGACGCCCCCACCCGTGCCGATGTGGCCATGGGCATCCCCGGCATGAAGCGGGTGGATGGCTACACGGTGTCGTACCAGGCCAAAGACATGGACGAGGCGTACAAGCTGATCAGGATTATTTATAAGTATTTGCAGTGGTAAGCCGGGTGCGAAGACAGCCTCAATTCGGCAGGTGTATGGGTGTGAAGACACACCCGAAAACGACGGTGGGGTAGGAAGACACACCCGGAAACCTGATGGTGTTTTGTGAGTGTCTCCACTCACAGCAGCCTCCCTTTGCTTTTCAGCTTTTGCCAACGTTCACTAACTTCACGGCTTCAAAGGAAAGTGTTATGATCGTTAAAATGGCCGAGGGCAACCTCAAAACAAAATTTGGTGAGTACCATGAGGTGCTCTACTACGACGGACAGAAAGAGTCGATTGCCCTGGTGATGGGCAATGTGAAAGATGGGGAAGAAGTGCTTTGCAGGGTGCATTCGTCCTGCCTTTTTGGGCACGCCTTCAACAGCATTGAGTGCGACTGCCGGGAACAAATGGAAAAATCGCAGCAGCTCATACAACAAGAGGGCAAGGGCATTGTGATTTGGCTGGAGCAGGAAGGAAAGGGCAATGGCCACTTTGCCTTGCTCAAAAGTGTGGAGCACAAGCGCCAGGGTGTGAAGCAAGCCGATGCCTACGAGGCCGTCGGTTTTAAAAGAGATGCCCGGGATTTTCGGGCGGCAGCTGAGATACTGAAAGAACTGGGCGTGAAGTCCGTTCGCATGATTACCGGGAATGCAAACAAGACCGAAACGCTCACCAGCCATGGTGTGAAAGTGGTGGGCACGGTGCCCACCTGATTATCATTTTTTACTTCAGGAGAAAAGAAAAGCCAAACTGAGGTCTATTAAAGAAGATGTTGAGATCAGTCGTGCCTCCCGACTCAGTATCGGCAAAACCGAACGACACACCTCCGACACTGCCGTTTAGCATCATCCTGTCCATCACCTTCCAGCTAATACCCGGCGTCGCAACTGCTTCGTAAGACATTGTGTTCGAAGTAGAGGTTGAATTAACACCATCAAAAACCAGTTTATTTCTATTAAACCCTGCTCCCACACTCGCTTTCCAATTGAAATACACTTTATTGACTATTGGATAAAATCTTTGATAAAAAACCGCCAAACTATAGGATTGAGTCAGGTTCTCATTTGTGTAATCCTCAGCTCCATATTTGCCGGACAATAGAGCAAAGCCGAGCTCCAACCCCACCAGCGTAGTACTTTTTATAGGTTTAGCAATTGATGGACTAAAGGAAAATGAGGAAGTTGAGTACTGTTGGCTATCATTATTGATATTAGCTTTGGTGTGAGTAAAACCATAGTTCGCTAGCCCCCCCAGCACATAGGCTGTGCTGTCAAATTGAGCAAAAGAAGCAGAACACATTAGAACAAAGAATATGGATAGTTGAGTCTTTTTCATGGTTATTGATTTTTTTGTGGGTTCCCTATTTCTGAAGTTTATAACCTCTTATTTGATTAGAAAGGCCACTCCTAATTGGGGGTTATTGAACCGAATGTTAAACTGGCTGTTTTTAACATCTACAGGAGAACTCTGAGAGTCGGAAGACTGGCTTTGATAGCTGTAGCCTGCTTCACCAAGCGAAGCCTGCAACATAATATTTTCCGTTACTTTCCAGCTAAGCCCTGGCATCAGGTTAAATTCATATCCTCGAGTGTCGTAAGTAGAGAAAGTGCTTCCCTGATTAACGAAACTCATTCCCGCCAGAGCCCTCCAGTTAAAAAACACACGCTCTGCTATTCCATAAAATTTTTGGTAGTATATACCCGCATGGACGTTTTCCCGGGTCTCTTTGGTGTTCGAGTCATTGTTCTTCACAATGGACGTGTAGTATCCGCCTGACAGTCCAATCAAGGCATCTGATTTAATGGTTTTTGCAAAAGAAGGAACAACTCCTATAGAGGATACACTTGAAAAAGCGTCGTTGTTATAACCAATCGCACCGCCAATCACAAATTTGGTGTCTTCAAACTGGGCATAAGCCGCCCCGGCGAAGAGCAAAAGGAGAAAAGCTAGTTGAATTTTTTTCATAGGTATGTGTTTTAATCGATAGGATAACAATAATTATACCGAATTATTATTGAATTGCATGCTTTTATAAGTTCAAATGCCCCAACAAATGTTTTCATTGCCAAAAATATTGCGTAAAACTTCTTCCAAAGAGCAAGAATTAAAGAGGGTGCCTTTGCTGGTTGTAGAAAGCAACCTCTTTCACTTATTGTAAATAATTACCTTCATCCTGTAAGAAATCCACAGAGCCTGGTACTAGCTAAGTAACCACCCGGTAAAAATGAAGGAAAGCGAACAGCAACACATTTTCAACACCTGGCTTAGTCAATACAAAGCCCTCCTCTTTAAAGTGGTACGGGCCTATGCGTTCACGGAGTTTGACCGGGACGATTTGTTTCAGGAAATCACCATTCAGGTGTGGCATTCTATTCCAAAATTCAGGCATGAGTCAGCGGCGAGTACCTGGCTGTACCGGGTGTCGCTAAATACCGCCATGCGCTGGTCGATGAAAGAAAAGAAGCACAGCGATGGCCGGGAGTCGATAGAAGGGCTGCCTTCAGCACACCCTTTGTTGCTCCAGGAACAAGCGACGCACAACGACGAAAAGCTGGCGTGGCTTTACGCCGAAATCGCTTTGCTGAGCGAAATAGAGCGGTCGCTTACCCTGCTGCTGCTCGATGGTTTCAGCTATAAAGAAATGGCAGACATGGTGGGTTTAACCGAAACCAATATTGGCGTTAAAATCCACCGGATTAAAAAACATTTGACCACTCAATCTAAAAAATATGAATACCATGGAGTTTGAGGATTTAAAAAAAATTTGGGACACTCAAAATAACGAACCTATGTACGCTATTAATGAAACAGCGCTTCACCAGCGCATCCATAAGCACAAAAATAAAACGAAGCTGGTTGCCAACATGAACGAAATAGGAATTATGATCATTGCTACTGTAACCGGCGGCATTCTGGTCTGGGATGTCATTTTCGACAACAACAGCATGTATGCTTTAGTCGGTGGCCTGGCCTTTTTCCTCATTACTCTGTTCGTATTTTTTAGTCGCAGAAACAGAAAGAAAAATGAACATC
Organism: Imperialibacter sp. EC-SDR9; assembly: GCF_902498805.1. Classification (GTDB taxonomy): domain Bacteria; phylum Bacteroidota; class Bacteroidia; order Cytophagales; family Cyclobacteriaceae; genus Imperialibacter. Next base: position 19,456 of record NZ_LR701592.1, on the reverse strand, counting down.
GCTTTGATCAATCGATGCTGGGCGAGCTTGATCACGCCATCACCAACGCCGGCTACATAGTTACTTTCGCCAGAACCTTCATGTGGTGGTTTCTACTGCCAGCTTCCATTTTTGCTTACCCGAACATGGTACTGCATGATGCACCATGGTACCGGTGGGTTATCGTGACAGGCGGCTTCATTCTATCGTTTCTGGTGGTGAGGTGGGAACTGAACAGGATACACCTGCCCCGGAAGAAAAAACTAGAGAGCCTGCGTGATAAATTGATCGGGGATCGGGAATTTTCTTGAACGATTGACGGTGGTATTGGCAATGCACAGGGCAAACGCATTCTGATTAAAATGACGGAAAAGCACTGCATCTTTTACCTGCCAACGCCGTTAATTCATGCAATAATTGACGCTTAACTTTAAATGGCCAAAACACACCACTATCAATCCACCATTCGCTGGACAGGCAACAAAGGCACCGGCACTTCAGGCTACCGTGACTATGAACGGAGCCACACGGTCAGCATCGATGGAAAGCCCGACATTCTCACCTCCTCCGACCCATCCTTTCGGGGCGACAAACGCAGGCACAATCCCGAAGAGCTGTTTCTGTCTTCTATATCTTCGTGCCACATGCTGTGGTTTTTACACCTGTGTTCCGATGCCGGCATTGTGGTTACCGATTATGCAGACAATGCCGAGGGCACCATGGTGGAAAACCCTGACGGCAGCGGGCAGTTCAGTGAGGTGGTGCTGAGGCCTGCTGTTACAATAACCGATGCTACAAGAGTTGATGAAACCCAAAGGCTACATCACAAAGCCAACGAGATGTGCTTCATTGCAAGATCCGTCAATTTTAAGGTAAGGCATGAGCCAAGTGTAAGGATGCTCTAACGACACTGACTTCACCCGAAGTCGAGTAAGAGAAAGAAATCACCGATATCTTTTGCCATTTCGTCGAATTTCCGCTCGCCATGATGAAATTGTTTTGATATTCGCACCGAATCTGTTGACCTGATCAGAATCCTATATAATTTTCTAAAAGCTGCAAAGCTGATAGAAAACATTATTATGGTTAATAGAAACCCTTCTCACTTATTAAATGTATGGGCAAAAGGTATCTTTTTGGTGCTGTCCTGTTTCTCTCAAGCTTTCTTGTTTTTCATTCCGTCAGTTTTGCTGCGACGTTCTATTCCAGAGCATCCGGGAACTGGACTTCAACTGCTACCTGGTCGACAGTGGGCTGTGGTGGAGCTGCTGCCACTAGCCTGCCAACTGTCAGCGACGACGTAGTTATATGTGCGGGCCATACCGTGACCACCAACTTCACCGCCAACGCACCCATTAACAATTTGACAATCAACGCTTCCGCCGTGCTTACTATGGGGACGAACAGGCATGTGCAGTGCCGAAACCTGGTTTTGAATGGCACTATCAACGGTGGCTCCAATGGACAGGTAAGATTTGCTGGTACCGCTGGCAATACTTTGAGTGGTACTGGCACAGTTGCCGTTACCAGTGCCAGCTCTGGCCTTAGGCTAAGAAACAATGCCACGGTGGTGGCGGGAACTGATATTACCTTCAGCAATAGTTCCAGGTTAGATCTTGCCAAGAGGACACTGACCAACAATGGTACCATCCGCATGACAGGAACGTCGACGCTGTTGGGAAATGCGACGACGAATGGTGTTTTTAACAATGCAACTTCCACCTCATTTCTCTATTACAACACACCTGCCAACTTTCCAACGACGGTGAGACTCACGGCGACCGGCACTGGCAACACAGTAGTTTTTGGTGCAACTTCCGGCGGGCCTTATACAATGGATGGCCAGGGCAGCTACCACAACCTGATCATTCAGGGTGCGGCTACTAAGCGACTCAACCCCACCAATATCAATATTGCAGGTTTGCTTACTATAGCCAGTGGGTCGACGCTCGATGCCAATGGAAGCAAGATCATCAGTCTTCAGGGAGACTGGGACAACGATAATGGCGGCACATTTACAAAAAGCTCCTCTACGGTCATTTTCAACTCATCTACGGCGAATCAAACGATTTATACACCCGGAGCTGGGGAGAACTTTTATGCATTAACGATTAATAATACATTTTCGTGGGGCACCGTAACTGCCAACGGCAACATTACACTCACTGCGGCAGCAACTTTACAAATCACATCAGGAGTTTTCGTTACCGGCACCAATACACTCGGACAAACCGGCGCTGCGAACTTCACCATGTCTGGCGGTGAGTTGAGAATGGCTAAACTTAGCACAACGCTGCCCGAACTCACCGGCACCTACAATATCACGGGCGGAACAATCACCTTCAATGGTGCAGGTAGTCAGACCATAAGAAGCCTTGCGGCAGCACCCGCACAGTATTATCACGTCAACCTAAGTGGAACCGGTACCAAAACGTTGGCAGGTAATATTTGGGTCAACGGAAACTGGGTGAACAGCGGAGCCACGCTGTCGGGCAACTTTTCGGTGACCTTTGGTGGTGTTGCCGACCAGACTATCACCAAAGCTGGTGGGGAAAGCTTCTACGCACTAACTGTCAACAAGCCGAACACCCTGGTTCTGGAGTCTGGCACAGACCTGACAATCACCAACGGGCTGACTATGACCACAGGCGACATCAACCTGAATACGAGAACACTGACTCTCGGTTCCGGTGCAGGTGCATCACTCACCAGAACCGCTGGCAAAGTTTACGGAGGAGCATGGAAACGCTTTTTCCCAGCCTCTGCTATAACAAGCTCATCGGGATCCTTCTACGGCCTGTTTCCTATTGGCACAGGGCTCGAATACCGCCCTGTTGAAATAAACACCACTGTGTCGCCAACCACGGCTGGCTATGTAACAGCCACACATACCGACGGAACCACAACCACCGATGTGAGTTATATCGACAATGAGGGTGCCACCATTCAGCGGATAACCGCTATGAGAACCACTCTTGTCACGCAAACACTGGCCGGTGGTGCCTACAACCTGAATGTCACCTTTACCTCTTTGTCGAGCGCAGGAGCCACCTCTGATCTGAAGCTTGAAACGCTGACGGGGTCTCCTCAGGGCGTAGGGGTAAGTGCCGCAACAACAGGAAGCACCTCTTCACCAACCGGCAAAAGAACCTTGCTGAATGTGACCCAATTGAACAATGACTTCGTATTGGGCACTACCAACAAGGCCACTACGCCGATGAAAAGCACCTACTATTCAAGAAAAACGGGCAACTGGAATGACGCCTCCGCAGGAAATGGCACCTGGGCTTTATCAGATGGAGGCTCAAGCTGCGATTGCGTCCCGCCTTCATCGTCCGACGCAGTGATCAACAACGGCCACACTGTGACCATCGCCGCCGCTTCAACCGCTGACTACATCATCGTAAGGTCAGGAGGGAATCTGGTAGGCACAAATACGCTCATTGTTAACTTTGATGTTACTGTTGAAGGAACCGGCAAGGTGGCACCAACAGCTGGCAGCTGGTCTATTGGGAGAAACCTTAACCTCACAGGCACTACCCTTTCAAGCAGCGGCGCCGCCACTACCATCAACGGAGACTTCGTGCTCAATCCAGCCAATTCTTTAACTCTTTCGGCTCCACTCACAGTGTCGGGCAATGCTACTTTGAATGGCACACTGGATGTTGGCGCTTCCACACTCACGCTCAATGGCGCTTCCAAAACCATTTCCGGCAATGCAACGATCAATGGCAGTGGCACGGTAACTATCACCGGTAACAAAAGCACAACGGCACTTGCCAATATTACTATTGTGCCGGGGCTGACCATTTCGGCAGGCACTACCTTTGTCAATAATGGAACCATCACCCTGCTTGGAACGGCAACCGGACTCAATGCCACCACCTCCATATGGACAAATGCTGCTTCGTCTACGTTGAATATCCAGGGGGCAGGTTTTCTGGCAACAGGCGTATTGAATGCCAATGCCAACAACCTGGTTACGTACAGTGGAAGTGGAAGCCAGGCAATTAAGGCGCCAGCAAGCGGGTATTACAACCTCACAGTTTCAAACGCCGGTACAAAAACCTTGTCGGGAGCCACGGTGGTTTCCAACCAGCTAACTATTCAAGGGGCGGCCATCCTCGACGCTGCAACCAACGGCCTGACAGGCACGGCAAACTTGTCAATGACGGGCACCTCACAACTCCAGCTCGGCAATACCGCTACTGGTACCTATCCAGCCCTTTCCGGCACCTACTCGCTGGCCGGCGGCACTGTTGTGCTGAAACAATCTCCGGGTGCCTCCACAGCCTACACTATCCGTGGGGTCGATTACTATAACCTGACCCTCAATGGCGGCGGAGCAGCCAACTATACCTTCGGCACTTCCGCCAGCATTGCGAACGACATGAACGTCTCCTTCGGCGGAACCTCTACCTTCGCTAATCCAAACGGGGGTTTGTCTGTAGGTAATTCGTTCACTTTCAATGCCGCAAGCTCTGTTTCCACTACGCTTTCGTCAGAACTTTTGGTCGGCAGCTTTACTTTGTCGGGCGGCACCATTGCCGATGGTGGCAACGTAATTGAAATCACAGAAGCGGGTGGCTGGATAAGAAATGGTGGAACCTATACAAGCTCCGGCGCAGGAAGGGCCTATTTTACAGGCGATGTCGAACAATCAATCGGAGGCTCAATGCCCACTTCTTTCAGAAGGATTGAAATGGAGAATACCAGTTTAACCGGTGTGCGCCTTAATCAACCCACCACTGTAACGACGCAGCTTCTCCTTACAGCGGGAAAAATCATCAGCACCACAAGCAACTACCTGCTCCTGAGCGCCTCCGCATCGTCCGATGCCGGGTCGGAGGACAGCTTTGTTGAGGGGCCTATGAGAAAAACAGGGTCAGCTGATTTTGTGTTTCCGGTTGGCAAAGGCAGCGTATGGGCAAGAATTGGAATCAGTGGCTTGTCTGCCTCTTTAACATTTCAGGCAGAGTACTTTAACAGCGGGTACGGTGCCTACGATGTTTCTCAGGCTATTCCTCAAAACATGCACCACGTTAGCTCTCTTGAGTACTGGCAGCTGGACCGTGTAAGCGCCTCTGGAAGTGCGAGTGTCACGTTATATTGGGAAAACTCTGATGTAAGTGAGATCAAAAACTGCGGAGATTTGGTGGTAGCCAAGGGCAACGCCTCCTCCGAATGGGAAAACGCTGTGTCTATTGGCACCACAGGCTCCTGCGGTCCGGCTGGCGCAGGTTCGGTGACCTCCCAGTCCCTTTCCACTTTCAGTCCGTTCACTTTCGGTGCTATTCAACAAGGCCTTAATCCGCTACCAATCAAACTACTGCGTTTTACTGCCACTCCGGCAAAAAGCAAGATAGACCTCCTGTGGGTCACTGCCCAGGAAAAAAACAATGACCGATTTACCCTTGAGCGATCAGGCGACGGCATTTCTTATGAGATACTGGAAGAACAAGCCGGAGCAGGTACCTCAGACAGGGTGCTTACCTACGAGGCAGAAGACACCAATCCGCTGAAGGGCATCAACTATTACCGACTGAAGCAAACTGACTACGACGGAAAGTTCGAATACTTCGGGCCAGTGGCTGCCTCGATCAATGCGGTGAAAACAATTGAAGTTTTCCCCAATCCTACTTCAGAAGTGATCAGGTGGCAGTGTCCGGAAAAAGTTATTTCCATTAAGGTATTCGACAATTCGGGCAAACTAATGTTCACTATTGCTCTGAAAGACGGAGATACCCCTGAACTGAATCTTTCTAACCTACCCGACGGCATGTATCAGATCCAGTTCTTCTCTCTTGCAAAAATTTACAATGCAAAGGTGACCAAGAACTAGGGGAGCTATTCCATCACCTCCTGTAGTTTCACGTATGCTCCTCCCAGCTTCTCGTTAATGGGAAGCTGGCAGGCAAGGCGGCTGTTGGGCAGGGCATTGGGCAGGGTATCCAGCATGTCGAGTTCGGCGTCTCTTTGCTCGTCCAGCTGATCGAGGCCTTCCTCTACCGACACATGGCAGCTGGCGCACAACGCCATTCCCCCACACGTGCCGAGCACCGGAAACTCCGACGCTTTCAGCACTTCCATCAGGTTGAGGCCCATGTCGCCGGGCACTTCAATTTCCTGCACCTCGCCTGCCCGGTCTTCTACTTTAAATTTGATTAATTCCATTTCACAAAGGAGTTATGCCATTCACAGTGGTGTATTTGAAGCTGAGCTTCTGATCCGGATAAATGTATTTGAAAGCACTCTGCGCCATCAGTGCAGCCTCATGGAAACCGCACAGAATAAGCTTCAGCTTACCCGCATACGTATTGATGTCGCCAATGGCATAAATGCCCGGTACATTGGTGCTGTAGTCCTCCGTGTTGACCACAATGGCACTTTTGTCGATACCCAGGTTCCAATCGGCAATAGGCCCTAGTTTGGGGCTGAGACCAAACAAAGGAATAAGGTAGTCGGCCTCGAAAGTATTGACTGTGCTGGCCTGGTCTGTGATATGCACCGCCTTCAGCACTCCGTCTCCATCGAGGCTATGCAGATTAGAATTAAGAAGCAGCCTTATTTTATTCTCCTGTGCCAGCTCAAACACTTTATCGGCTGAATCGAGCGCTCCTCTGAAAGTTTGGTTGCGGTGCACCAGCGTCACCTCTTTAGCCACTTCAGAAAGAAAAATCGTCCAGTCCAGTGCGGAGTCGCCCCCACCCGCAATCACGATCTTCTTATCCCTGTACTTTTCGGGGTCTTTGACCATATAATCCACCCCTTTGCCTTCGAACTTCTCCAGGTTCTCAATAACCGGCTTGCGGGGCTCAAAGCTTCCCAATCCGGCAGCTATTACTACCACACCAGCATGCACCTCGGTACCATCAGAAGTGGTGAGAAGAAAGCTGCCGTCTTCCTGTTTCGTCAGCCCGTCCACCCGCTCTCCCAATGTGAAAGTTGGCTTGAAAGGCGCTATTTGCTTCATCAGGTTGTCCACCAGCTCCTGCGCATTCACGGTTGGAAAACCCGGAATATCATAAATGGGCTTCTTAGGATATATTTCAGAAAGCTGTCCTCCCACCTGAGGCAGGGCATCTATCAAATGGCATTTGAGCTTTAACAGCCCAGCCTCAAACACGGCAAAAAGCCCAACCGGACCCGCTCCAATGATGCAAATATCAGTCTTAATCATATTATTTAGTGTGGTAATATTTAGTGCAACAAATATATATAACGAATTATCTGCTTTCTGGTTATGACAACCTTCCTGCTTTAAGTCAAATTCTCGTAAATCTTATTGAGTATCCTGTTGAATTCATCGAAATCCTTTTCATTCAGCCCCTCCCAGGCTTTCAGCCGGATTGAGCGCACTTGCTTTCGACTACTGGTTACCTTCTCACGCCCTTCTTCTGTAAGCGTAAGAATCGACACCCTCCTGTCCGCCGGACTTTCCGCCCTTTCCACCAACCCTTTAGTGCATAGAATGTCCACAATACGGGTGACTGTCGGCATATCCTTGTACATCAAAGCAGCCAACTCCCTTTGACTGAGTGCCTCATTTTCATCTGTCAGTTTCATTACCAACCACTGATCCACCGTCATGTCAAAGCCCAGCTCTTTGAACTGCTGCTGGGCGTACCATTTCACCTTGCGGGCAGTGCGGTCGAGCAACAAAGAATATTGATTGTAAGGCTCTTTCAAATCAAATTAATTAGTGCACCAACTAAAGTAAGGTAATCACAACGATCCTGCAATCTTTCCCTGATAAATATTAAAAGGCGGGTTACTCCGGTTTGTAAGGAGGAAGACATATAGGCGTGGTTAGGGCTCTGAAAAAAACTATGCCGGCCTGCCAAACTGTTACATCGAAATACTTACATCGCCATGATTTACACATTTAACGGGTCAGAGCTCAATGCTTACTTTGGGCTCAGCACCGACTATGCCAGAGAAAGAGATCAGCTAACGAAGGAGCAGGGACTCATCCACATACTTTGGAACCAAAGCAACCAGGCCTCCACAGTTTTTGTGGACAATACACCCATTGTGCTGCAACCCAACCAACTAACAACAAGCACGTACTTGCAAAAAGTTGCTTTTGAGAAGGGCACCTCTCCCATCGCTGCTTTTTCATTCAATCGGGAGTTTTACTGCATTAACACCCACGACCAGGAAGTTTCGTGCAACGGCATCATCTTCTTTGGCACACAGAGCATTCCCATCATAACACTGAGGGACGATGAGATCGATAAATTTGAGATGCTTTATCGTATATTTGTTGACGAGTTCACTACCCGGGACAATATCCAGGGCGAGATGCTGCAAATGCTGCTTAAGCGGCTGATCATCAAAATCACAAGGCTGGCCAAGACGCAGCTCATCACCAAAGAGCTGGATAATAACCAGATTGAGATTGTCAGAAAGTTCAATGTGCTGGTGGAAACGCATTTTAAAACAAAAAAACAGGTAGCCGACTATGCTGACATGCTTTTCAAGTCACCAAAAACCCTTTCTAACCTGTTTGCCAAATTCAACCAGAAGTCGCCCCTGAGCATTATCCACGAACGCATTGTGCTTGAAGCAAAAAGGCAGCTACTCTACACCGACAAAACTGCCAAGGAAATTGCGCACGAACTAGGCTTCGACGAGGTGTCCTCATTTCACAAACTTTTCAAAAAAATCACCTCAATGGCGCCGCAGCGATTCAAACATGAGGCCAAAAACATCACTATTGGGAAAAATGAACAATTAGTAGGGAAAAGCTGACTCTCACCCTGGCAGGCCGGCAGCGTAAAATTGTACTGCAAACGGTATTCAATTTTTAAATCACAAAACAGTACAACAATGTCAACATTTAAAGTACCCACGAAAGACGAAGTAAGCGAAGGCAACAAAGCTATTTTTGAGAAATTGGAAGCGGGCCTGGGATTCGTCCCCAACCTTTACGCTTCATTTGCTCACAATGAAACTGCACTTGGCGACTACATGGCCCTGCAGAACCGGAAAAGCACCTTGAAGGCCAAAGAACGGGAAGTAATCAATCTGGTGGTGAGTCAGGTGAACGAATGTCAGTATTGTTTGTCGGCGCACACTGTGCTCGGAAGAATGAATGGCTTCAGTGACGAGCAGATTCTTGAGATCAGAACAGGCCAGGCCTCGTTCGACAAAAAGCTGGATGCCCTGGCCAAATTTGTGAAAGACGCCACTGTCAACCGCAGCAAGCCTGGAAGAGAGTCAGTAGAGAACCTGTTTTCAGCCGGGTATTCTTCGGCTAACCTGGTGGATATCATTATGGTCATTGGAGATAAAATCATTTCCAATTTCATCCACGGTGCCACACAGGTGCCTGTCGATTTTCCTCTGGCACCAGAATTGGCAGAGGTAGCTCTTTAATCCATCGCTCCGCAAACTAAAACAACAGTGAAGAAGCCAACGGCATTTTTATTGACTATCCTGGGCATGCTTGCAGGGTTTGCGGCCTTTGCTCAGGAGGCAAAAATGGTCAGGCCCGACCAAACACCTCACTACCGATTGGTGGTTAACTGATGAAAATTCTAAGAAGGTGAGTTGAAAGGTCTTCCTGCTGGGAAGACCTTTTTTATTTGCAAACATCCGACCTAGCCACTAATAAAAAAGAATAGGGAAGCCAGCATACAAGTTGTTTGCATACATGAACATGGCAATCACCTTTGTTCACTCAACTTCTTCCTGTATATTTTCAATCGACTAACCCTACACACATCGCCAATGAAACGGTGGCTCTTTGTTTGTCTGATTTTTGTAAGCTACCCTCTCGTCCTTTTAGCAGAGAAAAACCCGTTCAACGGCTTTATTGAAAACAAGGGGCAATGGGACAACAGCGTGAAGTTCAGAAAAAAGGTTCCGCACGGATTTCTGCTGCTTCAGGACGCCGGCTGGGTTTATTATTTAAGCAACACTTTTGACAGTTCCCATGGTCATTTGGACGGTCAAAGCAGCGGAGCACTTCAGGAGTCGGCCGCAGTTGGTCTGTCGCAGGCCATTTCCACCACCTTTGTAGGTGCCAACAAACACCCGGCTACCTCCAGCATGGAGGCACAGAGCTACTACCATAATTTCTTTTTGGGAGCAGAGGATCATTGGGCCAGCAGGGTGTCGGAATTCAACGAAGTGCAATACTGCGATCTCTACGAGAGCATTGACCTGAAAATGGTTTCTTACGGCGGGGCATTCAAATATGACATGATCGTATCGGCAGGAGGCAATCCCGGTCAGATTGCGATGGAGTGGAAAGGCTGCGGAGACGTGTACCTACTGAATGACAACCTGATCGTGGAAACAGAGTTTGGGCAAATGATGGAACAGAAACCGTTTGCCTATCAGCTGATAAATGAAGATACTGTGGAGGTGCCGGCTCGTTTCAGCGTAGATGGTCGGCAGGTCTCCTTTGAATTTCCTGACGGCTACGACAAAGGCAAAACACTGATCATCGACCCGTTGCTTATTTTCAGTACCTACTCAGGCTCGTCAACCGACAACTGGGGAAACACCGCCACCTTCGACAAAGAGGGCAACACCTATGCAGGAGGCATTATTTTTGGAGCGAGCACAGGCATTTTCGTTCCATCAGTTGGGGCGTTTCAGGAAGATTTCAAGGGAGAGTTTGATGTAGTATTGATGAAATTCGATTCTACTGGTTCGGATTTACTTTTTGCAACATACCTGGGGGGCGAATATGCAGAAACGCCCATTAGCCTGATAGTTAATAGCAAAAATGAGCTGGTAATGATGGGCACGACTTCCTCCCCTGACTTCCCAACGACCTCAAATGCCTATCAAAAACTATTTGGGGGAGGAAAGCTGATTGAACCGTTGGGGTATGAAGATTCTCTCTATGTAGAGGGTGTTGACATTTTCGTCAGCATTTTGAATGACTCTGGAACAGCACTCATAGCCTCTTCATTTTTGGGGGGAAGTGAAAACGATGGCATAATTGCAGTCAGAGGTGCCTTGACACTCAACTACGGCGACCAGTTCAGAGGAGAGGTAAATCTCGACGAGAACGACAATATTTACATAGCATCAAATTCTTCTTCACCCGACTTTCCGATGACCAATCAAATAATGTCTCATAGTGGCTATGAAGACGGCCTATTGGTTAAAATGGATGCGCAACTGTCGGCAATGAAGTGGGGCACCTTCATTGGCGGGGACACAACCGACGTGCTGTTCAGTGTAAAACCAGACGGAAAAGGAGGTGTCTTTGTAGCCGGGGGTACAATGAGTCAGGCACTTCCCTTTGAGGTAAATGGATGGAAAAGAGCAAACTCGGGCGGCGCTGAGGGCATTCTTCTTCACTTTAACGAAAGCACCAGCAAAGTTGACGCTGCCACTTTTCTTGGAACTGACAAATCGGATCAGGCTTATTTTGTGGAACTTGACGGCAGTGGCGATGTCTACGTGCTGGGACAAACCAAGGGAAACTACTATATCAAAGGTGACCGGTACATCAACCCTGGAAGCGGCCAATTTTTGCAGAAATTTAACCCAGACCTGCGCACTACTCAGTGGTCGACCGTTTTTGGCTCCGGCACCCTGCCCAGTAATATTTCTCCCACCGCATTTTTGGTTAGCGATTGTAACAATATCTATATCAGTGGCTGGGGTGGTAGCTCCATCAATCAAAGCAGTAGCTACAATCAGGGAAATACTTTCGGCATGCCGCTCACACCAGATGCATTTCAATCTACCACAGACGGGGGCGATTTTTACCTGATTGTTTTTGAACCGGATGCAGCCGATGTTTTGTACGCCACCTACTTTGGTGGAAACCCCGGCAGAGATCACGTAGACGGAGGTACCAGCCGCTTCGATAAACGTGGAGTGGTTCATCATGCGGTTTGTGCCAGTTGCAAATTGCCAAATAGCGCCGCACATGGCATCTTCCCAACTACGGAAGGCGCCTGGTCGGAAACCAACAACAGCGACAACTGCAACCTTGGCGTTTTCAAATTCGACCTTTCTACCCTTTCGGCAAGCTTTGTAACCAACACTCCTGACCTGCAAAACCCGGACATCAAAGAAGGGTGTGCTCCATTTGAGTTTTTGTTTATCAACGAAAGTGTGGGAGGAGAAACTTATTTCTGGGATTTGGGAGACGGTGCCACATCAACCAATAGCGACACCGTGCGACACACTTATCAGTCCGCAGGCGAATACACGATCACCCTTACAGTTACCAACCCAAACACCTGCAAAAACCTTGATGTGACAACAAGACAGCTGGTGCTCACACAGGGCACATACACCTTAAGCCCCTCCGCCACCATTTGCTATGGCGAATCGATTCAATTGGAAGCCACTGGAGGTACTTCCTACTATTGGACGCCAGGCACGAGAGGTTTGAGCTCCACTGACATCGGCAGCCCGACAGCCAGCCCCAATGCCACCACCACCTATTTTGTGGAGATTTACAACGACCAAAACAAATGCACTTTCATTGACTCTCTTACCGTCAATGTGCTTGAAGAAATCACAATCAGTTCAGAAATCGAGGCCATCTACAACTGCTCCGGCGTATCGGAATACAACTTTACAGGCAGCGTACAAGGCACAGACTTAGCCTACTGGGATTTTGGCGACGGTTCACAATCCTCCGACCTGATTGGCGTCCATCAGTATGCAACGGAAGGAACTTTTACCACCAGGCTTATTGCGCCCAATGAGCTTTGTGTGGAGGAAGTGGCTGAGGTGATCAAAGTAGGTGAGCTCATGGTGCCCAACGCCTTCTCTCCCAATGGAGACGGTGTGAACGACAGGTTTGAAATTCAGTACATACAACCGATGCCAGTTACAATAGTAGACCGGACGGGTAAGGTGGTTTACCAAAACAATGAATACACCAACCAGTGGGACGGCGATAACCTGCCAACGGGCATCTACTACTATGATGTGGTGCTACCCGATTTCACCACCTGCAACGGATGGGTGCATTTGCTCAGATAAGTGCGTATTAGAACTTCTCCTCGTACACAGTGCCGTTAGCGTTGCCCAGCCTCACCTCTGTGACCTGCCCGGCTCCCTCAAAGGCAAATCGTATGCCTATGATATCGCCTATCGAGCCAGACTGATTCTCGGTTAGCACGGATGTGCCGTTGAGCAAAACTTCAAATTTATCTCCCGTTCTTGATACGTTTAATGTCTGCGATTGCGAAAAATCGCACCCAAAAGCACTCAAGTCTTCTGTCTTCCCGTCGATCCACCTGTTCCCGGTTAGCAGCCCCAGATTGGACACACAGCCCTTGTCGGACAAAGGAATAATCACAGCGCTTTCGGTGGCCAGCAAATAAACGATCACATTGCGGCAAACAGACTCCTCGACAGTGGAAGTATTTCTCAGATTTGCTTCAAAGACGAAGTCCGTTCCGTTCATCCCCTCAAATTCTCTCACATTATGAAACGTGGCCCATGTCTCATTAAAAACGGCGGCACCCGATTTTTCCCGAAATACCTTTGATGAAATACCCATCCATCCTTTTCCTTTTATTTCGTCAGGGTGCAGATACACCGGTACCGGCGACTTATCGACCATGGCCTTCCAGCCAAGTGATTTGATGAATACATTGTCTATCGCTTTCACTTCGCCGTCGACAATAAGCCGGGCACCAAAATAGCCCGGGTAGTAGTAGATAGAGGTGTGGTAATTGCCTTTTTCATCTACCTTCTCTCTCCGCTCAGGGTCCCAATTTTGCTGGATGTAGACATTATCTGATTCATACTGAGCGACGTCATAATGAAAAATGACGGAGTTGGGCAGGTCGTCGGAAGTTTTCTTGCTTTCGAACAAGGGCTTGGGAAGCTCTTTCTTCTCCGGTGTTTCAGGCTTCTTTTCTTCCTTGCCCATCATAAAAAATGAGGCGATAACCAACGCAATCACACCTACCGGTGCAATCAGCAGCAAGCCGTTTTTCTTTTTGCTTTTTTTCGGGGCAATAACCCTGTCAGAATTAAAAGAACCCTCATTGGCGGTGACCTCTGGTGGTGTCACTGGAATACCTCCTTTTTGGCGAAACTGCCTCCAATTGTCATATCCAACGAACTGAGCTAAAGCATTTAGCGTGGCCACGTTAGGCGAACTTTCATATTTAACCTTGCCCCAAATACGCTTTAGCGTAGTCACGCTCAACCTTACCTGTGTCTTTTCAAATATCTTTTCGCTGAGTATTTCAAAGTCTTCACTGGTCCACAAGCTGGAGTTGCCCCAGCCAAGCCGTGACTCAATTAATTTCCTGCAGTGAGCTATCAAATATTCCATTCTAATTGAAGATACAATTTTATACGAAAAAGTCGACTAAAGGTATGCAGACCTTGCGTGAATGATCTTGAACAAACTTGAACACCCGTTGGAACATCTGTATAATGAACTACAGCGATCTTGTTACGATAGTCAAACAAAACTCAAAACAAATGAAAAGATTGAATCAATTGACATTGCTATGTATCGCTTTGTTTTTTAGCCAATTAGCCGTGGGGCAATCCTACGATCTACAGCAACTGCTAAAGAGTGAGAGCCTCACGGTCATCGACCGCAAAGTGACACCACTCAATGACGGTGGAAAAAATGCGGTTTCCTTTTCCGACAAAAGCGACGCTGGTGGCTATGCCCTAATCAAAGGCCTGGAATTCAGCGAAGGCACGATTGAAGTTGACATCAAAGGAAAAGACGTGCAAGGCAAGAACTTTGTTGGCATTGCTTTTCACGCTGTGCCTGAAGACGGCAAGGAGACTGCCGCAGATATTGTTTATTTCCGTCCTTTCAATTTCAAATCTGGGGAACAAATTCGTCGCAGTCACTCGGTACAGTATGTAAGTCCACCCCGGTGGGACTGGAGCGAGCTGAGGGAGAAGTATACCGGAAAATACGAAAATGAAATCCCCTCCCCACCTGATCCGAACGGCTGGTTTCATGCCCGCATAGAAGTGAAGGGCAAAGAAGTCACTGTTTTCGTGGACGACGCAAACGAGCCCTGTTTAAAAGTGACCAAACTCAACGACAGAACCACGGGCAGCGTGGGAATATGGGTGGGTTACGCCACCAATGGTGATTTCGCCAATCTCACCATAAAGAAGTCAAAATGAAACTTGCCGAATGATGAAATATTTTAACCCTGGCTATTGACACAGTCAGGGTTACTTTTATATATTTACGTAAGTGCTTACGTAATTAAAATCATTTATGGATTTTTATCAAATGGCTGGCAAAATGGCCGTGGGCAGCAGACTACGAAAACTCAGTGACACACTTACTGAAAACGCCGCCAAGGTATACGATGTTTATCAGGTTGACCTGGAGCCCAGGTGGTTCCCTGTATTCTACACCCTTGCGAAAACCGAAGGCCTTGGCGTAATGGAAATTGCACAAAGCATTGGGCAAAGCCATGCCTCGGTGAGCCAGATCATCCAGAAAATGAAAAAGAAAGGGCTGATCACTGAAGTAAAAGACCAAACAGACGGACGAAAAAGCGTAGTCGAGCTTTCAGCAAGAGGCAAAGAAGTGAGTGAAAAGCTGGAGCATCAAATGATCGATGTCAAAAGTGCTTCGGAAGAGCTTCTTGCCGAAATGCAATACGACATGTGGAAGTCGATTGAAGAAATGGAGTTTTTGCTGGAGCAAAGAAGCCTTTTCGACAGGGTAATGGCCAAAAGAAAGGAAAGAGAGGTGCAAAAGGTGAAAATTATTGATTACACCGATCAGTACCAAAAAGACTTCAAGCAATTGAACGTCGAATGGATCGAAGCTTATTTCAAAGTGGAGAAGACGGATTTACTTTATCTCGACGACCCAAAATCCTACATCATTGACAAGGGAGGGCACATCTTTTTCGCTGAGTATGGGGGCAAGATTGTTGGCACCTGTGCCCTGGCTAAGATGGATGATGAAACATTTGAGCTGGCCAAAATGGGAGTGAGCCCCAAAGCTCAGGGGAAAAGTATTGGTTGGTTGCTAGGGCTCGCTTGCATCGACAAAGCCAAAGCGTTAGGTGCGAAACGAATATTTCTTGAGAGCAATACCCGACTCGTGCCTGCTATCAATCTTTATCATAAATTGGGTTTTCAAAAGGTGACCGGACCTCCATCGCCTTATGAAAGGGCCAACATACAAATGGAATTGGTTTTATGAACAGCATAGTTTTTTCAACCCCGGAGTCAAACGGTGATCTTCAGCAAATTTTAGACTTGCAGGAGGTAAATCAACCCCATAATATAACACCGGAGCAACTCGCCAAAGAAGGCTTCGTCACCGTGCGGCACCACCTCGACCTGCTTCGGTCGATGAATGATTCTGCGCCACAAATCATCGCAAAAGATGGTGAAAAAGTGGTAGGATACGCACTTGTCATGCTCCAATCCTTTCAAGACCTCATTCCAGTGCTAAAACCCATGTTTGTTACCCTGGAAACCCTCACTTACCGGGACCGACCCATGCCATCGTATCAATACTATGCAATGGGTCAGATCTGTGTCGCCGAAGGGTATCGTGGCATGGGCATTTTTGATGGCATGTACCAGAAGCACAAAGCGTTGTATGCGAATCAGTTCGATTTGTGCGTTACGGAAATCGCCTCCCGCAACCCTCGCTCATTACGAGCCCACCAGCGGGTTGGGTTTCAAACCATACACACCTTTACCGATGCTACTGACACCTGGGACATCGTTGCCTGGGACTGGAAATAAGCAGCTCTTCACCTTTCTGAAAGAGTGTTTGCCCCACGTCAAAAATTAACTTTTTTATCAAAAAAATAACATTTTGATAAAAAAGTTACATCATTATCTTTGCTGCCGGAAAGAATAAAATGTACTCACTCCTCATTTAAATAGCTTTAACGAATAAAATACATCATTCATCGAAAGCCACTTAACCTGATAAAAGGAATTAGAGCTACTTACATTACTTTCGTAATGTTCATTCAGCTATTTAAGAAATGAAACTTAGACTTCTTCTGCTTGTAAGCCTTAGCATCCTGACGCAAAAAGCCTGGGCTATTACCTACAACACCACCTCATCTGGCTCGTGGAGTAGCGCTGGTTGGTCGCCGAGTCAGCCATCAAGCCTGGCGGCAGGAGACATTATCAACATCAACCATACCATTAATGGCGGCAACGCAACTATCAGTTTGCCGGGGAGTGGCGTCACCATTAACCTGTTTGCCAGCTTCACGGTTGCTCAGCTCAATTTCCAAAACGGCTCCGGCGGTACTGTAACAATTAATACAAACGGTAACCTATTCAAAATGAATGGTGCCTTCAGTACGAACAGCAACCCGACGATTAACGTCAACGGTGCGATCACGGCAGGATCTATGTCGGTCAATGGAGGAGCCGACCTGACGGTAAGTGGTATGGCAACCATTAACGGAGCTTTGAGTACCGACAATTCAAACACACAACTTTCTTTTCAAAGTTCGCTGACAGTGACTGGGGCTGCAACACTTAACAACGGGAGTGACATGACCGTAGCCGGCGCAGCTTCGATCTCCGGCAATCTTTCATCCAACAACTCAAACACAGCCTTCGTATTTCAAAATACCTTATCAGTTGGTGGCAATATCAGCGTCTCAAACGGGGGCGACCTGAGTGTAACTGGCAATACGTCGGTGACCGGAACGATCAATGGCGACAATACTAATTCCGACTTTTCATTCGGCGGCACTTTAACTTCAGGATCTGTGAGCTTAACCAACGGTGTTGGGCTGTCTGTCACCGGCGCGGCAAACGTAACAGGGACTTTCTCAGCTACCGGCGGAGACAATGCCTTGTTCGGAAGCAACCTTACCGTGAGTGGGGCCATCACCAAGGGAGGTGGGGTTATGACTGTTAACGGCAACCTTTCTGGTACTTCTATTACCGTTAACAGCAATGGTTCACTTGTTGTAACGGGTAGCACAACTACCACTGCCGGAGGAATTTCTGGAGACGGCAACGGATCAATCAGCCTGAACGGCTCCGTCACTACAACAGGCGGAGGCATTTCTTTATCAAACGGAACTGATCTCACTGTGGTTGGTGTAGCCTCCATTGGTGGGGGCATATCGTCCAACAACTCAAATACGACAATTGAATTTCAGAATAACCTTACTGCCTCTGGTAGTGTCGACATTAGCAATGGCGGTGATTTCGCTGTAGATGGTAATGCCAACATTGGCGGCCACATTGCTTCGGACAATTCAAATACCACCTTCGACTTTGGAGGCAACCTTACTACAGGATCCTATGTGCAAATTAATAACGGAGGAGACTTCGCTGTGACGGGTGACGCCACTATAAATGGTGCATTGAGTTCTAATAATTCCAATACGCAATTTGACTTTGGACAGGCATTAACCACAACAGGAAATTTAACAATCGACAACGGTGGCGATTTGTCGGTAGGAAGCAGTGCACATATTGGAGGTTCAATAACAACGAACAATAGCAACACGCTACTCGATTTCAACGGCCCCCTCACTGTTGATCAAAACGTTACCATGACCAACAACGGTAACATCATACTCGCTGATGGCGGATCGGTAGGAGGTAATTTTTCCATAGGTAGAGCGACTATAGAAGACGGCATTTTGGAAGTTGGCGGTACCACCACTGTAGGAAACACACTTACCGTTTACGGAGGTCTGGGCTCCGGCAATATTCAAAACAATGGTACGATAGTAGGTGATGGTACTTTGGAGTGGGATACTTTCACAAACTCCGGCACAATCACCGGCCCTGGAGGCACCTTCAACTCTCCTGCTATCCCCGCCTTCAACCCCTACAATATGGCCACGGGCGGCGCAGTGCTGCCCATCAAGCTGCTGAGTTTCACTGCAAAAATCGTCAATAGCTCGGTTGTGATAGAGTGGGTCACTGGGGAAGAAGAAAACAACGACTTCTTTACCATCGAAAGATCTATAGACGGAATCAACTACCAACCGATCCTCCATCTTCCTGGCGCTGGCAACTCCATCTCGCAGCTGAAATACAAAGCCGTTGACGATCAGCCGGTTTCAAAAATCAGCTACTACCGCCTGAAGCAAACAGACTACGACGGTCAGTTTGAATACTTCGCTCCTGTGTCGGTGAGCTTTTCAATCGTCGAACCAATTACCGTGTATCCAAACCCTGCCAGCGACTATGTGTCATGGAGATCCGATGAGAATATCTCTTCTGTAGCTATCTACTCTTCAGCAGGAACGCTGGTTCGTTTGATCGAAACTCAAAACCTTGTTGAGCAAAATACAATGGAAATCTCTGACCTCCAGAGAGGAAACTACATTTTACGTTTCAGCAAAGTAAGCGGACAGGAGACTGTAAGACTCATCAAGAACTAGTTTGCGATCAGTTGCAGACCAGGGCAATCGCATTCAAACTGATTATTACGAGACTAATGGTAAAAGAATTTTTCGGGGCCCGGGGCACAGAATGGTCAAAGCCTCAAGGAGGCTTATCAAAGTCTCATATGGTGTGTGTTTAGTAT
>NZ_LR701635.1 GCF_902498805.1 Imperialibacter sp. EC-SDR9 | reverse complement strand
GGGAGTTTGTGTTTGGGAGAGAGTTTACAGTTGAGTAATGAGAGTTTGAATGGAGTGTCTTATCAGTGGGATTTTTGTCAGAATGGTTTGGAGCATGCTGGAGTAGGGACGACAGCACTTAATATCAGTAGTTTATCGAGTCCTGAGGGTTTTGAGGTTGTTACAGAGCAGGGCATGTGGTACGGATTTTTGTTTGACCGTACTAGTTCTAAGCTATACCGGTTGGAGTTTGGTAATTCGTTGGTCAATATTCCGACTCAAGTCGAGATAGGAACACTTGGCGGTGTATTATCGGGGCCTGCTCAGATACGTTTAGTAAAGGAGGGGGCTAACTGGTACGGCCTGGTAGCTAATTTTGGAACTTCTACGCTGGTTCGTTTAAGTTTTGGCAGTTCGGTTACCGGTACTCCAACTGCTGTTTCATTGGGCACATTAGGTTTAAATGGTCCACGTGGTTTGACAGTAAAATGGGATGGATCGAAGTGGTTGGTTTTTGTGACTAACTTCAATGGGAACAATATAAAGGCAATCAACTTTGGGGG
This sequence comes from Imperialibacter sp. EC-SDR9, assembly GCF_902498805.1. Taxonomy (GTDB): domain Bacteria; phylum Bacteroidota; class Bacteroidia; order Cytophagales; family Cyclobacteriaceae; genus Imperialibacter. Next base: position 609 of record NZ_LR701635.1, on the reverse strand, counting down.
TAGTATCACCAACAACCCTGTGATAGGTGATGTTTCGACATTGGGTACAGGAGCGGGCTTGTCTGGCCCGCTGGGGATAAGTATTGGGCAGAGTGCAGGCAACTGGTATGGTTTGGTTGCTTCCTATAACAACAGCAAGATGTATCATATGTCTTTTGGGGCTGTGTTGTCAAGTGTTCCAGTATTTAGTGAACTAGGCACAGTTTCATTACCTACCGATGTTCAGTTGGTAAAAGACGGGCTTAAGTATTATGGGTTGATAAGTGGCTCTGCTGGTGTTTACCGCTATCAGTTTGGTGCAACGCTGGTGCCTGGGGGAGAGAGTATAGAGTCCTTAGGCACCTTTAGTAATACGATGAGTTCCTTATTCAATCATCGTTTGATCAAGGAGGGAACCAACTGGCAGATGCTGGGTATGAGCAAGGCCAATAAGAAGGTTAGCCAGCTGAACTTTGTAGACCAGTGTACAAAAGTAAGTGTGAATAGTTCCACGGCCTTTGAACCTGAAGGTGTGACTTACACTGAATCTGGGAGCTATGTAGTAGAGCTATTGGCAAGCTCCTCTAATGGGAATACGGACTATGCCTCGCAGGAAGTAACAGTTCAGAG
>NZ_LR701634.1 GCF_902498805.1 Imperialibacter sp. EC-SDR9 | reverse complement strand
GTCAGTGACCTGAACCCAATAGTTGCCTTGCTCCACAAAGCTAAGAACCGAAGTACGAATTCCTGATTCATCAATATCCATTGTAGAGCCATTGATAACCATGGCATCTGCCAGAGCGGTACTCGCACCAACATTACCAGTTGGGCCTTTGTACCATTGGAAAGTATAGTTGTCATCAGCGTCTCCGGTGACAGTTGCTGTTAACTGACCGTCTGCCTCAAGAGCGCCAAAATTAGGATCACAAATGGTGTTAGCCTGATCTTGTACAATGGCTACAGTAGGAGCGGTTCCATTATCCAACACTTCAAGTTGCACAGCAGGAGACACACATCCGGGAGCGATGACACCGCCTGTAAATTGGGCAGTTACATAGTAAGTTCCAGGAGCCAAAGAAGTGAAAGTAGGAGCAGCGCCAGTAATAGTTAATGTATTTGCATTAACGGTCAGGGCAGCATTGTCATACACGTTGTAGGTAAGGTTGGCATCACTAAGGCCAGCTGCGGTGATAGTTGTGGCTCCATCTTCTACTGAAGTATATGTAAGTTCAGTGACATCAATGATGCCGTTGTCCGGCGTACAATCAGCTACGTCAGTTACTGCAGTATTGGAAATAGTAAGCTCATAAGGATCATCGAGCACTTCTACCACGATTTGGTCTGAGCAGCCGACGCCATCGGCAGCAGTTCCTGAAGCAGTGACCACTATGGTATAGAAACCAGCACTAAGTCCTGTGATTTCATCGCCACCACCGTTGCCTGTTCCGGCTACACCTGCAATAGGGCCATTGCCTGGGGAGCCTTCAGCCAGCGTGAAAGGATCAGTCACACCTACACCCTGATACCAGTCGAAAGTGTAGTTTGATTCGTCGAGATCAGGCGCAGTTACTTCCAGCTGAATAGTACCGTTTCCACCAGTGCAGAAGTTGTCGGCAGTAACACTTACCAGGTTGATGGTAGGCTCAGTACCATCCTGACCGACAGTAACCTGATATGTTGTGGATACACAACCAGTTGTTTCGTCGGTGATAGTGATATCGTAAGTATCAGGCTCAAGGTTGCTGATTGTTTCAGGATCAGTCGACAGCGCCAAAGCAGC
>NZ_LR701633.1 GCF_902498805.1 Imperialibacter sp. EC-SDR9 | reverse complement strand
CTGGCACTGCTCAACGGCGCAGGCTCAACTGTTACTGTGACTGCCCATTCCTCCGTGGCACCATTCCCGGCAGTTACCGTGTAGGTGACTGGAGCAGAAAAATCTTGTGCTGCACCACTCGCCGGACTAATTGTCGCCTGATTCGAAACAGTAATGGTGGGGGCAAGCACTGTGGCATCGGTACCAGTGGCAACAGTCACCGATACGGTATGATTTTCTGCGTCGATCACTGCATCACCAATTTGTTCGGCCAGTACGAAAGTCAGGATATCGGTGGCTGAATTCATAGCAGGAGTTACTGTTACAGTCCACTCCTGGGTGCTACCGTCGCCAGCAGTCACGGTGTAAACGACAGCAGAAGAAAAGTCGACAGCGGCCTCATTTGTTGGGTCAATGGTTGCCTGCTCGGAAACCGTAATGGTTGGAGTAAGGGCGGTCAGGTCGGTGCCATAAGGAACGCCAATGGCTACCGTATGATCTGTTGCGTTGATCGTTGCGTCGCCTGTTTGTTCAGCCAGCACGAAGGTCAGGATGTTACTTGCTGTGTTGGGAGCGACAGTCACCGTCACCGTCCAATCCTGCATATTGCCTTCTTCGGCAGTTACTGTGTACACCACTGCGTTTGTGAAGTCCTGAGCGGCGCCAGTCAATGGACTGATACTCGCTTCTGCTGAAATAGTGATTGCTGGAGTCAGCGCTGTGATGTCAGTACCAAATACTACGTCAATAGCTACCGTGTGATCTGCGTTGGTAATTACTGCATCTCCCGCTTGTTCTGCCAGAACAAACGAAAGGATATTGGCATCAGTTGATTCGGCCTCATCATCCACCGAAATGGTAAACGCTTTTTCAAACGTATGGCCATTCCCGTCATTGGTTTTGATACGTACGCTGTAACTATTTGCTGTCTCAAAGTCGAATACTGAGGAGGTCACCAGTTGACTGCCCGAGATACCGAACTGTGAATTGTCAGTATCGCCGGTGCCTGATGCCAGGGTGTAGGTGTACGACCCAGACAAGTCCTCGCCTGTGGTAGTTAGGTTGCCCACAACCGCACCTGCTTCCAGGTTTTCCATCACCGACTGGTTGTCCAGGGTGAGGGAAGTTACCTGTGCAGG